>CAYJJU010000009.1:0-98831 GCA_964370635.1 uncultured Eubacteriales bacterium | reverse complement strand
GGGTGTTTTCTGTATATTTTCTGCATATAACATCCACAGAGTGCTACTCCCACTCAATAGTAGCAGGGGGTTTTGAGGTTATGTCGTATACTATTCTGTTTACTCCTTTTACCTCATTTACTATTCTATTTGACACTTTACCTAGCAAATCCATTGGTAGTTTTGCCCAGTCTGCTGTCATGAAGTCGGTTGTTGTTACTGCTCTTAGGGCTACCACTTCGCCGTAGGTTCGCTCATCTCCCATTACTCCTACTGTTCTTGAGCCTGTCATTACTGCAAAGTATTGGTTTACGTCCCTTTGTAGTCCGGCAAGGGCGATTTCTTCTCTGAAAATTGCGTCCGCTTCCTGAAGTGTGCTTATTCTTTCTTTTGTTATCTCACCCATTATCCTTACGGCAAGGCCGGGGCCTGGGCAAGGTTGGCGCCATACTAGACTTTCTTCCATGCCGAGTTCCTGTCCTACTCTTCTTACTTCGTCTTTAAATAAATCTCTAAGTGGCTCTACTAGGCCTTCAAATTCTATGTCGTCGGGTAGTCCGCCTACATTGTGGTGGCTTTTAATCACTGCTGCCTCCCCTGTTCCGCTTTCTACTACGTCGGGATAGATTGTGCCTTGGCATAAAAAGTTAATCGCACCAATTTTTCTTGCTTCTTCTTCAAAAACTCTTACGAATTCTTCGCCTATTATTTTTCTTTTCGTTTCAGGGTCTGACACGCCTTCTAGTTTTGTCAAAAACCTATCTGCAACATTAACTCTTATAATGTTCATGTCAAATTCTTTTCTGAATTTTTCCTCAACCATGTCGCCCTCGTTTTTTCTGTGAAGGCCGTGGTCTACGAACACGCATGTTAGGTTTTTGCCTATTGCCTTGTGTACTAGAAGTGCGGCTACCGATGAGTCAACTCCGCCTGAGAGCCCACATAAAACCTTTTTGTCGCCTACTTGCGCTTTTATGTTCTCTATTGTGGTCTTTGCAAAAGATGACATTTTCCAGTCGCCTGCGCATTCACATATGTTGTAAAGGAATTTGTTTAAAATTTTCTCACCGCAGTGGGTGTGCTCAACTTCTGGGTGAAATTGTACTGCGTATAATTTTTTTTCTTCGTTTTCCATTGCGGCGCATGGGCAAAACTCGCTTTTTGCGCTGACTTTAAAGCCTTCCGGCATTTGAGAGATATAATAAGTATGGCTCATCCAACACGTACTTTTTTCTATTCCAGCAAAAACCTTTGAGTCTTCAATAAAATCTACTTCCGTGTTGCCGTATTCACGCACCTCGGCGCTGTCTACTTTTCCGTCTAAAAGATATGCCATTAGCTGTGCGCCATAGCAAATGCCTAGCACGGGGATACCCATTTCAAAAATCTCTTTTTTGCATTTTGGCGCTGTTTCTTCGTACACTACACTTGGTCCGCCTGTAAAAATAATGCCCTTATATCCTTTAAGCTCGCTTAAATCGGTTTTATAAGACTTAATTTCACAGTATACGCCTAAATCTCTTACTCTTCTTGCTATAAGTTGTGCATATTGACCGCCAAAATCCAGCACTACCACCGCTTCTTTATACGATTTTTTTGTGTTCATTTTTGTTAATCTTCCTTTCTAAAAAAGACTATATCACCATTTGTTAAAACTAATTTTTTCGCTCTCAGGCTTTCTTGGCTTTGCCGCTGTGTTATCGTTTTTAGGATAACCCACTGCAATTACCGCTCTAATTTTTACATCCTCCGGAATGCTTAAAAGCTCTTTTATTTTAGGTTCATCAAAAATTCCTATGATACAGCTGCCAAGCCCCTTATCGGTTGCTGCAAGGCAAATACTTGTCATTGCAGAGCCTATATCAATTTGCGCATAATGTTGCTGGTCTTGTGCGTTTAAACTTTTCATCAAAGTTACTTTTTCCTCGCACACGACAACAAAAGCCGGAACATCCACCGTCCAGTGATTAATTTTCAAATCTTCTCTTATAATTAAATGAGCAATCTTATTTGCATTTTCTTTATCACAAACTACAAATCTCCACGGTTGTGAGTTGCAGGCAGAGGGCGCATATGTCCCTGCCCTTAAAATTTCTGTGATATCATCTTTTGATACTTCTTTTTGGCTGTCGTAGGCTCTACAACTTACTCTTTTTTCTGCAAGTTTTATAAAATCCATTGCTGTTTTACTCCCAACATTTATTAAATAGGCAAGAGCAGAGCCCTTGCCCTACATATTAATAGGAAATTTTGTGAAAATCCCACGGACGACGAAACGTCGCTCTTCACTCCATGTGTTTCACACGTGGTTATTATTCAACCGTTACCGATTTTGCAAGGTTTCTTGGTTTATCTATGTCACAGCCACGCATTGAGGCTACATAGTATGCAAAAAGTTGGAAAGGTATCACTGCAAGTGATGGTATCATAAAATCGGGCACTTTTGGTATTTCAAATAGAAAATCAACCTCATCGCCTAAAATTCTTTTATCCTCTTCGTCCATAATTACGCCAAGCACTGTTGCGCCTCTAGATTTAACCTCTTTGATGTTTGACATCATTTTGTTAAACAGTCCGCCGTGTGTCGCAAAGGCTATTACGAGCGTTTTATCTTCTATCAAAGAAATAGAGCCGTGCTTTAATTCGCCGCCTGTATATGCCTCTGAATGGATATAAGATATTTCTTGAAGTTTAAGTGAAGCCTCAAGTGAAACGGCAAAGTCTAGATTTCTGCCGATGAAGTACATGTCTTCATTATTAAAATGTTCTGCGGCGAAAAATTGTATGTTTTCTTTATTTTTCAAAGAATTTTCTATGAGTTCAGGAATTTTTTGTATGTCTGCTACATGAGATTTATATACCTCTTCGCTTAAAGTGTTTAAATCTTTTGCAAAACGCAGTGCAATTAAGTATATTACAACAAGTTGAGTGCTGTATGCTTTTGTTGAAGCAACAGAAATTTCAGGCCCTGCCCATGTGTAAAGTGTGTCGTCAGATTCAGCGGCTATTGTGCTTCCCACAACATTTACAATCGATAACACTCTGGCTCCTCGTTTTTTGGCCTCTCTAAGCGCTGCAAGTGTGTCGGCTGTTTCGCCTGATTGGCTAATGATTAGCACTAAAGTTTTGTCATCAACTATTGGATTTCTGTATCTAAACTCAGATGCAACATCGACTTCTACCGGTATTCTTAAAAATTCTTCAAATATATATTTTGCCGCAACTCCTACATGATACGCGGTACCACAGGCAACTATCATAATTCTGTTTATGTTTTCCAAATATTCTTTTGTGATTTTAATATCGTCTAATACTATTTCACCGTCTTTAATTCTTGGAGAAATTGTGTTTCTCACAACTTCGGGTTGCTCCATGATTTCTTTCATCATAAAGTGCTCATATCCGCCTTTTTCGGCAGACTGCATATCCCATGTGATTGTTTCGCTCTTTTTAGATAAAAACTCTAAATCGCTATTGAAAAATCCGATATTATCCTTTGTCAAAACAGCAATTTCGCCATCGTTTAGCCTGTAAATTTTCTTTGTCCTTGATAAAATAGCGGGCACGTCTGATGCTATATAGTTTTCGCCTTCTCCAACGCCTATTATTAGCGGGCTGTCTTTTCTTACCGCATAAATTCTTTCGGGATAATCTTCACAAATTATGCCAAAAGCATAGCTTCCGTCTACTTTGCTTATGACCTTTGAAATGGTTTCCATTATATTTCCCTTGTGGTAATACTCCAAAAGCTGTGCCACAACTTCTGTGTCGGTCTCGGACACAAACTCCACACCGCTTCTTAAAAGTCTATTCTTAAGCTCAAGGTAATTCTCAATAATTCCGTTGTGAACCACGGCAAATTTGCCCGATACGCTTGTTTGAGGGTGCGAGTTTACGTCTGAAGGCGCACCGTGAGTAGCCCATCTTGTGTGTCCTATGCCCACGCAACCTTTAACATTTGTTCCATTTTCTGTGATTTCTTCAAGCACCTTAAGTCTGCCTTTTGCTTTTACGACATTAATTTGCCCTTCATTATAAACTGCAACACCTGCAGAATCATAGCCTCTGTACTCCAGTTTTTCAAGACCCGATAGCAAAAACGGGGTTGCTTGCTCTTCACCTATATAACCTACTATACCACACATACTTAACTCCTATCCGTCATAAAATGACTTTAAATTATTTTTTAAACGTTAATTTCTGCTGTTTGCATATTTAAGTCTTTATATTTTTCTAAAGCTTTATTTACAACTTCATTTATAAAATCTTCTGTTTGCTGTGGTGCTCTGCCCACATATTTTTTAGGGTCTATCATTTCTTTTAATTGTTCCATGTTTACCGGGAAGCTGTCATCTGCCGCTATACGCTCTAATAAATCGTTTTCGCCACCCTCTTCTTTTACGACTCTTCCTGCCGCCATGGAGTGCACCCTTATTTTCTCATGAAGCTCTTGTCTGTCGCCGCCTAGCTTTACAGCGTCCATCATTATATTTTCTGTGGCCATAAAGGGAAGCTCCCTTAATAGTCTTTGCTCTATAACTTTTGGATACACAACAAGGCCGTCAGATACATTCATGTAAAGGTTTAAAACTGCGTCTGTTGCAAGGAAGGCCTCAGGCACGCTAATTCTCTTGTTTGCCGAGTCATCTAAGGTTCTCTCAAACCACTGAGTCGCCGCCGTTATCGCAGGGTTTAATGCGTCTACCATTACATATCTTGCAAGTGAGGAAATTCTTTCAGAGCGCATTGGATTTCTTTTATACGCCATTGCAGACGAGCCTATTTGGCTTTTCTCAAACGGTTCTTCTATTTCTTTTAAATTCTGTAAAAGTCTTATGTCATTTGAGAATTTCATCGCACTTTGAGAGATTGAGCTTAAAATGGATAATATTTGGTAGTCAAGCTTTCTTGAATAAGTTTGACCCGACACCGCATAACAGCTCTCGTATCCCATTTCCTTGGCAATTTTTCTGTCAAGCTCTTTTACTTTTTCGTGGTCGCCGTCAAATAGCTCTAAAAAGCTTGCCTGAGTTCCTGTTGTTCCCTTTGAGCCTAAAAGTTTCGCCTTAGAGATTTGATACTCCACATCTTCTAAGTCCATTAATAGCTCTTGTATCCATAGGGTCGCCCTTTTACCCACTGTAGTAGGTTGTGCCGGTTGATAATGGGTAAAGCCAAGTGTTGGCAAATCTTTATACTTTAAGGCAAAATCCGATAAAATTCTTATGACATTTACAAGCTTGTTTCTTACTATTTTTAACGCCTCTGTCATAATTATTATGTCGGTATTATCTCCAACATAACAAGAAGTTGCACCTAAATGTATGATAGGCATGGCAGAGGGGCACTGCACTCCGTAGGCATGCACATGGCTCATTACGTCGTGTCTTACTTCTTTTTCCTTAGCCTGCGCCACTTCATAATTTATGTCATCTTTAAATTTCTCAAGTTCTTCAACCTGCTCTTTTGTCACGGGAAGACCAAGCTCCATCTCGGCTTTAGCAAGCGCTATCCAAAGTTTTCTCCATGTTTTAAATTTCATGTCGGGCGAAAAAAGGTACTTCATTTCTTTATCCGCATACCTTGAGGAAAGCGGGGATTCATAAGTTAATCTAGACATAATCTTCTCCTTTAAAAATCTGTGGTTTTAATCACTTTATCTTATTAATTTTATATAAAAATTCGCATTTTGTCAAGTTTTGCTTATATGCAAGAACAAAAGCTCCAACATTCAATTATTTGAAATAATTGAGATTTTTGTATTATTTTTACGCCGTTTTTGCAGTATGAGCTAATAAAAATTTCAAAATTCCATCTTTTTTATTAATTTGCACTTGAAAAAAACACAGATTCATGCTAATATAAATCACAGTAATTAATAAATTTATTCACCAATAAAATTTTTTGGAGGTAACTTATCATGTCTTATGTAAAAAAACAACTTGAAGAACTTAAAAAGCTAAATGCTAGCGAGCCCGAATTTATTCAGGCTGCAACAGAAGTTTTAACTTCACTTGAGCCCGTTATCGAGGCTAACCCTCAGTATGAAGCCGCAGGTATTTTAGAGAGAATCACCGAGCCCGAGCGCCAAATTAAATTTAGAGTGCCATGGGTTGATGACAGCGGCAAAGTCCAAGTTAACCGTGGTTATCGTGTACAGTTTAATTCTGCAATAGGACCTTACAAAGGTGGACTTCGTTTCCATCCATCTGTAAACCTTGGCGTAATTAAATTTTTAGGTTTTGAACAAATCTTTAAAAACTCACTTTCAGGTCTTCCAATAGGCGGCGGTAAAGGCGGCTCTGATTTCGACCCTAAAGGCAAATCAGACAGAGAAGTTATGGCTTTTTGCCAAAGCTTTATGACAGAGCTTTCAAAACATATAGGTGCCGACACAGACGTACCAGCAGGTGACATCGGCGTAGGCGCCAGAGAAATTGGCTTTATGTATGGCCAATATAAAAGACTTAAAAACATCTATGAAGGTGTTTTAACCGGTAAAGGTTTAACTTATGGCGGTTCTTTGGTTAGAACAGAGGCCACAGGTTACGGACTACTTTACTTCACAGACGCTATGCTTAGAGCTAACGGACACAGCTTTAAAGACAAGACAGTTGTAATTTCAGGTTCAGGTAATGTTGCGATTTACGCCGCCGAAAAAGCATATCAACTAGGCGCTAAAGTTGTTACCATGTCTGACTCAACAGGTTGGATTTACGATGCAGAGGGCATTGACCTTGATGCAATTAAAGAAATTAAAGAAGTCAAAAGAGAAAGACTTACAGCCTATAAAGCATACAGACCAAACTCAGAATATCATGAGGGCAAAGGCGTTTGGACAGTTAAATGCGATGTCGCACTACCTTGCGCTACTCAAAATGAGCTTGATGAAGAAGACGCAAAAACTCTTGTTAAAAACGGCGTAATTGCTGTTGCAGAGGGCGCTAACATGCCATCTACTTTAGAAGCTACAGAAGTATTTATAAACGGCGGAGTTCTTTTTGGACCTGGTAAAGCAGCTAATGCAGGCGGTGTTTCTACATCTGCACTCGAAATGAGCCAAAACAGCCTAAGACTTTCTTGGACATTTGAAGAAGTAGACCAAAGACTAAAAGATATCATGGAAAATATTTTCAAACAGGCAGACGAAGCCTCTAAAAAATATGGCTATGAGAAAAACTACGTAGTAGGCTCAAACATTGCAGGATTTATTAAAGTTGCAGACACAATGCTTATGCAAGGTGTAGTATAATAATTAATAATTAACAATTAGTAATTAATAGGCTGTGCCGTAATAAAATAATTTTCGTCCAAATGGCGAATAAATATAGGGGCGGTTCTATGTGACCGCCCGAAACCTTGGATTTTACTATTAGTTTCGGGCGAACACGCAGGTTCGCCCCTACGAATTTTCTACAATTACGCCACAGCACCTACTTTTTATTAGATCAGGAGATGTAGTTACCATGAAAAAAATAGTTTCACATTACTTCAAACGTTATTTTATTGATGCCATGAGTTTTATGGCGCTTGGCTTGTTTTCATCGCTAATTATAGGCCTTATCATGTCACAATTGTCGCTTATACCTTATCTTGGTTTTCTATCAGAATTTTCTGCCATCGCCTCGGCTTCTTCACCCGTTGTGGGTGCCGTCATAGGCAGTGCGATTTGCCTAGGGCTAAAATCAAGCCCCTTGGTAATGCTTTCAGGCGGTATTTGCGGAGCCTTCGGCTATAGTGTCGGCGGTCCCGTAGGCGCATTCGTTGCGGCAGTTGTAGGCGGTGAAATCGGCGGTCTAGTTTCTAAAAAAACAAAAATCGACATCGTAATAACTCCCCTTGTCACGATAATATCCGGCTGTCTTGTGGGAAATTTGGTGGGCCCTGGAATATCGGCTTTAATGACAGGCCTTGGCTCTGTGATAAATTCTGCGACTACCCTATCCCCCATTCCCATGGGAATTTTAGTGGCTATAATTGTAGGAATGACGCTCACCGCACCAATAAGCTCTGCCGCACTTTGCATAATGCTTGACTTAAGTGGACTTGCAGCAGGAGCGGCGGTGGTCGGCTGTTCGGTTCAAATGGTAGGATTTGCCGTGATGAGCTTTAAGGCAAACGGTGTGGGAGGTCTCTTGTCGCAAGGAATCGGCACATCTATGCTACAGTTTGCAAATATCATGAAAAAACCGATAATTTGGCTTCCCACAATCATAGTATCTGCAATACTCGGCCCCATATCGACAACGGTATTTCACATGACTAACACCTCGATTGGTGCAGGAATGGGTACCAGCGGCTTAGTAGGACAATTCGGCGCATTTTCCGCAATGACAAATAACGATTTTTTGACAAATATCTTACTAATACTACTCATGCATTTCGTTTTACCGGCAGCACTCACCTTGCTTGTCACATTGCCATTTAAAAAATACGGGCTAATCAAAGACGAAGATTTGAAAATTGAATAAATATCAGCCTGAACAAATAAAAAATCTCACCGAAAATATATCCGGTGAGATTTTTTATTTATTATGAGGTGTGAAAAATCACAAACTTGAACTCAAATTATTTGTTTAGTGGCATTGTTACGCCACCGATGTTGATGTAACATGCTCTTTTCTCTGCACTGTTAAATGAAAGAGAATTTCTTGTTTGGCCGTTACTTCTTTTTTCTGATTTTGCGTTATTCTTTTTTGAAGTTAGAATTGATTGTGGTTTGTTTGTAAACATAATTATAATCTCCTTATATGTTTTGTATATAGTTTGGTGTCCATCACCGATTTTTTCGAAAATGAATGCTTATTGGAATTTAACCAAAGGCATTGCTACTCCGCCGATAGTAATTTCGTAAGAGCTAACTTGAATGTCAGGTGTACCGAATCTGTTTGAATTCGCACCGAAGGCATTGCGAGTTACCACTTTTTCGTTCTTCATTTTCTTTACTTGTTTATTTGACATATTATTGTCCTCGCTTTCCTTTTTTTAGTAGGCCTTGTTTGACCTTGACTATATTATATGCTAAGTTTATAAATTTGTCAACTGTTTTTTCAAAATATTTTTAAATTTATTTAGATTTATTTATAAACAAGCAAATTTTACAATTGCATATCGATAATTATGTTTAAAATCACCAATCAAAATTCGGCATTATCTTAAATTCACGCGCAAATTTACAAAAAGAGCAATTTTTCTATAAATATTTATAAATTTATAATTTTCACTTAACATAAATTTTACTTTGAATTAAGAAATTTATAATACTTTCTTAAAATTTGTCGTATCCCGGATTAAATGCGTAAAAATTCTTTTCATTTAGCCTGTCTGTTAAAATTCTTAAACCTTCTCCAAATCTTTGATAGTGGACAACTTCACGCTCTCTTAAAAAACGAATCGGATCTAGCACGTCGGGGTCATCGCAAAACCTTAATATATTATCATAAGAAAGCCTTGCCTTTTGCTCTGCGGCTAAATCCTCTGTTATATCCGCTATAGTGTCCCCCGTGACGGCAAGGGCGGCGGCGGAAAATGCGCTTCCGCTTGCGGCTTGAGGATAAACTGCCGTTGTGTGGTCGACAAAGTAATCTTCAAAGCCTTGCTCCCTCACATCGTCAGGCGTTAAATTCTTTGTAAGCTGATATACTATTGTCCCTACCATTTCAAGGTGCCCTAGCTCCTCGGTGCCGATATCCGTTAAAATTGCCTTAAGTTCGGGATAAGGCATTGTATAGCGCTGGCTTAAATATCTTAAGGAAGCTCCTATCTCTCCGTGAGGGCCACCGTATTGGCTCATTATGATTTTTGCAAGCTTTGCATTTGGAGTCTTAATTTTAACTGGATATTGAAGTCTTTTCTCATAAACCCACATTAGTCTTCTCCCTCCCCTTCCCAAGGCCATGGGCCGTTTACCCACTGCCATCTGCTAGTTTCACTTGAACGCAAATTTATTGCGCCGTATTTACTCTCATACTCTGCTGTAAGTTTTTCTATGTCTGCATGGTATTCATCGAGTTTTTTTGCCGCCTCGCAGTTAGTCGGATGCGAGTCTAAGAATAGATGAAGCTCCCACGCCGCAAAGGAATATGCATCTATGCGGCGTTTGAGTAGTTCTTGCTCACTCATCTTTGCATTCCTCCCCCTCTTAAAAATGGTTTGTCAAGGCATGGGAAAATCGTGCCCGTCTTATAGCCGTCTAAGACTTGATATACCTCTTCCCACTCTTGAAAAGGTATATAAGACATTGCAGGAACTACAGTTTCAGGCAGTGGTGCAGGGTCATTTGTAGTACAGTTTTGACCGTTTAATAATGTATTCATAATAGCACTCCTTTCTAAGCAATACTATATACTATGAAATTGTGTTAAAATATGACATAAAAAATAATTTTTCTAACTTGCAAAGTTTAAAATGATTTTCAGCTTAAAACACATTGCAAAAATGTGTGATTTATGGTAAAATTAATTAATAATATCATATAGATGATTTCATCTTTTTTTATAGAAAGGAAAGCGCTTATGTTTCAAATTAAAGCAAAAAAAATATTAAACCCAACAGTTACACTCATGAAAGTTTACGCCCCCTTAATTGCAAAAAAGGCCGAACCCGGACAATTTATTATTTTGAGGGTCGACGAGGATGGAGAGCGTATTCCCCTTACCATCGCCGATTTTGACAGAGAGAATGGACTAATCACAATAATTTACCAAATCGTTGGTGCCACTACACAAAAATTAAACGCCTTAAACGAGGGCGATTATATAAAAGATTTTGTAGGGCCACTAGGTGTTGCCTCGCATGTAGACGGCCTTAAAAAGGTTGCGGTTGTAGGCGGCGGTGTGGGCTGTGCAATTGCCTACCCCATAGCAAAAAAGCTTCATCAAAACGGCACTACCGTTCACAGTGTAGTAGGTTTTAGAAATAAAGACCTTGTAATACTCGAAGACGAGTTTAACGCTGTAAGCGATAAGCTTTTAATGATGACAGACGATGGAAGCTATGGGCAAAAGGGACTTGTAACAAATGCACTTGAAGAGCTTATTAAAAACGGCAACGAGTATGACGAAGTCATAGCAATAGGCCCGCTTATTATGATGAAATTTGTGGCACAGCTTACAAAAAAATATAATATCAAAACCATGGTCAGCATGAACCCTGTCATGATAGACGGCACGGGAATGTGTGGCGGTTGCAGGCTAACCGTTGGCGGTCAAACAAAATTTGCCTGTGTAGACGGCCCGGATTTTGACGGCCACTTGGTAGATTTTGACGAAGCTATGAAAAGAAGTGCCATGTATAGAGAATTTGAACAAGAGGCTCATGAAGAAGCATGTAATCTATTTAAGGATGCACAGTAAGGGAGGAAAACACTATGGCAAATATGTCACTTAAGAAAAACACTATGTCTGAACAAGACCCAAATATTAGAAACAAAAACTTTTTAGAGGTTAGCCTAGGTTATACAAAAGAGCAGGCAATAGACGAGGCTCAGAGATGTATAAACTGCAAACACAAACCCTGTGTTGCAGGCTGTCCTGTAGAAATTGATATACCGGAGTTTATCTCCTATGTAGCAAAAGGCGATTTTGATACAGCTTACGACTCCTTATCAAAATCAAGCTCTCTTCCTGCTGTTTGCGGACGTGTATGTCCGCAGGAAACACAGTGTGAAGAAAAATGCGTAAGAGGAATCAAGGGCGAGCCTGTAGGAATTGGCAGAATAGAGCGCTTTGTCGCAGATTATAAATTATCAAAAGAAGCGAGCGATACAAACAAGCCTAAGTCAAATGGCCATAAAGTTGCGGTAATAGGCTCAGGCCCTGCAGGACTTACCTGTGCCGGCGACCTTGCAAAAAAAGGCTATGAAGTGACGGTTTTTGAAGCACTTCACAAGGCAGGAGGAGTTTTAGTTTACGGCATACCTGAATTTAGACTCCCAAAGGCGATAGTTCAAAAAGAAATAGACGGACTAAAAGCCTTAGGTGTAAAGCTTGAAACCAACATGGTCATAGGAAAAATTTTGTCTATAGACGAACTTATGGAAGAGCAGGGCTTTGAGGCTGTATTTATAGGCTCGGGCGCAGGACTTCCCAAGTTTATGAATATCCCAGGAGAAAATTTAAACGGAGTTTACTCTGCAAATGAATTTTTAACAAGGGTAAACCTTATGAAATCGTATAAAGACACCGCCCACACTCCTATACAAGACGCAAAAAAAGTCGCCGTTGTAGGCGGCGGAAACGTTGCAATGGATGCCGCAAGATGCGCAAAAAGACTTGGTGCTAAAGATGTTTACATAGTATATAGGCGCTCAGAAGACGAACTTCCCGCAAGGCTTGAAGAGATACATCACGCAAAAGAGGAAGGCATAGAGTTTAAGCTCTTAAATAATCCTACCGAAATTATAGGCAACGATAAAATGCATGTGACCGGCATGAAATGTGTCGAAATGACCCTGGGCGAACCCGACGACTCTGGAAGACGTCGCCCCGTGGTACGGGAAAATTCAGAATTTTTACTCGATGTAGACTGTGTAATCATGTCTATAGGCACATCTCCTAATCCTCTTATAAAATCGACTACAGGCGGACTTGAAACACAGCGCTGGGGCGGAATTATCACAGACGACAACGGCAAAACCTCGAGAGAAGGTGTTTACGCCGGCGGAGACGCAGTAACAGGTGCGGCCACAGTAATACTTGCAATGGGTGCAGGCAAGACGGCGGCTAAAGCAATTGATGAATATATAAAAAGTATAAATTGAGGTGTAAAAATGTTTTTAACTATAGCAGGAAAACTGGGCAGCGGAAAATCGACAGTTTGTAAAATTTTAGAAGAACAAAACGGATATACTATTTATTCTACAGGAAAAGTGCAAAGAAAACTTGCGCAGGAAATGGGCATTAGCACTTTAGAGCTTAATGAGTGGATGAAAAACAAGCCCGGCTACGACCATGTAATCGATGATGAAGTTGTTAAGATTTCAAGAGAGTCCGAGGGCAAGGACATAGTATTTGACTCAAGAATGGCGTTTCACTTTGTCGAAAAATCGTATAAAATCTTTATGATTATCGACCCTATGGAAGCGGCAAACAGGGTAATGCTTGATGCCCGAGGAAGTGTAGAGAGCTATAAAGATGCAAGCGAAGCGAGAGATAAACTTTTAGAGCGTGCCGAAGTTGAAAATGATCGCTTTAAAAACATTTATAAAGTCGATAATTTCGATTATAAAAATTATAATTTAATCGTGGACAGCACATGGTGTCCTGCGGCAGATGTTGCCAAAATGATAACCGATAGCGCCTGCGAAAATGCAGACGGCTTAAAAATTTGCATTTCTCCAAAAACTTTAATCCCGACCATCAGCTTGGAAGACGCAAAAAATGATATATCAAACGAAATATTAATCTGCGTGAAAAACCATTATCACTATGTAATAAAAGGCCATAAACTTTTGTGCGAGGCATTAAATAATAATGATAAATTTGTAAATGTAAAACTTGCAGACGCAAGTGATTTTGGAACTCTTCCCATAGAGGAACTAAGAAAATACGAAAGCCTTGGAGGCTTTGTGTATAAAAGCAGGCCTTGATTAGCATAAGGATAGGCATTTCAAGATAGAAGGGTTGATATTATGAAAAAGGCTTTAGCGTTTTTACTTGTAGTTTCTATGCTGTTCTCGCTTGTGGCGTGTGATTTTATTGAGGGCACACCACAAAGCGGAGGCGATTTACTCGAAAGCACGGACAGCAGTGTATCCACCGATGACGAAGAAAAACTCAGCGACACGGCCGCCGAGGGCAGTTTAACTATTGTCGAAACAAGTAGTGGTTATTATGCGACTGTCACACACCCTGTAATTAGCAGGGAGTATTTAGAAAGCGACGGTGCTATAATAGTAAATTTCCATTTTGACAATCAAGAGGGATGGCCATATTATTTCACTGTCAATCAAAATTTTTCTGCACAGTTTTATGCCGAGACAAATGACGAGCATATAATGGTAGAACATTCTGTTGTAGGTGGTAATTTTACATTTATATCGGAAAATCTTCCCATTAATTTGGAGGATATGGATTACGCTTCAGTAATTATAACTCAAAATTCTTCAAAGTCTGATTACTATGCTGAATTTGAAATGGAAGATATCTTAAGCTTTAACGACAATTATGCGCTCCCCGTATCGGCAAACAAACTAAGCTTTGTTCAGTGCTTTACCGAGGGCGATGACACAGCCTATTTGCAAACACTGATAGATGAGTTTAACACTATCGACCCCGATATACAGGTAAATCTCATAACCCTCCCCGAAGATGAGATGGTAGATTATCTGTTAGATGAAAATAATAGCGCCGATATTTTCACTGTTAATTCATATCACACTGCGGATTTATACGGTGCCGACAAATTAGCATCTCTCGATGAGTTTATGGCACAGGCAATCTCGCTTGATGTCACCGGAATAGAGCAAGATATCACTGATTTAGAATATTATATCACCGAATTTAGAGGAGATACATTTACCGAGATTGACGGTAGCACATACAGTGTGCCGCTGTTTGCCGACTCCTCGGCGCTGTTTTATAGTTTTAAAGAAATCGGTCCTACTGGCAGTATGGAGATGATTACAAATTATGAGGGATTAGTTGATATTGCACAGTGGGGAACAAATCCCGATTTAGGGTACTATGGCATGTCGCTTTTGCTGACAAATAAAGAGCCTGTTAAAAGTGCTACGGATACCATACTGCCTATTTTATATGGAAACAACGGCAGTTTAATGGCGGGTGATACTTTCACAGTAGATACACCCGAGATGCTCCAGACAATGCAGTTACTCGAAACACTCGGTACAAATGGATATGTAATGCCGGGTACATCACAAAAAACAGAGGAAGAAGTCGTAAAGGATTTTTCCGATGAAACAACAATTTTACTTATAGGCTCACTTGATAATATGGATATTGCCCAAGAAAAAAATGCAGTATATCCCGAGCATATCTTTACTCATAATCTAAATACTGATTTCTCTAAGCAAATGATAGACAATGGTATAAATATCGCAATATCAGAAGGATGTAGCGATAAAGACAAGGCTTGGGAATTTGTAAAGTATATCACTTATAAAAACCGTGAAATAGCGGAGGAAATTGGTACATATGCTTCTGTACCTGTATCACAGGATAATCCGTATGTACGAATTAATGAAACAAAGTTCCTCCCAAGTGCCCAAGAGTGCCTTGCAGAACTAACAAAAGCAGGGGTAGCCGTGCTTGACGGTGAGAAAACCCCTGAACAGGCACTTGCTGATTGCCAAGCTGAGTGGGATAGGATTTTAGGCTAAAATTTAAACTAAAACGGATAACAGCAATATACAAAATTGTATCGCTGTTATCCGTTTTTTAATGTCACACGTCCTGTGCTTTACACCATTTTTTTATAGGCTTCAATAATCTCTACGCCGTTGCTTGTGCCTATTCTTGAAACGCCTGCTTCGATAAATTTAAGCGCATCTTCAACTGTTCTGACTCCACCTGATGCCTTAATTTTTATTTCATCGCCTACTACAGATTTCATGAGTTTTACGTCTTCTATAGTTGCGCCACCCGTGCCAAAACCTGTAGAAGTTTTCACAAAGTCAGGTTTAACTTTAAGTGCGATTTCGCAAACTTTTCTCTTCTCGTCGTCCGTTAAATAGCAAGTTTCAAGTATAACCTTGCTTGTAATGCCTCTTTTTTTGCACTCGGCAACTATTCTTGTCATCTCTTCTTCAATGTACTCAAAGTTTCCGCTTTTAAGCTCGCCCACGTTTATAACATAATCCACTTCCATGGCGCCTTTTTCTATTACGTCTATAGTTTCAAAAACTTTTGTTTCTATAGTAGATTGTCCTAAAGGAAAGCCTACTGCCGCATCACAAATAACATCACTGCCCTTTAGCACTTCTTTGCAAAACGGTACCGGTGCATTGTTTATTGCAACAGTTTTAAAGTTATACTCCATAGCGGTTTCGCAGTGCTTTCTTAAGTCTTCATGTGTTGCAAAGGCCTTAAGTATGGTTTGGTCAATCATTTTTGCAAGTTCTTGTACAGTTAATTTCATTTTAAATACTCCATTCATTTTATATTTTATCTAATTTTTCGTATATTTTAACAAGCGAATAATACGACTCATCAAATACTTCTTTTACAGCGTCATATGCCCTATTGTTTTCATCACTAAATTTTGTAACGCTGTCTACTTTAATAAATTTATCGACATCTAAAAAGCTTGAAAGCTCCCTAGCGCCTACTCCCGCGCAGACGGCCGCCCCTATCGAAGTGGCTTCTTCAAGATAATTTAATCTATGGGCATCGACTCCATAAATATCTGAAAGAATTTTGCATATCTCACCACTTTGTGACAGGCCACCTATAACATTTATCGCCTTTACGTCCTGCGTTTTTCTGAATATGTCAAAAATCAAGCATAAATTCATGAGTATGCCCTCGACTCCACTTCTGATGAAATCGCCTTTTTCATGCTCCATTTTCATGCCTATATAGGCGCCTCTTGCAAGGCTGTTCCAGCGTGGACTTCTCTCTCCTAAAAGATAAGGCAGATATATCAGTCCATTTGCGCCTATTTTTGATGAGCGTATGCCCTCGTCAAGTTTTTCGTAAATATCTTCCTGATTTTCGTAAAGTAAATCTTTTAGAAAATTATACGAATTTCCCGCCGCCTGCATAGTGCCGTTTGGCGTGACATAGCCTTTTATGAGATGCGCCCAGTTATATGTGCGCATTTTTTCATCGTACACGGGAGTCCTGCTGGTGTATGCTATCCATGACGATGAGCCTAAATAGTTAAAAAACACATTCTCTTTTACAGAGCCTGCCCCCACAGCCGCACATACTCCGTCGCCACCGCCGACTATCACTTTCACACCCACAGGCAAATTGCTAAGTTTTGAAGTCTCTTCGTCGATAATGCCCGCAACATGCGTTGACTCACAAAGTTTTGGAAGTAAATCTTTTTCTATTCCTATTATATCGAGTATTTTATCAGACCAAGTAAATGTGTTAAGGTCAAAGACATTTGTTCCCGACGCATCGGAAAAATCCGTTACAAATTCCCCTGTAAGTTTGTGTATTATATAGTCTTTTGCTTGTAGCATTTTATGTGCCCGACTAAACACTTCCGGCTCGTTTTCTTTTATCCACATGAGCTTTTCTATGCTGTACGAGGCGCTTATTTTATGCCCTGTAATCTTATAAAATTCTTCTTCATCAATTTTACTTCTAATAAAGTCCTCTTCTTTAAGGCTTCGTTGATCTGCCCAAATAATTGCAGACCTTAGGTGATTTCCGTTTTTGTCCACAAGCACACAGCCCATCATCTGGCCGCTAAACGCAAGGGCGCTCACTTTAGATGCATCAATGTCCTTTAGCAAAATTTTATTAGTTTCATAGACAGCTTTTACCCAGTCATCAGGGTTTTGCTCTGCCCATGTGCTGTTGAAAAAATTTGTATCATAATGAGAAACAACACTTTTAATTAAATTGCCGTCGGTATCAAATAAAGTTGCCTTGTTGCCCGTCGTGCCAAGGTCATGCGCAATTAAATATTTTGCCATTAATTCACCTCTTTTAATTGATATGTATTACATTATAATATATAAAAACCACTTTTTCAAGGAAAAAAAATTACCCGCTATTTTAGCGGGTAGAATTTTATTAATTTATTGCTCTACTGTATAAACGCTAACTTTTTTACGGTCACGTCCCATACGCTCGAACTTCACTTTGCCGTCAACAAGTGCAAATAGAGAATCATCAGAACCTCTGCCAACATTGTTGCCTGGGTGAATGTGTGTTCCACGTTGTTTTACTAGGATGTTACCTGCTAAAACAAATTGTCCGTCTGCTCTTTTAACGCCAAGTCTTTTTGACTCTGAGTCACGTCCGTTTTTTGTTGAACCAACACCCTTTTTGTGAGCGAATAGTTGAATATTAATTTTAAGCATCTTTTACACCTCCAAATAACTTACATGAATGTAATCTTGATATTGTTCTTCTAAATTTTGCAAATGAAGTTTTAAACCTGTTAAAACCTGCCTGCAAATGGGCTCGTCTTTATTTTCAATCCTAAAAAAAGCCTCTCCCTCGTCCACTCTTAAAGAAAGCGGGGTTATATTCATGACATCTGTCAAAGTGTTAATTGCCATATAAAACGCCGACGATACCGCCGCACATACTATATCAGTGCCAATTTCACCAAAACCCGAATGCCCTGCTATTCTAAACCCTATGAGCTCTCCCTGTGGTAAGGTTAAAAAATCTGCATAAATCATTATGCGTTTATTGCTTCGATTTGAACCTTAGTATATGGTTGTCTGTGTCCCATTTTTCTTTTTGAACCTTTTTTCGCTTTGTAAGTGAAAACTGTAATTTTCTTTGCTTTACCGTTTTTTAGCACTTTACCTGCTACAGTTGCACCCTCTACTAAAGGAGTACCAACTTTTGTTCCCTCTTCGCCGAATACAGCTACTACTGGGAAATTAATTGTTTCGTCAACTTCTGCTGTAAGTTTTTCAATGTAAATGACATCGCCATTTTGCACTTTGTATTGCTTACCGCCTGTTTCAATGATTGCAAACATATTTTTGCCTGCCTTTTCTATAATCTCGCTACCGTTTGGCGGACTAAGTCACTTAAAGCCTATGGTATGCGGCTGTAATATGATACCACAAACAAAGGCTAAAGTCAAGACTTTTTTAATAATGAAAACCTTGTCTAAATTGCAAAAATATGTTATTATTATCATAACATATTATTAAGTATTTTACAAGAAAAAGGAGTTATTTATGGACATCAAACTACTTGCCTTTGACCTTGACGGCACTAGCATTATAGACCACAAATATTTGCCAAATGAAAATAGAGAGGCGCTCATAAATGCACGTGAAAAAGGTGTTATTTTGGTGCCTGCCACTGGACGAATTGTAAGCTACATCCCAAAAGACGTGCTTGAAATTGAGGGAATAAACTACGCAATCACGGCAAATGGCGGTTCTGTATATAAACTTGAAAACAAGCAAATTTTGCATGAAGCCTTACTAAAACGAGAAACCGCACTTGCAATTGAAGAAATACTCTGCGAGTACCCACTTTACCTTGAGTACTATCTAAACGGCCAGCCTGCGACTAAAGAAAGAAATTTGAGCCAGGCAATTAAAAATTATGGCATACCCGAAAGGAAGCATCATTTTTTAGGAAAAAAATATACTTATATAGACAGCCTAAAACAAGGAATTGATGAATTTGGCTGCTTACCCCCAAAAATTAACATGCCCTTTATTCCCGAAAATTTAAGGGAAGAAATTATTTTAAGGCTGTCGCAGTTTCACGATATCACTATCACTTATTCCGATTATGATAATTTGGAAATTAACGACAAACACGCCTCAAAAGGTTATGCCCTTAGATTTTTGTGTGACTATTTAAACATAAATTCCGAAAATGTGATGGCCATAGGCGACAATGGCAACGACATAAGCATGCTAGATTTTGCAGGGACATCGGTTGCAATGGGAAATGCAAATCAAAGTGCCAAGGATGCCGCAAAGCACATAACCGAAGCCTGCGACGACTTTGGATTTGCAAAAGCTGTGGAGAAGTTTATTTTAGTTTAGAGTTGAGAGTTGAGAACGGAGAGTTAATGTTTAAAAGAAATTAAACCGTGACTTTGGAGAGAGACGGTTTATTTCTTTTTATTTATGTAAGCGATAAAAGGCAGTTTTAGCAATTTATTTTTTATTACTGCATTTTCCCTTGCAGTGAATATAAAACAATTCTATTATGAACGCTGACATATCATCGCAATTTTTAATACCTATACTTTCAAATTCGGCTTTTAAGTCAGAATTAGCATAAAGAAATTTATTTCTTATAAACACTCCAAATGAAAAATGATATCTAAATAGGTCTGAAAAATCTGTTTTACTGAAAATTGATATATCTAAATCAGTAAAACTTTTTTCAACTTCTACAAATATATTTTCTATTTTCGCAATTAATTTCAATTTTATCACCTTTCGACATTTACTGAATGTCATTTTTCTTTAATTATATTACATAATAAGAAAAAAACAAGTAGTGAATGTCAAAGGGTGGTAAATTTATGTACAAAAATAAAAGTCGAAATGGGAATTGTAATATTTGTGGTGAAAATATCGCAAATTTACGCAAAGCCATAAAGCCAAAGCTTTCACAAAATGGCCTTTCAAAAAAGTTACAACTATTAGGTCTGGACATTGATAAAAACGCCATACAAAGAATAGAATCTGGCAAACGTTTTGTAACAGATATTGAGTTAAAATATTTTGCCGAAGTGTTCAGCACGACTAGCGATGCCTTACTTAAAAGTTAATAATAAAAGTTTAAAAGGCAGTTTTAGAAATTTATTTTTCTTAAACTGTCTTTTTCTTCTTGACAACTGTGTATATTAGGTATATACTTTAATCACAGAGTATACACTGTACACAAGGAGGCAATGATGAATATTATAATAAGCAACTCCGCAAATATCCCTATTTATGAGCAAATTTACGATCAAATAAAGACACTTATCGTATCAAACCGCTTAAATGCGGGCGAAGCTTTGCCATCTATCAGAAATTTAGCGAAGGATTTGCGCATAAGCGTCATCACCACAAAAAGGGCATATGAAGAGCTTGAGCGTGACGGTTATATACACTCACTTGCAGGTAAGGGCTCATTTGTTGCGGAGAAAAACACCGAAATTATACGAGAGGCCTATCTAAAAGACATCGAAACACATATTGAAAAAATTTCCAAACTTTCTAAAGCTTGCAACCTTACAGAAGACGAAGTTTTAGAAATGGTGAAGCTAATTTTACAGGAGGACAACTAATTATGACTAGTGTAGAAATTAAAAATTTGAGTAAAACTTATGATAATTTTAAGCTTAAAGAGATAAATTTCACTTTGCCAAAAGGCACCATAGTAGGGCTTGTCGGCGAAAACGGGGCAGGAAAAACCACGATAATTAACCTTATTATGAATACAGTTTCAAGGGATAGCGGCGAAATTTCTGTTTTAGGCCTTGACAACTCCTCCCCCTCATTTACCGATTTAAAGCAGGACATAGGCATAGTTTTGGACGAGTGCTACTTCCCTCCCGTTTTAAATATTGTTAAAATAGAAAAAATAATGGCAATTACTTTCACAAACTGGGACAGCGATTATTTTTACAAACTCATACAAAAGTTTCATCTTCCAGCCGATAAAAAAATTGCTGATTTTTCCCGTGGTATGAAAATGAAGCTTTCCATAGCAGCCGCAATGTCACACGGCGCAAAGCTTTTGATTTTAGACGAGCCTACAAGCGGTCTTGACCCGATGGTTCGTGACGAAATTTTAGATATTTTTAATGAATTTACAAGAGACGAGGAAAACTCTATCCTAATTTCCTCCCATATAATCACCGACCTTGAAAAAATTTGCGATTATATCGCCTTTATTCACTGCGGCAGCCTTGTATTATTTGAAGAAAAAGACAAAATTTTGGAAAACTATGCTTTAATTCGGCTTACAGACGAGGAGTTTACGGCCCTCTCCGACAGCGCCGTAGTTAGCAATAAAAAAACAAGTTACGGCTATGAAGCCTTGGTGTATAAAAACGAAATCCCCCAAACTTTTATGACTGAGCACACAAGTTTAGAGGATATAATACTTTACTTATCTAGGAGGTAGACTATGAAAGCTTTAATTTTAAAAGACATTTACTGCATTACAAAACAGTATGGAATTTTCTTACTAACTGCTACATTCATGTCCATTTCAGGCAACAGTTATATGGTAATGCTAGTAGTATTTTACGGGGTTGCTATTTCTATTAGTTCTCTCGACACAGACGAGAAATCAAAATGGAACAAACTCGCAAGCATGATGCCATACAAAAAATCGGATATAATTTTATCAAAATACATCTTAACTTATATAGGCATGTTTGCGTTTTTGACAATTTCGCTAAGCGTAAACTTTCTAACTTACACTTTTAACCTGACAGAAACTTTCAGCCTTGAAATTTACGCCTTATCCCTGTCTTTTGGACTAATATATGGGGCTATATCACTGTTTACAATGTTTGTATTCGGTGCGGCAAAAAGCCGCCTTTTAATAGCACTCGCCGGTGTTATCATAGTGACTTTTAGCATACTGGGCTCAGGCGCCTCATTTTTACCGGAACAAAACTATTTAAGCATGCTGTCACCGCAAATCATGCTAGGCCTTGGAATTTTGCTAAATGCTGTGTCGATATTTTCCCTAATTAAATTTATCAGAATATATCAGGGCTAAGCAATTTTTGCTAGGCTTACATTGCCTTGAGTGCTTGAAATTTTTATCTTGCTCTCAAATAAATCCGATTTATAATATCTGCCCTCTTCTGATTCTTCAAACTCAAAGCCCTCTACACTGCTTTCACCGTAAACTGTGCTTTCTTCAAACCAGAAACCCTCATTTTCGGCGACAGATAAATTTACATCTCCAAAAATAGAATAGGCGCTTAAATCTTTTATAGCCCCTGTATTCACAAACTCTACATCTCCGTTTATGCTTGAGACCGAAGAGCTTTCAAAGCTTCCGCTTACAAAGACATCCTCCTGTCCAGTCCTTGCATAAATAGAGTCCGACGTGACCTGCTCGGCTGTAAGCTTTCCATAATTTGTCTTTGTGGTGATGCTTTCTGTCTGCACTGCGCTTACTGCTATGTCGCCCGAGTATGAGTCAATTTGAAATTTTTCACCACTTGAATTTTGCAGTGTAACATTTCCATCATACGAGCTTAAATTTGCGCTCATTCCCAATAAATCTTTATACAAGACGTCTCCGCTTTCGCTATTTATGTCAATTTTTTCAATTGTACTTTCTGTGGGAATAGAAATAATAAGCTTTTTCTCTGTTTGCAAAGATGTTGACGACGGTTTTTCGCACCAGTCGATGTCGATAGTTCCATATTTGTCTTGGACATACATCTTATCGCTTGACAAAAGCTCCTCGCCTATCATCTCAGTGATTACTATTTCAGTCCCCGCTATCAGCGACACCTCGATATCGCCGTATTTCCAGTCGACATTAATTTCTTCTATGCCCTCTAGTAAAAAGCTTTGGGTATTAGCAACATTTTGGGCGTCTTCCCTCTCGGTAGTGATTAGCGCAGAAAGACCAAAGAGGTTTTGCGACCCAAAATTATATACGATTAAAAAAAAGAGCGATATCAAAAAAATAAAAACGCCTTTTGTAATGTTTCTTCTCGAAAAATCTAATTTAAATTTAAACTTATTAAAATTAAAATTCAATTCACTTCACCTCGCATAAGATTTCATTATATTATTTTATAACATTTAGGCTTTTTCGTCAATTAAAATTTACACAAAAACAAAAATATCAAAGTATTTTCTAATATTCTTGCATTTTTGGAGAAAATAAACTTATAAAATGCAAAAGGAGTTGATATTTTTGATTAATAGACAGGATTCAGACTACAGGGTCGACAAAAAACTTGACCCTCCTCCACTTTTTGACAGCTTTCCCACAAGCATGCGAACACGCATAGACCCAAAAACAAATGTAGTGCTTCCAAAAATTGATGCGGTAAAGGACGTCAAGCGCTGGTGTGAAGAAAACGCAAAATAAGCAGTTAAAGTTATTTGCAAAAATGCTCTTTTATGATATAATTACTATTTGGATAGTATATAGCTATCTAAATTGTAATGTATTTTAGGAGAGCATTTATGTATTGTTCAAATTGCGGAGTAAGCCTTCAAAACGAAAACACGACTTGCAAAAGTTGCGGTCACACCTTGTCTTACAAGCAAAATATAATTTTATCAGTTTCGAATTTACATAAAAAATACTCGAAGGATTTCTCGCTTTGCGACATAAGTTTTTCCCTGTCCTCATCGGATAAATTAGCGCTTTTAGGCGACAACGGCAGTGGCAAATCCACTCTGCTGTCTATTTTGTCCGGAATGAATAAGTTTGATGGCGGCGAAATATTATTTATGGGAAAGCCGCTTGATAAAAATGCAAAAAAGGCGATAGGCTATGTGCCACAAGAACCTATACTTTTTGAGGAGTTAAGCGTAAAAGATAATTTAAGCCTGTTTTCTGCAGTCTATGGAATAAAAAGCCATAAGGAACTCTTATCCCTCATCCCGGAATTTTTGCAAATAGAAGAAATTCTTAAAAAAAAGGTGACTCGTTTATCTGGCGGAATGAGAAAAAAAGTCAGCATAGCCATAGCGCTAATGGCAAAACCACGCCTGCTAATCCTCGACGAGCCTTTTTCGGCACTCGATGCTAAGACGATAGCGAACATGAATGATTTTTTGAAAAATTCCCATGATATTTCTTTAATCTATTCAAGCCACGACGTTTTAGAGGTATCGAAAATTTGCAACAGGTCAATGACATTACAAAACGGAAAAATAACAAGCACAAACGAAAATATTAATTAAAACCTAAAGGAGCACACCTATAATGAACTGCAACAACTGCAAAAATCTGTTACCCGAAAATTCAAAATTTTGCCCACACTGCGGCCTTGCCACAACACAAGACGCTCAAGTCCCTGCCGTAGAGAGCAATACCGCAACACCTTATTTCGCAAATCAATCACCAAATACTGATTACTCAAATATAAATTATGCCCAAACCCCTGCCCCCTATACTCAAGCGCCCCCTAAAAAGAGCAAAAAAGGCATGATAGCCATCATATCCTGCTGTGCCGGCGCACTGTTAATAGCAGGAGTAATCTTTGGGATAATGTTTTTCTCAAGCCCCCTCACAAAACCGGTTCCCGGCGCAATCATAAGCACTTTTTCACAAATTGGGGACGAGATAGAAACGCTTTCCGACGAGCTTCCGCTTATAAGTTTCTTTAAAGATTTTGGAGACGAACCGTTTGAGTTAGACGCCGTGTACAGCGGTGCTTACGGCGGAGTGAATGCAAATATTCAGTCCGATTTAGACGAGGAAAAACTTAAAATCGTAGCAAATTACATGGGAATAGGCGGAGAGCTTTTGCTGTCGTCTGAACATATAACCATAAGCCTTCCTGCACTTTTAGGCGATGACATATACGGCACACCGAGCTCTGAGCTCTCGTCTTTATTAAGCGATTATCTAGGCACGGCACCCGTTACCACGCAGGAGCTTGATGTTTTTGAAGCGGTGGACATGGAAGAGTATGAAAATATCGCAAAGATACTTACCGACAATTTAGCCGAAATCATAGAGGCTATCGAGTATGTTGAGCTTGAAAAAACTCCGCTTACCATAAACGATATCGATATTACCGCCGACACATATGAAATCACTTTAGACGCACAAAAAATCAAAGACTCTCTCTCAAAACTTGTAAATGAAATTTTTGCAGACGAAAGCTTTTTAGCCCTCATAAACAATCCTGCACTTACCGTTTATTCGGGTTCGGTGACCTTTACTCCCGATGAGTTAAAGGCAGAGCTCTTAAAGGCAATAGATACACTTACCGACGAAAACTTCTCCTCAAACCCTTTAATCGCCCATATCTACAGTGGACGTTTAGTGCGATTTGAAATGGGCGAAGACACTTATTTTGAGTTTAATCCCGAAGGAAAAATTTTGGACCACATAGCCTTTAGCCAAAATTTTCAAACACTAACTTTAAAAAACAGCTTTGAAGACAATGTGTACACTTTCACAAATACTATTAATGTATTTGGCAAGACGACAGAATTTTCCTTGACTTACGATGTCGCCGCCACCTCGCAAAACTTAATCGTTTCTGACTCGGTAAATACCTACACCATGGACGTGGCGTCGCTGTCGGATAAAGAGCTTAGCATATCTGCATATATAGGCAACGACAGCCTCGACATGACTATAACTAAAGACAGTCTAGCAAATGACTGGTTTAATCAAAACACAGACTACAAAAGCATAGAAGAGCTTTTAAACCTGTTACTACTTTTTGGAGCTTGATGAAAAATGACACTTTTTGCCGCTGCACTAATTAATGAACTTAAAATTATTAAAGGCAAAATCATACTAGTGATAGCGCTTGTTTTAATACTCGTTTTAAGCGTATTCACGGCATATACAGTTGCAAATAAAAGCCTGGGTGAAAATTCACTCAGGCTTGATGTCATTGTGGTAAATCACGACAATACTCCTCAAACGCAAATGGTATTAAATCTTTTGCTAGAAAACGAGTACATCAAAAATAGCTTTAATGTAGAGTACAACGAGAGTGAGGAAAACGCCAAGGAAAGTATAATGAACTCAAACAGCTCTGCCCTAGTCGTTTTTCCAGAAGGCTTTTTAAGCGGTGTGCTAAGTGGTCAAAACCCGTCTCCCACAATCTATGTTTCAAACTCCACCTCAATTGAAGACTTTTTGATAACAAGTTTTTCCGACAATTTATCAAATGTCATGCTAAATTTACAAAGTGGAGTTTATGCCGTCTTAGAGCGCGCGAGAGAGCTTGGGTATTTCGATGAAAATTCTGTGCTTGAAATAAACTTGGAGTATGTAAACGCATATTTAACAAGGGCGCAGAGCTTCGATATTCAAAATTTGGACTATACAGACAGCTTGAGCCTTGAGGGCTTTTACACCATCTCAATTTCACTATTTCTGCTATTTCTAAGCGCCTCCCTCTTTTTTAAGGAGCTAAACATAGACAAGTCTTTAGCCCTGTACAAATATCTTAACCGAAGCGGTCGCTCGCCTCTTGTTCTCTACTTTTCTAAAGTTGTAATAATTTTTGTCTTATATTCCACGGTTTTCACCATTTTATTTTCTTTAAGCGGCTTTAAGTTTTCGCTTTTTTCTACCGCTTATCTATTAAACGCATGCATATTTTTTGTGCTGCTTGAGTGTTTAATTTTTAATTTTAGCAAAAATCAAATCGCCACAATAGAAATTAATTTATTCTTGCACTCCATATTTTTCATTATTTCAGGTGGGCTTATACCCATAGATTTTATGCCAAAATTCATAGGCGATATTAGCATTATTTCTCCACATCTGCATTTAAGAAACGCCATGGCATACGGCTTTTCAAGCAGCCTAATCGGCAGTTTAGTTTTACTGATTTCAAACGCCGTAATGCTCATATTAATAATAATTTTGATGAAGAAAAAAATGGAGGTTGATTATACAAATGACTACATTTAAAAAGAGCTTCATTATTTTCACAAAAGAATATTTTAAAAATATTTTATTTCTAATTTGTGTTTTCGCCTTGCCGTTTACCGTGTTTTTTGTCTGCTACCTTGCAGTAACCCCCGGGCAAAGCGCCATAAACGCCGGCATTTATTTTGAGTCAAGCTCCGAAATAGACGAAAGCCTTTCAAAAAATCTTGTTTCAAACAGCAAGTATAATTTCATTTTATACAGTGAGCGACAGGAGCTTTTTGATGCGGTAGAAAGTCAAGATTTAAATGTGGCCTATGTTTTTTCGGAAGATTTTTCGCAAAAAGTCCAAAACGGGCAAATAAATAATTCTATCAAGGTAATAAGATACCCAAATGATTTGTATCATAATTTTGTAAGCGAGGAAATTTTTAATGCAGTTTTTGAAATTATGACACCCTACATCGCCCAAAACTACATGCTTGATAACTTCGATAATTTAAATTTTGAGGAAATTACACGCTCCATAAATTATTATAAGACACAGGAAAACGCCTTTAAGATAGAGCTTGTTAATCTTGAAAGCGCTCGAAGTGGCACAGCGGAAGACT
Organism: uncultured Eubacteriales bacterium; assembly: GCA_964370635.1. Classification (GTDB taxonomy): domain Bacteria; phylum Bacillota; class Clostridia; order Oscillospirales; family Acutalibacteraceae; genus SIG603. The sequence goes on along the minus strand of CAYJJU010000009.1, from coordinate 71,059 downwards.
TTGCCTCTACCCTAAGTCTTGCAAACGGCATTATCTGCATTTTTCTTTTTGCAGTAGCGCTTATTTGCAACATGTCACAAAGCACCTTAAGCCCTCTTTATTCAAATTATGTCGGCATAACGCGTGCAGGTTTTTATAGTTTAGCTCCTGTGTTTTTCTTTAGCACTTTAAGTGCGCTTGCCTCTTTATTAATATGCTCGTCCATGCTAAATTATCATAGTTTTAATATTTTATTTGAAATTTTAAAGCTCCTAATTTACCAAGGCCTGCTCCTTATCTCTTGCCTGACTTTTAAAAAGATTATAGGACAAAGCATTTTCTGCGTGCTATTTCCTTTTTTGATATCCTTAGTACTTGTCACACATCCAATATTTTTCGATATAAGGACAATTTTCCCAAGTAGTGAAATAATCCTCAACTTTTTACCCTCGTATTTTTACTTAAATTTTGAGTTTAATCCTCAAATTCTTCTTACATTTGTGCTTTTGAGCTCGTTTTTATTTGCGCTTAGAAATAAAAATAATATTTTTTGAATTTTTTGTAAAAATAATTTGTTTTTTTATAGGATTATATGATATAATACATTAGTTAATATTAATTAGGAGAGATACAATGCTACTTTTAACAGTAATATTCATTTGTAACAGCTTTGCGTTTGCACTTATTTTAGAAGAACGCTTTAAACTGTTGACGACCGCACTTATTTATGCCGCAGGACTTTCAATCTCTGCAATTACAAATTTAATACTGGCAGGCTTTTCTCAGACTGCGGAATCGGCAAACTTTGTCGCCGTTTGCGCAAATGTATTTTGCCTGTTCCTCACCTCAATTTTTGCATCATCAAACAATATTTTGCAAAAGCTTTTGACGTCATTTGTTTTGATAACAAACTACGTCTTTGTAGGTGATTTTTCCTTTCACATGCTCACAGAGCTCCCATTTGATGCCACAGGACTTTCCGGCATAGTGGTAGTAAATGCAATATACGTGCTATTTACGATAATCACTGTTGCCTTAATGGCAAATCCGCTTCACTACTTCTTTAGGAGAGGCGTCTCCCCTGCCATCATCTTGCTTTGTGCTATACAATTTTTGACCTTGCAAGTGGCAATGGGTTCTTTAAACGACATTTTGCTTACAAATTCTTTTGAAATTAGATTTTTCTCATGCCTTATCTTATATATTTTCGTATTCTTTTCTTTGCGCTCCGCTTACGGTGCGGCGACTTATAAGGTGAAAAATGTGACAAATATGGCTCAAAGCGAAATCACCGCAATTCGTGCGGACAGTTTTAACACTATGTTTGTAAACATTAATTCCTATAAGACCGTCAAAAAAAATCTGGATTATCAGCTTGATAGAATTTCCGATATGGCTCAAACAGGCAAGACACGTGAAATTAGCTCTTATGTAGAGCTTGCAAAGCAAAGCAATTCAAGCTCGCCTTTACTAGGGCACTACAGCGACAATCAGTTTATCAACGCTCTTGTGGCTACAAAGGTCGCCTATGCAAAGACTAAGGATATCACACTTGAAAGCAATATAAGCCTGTCTGAATTTGATATTTCTTTGGTTGAAATTTGTTTTATTATAAACGAGCTTTTAAACATAGGTCTTCAAAGCTGTGAAAAATCTAATGATGTAGAAAAATTTATTCATCTAAATATCACTCCAGCTTCTCGTCAATTAATTATTGAAGCAGTGTACAACGAACCTACTGCAGAAAGAATTTCTGTTTCAAATACGCTTAAAAACAAGACTATTTGGGGCATGCTAAATAATCTATTCGAGAAAAAAAGCAGTGAAGAGAAAGACAGCTTTGACAATATTACGGAAATTATTGCCGAATATAGCGGCAGTTTAAGCATTACTCATTCAAATAATACCGTAATTGCAAGAGTTGCAATTAACGATTAATCACGGAGGCTCTCATGGAAAATGTAATAAATTCAGATTACGCAAAGCAAATCGCCTTAAATTTTGACATACCCGATGAAGTGATTTCTGCTAAGGTGCACGACGGCGGACATATTAATGACACCTTTCTTGTAGACACAAAAGGACATCCCGTCTTTATTCAAAGGCTTAATCATTTTGTATTTAAATCTCCCGAAAAAATCATGGAGAACATTTATAATGTAACCACTTATTTGGCTCAAAAATTAAAAGAGCGCCATAGAAATCCTTTAAGGGAAACCATTACTTTAATAAGGGCAAAGGACGGCACATTTTTCCATGTCGATGAAAATGGAAATTACTGGAGATGTTTTGTAGACATAGAAAATACCACCGCCCATTATTTTGCAACAAGTGTAGACATGCTTTATCAGTCCGGCAGTGCATTTGGTGATTTTATTTCGCTGTTAAAGGACTACCCCGCCGACACTCTGCACGAGGTAATCCCTAATTTTCACAACACTGTAGAGAGGTTAAAACAGCTGGACACAGCTATTTCTGAAAACCCCAAAAACAGGCTAGACGAAGTTAAAAACGAGCTTTATTTTGTCGACGAGAGAAGGGACGACATGTCTGTGCTTATAGACATGTTAAACGACGGAAGACTTCCCTTAAAAGTGACTCACAACGACACTAAAATGAGCAATGTTTTGCTTGATAACGAAACAAACGAGAAGGTTGCCGTAATTGATTTAGACACTGTAATGCCGGGGGCTGTCGCCTTTGACTTTGGCGATTCTATAAGAGCAGGCGCAACTACTGCAGCAGAGGACGAGGCCGACCTTTCAAAGGTAAGTTTCAGCCTTCCAATGTACGAAGCCTATGCAAAGGGTTTCCTTGAGCAAGCCGGAACCAGCCTCACCGAAACCGAGCTTTATTCCTTAGCACTCGGTGCAAAAATCATGACTTTTGAAGTTGGAATTAGATTTTTGGCAGACTACATAAATGGAGATGTCTATTTTAAAACAAAGTACGACACCCATAATTTAGTAAGGGCGAGAAATCAGTTTAAGCTTGTAAGCGACATGGAAATACATATGGAGCAAATGCAGTCAATAATTAAAAAATATCGATAAATAAGAAATCTCAGCCTTTATGGCTGAGATTTCTTAATGTCAAAAAAGGTATGGCGTTTCGTCATAATGATGAAGATTAAAAGTTTTTGTTAAGTTTTTTCAAAAACTTACGGGTACTTAGGGCAGAGCCCTAAGACGTTTTCCGCAGAAAACGGAATCTTTTGCCTTAGAAGAGCATTTTTGAAGGTGAATTTTGCCCTAAAAGGGCAAAAGAGGAAAGTTTTTGCGATAGAAAAAGTTTCCTTATACCTACCCGTTTGTGCAACTTTTTTCCTAACAGAGGTTTATTGACAGTCTAAAATCTCAGCCTTTATGGCTGAGATTTTTTCCCCTTATACTGTAATATTTAATATTCAGGCACATATGTTGCTTCGTCGGTAGGGTAAAACTCTCCGAAATCCGCAAGTGAGTCTAAGACTATCGAACCGTCAGAATCATAATAGTTTCCATAGTCTGTGCCACCCTCGCTAATATTTAGCGTGAGCGCTCCAGTTTGTGCTTCGTAAAAATAGCTTCCGTAAGTTATGGTTTCAGAACTACTCATTTCGAAAGTGAAATCATAGTTTAGTTTGAGGCTCATCCATGCAGTATGATTGTCCCAAAGTCCAACAATTTGGTCGCTGTCGCTCACTTTTACGTAAAATGGCTCGTCGACTGGATAGAATACTCCGAATGCGTGATCAAACACTAAATATCCTTGTTCGTCTATACTTCCGTAAAGAGCTTGATCTTCGTAATATAAGACGATTGTGTTTTCCTCGCGCATGTACTCCCATGTGCCGTGACCAAGATGTACCGCCGTTGAAAGGTCAAAGGTATAGTCATCATAAAACAGTAAGCTTTCTAGCTCTTCATCGTTATCCCACACACCGAGCAGATAGCCATCGTCATACATAAATCCATCGTCTGTGTCTATTGGTTCCTCATTGGAAATTTCAGAGCTTTCTTCTTCGCTTTCCTCTTCTATCTCCTCTTCCTCACTCTCGTCTTCTACCTCTTCTTCGGTGGAAGCCGATGCCGACGAACTGCTTTTATCGTCGGCCGCCCCCGTGCTACAGCCTATTAAAGCCATGGTAAGACATAAAATAAGCAATACCGCCATAATTTGTTTAATTAGTTTCATTTTTTACTCCTCCGTTTATTACAGCTATAAAACCGTTAAATATTCCTTTATGTAATTATATCATAAAACACAAAAAAATGAGTGTGAGTGTCAAAATTGACACTCGCACTCCAGCGTGTAAAAAAAGGCATGCGTTTGGTCATAATAACAATTATTAAAGTTTTACTAAATTTTTTTCAAAAAATTTAGGGTACTTAGGGCTGAGCCCTAAGGCGTTTTCCGCAGAAAACGAGGTCTTTTGCCTTAGAAGAGCATTTTTTGCGGTTGTGGGTTTTAGGGCTGTTTGAGAGTGAGAATGTCAAAATTAACACTCTCACTCCTCTACTCTATTTTACATTAAACTGTGTTGTTTGCTCTTCATCGTTTTTCTTTCTAACAAAGAACATTATTATCGTTTGAGCCAATGCGACTACTGCAAATACTACGCTCCAGATATCAAATACTACCATAGGTTGTGTGAAATCTTGAGTAAGTATTAGGAGCACTACGCTGAATAGTGCAAATAGGAATAATCCTGCGCTTGTCACAATTCTCTTGCGATTTTTTTCCTCTTCTTGATAATGATTTCGAGCATATTCATTTTGATTTTCATTTCTCTTAGGTCTTATTGCCAAGTAAAGTATTGCTAACAATACTGCAAGCACTGTCATTATAAGATCGAACAGGCTCCATGCACCGCCTACTGCTTTAAATGGTGTGGCAGAAAGCGCTACTCCTTCGTCTACTATAATTGTAGACTCATAGTACTCACCGCCTAGCTCGACGCCTATTACGTGCTCGCCATTCGGTAGAGTAGCAATAAAGTCTGGGCTTAAAATTATCTCGCCGTTATCGCCTATTGAGTAATCATTGTCACCAAGCTCCTGTCCACCGACAGTCACATTATCAGGAGGAGTTCCATCTCCGCCACCTACAGAAGGAATAGTTACGCTGCCGTCACCGCCTATAAGTGGCCTATCTGTGCCGTCGCTTACTTCGTAAATCGCCGTAATTACTGTGTCTTCGTCTGGCATTACGAACACAAAATCTTCGTCAAATACATCGGCTTCACCGTCGCCGTCTGTGTCCCAACCGATAAAGCTTTGCCCCGGTGGAACAGTTCCAAGCGTTACATTTACATTTTCACCCGGTGCATATGTGCCGTCGCCGTCACCGCCGTTTACCGTAAGCTCATAGCTTTCTCCTGCATCTTCTACATCTTGATAAACAGGTCTTATTATAGTGTTTTCATCAGGCATTACAAATGTGAAGTCTTCCTCAAACACGTCGGCTTCGCCATCTCCGTCTGTGTCCCAACCTACAAACTCTTGACCTTCAGGTGTTTGAGTTTCGTCGTGAGATACTGGAACGTTTGTGCCCGGTACATATGTACCTCCACCGCTACCGTCTTCAACCGTTAGATCAAATTCTTCCTCTATGTCTTCGTAAACGGGACTTATAACGGTGTCTTCACCAGGCATTGTAAATGTAAAGTCTTCGTCTGTTACGTCGACTTCACCGTCGCCGTCTGTGTCCCAACCGACAAACTCTTGACCTTCTGGTGTTTGGGTTTCGTCGTGCGAGACATTTGCATTTTCACCTTCTTCATAATCGCCGCTTCCGCTACCGTCTTCAACCGTTAACTCAAACTCTTCGTTTGCAGGCGGTGTTGTAGTTGTTGTGTTTGCTCTCCAATTTGCTGTGATTATTACCCCAGCCTCAGGCATTACAAAACTAGTAGTGGTGCTTGATGTGTTTTGTAGCGTCACAGTAACACCGGCAGGCGTTACAACTGTCCAACCTGTAAAGCTGTAGTTTGGCCTTGTGCCTGCGTTAATATTTACGCTTGCTCCCGGCGAATACGAGCCGCTACCGTTGTTAGTCGTGTTAAATGTGTTATTTACACTTACATCATATTCATAATGTGGAGTAAGTGTCATGTTGCCTGTCACTTTGTCCTCATTAAAGTTCCACACGGTTTCGCCTGCGTCTGGTCTTCCGTTGTTATTTGTATCGACATACCAATATTCAAGCGTTCCGTCGGTTTTAGGGTTAGTCGGTGTGGTAAGAGTTTTTCCGGCTTCCACTTCTCTTGGTGGGTTAGTGCCTCCTGCCCCGTCTATATTACCTCTGCCGTCTTCAAATGAGACTTCGTAAAGTGGGGTTAATACTGTGTCTTTTTCTATAGGAGTCTCGCCTACTTCGACTTTGTTTCCCTCTTCGTCAACCCAGCCTTTTGGTGGAGTTGTTGTGCCTGGAAGGTCATCATCATCTAAGATGCCTCCACCCTCTATGGTTACATCCTTTCCAGTGTCGGGGGTTCCGTCGCCGTCAAGGTCAAATCCTACCTCGACTGTCCACTCGGGCACTAATGTCATGTTTTTATCGACCACGTCTGTGCCAAAGTTCCATTTTTTGTCTACGCCCTCATCATATTGTCCGTTGTTATTTTCGTCAATATACCAAAACTCTATCGTTCCGCCTGTTGGGTTTTTAGGTGTCTCTACTTTTTCACCTGCAATTTTGTCTTTTGGTGGATTTGTATCTCCTACACCATCGACATTGCCCATTCCGTCTTCAAACTTCACTGTGTATTTTGGTCTTAAAACCTCGTCTTTTATGATGGGAGTTGTGCCTATTTCTACTTCGTTTCCCTCTTCGTCAACCCAAGCCTTTGGTGTGTCAGTTGTTCCCGGAACTTGTTCGTCTGTGACAGGTGTTCCGCTTTCGACTACGACATCATTGCCTGCATCAGGGTTTCCATCTCCGTCAAGGTCGAAGCCCACTGTGTGTTCAAAATATGGGATAAGTGTTATGTTCTTTGTCACTTTATCGGTGTCAAAATTCCATACTTTATCACTTTCGTCATATTTTCCCTCGCCGTCGCCGCTTTCGTCAACATACCAAAATTCAGGTTCGCCTTTTGTTGGGTCTGTTGGTGCGTCAACCAATTCGCCTGCTTTTTTCTCTTGTGCTGTGTTCACAGTGGTATCTATATTGCCATTACCGTCTTCAAACTTCACTGTGTATACAGGGGTTAGAAGCTTGTCTGTTGTAACCTTTGTGCCACCATCGCCAAATGTGAATTCATCATCGTTTTCATCAAGCCATTTTACAGGTGTGGTTTCTGTGGTAGGAATTTTGTCTGTGCCTACAGTACCACCGTCTGGGGTCGTGGTGTTCACATCAGAGTTTCCATCGCCGTCAAGGTCAAAGCCTACGACTTTATGACCGTCAGGAATTACATATGGGTGTAGGGTCATAAATAATCCGTCACCAGTATCAATTGTATGACTGATAGAAAGTTTTGTGCCCGTTGTGCCAAATTCAAACTTTATGCCTGTACCGTCTTTACCTGTGTACCAGCCTTTAAGCACCTTACCCTCTTCTATGTCTAAGCCAGCGCCAGTGTATAGTAAGGGTTCGCCTATTGGTACTTTACTGTCTTTAGTAGAGTTTTTATAAGAAATTTCATCTCCACCAATAGTACCGCCCTCGCTATCTTGAATATAGTCGTAGATTAAAAGCTCGAAATCTCCCCACCATATCTCATCAAAGGTGCTATAAGTCAAATCATCAAATAAGATATAGATGTCTTGCGGCGGGTGAAGAATATAGTTTCTATCTACTGTTGTACCATCGCTGGTACCACCGCTAAGTATAAACTCTTTGCCAGTTTCATCAAGCCATTTTTCGTATGGCACATAAGTCTCTACACCGTCGTCCCAAATTATTTGTGTAGGGATATTTTCATTATCTTCATGTACAAAGCCACCGCTTGATACATAAATAGTTACATCGCCATCATCCGGGTCAATAATTCCATCATTATCAACATCAAAAGATACCGCAAAATTCCAAGATGGGGTTAAGACTATGTTATCTGTGACAACATCGTTGTTGAAGTCCCACATCTTTTCGCCTGTATCGGCTTGCCCATTTTCATTGGCATCTATATACCAGAAATTGGGCATGTCTTTGCTTTCCTGTGGTTTATTTGTCGGTTCAGTTGCTTTTTCATTATTCTTAACAAATTGTGATGGATTTGCCACTCCTACTGTCGCATTTTCGCCATCATTATCTTTAAACTCGACTTTGTAGTGAGGGGTTAAGATTTTATCTTCGTTTACAAGTGTACCGATTATTTCGCTTTCTGTATCTGTAAAGATAAACTCATTTCCATTCTTATCAATCCATTTCGCGTCTGATAAATCTACTTCTATCCACCAATCCTCATACCTGTCATAGTATTCATAATAATCAGGGATATTTTCATTACCTTTGTCTATGGTTCCATTTGCTTTTACATATATTGCTGAATCATAATAATTAAAATCCAGCTCTCCGTCTGCCTCGGAATCAAAGGCTACTGTGTAACCCCAGAAAGGTGTTAATATTATGTTTTCTTCTACAGTATAGTCGTGAATATTATCAAAATCCCAAATTTCATCTTGTTGGACTATTCCATCTTTGTTTTCATCGAGATACCAAAAATCAGGTTCTCCTCTGTCGTCTTGTGGTAAATTAGTGGGTTTTGTAACATTTCCGTTTACCTTAACCGTTTGAGCCTCATTTGTCACACCCACACCGGCATCTTTATCGTCCACATCTTTAAACTCTACTTTGTAATATGGGGTTAAGATTTTATTTTCATTTACCGGCGTACCTTCTACTACGTCATCACCAAATATAAAGTATTCACCATTTTGGTCTTTCCATTTAAAAACATCGTCATATCCACTCGGAATTACACTTGCATTTAGCGTTTTACCAGTATCGACAAATTTCCGATAATCTTCTTCGCTGTCGCTAATTAGTCCATTGCCGTTAAGGTCAAAATCTACTGTTTTCTCACCCTCTTCTTGTGTGACAGGATATAGGTTAATATAAATACTACCGTCATCTTCATAAGTAAAATAATTGCTTTCTACCACTGTCCCATTTACTCCAAATTGCCATATCTTATAGCCGCCATATTCTGCGTCAGCTTTCCAGCCGCCAAACTCTTTATTTTCGCCAAGTGACACTCCATCACCTGTGGTAAGCGCTCCGAGTATCCCTCCACCTATAGCAGCAGTAGATGATGACATAGTAGAGCCCTCTTTAACACTTGCAGACTTAATTATAGTGCGTTCGTCCGTGTCATAAAAATTAACTATTACATCTCTCTCAGCCCTTAAATATAAAACTATGGCATCGACTGTGCCAACCTCTCCATAAAGGCTTGTAATATGACTCTGTTGTACTTTGGTAGCAGATGCGTCGGTTCCAAAAATCCATTTATCACCGCCTGTGGGCGAGGTATACCAACCATCAAAATTGCTGTATCCCCACGACTCTATGCCTACACCATTGACGATTTCGCCAATAGTTCCGCCATACCCTGTAGGGGTGCTTGCACTTACCGTCGCTCCCATTTCTACTAAACCAAAAGCCATCGCATTATCTCGTGCAGTGTAATAACTTCCAACCGGTTCTTTGAAGTCAGTTAAATAAATATCTATTTCAAATAGTGGACAGAGCCTTAAGTTTTTTGTCACATATGTTTCTACTGGAGGAACGCTTTTTTCTATTCCGAACTCAAACCTTTCATCTGTACCGCATATCTTCCAGCCTGTAGGGCTTGGGCTCATATATTCAATTGGTGCGCCAACTTCACCACGCATTACAACCTCATTATGCTCTACAAGCAGTATTAAATCAATAGTTGGGTCAAATTCATTGTTTGAATCAGCGTCAAACCAGACTTCCCACATTGGCTTAAGAAAAACTTGATTATTTTCATCAGGTCTCATGTCACGCTCGTCTATCTCTGTACCATGTTCACCAAATATAAATGTATCGTAATACTCATTGCCGCGAAAATAAGCCCAGTTTTCAATGGTGGGGTGAATATTATCTATGGTGGCTCCCTCTAAAAGACCTTCAATTTTCTTCTCACCTTCGTCTAATATTCTATTGGCATTTTCATCAAATATTATCGTAAAGGTTACAGGTTCAGGCGCTGCTTTTTGTTTTGGAGGTGCTTCGTCGGCTATGCCGCTATCTGCTTCCTCTTCTTCCTTCTTTTCATCGCCTGTGTCATCTGGTATCGGTGCTGGCTTGACCTCTATTGTAAAGTCAGGTAGCATTACGCCTTCGAGAAGCTCATGCGTGTCGCCAATTAGCGTTGCGCTATACACGTATACACCCTCTGCAAGAGTATCTGTAAAGGCAATATCCTTTGCAGTCCATGTAACTTCTATGCTTTCCACCGTTTCATCGCTTAATGTAACGTCAAGTTTTGGGAAAACAAAGCCTGTGCTGTCGTCGTCCACTGTAAAGCTATGTGGGTTTACAGTCGTTACTGCTTTTATCTGCTTTTTAGGCGCAGGCGCAGGCTCGGGCTCGGGCGCCGGTTCTGGCGCTGCATTTTCAATAATCAAGGTAAAGCTCGGCAACACAAGCTCTCCTATGCTATACTTTGCCTCGTCTAGGCTTGCCGTATAAACATAAGTACCAACTTCATTAAAGTTTACCTCGCCTGTCCATGTTGCCTGTAAAGTATCTTTGCTTTCGTCTTCATAGGTAACATTTAAATCCGGAAATGCGACAGAGCTTATGTCGCTTCCCAGAAGGACAGTCTGCGTTTCCTTTCCTTCTTCTATAACTGCGTTAATAACAGTTTTCACTTCGTTTTGTAAATCCGCATTGTCAATATCAGTGCTTGCACTTACTATGGATAGCGGTTGAACAAACATACCCATGAGCAACATTACTGACAAAAGCGTTGCTACAATTTTTCTTTTCACTCTCATTTTTTACCTCCATTTCTCGTATCCTATACATTTTTCGCCTAAGTATATTTTACTACAGTTAATCCTTCACGTCAACGTACTTCACATCGTGCTTTAAGCTAAAAATAGTAATTTTAACTAGTTTTACTATATAAATACTGTGCATTAGAGTTAAAAATTTGTGAGAATTTATAAAAATCGTATGCATGCACAAAGCTGCACTATTATCAAAGCGAAATTTGTCGAAATCTAACTATTTATCAAATTTTACTTAACAATTATTAAATATTTTGACATAATTATTTATTTCACACAGCAGAAAACCACCACAAGACTTATACGCCTTGTAGTGGTTTTTTGAAAATCTATGGTTCTAATGTGTCGTCTGGTTCTTGTGTATCTTCTGGAATTTCTGTATCCTCAGGAATTTCTGTGTCGACAATTGGTGCCGCTGTTCCTATTTTTATATCAATAATGGTTCCGGCGGCTACCACTTTTCCTGCATCAACGCTTTGAGTGATAATTTTGCCTTCCATATTTTCTACATAAGTTCCGTCTGATATATTTATTGTAAACTGCTTATCATATGCCATGGAAAGGATTTCGCTTTCTGTTAAACCTACAAAGCTTGGCACCTCAAAGGTTTGAGTAATTGGAACATATTTAAACTCAATTACAGTGCCATGCGCTACCTCAATTCCTGGCTGCAAGTTTTGAGACCATACCTCGCCTTGCAGTCTTCCCTGTGCCGATTCTTCAACAAACACCGGAACTAAATTAAGCTCGCTACAAATTGCCATTGCACTTTCTCTTGTGGTAATTTCGGCGTAAGACGAGCCCTCGGGGGCTATTAAATCGGGAACAAATAAAAATCCGCCTTCTGACACAACAAACTGTATGGTTTCGCTAATTCCTATGTTCACATTCGCCTTGCTTTGCGATAAAACCGTGCCCTTAGAGGCGTCGGAGCTTGTGTATGTGACGCTTGATTTAACGCTTGCGCCGTCTGCATTAACCTGCGCTATCCAGCTCTCTACTGCATGTATGTTGTCGCCTACATAAGATGACAGGCTTAGTGTGTTGCCCAGTGAGTATACAAGCTCTATCGTGTCGCCTTCTTCATATAAGGAGCCCGAAGCCTTTGACTGTGATAAAAGCACATCTTCTCTTGAACTGGAGTATCTTGCGCTTACCCTAATGCTAATTCCAAGTTTTATTGCCTCTGACTCTACTGTATCTTTAGAAAATTGCGAGAATGATGGGACTATAATCTCTTTGCCTTTGGACACCGTTAAAACCACTTTATCGCCGGCTTTTACGACTTCCTCTGCCTTGATATCCTGCTTCATTATTATGTCCTTGATTATCGTGTCGTGGAAGACTTCAATTATTTCAAGCAATATGCCGTTTTCTGTGGCAAAGTCCTGAGCCTCTTCGACTGTAAGCAGTGTGAAATCGGGTAGTTCAACCGGTTCTCCCTCTGGCTTACCTTTTGAAAATACAACGTAAAGTGGTGTGTCACGTCTTATTTGTGCGCCAATTACCGTGTTATCGTTTACTGTATATGAAATAACTTTTCCACTTTCAATCGTTTCACTTTCTTCGGTGGTTACACGCACTTTTGTCATTAGATTTTCAGCCGCCCACGCTTCAACTTCTGCCATTGTCATATTTTCTATGTCCGGCACCTCTATCATGATGCTCAAATCAGGGCCTTGCGATATTACTATCTCTACGAAGTTACCGCTTGCAAGCTCCTCGCCAGCCGCAGGCTCATGTGAAATGACAGTGCCTTCTAAGACGGTTTCACTGTATGCGTTTTCTACACGCACTATAACACCGTTTTCCTGCGCCCATAGTTTTACATCAGACTCAGTCCAGTCTAGCATGTCGACTACCTTGATGCCTTTGTTTAGCGCAAACACTAAAACAAAGACAACAACAGCCACCACAGCCACACAAATTATTGCGATTATGGGAATTTTTTTTGAATTTGTCCTTTTTGGCGCTTGATTTTTCGGTGCTTTAAACCTGCGCTCCTGTGTAAAATTCATTTCACCCTTATCGCTTGAAAAAATCTCTAAATTATCGCTTTCTACCTGTGTGCTCTGCACCACAGTTTCTTCGATATCCTGAAAATCTTGTCTGCTTTTTTTCTTGTAATTTTCTAAAAAATTGTTTTCCATTTAGTGTATTGTTCGCCTTTCTAAAATTAGTTTGTAATATCTAGTTTTTTGAATGTAATCATCGATATGACAAATAGTATCGCCGAGTAAACTAGCATTACCGCCGCTCCTAATGAAACGCTTAGCATCATGCCTTTTGTTATTAGATTATCAATTACATATCCGCTACTTTCTAGGAAGAAGTTTTCCATTGAAATATACGGAATTGGTGTGAATGATAAGAACTGTACTAAGGGTAGTTGTGTTAAGAAAGCCATAAATATTGCGCCACCTACTAAGCAAAGCGTTGGTAGGATTATTGCAACCGCCATGTTTTTAAATATTGACGATGCAAAGAAACTTAGCACATAGAAAAATATTAGTGCTGTCGACGTTGCAAAAAACTGGCCTATTAACATTACGAAGAAGTTAATTTCTCCACTGCCTGTGTAATTTGGGAAGGCATAGTCGCCAAACCCATATATAAATCCGTTTAATAAGGTATTGAAGACGAACACGGATAAAAATAATAGGAAAGTAAGTACTAAACCTGCTATAAATCTGGAAATAAACACCTTCTCACGTGTTCTTGGTCTTATCATAAGTAGTCTAATTGTTCCGCTTTGGAATTCACTAGCAACTGCCCAACCGCCGACGAGTATTCCAAAAACTGCTATAAACATTGTAGCGCTTAGGGTGCTTTGTGTCTTTACCCTAGCTCCGTCCTCGACAAAACTCATGTCAGGTTTTCCGCTGTCGATTGAGTCTTGCGCTATTTTTAGGTCTAGTTGTGCGTTTTGAATTATAATTTCATTTTCTTTTAGGTAATCATCATATGTCTGATATTGTTGCACCATCCAAGGGTCATTGTTAAACGCATCCTCTGACATTGGGTTTTGGGAATATTCTATATTATACCTTGCACTTTCCGCTGCATTTAATGCACCGTCCTGCCAGCTTCCGTCATTTGGGGCTATATTATTCTCTGCCCTGTAATCAAGTGTTGGAATTTGAATTTCTTGCATTTGTCGAATATTTGCATTCATGTCGTCAATTTGCGACGAGAACACCTCCTCATTTTCGGGGTTTTCTATGATTGACGCCTCTAAAACTTCAATTTGTTCTACGTAATTTTCTATTCTCTCGTTAATAAATATTTTTTGTATCTCTACATATTTACCAACTTCCCTACTTGTCACCAACTCGTCGTAAAGATTTATTATATTAAGGTTTTCATCGTACATCGCTTGAAGCTCGGCATCTGTTTTTTCAGGTAGAGAGTTGATGAACTCGTCATTATAATATACATATGATAGCCCCATTTTAAGCTCCTCAGGGTCGTAGCCTGGCTCTAGGTCTAAAATAAAATTTTCCCCTACACGAGCGGCAGGTTCATATATCATGTTTGTTATGTAACTTTCCTCTTCAAATGCATCTTGATATTTTTCATAAAAAGCAAGCAATTCATCTACATAAGCTGTTAAATACTTTAACTGCTCTGCACTCAGGTCTTGGCCTGCGTATTCTAGTGACATTTCTAAATTTTCAATTTCCCAGTCTATGTTCATTCCATAGCTTTCATAGTAAACACCCCCATAAAACGGCCCGCCAAACGTATTGTTAATCACCGTTGCAAACAGGGTTGGCACTATAGTAATAAGTAAAAATATTATTGAAGCCGAAATAATGATAAATTTTGAATGTATCATATTTTTCATTTCGGCAGTTATTTGTTTAATAAAATTCATAAACCCTTCCTCCTATCAAGATATTTGCTCTTTTGAGCCTACAGTCATAGAGATGAAATCTTGCTCAAGTGAGCGCTGTTCTCTATTTACCGCATAAATCAAAACGCCATCTTTTACTAAGTCTGCTATAATCTGTGGCATTTTGTCGTTTTTCATGACTATGTTTACACCCTCAGGCAGTAAATCGCAGTTAGCACCCATAGCCTTAAATTTATCAAATACATTTTGGTTATTGCCTGTAACAAATGTGTACTGATAAACTTCCTCATTGTTTTCATCGTCGCCTATGGTTTTTTCGCCTATGATTTTGCCGTTGTCTATAATGTAAATCCTGTCACACATAAGCTCCATCTCAGAGAGCAAGTGACTTGAAATAAACACACCGCTTCCAGCATTTTTTGCAAGGCCTTTAAGTAGCTCTCTAAGCTCTTTAATGCCTATTGGGTCGAGTCCGTTTGTAGGTTCGTCCAAAATTAGAAGAGGTGGCATATGCAAAAGTGCCTGCGCAAGGCCCACTCTTTGACGCATTCCTAAGGAATACGTTTTAACTTTGTGGTCAATCCTATCCTTCATTTTGACAAGCTCTATGACAGAGTCTATGTTGTTTATTGCTTCTTTATCATAAAACTGTGCAAAATATTCCAAATTCTTTCGCCCTGACAGACGCTTGTATAAATCAGGGTTTTCGACTATGCCTCCGACATTTCTCATTGCTTCTTCAAAATTAGTCTGAACATTATGTCCGCACACACTAATATTTCCGTCTGTAATGCCAAAAAGTCCCATTATCATTTTTATTGTAGTAGTTTTTCCAGCACCATTAGGCCCTAGAAATCCGACTATTTCCCCACTATTTACGGTTAAACTAACATTATCAACTATAGTTTTTTTCTTAATTACTTTACTTACGCCTTCAAGTTTTAATAGCTCCATATGTCTACCTCCAAATTATATTTCACTTAGTGAATTTTCCCTGCGTTAATTATACTACTTTAGCAAAATAAAAACAAGCTATTTTTTACCGATTTATAATCTTGCTAAAATTTGCCTAAACTTTACCACCTCGTTTCTTTACATTAACTGTACTAATTATTATAGTACACATAAAATACAGTTTTGTCAACATTTTTTATTTAAAATTAATATTTTCCTTGCTTGCAAGTGAAAAATAAGGCTGCCACAAATGATTTTCACCATTTTGCGACAGCCCAATTTTTAATATTATCGTAACTATATACACTTATTAACTTATGTAATTTGAAAAGAACGTTTTTAAAACCCTTGATATATAATTTAATGTTTCAATATTATCGCCTTTATGAATACTTTCTAATAACTCATCGCTATCTACTAAGCTGCTGCTAATGCTACCCATTATTTCGCCATTTACTTTCTCATTTTCATCTTTTGGAATTAGCATAGTAAAAATCACACTTATTCCATTAAAATCAGGTGACTTAAATTCTGTTAAATCTTCGGTTGTGAAAATACTAAACGATGGGCTTTTTACCGCACTGCTTTTTGCGTGTAAAAGAGCGAAATTTAGTTCAGGGAAAATTTGGCTTGACATTTTTTCCCTTTCTAAAATATCATTTTGAACCTCGGTAGGGTCTTCGTCATTTTTACAAACTGTAGTCGTGATGAGTTTTAGGCTTTCTTCAAAGTTTAAATTATCTGCTATTTTATTAATGCTGATACTTTTTTCTATAAGTTTAATTTGGTTTGCAATAACAGAAATTGCCTCAAAGTCTAAATCTGTTTTATCAATATTTTTCTCCTCTGTATAGACTTCGTGCTTAATGATTGTCTGTCGAATTGCCTCCATATTTTTTTCACTTAAAAGCGGACTGACTTCTACTATCTCAATCCCACTCACATTTAAAGCTAGGCTTGAGATTAAAAAGTCTTCTTTATTTACAATGTCTTTGTCGATTTCATTTTTTCCATAAGCGCTTAGGACAACCCTTTTCTTAAAGGTCTTTTTAAGCTTTGACAACATAAGCCTTGAAATCCCTATACCGCTTGAGCAGACAATTCCTACCTTTACGACTTTTGATTTTTGCTTATTCGCTTCTATCCTGACAAGTGCCGCCGCAAAGTGCACCGCTAAAAAACCTATTTCGGCAGGTGGAACGGTTCTATTTATGCATTCTTCTAAGACTTTTGCGGAGTTTTCACATTTCATATATATGTCACTATACTGATTTATAACTTCGCTTAGCATAGGATTATGGATATTCATGCCATTTGAAAGCCTAATTGTAGTAGGCGCTAAATGTGCTAGCAGGCTCTGCAGAAAATCTTCATCTTGCTTAAGCTGATATGCCATTTTTTCATCGAATGCATAAATCATTTTATCGGCTATAAGATTAATATTTTCAAGCTGATTTTCTGTATTTATTGTGGCTTTTTCAAATTTAGATGCCTTTATATGCAGATGTATATAAGAAATTTCTGCAAGAGGAATCTCAATATCAAACTCCTCTTGTAGCTCGGCGGCAATTCTTTTTGCAACCTTATATTCCAAATCTTTTGGCTGAGGCATGCTATCTGCCACATCATCCTCTATGGTTTCTTTATCAAGTATTCGCTTTACCGCAATACTGATGTGCATAATTAAGCCGACGTAAGAGTTTTCTGTAAGCTTCTTTACATAGTCGCTGTCTATTCCGTTTATACAGTCGGCTACTCTTCGCACGGTGTCTTCGCCCAAAACTTCCATAAATCCTGATTTTTGAAAATTATCAAAGGCCTCACTGCTTTTTGAGTCACTTACATATATGTCAAAAAAATAATCGGAAGCTATGTTTTCGTTTAGAAAACTTTTTATCGCTTTTCTGTAGCTTAATTCTGTTCCCTGCACAAATATGCCACTGCCGGGTTTTTTGACTATTTTTAAATCATGAGAGTTAAACCAAGGCTCAAGCGACTCGATGTCTGCACTCACTGTCGCCTCGCTAATCTTAAATTTTGTGCTGTACCAAAACAGTTTTTTTATGCCCTTATCCGTTAACATTTCAAAGGCTATCTTTTTTCTTCTATGCTCTTTGTCGCTGTCGTCAAAAACGCCATCGTTACTTAGCTCATTTAGAAGTGCTTTTTTGTCTTCTTCTTTTCCTACTATCCAAACTCCGACACCCGTTTTTGAGGCAAATTTTAGATTATATGACACTAAATCGCCCGGCAAAAATTCAAGCTCACGTTGAACCGTCCTTTTGCTAACGCCAATTTTTTGCGATAACTTCACAATAGATATAGGAGAAGACTCCTTTAGCATTAAAAGCAATATCTTTTTTTCTCTTGCACTAAAATTCATGTCACACAACCTTTCTGCATAAAAGTTTTATTGATTATATCAAAAACTAGAGTATGATACAAGATATATCTCAACCTTGTACCATTCTCAAGCATTTTATAATTTATCTTTTAGTCTGTCTCTTTTAATGTTTCTACCAATTCGCCATACTCCGGAGCCGCCATAAAGTTTGTAATTGCTACTATCTTAGCATTTGGATTACTACTTTTAGCTCTCTCCTGTAATGTTTGGTGAGTTACAACAATTTGCACATCAGGTGGAATCGATGATACCGGTGTATGGATAACCTCAATATCGCCTCTGCCTGCCACTGCTAATTTTTTTCTTAAAACTGTTGCACCCATTGCACTTGAACCCATTCCTGCATCACAAGCAAAAGCGATTTTGCTAATTTTGCCGTCCAAGATAAGTGGAGTTGCCTCTTCTACAGGAAGACCCATAGCCCTATTTTTCTCCGCCGCTCTTTGAGCCTGTGCGTCTTCAAGACTTACGCCCTTATTCATAAATTTAAGTAGCGGTATGGCTATGAGCAAGGACACAATGGTCGAGATGAGCACACCTAAAATTATACCGAGGTAAGAATTTCTTTCCGCCATGACAAATATTGCCAGAATACTACCGGGTGAAGCCGCAGATGTAAGACCTACATCAAACATACTGAATATGAAAATACCGCTGATTGAGCCACCTATTGTCGATAGTAATAGTAGTGGGTTCATAAGAACATATGGGAAGTAAATTTCGTGTATTCCGCCGAAGAAGTGGATGATTGCAGCACCTGGAGCAGTTGTTTTTGCGCTGCCTTTTCCTAGGAAGCAGTATGCAAGTAAAACGCCAAGTCCGGGTCCTGGGTTAGACTCAAGCAAGAAGAAGATTGACTTTCCGATTTCGTCTACTTCTTTCATTCCTATAGGAGATAAAATACCGTGATTTATAGCATTGTTTAAGAACAGTATTTTTGCCGGTTCTATAAATATACTTACAAGTGGAAGTAGTCCATACTCTAAGAAGAAGGTAACTCCAACTTCTAGTACATATGTAAAGCTTAAAACCAGTGGAGTAATTCCTATCATCGCTAAAAGTGAAAGGCCAAAACCAATAATTCCTAAAGAGAAATTATTTACGAGCATTTCAAAGCCTGCTTTAATTTTATTGTGCATAAATTTATCAAATAGTTTTAAAACATATGCAGCAAGCGGTCCTGCTATCATAGCACCTATAAACATCGGTGTATCAGGAGCACCAACAATAACACCCATCGTGGCTATAACGCCGATAACGCCACCACGTTGGTCATGCACTTTGCTACCGCCTGTATAGGCAATTAGTAGCGGTAAGAGTGTAAATTTCATAGGGTCTATGAGTCTTGCAAAATTCTCATTAGGCACCCAACCTGTATCAAGGAATAACGCTGTTATAAGACCCCAAGCGATAAATGCGCCAATATTTGGCATTACCATACCGCTTAAAAATCTACCGAACACTTGAACTTTTTGTTTCATTTTTTCTCGCTCCTTTTATGATTTTTTAATATAATTTATAAGCTCTTCTCTAACGTAATCCACGCTAGAGGCTGACATACTAAATTCATCTAACCCCATGTCTAATAGTAGTTTGCTGGCCTTTACATCGCCTGCCATCTCGCCACACATACCTACTTTAATGCCTGCATCATGTGCCGCTTCAATTACCTGCTTAATCGCACCCAAAACCGCAGGGTGGAAATAATCGTATCTGTCGGCAACTTTTTTGTTTCCTCTGTCGACTGCTAAAAGGTACTGCGTTAAATCGTTGGTTCCTATGCTGAAAAAGTCGACCTCTTTTGCAAATTCTTTTGCAAGTATTACACTGGCCGGAGTTTCCACCATCATGCCAACTTCAATGTTTTCATTAAACTCAGTGCCACTTTCTCTAAGCTCTGACTTGCATTCCTCGATAATTTCTTTAGCCATTTTAATTTCTTCTAAAGATATAATCATCGGTATCATGATTCTCACATTGCCAAAGGCGCTTGCCCTTAGTATTGCTCTTAACTGCTCTTTGAACATATCTTTTAGCTCAAGGCAAATTCTAATCGCTCTGTATCCTAAGAACGGATTTTCTTCTTTATCAAACTCAAAATAAGAAAGTTCTTTGTCGCCTCCTATGTCAAGGGTTCTTATAGTAAGCTCGCTAGGACAAAGGGTGACGGCTTCTTTATAGGTCTTATACTGAAACTCTTCATCAGGAAACCTTATGCTTTCCATGTATAAAAATTCGCTTCTAAAAAGACCAACACCTTCTACATTATATTTTAAGGCGTTTTTTATATCGGCTATTCCACCGACATTCGCACAAAGTTCAATGTGCTTGCCATCTTTTGTATGTACTTTTTCATTTCTCAAGGCCTCTAGTCTTGCCTTGGCATCGTAAAAGTCTTTTTTTCTTTGCAAGAATATAGCCTTTTCTTCATCGTCAGGATTTACCACAATCTCTCCAGACTTTGCATCCATGCAGACAAGGTCTTTGTCCTTGCAATTTTCGAGTATATCGGACACGCCTACAAGTATAGGAATATCCATACTCTTGGCAATAATAAACACATGGCTTGTGACTCCACCCTCTTCGGTGATAATTCCTTTGACATATTTTGTGTCTATCTTAACCGTGTCGGACGGGAACATGTCTGTGGCTACTACAACTACCTCTTCTTTAAGCTCTCCTAAATCCGGTAAAGGCAAATCTTTGAGCACGCTCATATAGCGTTTGCCAACATCTTTAACGTCTGCACTGCGCTCTTTCATGTACGGGTCGTCTACCATAGAGAACATTGTCGCTATTTCTTCAATGGTTTCATGCACCGCCGCCTGAGCACTTTTTTGCTGTGACTTAATCTTAGACACGATGCCCTCGATTAAGGTGTAGTCACTCGCAATTTCTCCATGGGCGAAAAATACTGCATTACTTTCTGCTAAAATCTCAAGTTCCTTGACAACTTTATCCTTTGCACTCTCAAAAAGCTCAACTTCGTGATTAATTTGATTTTCCAAAATGATATTAGTGTCAGGACTTAGGTCGGGCTGAACATATTTGAATATCGGAGCGACGACGACTCCACGGGAAGCTGTTTTTTCTACTATTAGTTTCTTCATACCGCACTCTCCTATAAAATAAATTTAATGAATTTCCCTTAACCATATTATATAACCACTACATGTCAATTTCAACAAAAAGACATTTGAATTTGGCATTATCACTTAGTGACACTATTTGAATATCACAGTTAAATACAAATTTTAAAATATAAATTATGCAATTTGCCGAAAAAATTATAAAAAACTGCGCCTTAATGTTAATTCATTAATGGCGCAGTTAGTAGATTTAGACTATTACAGTTCTCCGAAACCTTCTTCTATTAAAGCCGATAGCCTTTCAAGGCACGCTACTTCGTCTTCGCCTTCACAGATAAGTTCAATTTCTGTACCTTTTTTAATAACTGCGGACATAATATTTAAGATACTTTTCGCCACTACAGTTTTAGTGCCTGTGTTGATTAATACGTCACAAGGGCACAGTGACGCCTCTTTTGCGAGAATACTTGCTGGTCTTGCGTGTAGACCTGATTGATTTCTGATTAATATTTTTTTAGATACCATAATTATTACAACCTTTCAATATATTAAACACCGTAGTGCTCAAACAATACTTTTTCTGCTTCTGCGCTCCACAAACCTCTGTTTGCCTTGCATATTTTATCAAGTTTTGCATAAAGTTCACTATCTTTTGCAAGCTCTCCAAAATCTTCGATAGCCGTCAGTGGCATGTCAAACTGTGTATAAGTGAGTTTCTTTCCGCCGGGTATATTAGGCAAGTCAAGTGTAGCCTCTGCTATGCTGTCTATACCACCTATATGAGTAACCATTACAGCTGGCTCAATTTTGCCTGCCGCTGCAAGTTCATTTGCTTCAATTAAATCGTCGTTATTACCACCTGTAGTTCCCAAAATATGTGAGCTTGTGTAGTGGACGTTGTAAAGGTTTAATTCTGCCATGAAGTTGCTGTCAGATGGGCCTGCGAAGAAGTTTAAGCAACCGTCAAAACCTAAAAGTTTGTCGCCAAGTTCTGCAACTCTTCTGTTTGGAATGTATACGAACACGTCGTCATACCCCTTACCACCTGTCAGTGCCCTTAAATCTTCCACTTCATCATTAAGTTTCGCGGTATTTACATAGATAAGCTCAACGCCTTTTTCCTTTGCCTTTTCTTCAGATATAACTTCTCTTGCTCTTTGGATTTTTGCGTCGTCTATATCTGTAACAACTATTCTTTTTGGCTTGTTTTCAAGCTGAAGCCCATAGCTTATAGCGCCAAGACCCATAGGTCCACAGCCGCCTAAAATGATAATATCTCCGTCTTCTTTAGTGCCTGTTTTAAGGTCGTGATTGCGCTTGTTTGTGTGGTAATTTCCATGATATCCGCCAATAATACAGCTCATAGGCTCACCTAAAGAGGCTTCAAAAAAGCTTTCGCCCTCGTACACCATTAAACAGCCGAGTTCCATAACTTCTTGTGGAATAATGCAGTATGTGCAAGCGCCTCCAAAGAACTCGTATGAGTAACCGGGAGATGCAAGACTGCCTTTGTAGTTAAGTGCAGGTTGTTGTGTGAATTTTTGCCCTGCTTTAAATTGGTCTTTCCACTTTTCTCCGACTTCAACTATAATTCCTGAAAACTCATGGCCTATTATGATAGGATTAGTTGCAATATTTTCAGGTGCTCTTTTATGGTTTGCACCTTGCTCTGCAAGTTTATAGGTAGACATACAAATGCTATCACTTATAACTTTAACCAAAATTTCATCATCTTTAATTGCTGGCAATTCAAATTCTTCAAGTCTTAAGTCTTTGGCTCCGTACATTCTTACTGCTTTAGTTTTCATTTTAATCAACCTTTCTTTATGTGAGTATTTACTTATATTTGGTGTATTACTACTTTATCGACTAGTTCATCAACCAATTCTTTTGTAGGTGGTTTTGTTCCTACAGTTGTAACAGCACCTGCCGATGTTGCCACACTCAGTCTAATTGTGTCCTCAGTGCTAAATTTATGCTCTAATGAATATGCAAGACCTGCAACCATTGCATCTCCTGCGCCCACTGTAGATGAAATTTTTACATCAACCGGCTCGCAAAAATATTTTTTTCCGTCTTTTAAAAACATTGAGCCATGCTTTCCCATTGATATTACTACGGTTTCAATGCCACTTTGCAAAAACTCTTGCGCCACTTTTATGAGATCTTCTTTTGTAACCTCTCCCGTTAAATTCGCATACTCTGAAAGCTCTTCCCTGTTTGGCTTAATCAAAGTAGGGACCGCGCTAAGCGAATTTCTAAAAAGCTCACCGTCGGCATCTAGCAAAACCTTGCTTCCTTTTTCTTTTACCATTTGTGTAATTGTTTTATAGATATCCTTAGGCACGCCCTTTGGGATGCTTCCTGCTAGGACAAAAATTGCATCTTCGTTTGCATAGCCTGCTATTTTGTTTAGCAAGTCAGCTATTTTTTCTTCACTTACATTTGCACCTTGCTCATTGAGCTCTGTTACGGGAGCGTTGTTTGCAAACACTTTTGTATTTGTCCTTGTTTCACCCTCTAAATATATGAAATCATTTTCTATATTTAATAAGTTCAAGGCATCCACTATCATTTTTCCTGTACTGCCGCCCACAAAGCCGGTTGCAAGAGTTTTGCCGCCTATTGCATTTATGGTTTTTGATACGTTAATTCCTTTACCGCCGGCATCAAAGACAGATTTGATTATTCTGTTTAAAGTCCCTACTTCAAAATTTTCAACTTCGATTGTTTTGTCTATCGCAGGGTTCATAGTTACTGTAATAATCATAGATTATCATCTCCTAAGCTTTATTTGTAAGGATGTTGTAAACTGTGTCCACATCGCCTGTTAGTAACTTCTTATAAGACACCTCGTCCATTATTTTATCGCTCAGCGCTCCTAAGATTTCTAAATGTTCGTCGCCGGCACTTGCAATGCCTACAACCAAATGAGCTTTTTCTTCATCCCATACAACGCCGTCAGGGAAAACCATTACTGCAATGCCTGAGCAAAGCACTTCTTTTTTCGCACCCTCTACACCGTGTGGAATTGAAAGTCCTGCACCCATGTAAGTAGAGAAACTTTCCTCTCTTTTTAGCATGCCTTCAACGTATGCTGGATTTGCATATCCGCTATCAACTAACATTTGACCAACAGTTTTGATTATTGTAATTTTGTCAGTTTCGGTACAGTTCAATTTTATATTGTCTTTTTGTAATAACTCTTTCTTCTCGGCTTGGCTTTTCTTTTTAAAAAACATAAGACTTGCTCCTTTATAATTTATTTCGTTTTCAATTGAGTTCTTCTATGCTTATATTGTAGTACCAATTTGTTGTAATTTCAACTAAAACATCTCCAAGTTTGGCGTTATTACTTAGTGACATTTTTAAAAGATATATAAACTTACAGGGACTATCCTACATGACAGTCCGAAAGTAAAGGAAATCCCTTAGTCTCGGGCAAACATATAGGATAGCCCCTGAATTTTTTGTTAGCATAAAAGCCCTGTTTAACTGCATCTAATTGTTTTTTTAATCATCATGCTCCACATCGTGTTCCAAAATTGTTCCGTCGATTGCACTAATAGTATATTCATACTCCATTGTGCCTACTTCCCATTCTACTTCATATTCGGCATAGCCATCATCAAAATCAAACTCACACTTCATGTGACTGACCTCGGATTCGCTTAGTCCTGCATGTGCAAGTGCCACGGCTTTTGCCTTGGCTTCGCCGATGTATTCTGTCGCAGTGCTACTAGTATCAGGTGTTGGTTGAGGCTTTACATCATAGTTTTCCATGTCGTAATCGTAGGATATAATCTCACCAGTTACGGCATTTATTTCGTAATCATACTCTGTTGTACCGTCCCAAAACTCCACTTCGTATTCTGCCACGCCGTCGTCGTAATCTAGTTTGCATAGCATTTGTGAAACTTCGGATTCGCTAAGTCCTGCGTGTGCTAGCGCCACGGCTTTCGCCTTAGTTTCGCCGATGTATTCTGTCGCAGTGCTACTTGTATCAGGTGTTGGTTGAGGCTTTACATCATAGTTTTCCATGTCGTAATCGTAGGATATAATCTCACCAGTTACGGCATTTATTTCGTAATCATACTCTGTTGTACCGTCCCAAAACTCCACTTCGTATTCTGCCACGCCGTCGTCGTAATCTAGTTTGCATAGCATTTGTGAAACCTCAGCTTCGCTAAGTCCTGCATGTGCAAGTGCCACGGCTTTTGCCTCGGCTTCGCCGATGTAATTTTCTTCTACATTTTCACCAGTGGGCGCCAAGCTGTTAACTGTAACAGCCTCAGCCTGCGCGGCTACCGATTTTTCGGCCTCGGCGGCCGCCATAGACCCTGCGATAGCCATCACTCCACCTGCAAGCATTATTGTAAGAAGTATAGCGCCAAGGCTAATACCGACTTTTGTAAAAATAGTTTTTGATTTCATAGTAATACCTCCTAGTATTTTTTATAGCTCTCTTTACTAGCTGAGTTAATCTTATACTCTAAAGATTAAAGTAAGATTAAAACTATAAAATTTATTTCGGAAATTTCACCGTAAACAAACTGCCTTCATTTAGCTCACTATCAAGCAGAATTTCCGCATTATGGAGCTTTGCAATTTGCGCCACCATGGATAAACCCAAGCCCATGCTTCCGTACTGGCTTGTTGTGCGTGAGCTGTCTACTTGATAAAATCTATTCCAAATCTTTTCCCTGTGCTCTTTAGCTATTCCTATTCCGTCGTCTTTCACAGATAATACTATCTCTGTGGGAGTTTCGGCAAGTGTGACGTGGACCTTTCCGTTTTCTTTTTTATATGAAAACGAATTGCTTATTAAATTTCCAAGAAGCCTGCTAATCATTGCGTAATCAAAATACCCATTTATATTTGGCGCAATTTCATGTGTCATTTTAATATCAGACGGAGCAAGCAGTCCCTGCTCTTCACAGACTTCTTCCACGAGTTCACTAAGATTTATTTGCCTTAACTCTGCCTTTTGCGTGCCTCTATCAAGGTGAATTAAGTTTAGCAAGTCAGATATTAAGTTTGACATTTTAAGCGCTTGTCTTTGAACCGTTTCAAGCGCGTCCTCTTTATCCTCCGCCGTGACATTCTCTCCGATGGCGTACTCGCACTGTGCTAAAATGACGGCGGTAGGTGTTCTAAGCTCATGCGAAACATCTGAGGTAAATTGTTTCTCCGCTTCAAATGCAAGCTCTAAGCGCTCAAACATTTTATCAAATGTATCCGCAAGTCTTACTATTTCGGGACTTCCATTTTGCAAATCAATTCGCAGTGCGAGGTTTTCGCTCTCACTTATAGTTTGTGCCGTTTTTACAATTTTATCTATGGGACGAAATGTTCTTTTTGCAATAAAATAGCACCCTATCGCACCCAAAATTACAAACAGTGGCAAAGACAGCAGTGTCATTTGCAAAATACTGTTTGTGGTGCTTGCGACCTCGTCTACCGCAATGACTCCACGCACCCATACAAGAGAGCGTGAGTCCTCCACCGAGGCTAGCCTGTCATATATATAGTATAGCGCCGAGTCGGTGGCAAACTCGGTAGTTTCTTTATCAGCAAATGGCAATGTGGCAATCTCCGCTTCCGGTAAATCGCCATAAATAAATCCGCCATCTTGTGAGAATAAAACTGTATATACGCCTTTTTCAAAAAAATCCACGTCGTCGGTATCCAGTTGTCCGTCATCAAACTCAAGCTCGTCTGAGTTATCGTCCACCACTTCTATCAACTGCGCAATGCTATTTTCTGCAATAATGCCATCGCTTATCGAGAACATTAAGGCTATTAAAACGCCTGCCATAACCAGCATAAGAAATGTTGTAAAAAGGGTGAGCCTTATTTTTGCCGATACTTTTATCATACGCCCTCCCGAAGCACATAACCGCTTCCTCTTACCGTATGAATAAGTTTTGTATCAAAACCACTGTCGATTTTCTTTCTAAGGTATCTGATATACACATCGACTACATTGGTTCCTCCCTCATAATCATAATTCCAAATATGATTTTCGATTTTCTCCCTTGAGAGCACAATGCCGACATTATACATCATATACTTTAGAATTTGATACTCTTTTGAGGACAAATTTATGACTGTATCCCCACGTTTAACGACATGCGCACTAATATCTAGCGTCAAGTCAGAGGCCGTCAGCACATTGCTTGACTTTCCGGATTGTAGCCTGGTCATGACACGAATGCGCGCCATAAGCTCATCAAAAGAAAACGGTTTAACAAGGTAGTCGTTTGCGCCTAAGTCAAGTCCCTTCACCCTGTCCGATACCGCATCTCTTGCCGTTAAAAAAATCACCGGTGTTTCTATACATTTGTCACGCATGGTCTTAAGCACCGAAAAGCCGTCCTTCTTTGGCATCATAACATCAAGTATTATAACGTCATAATCGGTGCATTCTATATAATCTAGTGCCGCTTCCCCATCAAAACAACTATCGACGGCATAAGCCTCTGACACTAATTTTTTTGTGATAATCTTATTCATGTCTCGCTCGTCTTCTGCAAGTAAAATTCTCATAAATAACCTTCCTAGTTTGCTTTTTATTTATATTATATCATAGATTTATTAAAATTTGATTAAAAAAGCGCTTAAAGCCTTTTGTGCAAAAACTAGGGACATCACATTTTGGAAGATGCCTTATTATTTATTCACCTTCCGGGTCTATTATTTGGAAACGGAATGCCTCCACCCTGTTGGTTTTCGTTAAATGATATTTCATTTCCGTTTTCATCGGTCACACTTCCGCCGGATATGGTATACGCTCCACTCACATCCAATTCGCTATCCCCTCCGGAATAAATTGCATCTACATCAATGACAATTTCTCCTCCCTCGATAATTAAATCTCCGTTAGAGTCGATGCCATCACCTTGGCATTTTAGAAAAATAGTGCCGCCTGTAATCTTAGCAAAACCATCGTCACTGCTTGCATTTACCGCATCGTCGAGCACCGTGACATTTATGTTTCCACCATTAATTGTAACCGTATCGCCCTCAATGCCCTCATATCCGTTTTGCACTAAAATCTCGCCATCATTTATTACCAAATCTGTGTCGGCATGAAGCGCATCGTCTCCTGAAACGATGTCAAAATCACCGCCGTTTATCGTTAAAACCCCGTTAGCATGCACTGTGTCTTCATAGGAATTTAAAACGAACTCACCGCCGTTTATCGTGATATTTGTAGCTTTTAAAGAGCGCATACTCTCTTCAAGCAAATCCGTTGCCGAAACAGTATTTCCCGAGCCTTCACCCCTTGTAATCTCATTTAACACCTCTACAAATCCACCACCTGTAGTGATATTAAAACTGCCTCCGTCGATTTGCAAGGTCTGCTCCGCCGCTATTCCATCGTGTAGTGCATTAATTTCAAAATTGCCGCTTGTGATTATAAGGTCGCCCTTTTCTAAGTCCTCGTCATTAGATGTTCTAATTCCATCTCTAAGCGAGGTAACGCTTATATTTGCATTGTCTATTGCAAGAAAATCCTTGCCGTCTATCCCGTGCTCTACTGCATTTACAGTTATGCTTACGTTTTCTATTATTAGGTCGTCACGGCTATTAATTCCATCCATGTAAAGTGTGTTTACGGTTAAGCTTCCTCCACCGGTGATAAGTGTATCCGCCTTAGAGTGGACAGCGCCCGACGGAAATTCTTCATCGCTAGTTACAATTTCGCCCTGAGTCACAGTATTTTCGCCCTCAAGCACGATAACTACATTTTTTGCTTCAAGAATATTTATCGGTGTGCCCGTTTCGCTTTCGATGTTAGCATTATTTAAGACAAGGTACACAACGCCCTCGTCGGTATCTTTATCTACATTTACAGTGATAGTACTGCTAAGGTAATCGCCCTCAAACCCGTAAGTTCCACTTTGGGTAATAAGAATTTCGTCACCGTCTGCAAAAGTTATCCCTTCGCCTAAGTCACTCATAAAGTCATCACTGGGAATGGTAACGTTCTCAACCACAGCTTCGGCCGCCCCGGATACTGCTTCATCTAAATTTTCTCCGCCGTTTTCACCAGCCTCACAGCCGCTTAAAGCAAGCATAGTAATCGATAGTGCTATAAAAATAATTTTTTTCATAAAATCTCTCCTTCATGACTTACTATATTAGGCTAACCTTAAACTTACTTAAAAATTTAAACGCTTCTTAATTTAAATTTACTGCTATTAATTTCCATATGCATAAAGCGGATATCCTTCGCTTATCGCTAAATCTAAGGTGTAATAAAAAACGTCGCCGTCTTGCACAGCATAAAATTTATCGAGCTCGTTTCCAAAAAAATCCGTTATATATCCTAGTAAATCGCCTTTTTCCACACTGTCTCCGGACTTCACCTGTGGATACCATAAACCTGTTTTTGTTGAGCTTAAATATGCGCAGTTTTCATATATCTTTTTGTCGCATACCTCGCCTGATAAATCGAAATTATACATTTTAAAATGCTGCAAAAGAAGTTTCAAGTCTGTTATATAGGCTTCAATGTTTTGATTATCATATCTACCAAAGCCGCCACTTCTCTTGAAAAATATGTTGCAGCAAAGTATGAGCAACTTTCTATCCCTAAAAGAGAGTATCACTTCACAAAAAAAGAAGAAAAAGTGGCTAGCACGGCAAAGCAAGACGACGGAGCATTTATTTCTGCTGAAATCAAAGAGCAATTAGCCCCTGTTTTCTCTAAGTTTGAGTCGAATATAAAACTAAAATACAGGCTAGACGAAAGAGAAATCTCCGACGAAGTCCGCGGCTTCATGTCTGAATTTTCAAATTTAAGCAAAAATATTACTTGCCAAAAAGACGATAATTTGACAAGCAAAGCATTGCCGAGCATTTCAATTTTCTCAGATAATGAAAAATATATGGGCGTGTCTTTTCACGGAGTGCCAGGTGGGCATGAGTTTAATTCATTTGTAGTAGGACTATACAACGCCGCAGGCCCCGGACAGATGATTGCCCAGGATGATATTGATAGAATTAAGGCAATAAATAAGAAAATTAGCATTGACTTAGCAGTGACGCTATCCTGCACAAACTGCCCTGAACTTGTAATGGCGGTGGAAAGAATTGCTTTACTAAATGACAATGTAAGCCTAGATATTTACAACCTGCCTCATTATGAGGAGTTAAAGTCGAAACATAATATCATGAGCGTTCCCTGCATGATACTAAACGGCGAGCATGTGCATTTTGGAAAGAAAAATATATCAGAAATACTTGATATTTTAGGGAATATTTAACGGTGATACCACCTATTATAATATAAAAGCGGATAATGACTTACTTTTAAAGACGTCATTGTCCGCTTTATTTTACTTTTTCATCGACGAAAGTATATCACGGCAAAATTTAGAGCCTAAGAGGCTCATTCAGTGTTTATTGCTAATATATCATAATAAACTAGTTGACTATCAAATATATCTTGTGCTATAATAATCCTTGTTAAAAATAAACAAATATTATTTGAATTTATTGTACTATTATGTCGAATATGATTAACATAATACGTTGGTATTTGCGTGCATTCTTATTAAATTCAAAAAGCCGCGTTTACATAAATTCAAATATATTTTTATTATACTACAAATAAAACTTTGGAGGTCGCTATGAAACTACTACAAAAAACTTTTTCGCTGATGGTCTTACTTTTCGTATCGGTGTCTGTAATTTCATTTACAAACTTTAGTGCGAAAGCTTCTGTGGATTCGTATAAAGAAACACCGACAATATCAAGTACTTATATTTACGCAAACGGAACGCCTATCATAATTGTGGAGGGTGAAACCGAGGGCCTTACTTCCATTTATGTCGATGCCGGAACAATCGGCGAATATGACGCAGCAGACACTGTCTCGGTTATAGAAAACAGCGATTTATCAGATTACACAATACTAGGTGGGTTTAATTCTGAGCAAACAAATGTAAGTACAAGCATCACCATGTTTGGCGGTACAGTTGGCAACATATACGGCGGCTCTCGTTATGGCAATATGACAGGAAGCACTTCTATAGTTATCAACGGCGGTACTACCAATAATATTTATGGCGCTACACGCAGCGGCACTATGACCGGAGACACTTCTATAGTTATTAAAGATGGCACTACCGCAAGCATTTATGGCGGTACATACAACGCTAATATGAACGGAGATGTTTCCATTCTTATTGAAGGGGGCAGTATCTTAGGCGCGCTTAGCGATGGAAGTTTCTCAAGTTCGAGCTCCAACAGGACCACTCTTACGGGAAACACGTCTATTGTTATTTCGGGCGGTGATATAATCGGCGCCGAATATACTACCGGTTCGGTTTATAGCGGTGGGGGAACATATAACACAATTATAGGAAACACATCTCTGAGCATTTCCGATGCCGAAATCAAAGGAAATGTCTATGCGTTTAAAACAAAGCTTTCCGACGAAACACCGGCGACTAATACTTTTATCGTATCCGGAAGTCCTAAAATAGGTGGACCTAACAGCCATGGCGTAATGACGTACTACTCTAATAACTACTTACAAAAGGAAATCCATACCGATTTTGAACTAAACGGCCTAACAAGCGGCGCCGAAATATATGTGATGGTCAGTGCAAGCACTGCTTTAGTAGATGATATTATAGCAACAAACGCTACCGAAAGTGACGCACAATATTTTGAAGTAAACCGCAGTGATTACTATGATAGTCCCGAGATGGTTTTTGCCGCTAAGTATGATAGTGGTGATATAGTCCTTGAAGAAATAGACGCCTATCCCCTTTATGTAGGCGGTGTGCGAGTAACCGAAAGAAATAAAGACAATGTACTAAAGGACAGCAGTAGTACCGTAAAGTACACGGCTGCCACGGCAAGCGCCCCTGCAATACTTACCCTAAACGGAGCAAATATAACTGACGGGATTGATGATAGCTACCGACAAGTTACAAGGGGTAGCAGCGAAGTATCCGACACCGTTGCAGCTATTTGGACAAAGGAAAATCTTGAAATTATTCTTATTGGCGACAATACTGTTACCGCACCACAAAGAGAAGCGGATTATTGGGGCGACCCTTATCATATCGTTGGCATAATGGCCGATTTTAATAGCCACTTGACTATATCGGGCGATGGCTCATTAGATGTAAGCGCTAGCGATATTCAGGATAACGACTATTGGGCCTCGGCAAGAAGTGCCGGCATTATGGGGCTTTCGGGAATAACTATCGAAAGCGGAACTATAAATGCTACGGGCGGTGATGGTCTTTATGGCGATGATAATATCGATTATTATGTTGAAGAATATAGCGTAGGAATTATGTCCATGGGAGATTTAACCATAAATGGCGGTACAGTAACAGCTACAAGCGGAGAAAATGTGGCATATAGTTATGGTATCGGTGTAACTGCTGGCGGTAAACTTATCATTAATGAAGGAACTGTTACCGCTACAGCAAATAGTACAAACACCTCAGCTGCATACGCACTACAAGTAATGCCTACATATTCATCTACAACAAATGCAAGTGTTACGGCTGGCGACGACGCAGGCACGGCTTCTTCTGTAGACCTTAGCACAAGTACTGATTACAACACAAAAAAATATGTTAAAATTGATGCAGTTAAAGAAATTCTTCTTTCAAGCATCGCAGTTACCCAGTCCCCCACAACAACCACTTATAAATATGGCGAAAGTTTAGACACCACGGGTATGATAGTCACCGCTACATATTCAGACGGTAGCAAAAACGAGATTACTCCTACCGACATTACAGACATCTCTACATTTAGCGTTGGAGACGACCAAACTGTAACCGTGAGCTACCAAGATAAAACTGCAACATTTACCGTTAATATAGTAAAGGCCGACCAAAATCCCACCATCACAGAAACTACCTCACTCCAAGTAAGCACGACGAAAGATTTAAAGACACTGCTCAGTGGCGCAAAAGGAGATGTGAGTTTTAGTATTGGGGATAGCGGAACAAGCACCGGTGCATCTATCGATGCTGACGGAGTTTTTTCGGCAGGCACAACGGCAGGCATAGTTAAAATCAACGTAGCAATAAGCTCAACAGACACACATAATTCTTACGAAGAAACAAACGCGATAACTATAACAATACAAGAGGCGCCTATCATTAGCTACACTATCACGGCGTCTTCGGGGCAAAACGGAAGCATTGACCCGACGGGAGTCGTACATGTTAACGAAAACGACACGCAAACCTTTACTTTCACTCCTGATACCGGCTACCAAGTTGCCACTGTGACTGTAGACGGCTCTGATGTAGCCCTTTCAAACAGCTACACATTTAACGATGTTGGAGAAAACCACACTATTTTGGTTGAATTTTCACCTATAAAATACACTGTGAGCTTTGACACAGACGGCGCAGACCCTGTGGACGAACAAATTCTTGATTTTGGCGCAAAAGTGCTTAAGCCTTTAGACCCCACAAAAGAAGGCTTTAACTTTGAGGGCTGGTACAAAGACTCAGGCTTTACC
The DNA here is from genome assembly GCA_964370635.1 of uncultured Eubacteriales bacterium. GTDB lineage: Bacteria > Bacillota > Clostridia > Oscillospirales > Acutalibacteraceae > SIG603. The sequence continues at coordinate 37,295 of CAYJJU010000009.1, read as the reverse complement.
ACGATATGGAATTTTGACACCGATACAGTGAGTGCTACAACAACACTTTACGCCAAATGGAGCGAAGATGCAGCCTTACCACAAGTGAAAGACCCTGTGACATCTGAGGGTGAAACAGAGGTAGAAATAGCCGTTAAACCGACGACAAGCGGTAATAATTCGTCGGCAGACATTCCCGATAGCACTGTACAAGAAGCTGTAAACGAAGCACTTTCAGAAGTTAGTGGCACTGATAACGCTCCAAAAGTCACGATTAACTTGGACGTTCCCGAAAATAGCACGGGTATAGAGCTTACACTTAACCCATCAAAGCTTCAAGCCTTGGCAGATAGTGAGGACTCAGTGTTTGAAATTAAATCAGATGCAGGCACAATGACTTTTGATTTTACAGCATTAAACGCAGTTGTCGACAGTGCGCAGGGTGATGAAATAAGGCTTGTGCTTCGCAAGGTAGAAGACATAAACGAACTCTCAGATGAACAAACGGAATTTGCTCAAAGCGACCCCGTGTACGAGCTTTATATCGAGGCAAACGGCAGAAAAATCACCGACTTTGACGGAGGTATCGTAACAGTTACCGTCTCTGAAGACTTAGCCTTAGAAGACGGCGCTGTTGTTACAGTCTATTTCGTTGACGACAACGGAAACAGCGAAAAAAGGAAAACTGTGTATGACAGCGCAACAAGGACTATTAGTTTTGATACAGGACGTTTTTCACACTATGTTATCAAGGTTTCAAACGAAACGTCTTCCGAAACTACAACGCCAACTACAACTCCGGACTCAAGCACTCCTGATACCGGTGACCACTTTAATTTATCCTTAAGCGTGTCTTTGATGCTAATTTCTCTAATCGCAGTACTTACTTGCAGATTTCTCTTAAAGAAATACGCCGATTAAGTATAACACATAAACACAAGCTCCTGTCTCATAGGCAGGAGCTTCAGACTGTCGAAAAACTCAAAAAAATCAGCCAACATTGGCTGATTTTTTTTGATTTGTGAATTTCTTATTGAATTGAACAATCTAGATAACGCTCTAACTCTTCCTCATCTTTTTTCTTATCAAAGTGAATTAATATTGCAGCAAGAGTTGCAACAACGGCTACCACTGCAAGTAAAACGCCAAATAAAGCTATGAGTTTGTGATGTGATTTTTTCATATTTCATACCTCCGAATTAATATATTTCCTTTTTATTATAATAACCAAAAAAAGTTAAAAAGTCAATAATTAATTGAAAACTTTCTGTAACGCAAAAAAGAACAGACGGCAATGCTATCTGTTCTACATATTTGCATAGTTTAAAATTATGCGCTTGCGTTTAGTCTTTTTGCAAGTGCTGATTTTTTTCTAGATGCTGTATTTTTGTGCATGATTCCTTTAGAAGCTGCTTGGTCGATAGTCTTAACAGTCACACGAACTACTTCTGCTTTATCTGCTGCACTGTTTTCGATAGCTGCATTAGCCTTTTTGATTTGAGTCTTAAGATTTGTGCTTACAGCCTTATTTCTTGCAGTTCTCACCGCAGATGTTTTAACACGTTTTTTTGCAGATTTAATATTAGGCATTCTCACACCTCCTCAATAATGATTATTTATACTTGGAAAACCGCCCAAAGCCCGCTTACAGTATTCCCGCAGCCTGAGCAGTTAGCTTAATCTCCATAACGCAGTAGTAATCATACCACATTTGTTTATAAAAAGCAAGAATTTTTTTTAAATATCTGTGTTTTTTATTATTTTTCTTTAAATAAGCCCCAAAGCCCTCTTTGCAAGCTCGTCTGCCTTGTCATTATACTTGTCACCAGAGTGCGCTTTTACCTTTACAAAACTTATTTCCATCTCTTCAAAACACTGTTTGCAAAACTTCGCATACTGCAAAGTTCCTTTTTTGTTTGTCTTCCACTGCCCTGTCGCCCACATAGAAAGCCCTTGGTAGTCGTGATATATGACAAGCTTCTTTATTTTATATTTAAGTGCGTACTTCATTGCAATAACCGCACCCATGATTTCTCCGGAAACATTTCGCATCTCTGCCATTTCTTCGTCTTCAAAAGCCTTAGAGAACTCAAGTTCCTCACCCTTATAAAGGATTAACACTCCGCTTGAATATCTTCCGCTTTTTACATCAAAACTGCCGTCTACATATGCCACTGCCGTGTCCTTACATATAACAAGCTCTTCTTTTTCGTCATTTAAGAAATTTTCCGCCTGTTTTAAATCCGTAAAACTCTTATAAATTGCGCCCTTAAAGCCGTCAACCTGCCTTTTACACTGCTCCCAAGTGTCAAATATTCCGACTTTTTTGCCATTTTTCACAGCATAATATTTCCTTACAGCCATTTATTTTACTCCTTTTACTATTGATAACACGGTGATTACGTGATAAGATATACTTAGAATTTTTGTTAAAAAAGGAGGCTATTATGCCACACAGTCCTTATTTTAGAGATATAGAGGGTGCCGATACCGTGTTTTTATTCATTCACGGAATTATGGGAACACCCGCACATTTTACAAATTTCGTCTCGCTCGTTCCCGAAAATGTAAGCGTTCACAACATACTTCTTGACGGTCACGGCAAGAGCATGCGTGATTTTTCAAATAGCTCCATGAGAAAATGGAGGGAGCAGGTACGACATGAATTTACAAGTCTTTCAAAAAGATATGAAAAAATCTATGTCATCGCCCACTCAATGGGTACGCTTTTCGCCTTTGAAAACAGCATAATATTTAAAGATAAAATACCAAAGATGTTTTTACTTGCCTCGCCGCTTTCTACCCATGTAAAGCCCTCGTATATCCCAATTTATCTAAAAATCGCTTTTAGGCGCTACAGTAAGGAAAGCGAGCTACAAAGGGACGTACGCATGCAGTGCAGCATAGATTTAGAGCCAGCTCCCTTAAAATACATCCCATGGCTTCCACGCTATATTGAGCTTTTTAAGCGCATAGTGAAAACCAATAAATTTTTAAGCAAAGTGGAAGTACCCTGTGAAATCTTTCAATCAAAAAACGATGAACTCGTGTCTTTAAAGTCTTGTAAGATTTTAAACACACACCCTCTTTTCACGACGCATATCCTTGAAAAGTCAAGCCACGCAGCCTATAGCGAAAGCGATATGACCTTTCTCCTGTCTCATTTTGCAAAATTAATAAAAAAACTCTAAATATCTCTTACAAAACTTGCCGCTTCCATGGCAAGTTTTTCTATTTGTGAAAAATCGCCTTCGTTTAGTAAATTTTCAGGGCAAATCCATGTTCCACCACAGGCAATTACGTTTGGAAGTGCCAAATATTCTTTCACATTTTTAAGGCTCACTCCACCTGTTGGCATGAATTTCACAAAGGAATACGGGCCGTAAAGTGCCTTTAGCATGCCTACTCCGCCCACAACTTCCGCCGGGAATAGCTTCAAGTTTTTAAGACCCATGTTAAGTGCGCCCTCAACTTCGCTAGGAGTAGCACAACCCGGGAAAACGGGGATGTCATTTTTATTGCACCAATCAACTACTAAAGGGTTAAAGCCTGGGCTAATTATCGCCTTTGCGCCATTTTCCTTTGCAATTTGCGCCTGCTCTACCGTTAAAACCGTGCCTGCGCACACAAAAATATTCGGTACATTTTCTGAGATGAGCTTAATGCACTGTGCCGCCTGTTCACTCCTAAAAGTCACTTCAACCGCAGGTAGACCGCCGTTTACCAAGGCATTTGCAAGAGGTATTGCGTCTTCCTCTTTATTGATTTTCACCACGGGAATAATTTTCGTGTCACTTAGTATTTTTATTACGCTGTCATAATTTTTCATTTTTAATCTTCCTCTCTTTCAAAGCTGACCGGCAAATAAATTCTGCCAACTCCTGCATCGGATACAATTTCAAATGCAACTTCATCAAAATATTCTTTAAACGACTCGGCATCGTCTAAAATAATTCCATTTACTACTATTTCATAGACGGCGCCGCTTGAAATTAAAACTTCCATATTTTCATTTACCCTGTAAAGAGGATTGCTTATGTCATGCCCAAATCTTTCCAGATATTCGCTTGTATAAAAAATACTGCATGAAAATTCTCTTGAATTTACATCTAAGTTTTGAATTTTAAATGTGTAGGTAAAAAACTTTTCATCATCAGAAATATTGCAGTAGGACTCCACCACCTTAAACTCTTCAGGCAAATCTCTCTTGCTTTGGTCTGAGTCATAAGCTATCTCAAAAGAATTTAAATCGGGGCTTAAATTAGCCGTTTCTACAGATGTTCCAAAAAATATTATGTAGACTAAAAATCCAGTGGCAACTATTACAAGTCCGCCAAAAGTAAATCCTAAACCTATGAGTGTTCTTTGAAAAATCATTTTCATTTTAGCCTTACTCACTGCATATATCCCCCTTCCATGGGTGATTTTGCAAGTTTTGTGTAAAGACTAAGCGCGCCTTTTTCATATTTAGATTTAGGCTTAACCCATTTTTCTGCCCTTTTCTTTAAGACAGCCTCTATTTCTTCATCTGTTTTATGTATACCATCAATGCCGATGATTTCAAGCTTTCTGTTTGCTACATCTATCTTAATAAGGTCATTTTCTTCTATGAAAGCTATGGGTCCACCCTGAGCCGCCTCGGGAGATATGTGTCCAATCGCAGGCCCTTTGCTGGCCCCTGAAAACCTGCCGTCGGTAAGTAGTGCTATACTTTTTGAAAGCTCGGGGTCTGAGGAAATCGCCTCTGTGGTGTAAAACATTTCGGGCATACCGCTTCCCTTAGGGCCTTCGTATCTTATGATAACCGCATCTCCCGGCATTATTTTTTTGCCAAGTATCGCCGCTATCGCCTCTTCCTCGCTGTCAAATGGCCTTGCCTTTAACACGGCATTTTGCATCTCAATTGGTGCGGCGCTGTGTTTTATCACACTTCCTAAAGGCGCCAAATTTCCTTTCAAAATAGCAACCGTTCCGTCTGTTCCTATAGGATTTTCTATGTTTCTTATTATGTCGGTGTTTTTAAGCCCTGTTTTCTTTAGAAGTTTCTCACAGTTTTCATAATAACCACTGCCCTTTAAGTCTTCTAAATTTTCTCCTAGGGTTTTTCCTGTCACCGTCATGACATCTAGATGAAGCTTGTCCTTGATTTGCTCCATAACCGCCGGAACCCCTCCTGCGTAATAAAAATATTCGGCAGGCCACTGGCCACTTGGTCGTATGTTTAAAAGGTAGCTTGCACCCCTGTGCATTTCATCAAAAAGCTCGGCATCTAAGTCTATGCCAAATTCTCTTGCTATTGCAGGAATATGCAGTAGGGTGTTTGTAGAGCCTGAAATTGCGGCATGCACCATGATTGCGTTTTCAAACGATTTTCTCGTGACTATGTCCGATGCCTTTAGCCCCATTTTTGAGAGTTTTACCACCTGCTTGCCAGCATTATATGAAGCTGTTCTTAAATCCTCACAAGTAGCAGGCATCAAGGCGGTTCCCGGCAACATAAGCCCTAAGGCCTCGGCCATAATTTGCATTGTCGAAGCCGTTCCCATAAAGGAACATGCTCCGCAAGACGGACAGGCATTGTGTTTATAATAATTAAACTTATCTAAGTCTATCTCTCCCCTTTGATACATTGCGCTATATTTTCCGATTTGCTCTAAGGTGAGAAGCTCAGGCCCTGCCTCCATAACACCGCCTGTCACAATGATGGACGGGATATCCACCCTGCCTATTGCCATAAGCTGGGCCGGAACAGATTTATCGCAACTTGAAATAAATACACCACCGTCAAAACTTGTGGCATTTATATGTATCTCTATCAAATTGGCTATGGTGTCACGCGATACCATGGAATAATTAATTCCGTCATGCCCTTGCGCCATTCCGTCACAAATATCTGTGGCAAAATAAAGTGCAGGCTTTGCATTTTCTTTTACCACTGCGGTTTCTGCCTTTTTTACAAGTTCTAAAAGATGCGCACTACCGGGATGACTTTGCCCGTATGTGCTCTCTATAATAATCTGTGGTTTTTCTAAGTCTTCTACCGTCCACCCCATTCCCATTCTTAAAGGGTCCATTTCGGGTGCGATTTTCCTAATTTCTTGACTTTTCAAAGTTTTTTCCTCCCTATTGCCTTTTTTGTGATTTAGGACTATAATTTATTTACGATTGCGATTTTTTTACGATTGCGGGGTTTAGGACAGTTCGAAAACTGCTTTGCAGTGCCCTACTACCGTACCATTATCATTCCTAAGCTCCCCTGTGTGGAGTTTTGTTAGTCTTTTTATTGTGTCTTCGTTTTTGTAGCCTATTTGCTTGAATATTTCTTTTAAAATGATTGGCCACATGGTTTCTGTGCCGTCGTTTATTTTGAAGGATATGCCTATGCCTTCTTTTTTTAGGGCTAGGCCGTAGACGCCGTTTGCACCACCTTTTGCGACTATGTTTTCGTCGTAGTTTATTAGTGAGCAGAGATAGTCTGTGCCACGCATCATTAGGGGATATGTGTTAATTCTTGGGACGTATTTTATGCATGCCTGTTTAAGGGCTTCATCTGTTAGGTTTTCGGGGCAGGCGAGATTTTTGTAGGCGATTGCTATGTGTTTCATGTCTACTGCAAAAACCGGCACGCCACAGCCGTCGAGTGCAATTTTTATATCGTCTTTTGGAAACTCTGACATTATGGAAAGTGTTCTTAAAATTTCTTGTTGTGCGGGGCTGTTTATGTCGCCATAGTTCAAAACGCTTCCTGTGAGCTCTTTTTGTAGCATCATTAAGGCCGAATGTTTTCCGCTACAGTTGTGATATATTTTTTTAGGGGCTGTGCCTTCTTTAATCCTTATCTCATTTGCGTAGACTGCACCGGGCACGGTGGGTTTCATTGTTAGCTGTTCTGGGTCTATTTGGGTTTTGCTAAATATAGAGTTTAATGCCTCTATGTGAAATGGCTCTGCCAAGTGAGAACCTGAAAAAATTGTTGTTTCTTCTTGTGTGAGTCCGTACTTTTCATCAAGCCCTCTTGCTATTACGGGCAGTGCTTGTAAAGGCTTTGATGATGACCTAAAAAACATGGTGACATTCGGGTCGCCCACGCTTGATATTAGGTTTGAATTTCTGTCTACCACGCATATATATCCATGGTGGATAAGGTCTAGTGTATCTCCTCGATACTCGTGTGTTAAAGGCTTATAGTTTTGCATTCCTTAAATTACTCCATTTCCAAATCGTGTGACGGCATGTAAATTTTGCCGTACACATTATATTACAATACTACATTATACCATTATTATTAGAAAAGGAAAGACTTTTTATGAATAAAAAAATAAAATATGAAGTTTGTTGTGGCAGTGTCGACGACGCATACAACGCCTACCTTGGCGGTGCCGACCAAATAGAACTTAATTCTGCCCTGTTTTTAGGCGGACTTACGCCAAGTTTTGGGCTTATGAAGACCGTACGGGACAAGGTGCCGATTAAAATAATTGCCATGATAAGACCCCGAGAGGGCGGATTTTCTTATACAGATTTTGAATATGAAAGCATGAAGCAGGACGCAATCAGTCTTTTAAATCAAGGTGCAGACGGGCTTGCCTTTGGTTTTTTAAACGACGACGGCACTGTAAATGAATATAGAACCCAAGAATTTGTGTCGCTGTTAAAAGGCAAGGAAGCGGTCTTTCACAGGGCAGTCGATGTGACGCCCGACATTTTTAAGGCCGTCGACACACTTTATAAATTAGGCATTACACGAGTGCTTACAAGTGGCGCTGCGCCTACTGCAATTTTAGGCGCCGACACAATAAAATCACTAATTTCACAGTTTAACGGCAAAATAGAAATTTTACCGGGGGGAGGGCTAAACGCCTCCAACATTTTAGACTTTGTGAAAAAGACAAAAACTTTAGCCCTCCATTCCTCTGCAAGAAAAGAATTTATAGACTCGAGCGTGCTTAAAAACGATAAAATATTCTTTGGTGGAAACATAGAAGGCAAATATTTGCCCGAACACATCTATAAAATTACGGACAAAGACATGGTTAAATCCATGGTTGATATATTAAAAATGGCAGGTGAACATTATGAGTAACGACATAAACAATCTATTAGACTCACTTTTCGGCTCGTCCGAAGAGACGGGTGGACAAAGCAAAATGGCACGTGAGGCACAGGAATTTTTGGACTCACTTGAAAAAAGCAAGAACGGAAAAAACGCCGACTCCTCACAAACTCTTTTAGACGAGGCAAAAAAACTAGAGGAGCTAAATAAATCTGTTAAAAATGACCTTACTGAAATTTCTAAAAGGCTTGAAACAGACGGCTTTAACAGCGCAGTCAAGGCGCAAGAAAAAAACAAGGATTTAAACGCCTCATTTAAATCTGTGCACAATAAAGTTTCGGGCAAAATTATAGGACAAGACGAATTCATTTCAAATCTTTTAAAGGCATTTAAAAGACCATTTGTCATGGGAAAAAGCAGTGACTTGCCCATGGGAAAGGTCATTATAAACGGCAAGACAGGCACGGGTCGCCACAGCACTCTCACACATATGGTAAAAGAGTTGCATGCAGAAAACGTACTGGACAGCGCCGATATTTTCACGGTGGATTTATCGCTTTATCAAAGCTCCGAACAAGGCAAGCTGTTTACTCAAGACTTATTCGCCGCCTTTTTTAGCAAGAGCTCTGTAATTGTATTTGAAAATTACGATAAATGCCATAAATCACTTTTAAGTAATTTAACCCAACTTGTAAGCCGTGGCGAAATAATTCTAAATTCACGCTATTCTATGCAAAAGGGCATGTTAATTGACGTCGGAACAGCACTTGTGCCAAACGCAATAAGCAAGATAAACAGCAAAGGGCAGTATCTTATATTTTTAACAAACGACAGCAGCAATAAACTTGCCGATAACATGGGCGCAGGTTTTTTTGAAAGCATTGACGACGTTTGTACGACAACGCAGTTTGATAATAAATCCTTAAACGAAATTTCCAAACTTAATTTTGAAGAGCTTATTAAAAAATGTAAGGATTTACTGAATTTTTCTATAAGTTACGAGGGCGATACTCCTCACTTTTTAACAAACGCCTACAGTCTTACTCAGGGTGTAAATTCCATGATAAATTTTTGCGACAAATGCTTTGACGCCTTAAGTAATTTCAAGCTAAACAGCGATTTAGACGACTGCGCATTAAATGTAAGTTGCGATAAAGAGAGGCTTATTTTTAGCCATCCCCAAAATGAAATTATAGTCGCACTTGAAGATAGCAATGTGAATATAGAAGCCTTAGAGGAAATTAAGGGTTCACTCGATGAGCTTGTGGGACTTGCAAATGTGAAAGAATATGTGTATTCCTTAGAAGAAAATTACAAGATACAACAACTCAGAAAAGAGCAGGGACTAAAGCAAAGTGCAATGTCCATGCACATGATTTTCACAGGAAACCCGGGTACCGGAAAAACCACCATAGCAAGGCTTGTGTCTAGGTATCTTAAAAACATAGGCGTACTCACGGGTGGTCAACTCATAGAGGTCACAAGGGCAGACCTTGTAGGCCGATACGTAGGCCACACGGCACCACTTACAAATCAAGTGATAAGCTCTGCTATAGGAGGCGTGCTGTTTATCGACGAGGCCTATTCCCTATGCCGAGGAGAAGACGACAGCTTTGGCCTTGAAGCGGTAGACACTTTGGTAAAAGGCATGGAGGACAACAGGGATAACCTTATAGTAATTTTGGCAGGCTACACAAACGAAATGAATGAATTTTTAAAATCAAACTCAGGGCTTGTGTCAAGGTTTCCAAATATAATTGAATTCCCCGACTACACTGTGGAAGAGCTTTACAAAATTACCGAAATTATTGTACGCTCTAAGGGTTATAAACTTGACGAAAGCTGTAAAGAGCTTTTGATTTCAAAATTTATAAAGATGAAAATCTCCCCTGCGAGCGGAAACGGCAGGCTTGTAAGAAATTTAGTGGAAAGCGCAATTTTAAATCAATCAAAAAGGCTGGTAAAAGATAATAGCGACAAATACGAAATCCTTACAAAGGAAGATTTTTCATAATAAAGAAAAAGGCTTGTGACACAAAAAGCAAAATGACGATTATTAAAAGTTTTACTAAATTTTTTTCAAAAAATTTCAGGTTCTTAGGGCTGAGCCCTGAGGCGTTTTCCGCAGAAAACGAAATCTTATCCTTAGAAGAGCATTTTAAAGGTGAATTTTGCCCTAAAGGGGCAAAAGAGGAAAGTTTTGCGATAAAAAACCTCCTTATCTCGTACCTTCTGTAGAGTATTTTTTGCCAGGGGGTTTTAGGTCAGTCTAAAGGCTTGTGACACGATAAAATGTCACAAGCCTTTCTCAATAAAAAATCATATCATTCAAAATATGTTGCTTCGTCTACTGCGTAATAGTAATTATCTTCTCCATACGCATCGCCAAAATACATACGATTATCGGCCCCAATATGTCCCTCAAGGGTGTTGAAATCTTCTGGCAAAGCAGGATTTGTCAAAAGTATTTCTCCCGTGCTTGAATTGTAGGAGAAAGTTCCGCTTTCGTCATCTGAATTATAGAAAGTATAGTCGTCGTTAAAAATTATGCTTGCAGGATTGCTTCCGTCTTTGTCCCACGCGCCTACTATTGACGACGGAAATTCCGAATAAGGGTCGTCTTCAAAAGTTGGCATATAGTCTAAACGGTAGTAATAATAATCGTCCTCCTCACTTATCTCGCCAAAATATATACGGTCATCTGCGCTTACATATGCTTCTATCGTGTCAAATTCCTCAGGCAAGTCTGGATTTGTCAAAACAATAACGCCTGTACTTTGGTCATAAGTAAAGGTTCCGCTTTCATCATATGAATTTTCAAAAGTATAATCATTGTAAAAAGCCATTACCGCCGAATCGTCCCCCGCTTCGCCCCATCCACCGAATATCGATACTGGGAATTCGGACTGTACATACAAATACTCAGGACTATCGGTTTTAGTAAACTGGCTGGAGTATTCAAAAAATGAAATAAAAATATTATCTCCTGCAATCACTCCTTCGTACACTACTGCTCCGTCGCCCTCTGTTATTGTGACAGCCTCACCCGATGGACTTACCGTATAGCTTCCGTGGATAATTCCACTTGTTGTATGTCTTTCATATTTTGCACCATCATCAAAAATGATGGTCATTAAATCCAGCGAGTCATCGTAAGAACCTTTAATCAATACAACTTCGCTCGCTTCCTCACTGCTTTCAGATGTCGAGCTAGGCTCATTTTGCTCACCCTCACAAGCACTTAGTGCTAAAAGAGAAAGAATCATAAGCATTATTAATAATACTTTGGAATATTTTTTCATATAAACCCTCCGCCTTTCTTTAAATAATTATGTTTAATTTTATTGTAGATAAAATTATAAGATAAATTTCGAAAGTGTCAAAATTGACACTTTCAATTTTGTTTTTATATCAAATTTTTGAAAAAATATAACCCTTATCACGTGACCACTCTATCAAATAATCACTGCCCTCAAGCTTCATTCTTAGACGTTTTATGGTGCTTTTTAGGGCGTTGCTGTTGCTCTCATAAGGCATTTTCCATACTTTCTCATATAAATAGGCACTGTTTACATATCTTCTCATATTTTGCATTAAAATAAGCAGTGTCAAAAACTCCTTTTGAGTCAGCAGTAAATCCACGCCGTCAAGGCTTGCAACATCGGCGGCTATGTCAAGTCTTAATGCGCCCTCTTCCAAAAACTCGGGTACCCTTGCACAGCGACGCAAAAGCGCCTCTATCCTTGCAAGCAGTACCGAAAAATCGTAGGGTTTTGTCATATAGTCATCTCCGCCCTTCGATAAGCCTCTTACAATATCCTCCTGTGTGCCAAGCCCTGTCAAAAGCAAAATAGAAACGTTTGAAAGATAACTGTCACGAAGTTTTTTCATAAAATCTATGCCACTGCCATCGGGCAGCATTATGTCTAAGATAATGACGTCGGGGAAGTTTTCCTTAATACGTTTTTCCGCCTCTAAAATCGTGGTGGCTGTGTCCACCGTATAGCCCTCCCACATTAGAAGTCGCATATTGCCTTTTAAAATTTTCTCGTTGTCTTCGACCAGCAAAATTCGCTTGTTTTTTAGTTCTTTATTCATTTATTTCTTCCTTATTTTCATATTGCCCCTGATATACGGGAATTGTAAATCTTACCGTACACCCCTGCCCCTCTTGGCTGTCTACCCGAATATCGCCACCGTGCGAGTCTACTACGGTTTTGCATAAATACAGTCCATAACCCGTGCCGCCGTCTGAGACGCCTCTTTTAAAAACATTTGGCAATAGCTCAGGTGATATTCCACAGCCATTGTCGCTTATCTTCACACAAATTCTGCCCTGCTCCACCGTCGCAACGACCTTCACCGTGTCGTTTTTTGTGTGATTATTTGCATTTTGCAGTATATTCATTATTACTTGCGACATTAAATCCGCATCGCAAAAGGCGGTCATCTCCCCCTTTTGCTCTAGCACTATATTATTATTGTTCTTTGCGAAAACAAGCCTTAACACGTCCACCACATTTAAAAGCAGTGTCGAAAAATCTGTACTGCGCCTGTCTACCTGCTCGCTTAAGGCGTTTAGCGATAGCATACCGCCTACCATACGGCTAAGGCGCATAATTTCTTCCTGTGCATCTAGTAGCAATTCATTAATTTCATCTTTTTCGCTAGCCTCTTGTGCGTGGATAATCAGCCTCATTACGGTTTGTATATTTACAGAAATCACGGTAAGCGGAGTCCGCATCTCATGCGAGGCATTTGCTAAAAACTCTGTTTTGCTCTTGCTAATTTGCGAGAGCAACATGTTTTTTTCATCAAGCTTTGCCTGTTGCCTTTTGTACAGTCGCACCTGTTGATACGTCGTCACGCCGACGGCTAAAGATGCGGCAATAAAGCATATAAGTATGCTCAAAAAGTAGTCAAGCTCCGTTGTAAACACCGCAGTCAAATCAAGATAAAGATAGTCTATAACACATATTACAGTATATATAACAAGTTCTGCCCCCACCATGAAAAACATTGCTTTTCCGTCTATCATGCAGGTGGTAAAAACGACGGCAAACACAAAAAATGCGATAATTCCGCCATAATATCCTCCCCCTGTAAAAAACATTGCGGTAAAAAATAGGATAAACACGACAAAAATTGTTACTATATATGCGGCTTGATACCTCTTAGTCTTGTCAATGTATCGTATCATCAAAAACGTAAACACGCCGGACAGCGCCTTAAAAACAACATCGAGAGTACCGGTTTGCATAAAAATCGCCTGCAAGGTCATTACTATAGAGATAATTATGCCGGCAAATGCAAATAAATTGAAAATTTGCACACGAAAATCATTGTCGGCGTTAAAATATTTACTTTTTATATTTTTAAAAATAGAACCCACAAAGCACCTACTTTCCAAAATCTTTAAATTGGCTCTAGCCGAGCTAACATAACTATACAAAAACACCGTAAAAGTGTCAAGTGCATTGCCAAATTAAAGGGTAATAAAGAAAAGTTAAAAAGTTTTAAAAATTTTTTTTCAAAAGTCTTTCATTCTAAAAAAAGCGTGGTATAAATTATTTGAAAGCAAAAATGCCTTTTACACATGGAGTGGATTTGCGACAAGGATTTGCAGAAAGGTGAGATTAATATGGTATACAACACACGTGATTTTGGTGAGATTGAGGTAGAAAGCGATAAAATTATAACTTTCACGGGGCCGATATTCGGCTTTGACGAATACGACAAGTTTTTCCTTATGTTTGACGACGAAATAGGCGACAACATCGCATGGCTACAGTCGGCGCAGGAAGAAGGACTTTGTTTTATACTGATAAACGCCGCAGACTACAGCGAGATATACAAACCAGAGCTTTCAGAAAAAACAAAAAAGCAACTAGGACAGGGCGACATAGACACATGGCTTATCTGTGTAGTGGGTGAAAATATGGAAAAATCCACACTTAATTTAAAAAGCCCAATACTTATAAATGGCACAACAAAAACCGCACTTCAAACCATACTTGAAGAAGACTACCCCTTGCGCCATCCCCTTTTAGAAAAGAGGGAATTAAAATGTTGATGTTTACAAGAAAAAAAGACGAAAGCTTTGTAATTGACACGGGCACAGACATTATAAAAGTGGTAATTACCGAGGTTTCAAAAGGTTCAAACAGCAAAAAACGCATGGTGCAACTAGGAGTAGACGCCCCACAAAAGTACAAAGTATGGCGCTCAGAAATTTTCGACTCAATAGAGGAAAACAAACAAGCAGCAAAGCCACTTAAAAACGCTAGGAGTGTGTTTAAGTAGTTGAGAGTTGAAAGTGGAGAGTTGAGAGTTAATTCATGAAAAGTATTATAGGTGATAAGAGTTTTTTATTTGCACTCGAAATTATAAAGCTTTATAAGTGTTTGACAAAAGATAAAGAGTTTCAGCTGTCTGCACAAGTACTGCGTTCGGGTACAAGTATTGGAGCGAATGCAAGGGAAGCCGAGCAAGCACAGAGTAAAATGGATTTCATTCATAAAATGAATATATCATTAAAAGAAGCTAACGAAACAGAATACTGGTTGGAATTACTTTATAAATCTGAGTATATCCAAAAAGATATGTATATAAATCTACAAAACAAATGTGTAGAGCTTAAGAAAATGCTGATTGCAATTATTAAGACAAGCAAAAGGAATTTAGCCGAATCAAAAAACAGATAGAAGAAGTAAGTAGTTGTATGTTTATAATCAAAAAAACGCAAAGCGTTTCACCACAACTATCAACTATCAACTATCAACTATCAACTAAAAAAAGTTATTCCCCGCATTATCTTGGGAAAGCGCTACTGAGAAAATGCGTGAAATATATAAAAAATTAAACATGTCGGATACATAAAGGATTATATCTCCGACACAAAATTCAAGGAGGACAAAATTATGTCAATGGTCGTAAGAACAAACGTTATGGCGATGAACGCCAATCGTTCATTAGGAATCAACAACTCAACAGTAGGAAAATCTTTAGAGAAATTATCTTCAGGTTTTAGAATTAACCGTGCCGCAGACGATGCATCAGGTCTTGCAATTTCTGAGAAAATGAAATCTCAAATTAAAGGTCTAGAGCAAGCATCTACAAACTCACAAGACGGTATCTCTCTAATTCAAACAGCAGAAGGTGCGACAACAGAAATCCACAACATGCTAAACAGAATGAAAGAGCTAGCTATTAAATCAGCTAACGGAACTATCCAAGACGAAGTAGACCGTGAAGCTATCCAAGCTGAAGTTAACGCTTTAAACGAAGAAATTACTCGTATTTCAAAATCAACAACATTTAACGGTATTCAACTACTAGACGGTTCTTTAGGCGGAAATGCAGGTAAAATCGACGTAACAGGTTATGTTGCTTCTCTAGGTGCTGGTTTAGGTGCTGCTACTACAGGTATAACAGGCGGTACAGCTTTAACTGCTTCTGTTGTTACATCATGGGAAGGTATCACTCACGGCGCAGCAGGAACAACAACCTTTGAATTAGGCGATTACGCTGCCGATGGCACATGGACTGCAGCAGCTACTGGCAGTATTCTAAGAGCTACAGTTGCAGACGCTGATGCTGCGGGTGGAAAAACAACCACTGTTGAGACTAATTGGGCTGATGTATATAAAAACACAACAGGTTCTAAACTAGGTGGAACAGCTATAGAGAACGATGCAGCTATGGCAGCTGGACACACCGCAACAATTGATCTTTCTGCATTTGGAATGGGTAAAATAGAGATGGTCGCTACTGGTGCTCAAACTGTAGATAGTATTAAAGGCGCATTAAATTCTGGCGTTATTACAGCTACTGCAGCTACTGGTACTTCTACATCTACAGGAGGATTAACTCTTCAAGTTGGTGATACTGCTGATGACTTTAACAAAGTTACTATTAATGTTGATGATTTGTCAGCTCAAGGTATCGGAACATCAGCTTTAGATTTAGGTTCAGAAGCTACTTCTGCCGACGCTGTTGATAGCATCGAAGCTGCTATCAACCAAGTTTCTACAAACAGAGCTAACCTTGGTGCGCTTCAAAACAGACTTGAGTACACAATCAATAACTTAGACGTAACTGCTGAAAACATGTCAGCTGCTAACAGCCGTATCCGTGATACAGACATGGCTGAAGAGATGATGGCTTTCACACAATCAAACGTTCTAACACAAGCTGCTCAAGCTATGCTAGCACAAGCAAACCAACAACCACAAGCTATCCTACAACTTCTACAATAATTTATTATTGTTTAAGATTTATAAAAATAGCGCTTAAAAAATTCGCCACGGGAAACCGTGGCGATTTTTTATATGTGTTCAAAACACATAAAAATTTGCTACTATAATAAAAAGGCGGGTAGCATTATGGAATTGCCAAAACGAAAACATATGCGCCTAATAAATTACGATTATTCCCAAAACGGCGCATATTTCATAACAATTTGCACACATGACAGGGTTAATTTATTTGGAACGGTTGTAGGGGACGGGTCACCCGTCCCGATAGTTAGCACAAAATTAAATATCATCGGCTGTACTATAGAGAATTACATAAACCTAATTTCATGCAAATACGAATCAGTAAAAATTGACAAATACGTCATTATGCCAAATCACATACATATGCTGTTGGCGATTGAAAACGGGACGGGTAACCCGTCCCCTACGATAGGTAATATTATAGGCTGGTTCAAATATCAAACGACAAAACAAATAAATATTATTTTAAATAATCACAGCGAAGACGTTGGCAGCGCTCCTACCATGACCACATTATCAGAAACGAACCCGAATACCAAAAATTTTGGCAGTACATCGACACCAACCCATCAAAATGGAAAGATGATAAATATTATACGTGAAAAACGCAGCCCGAAAGTTCTTCTACAGTAATCTTGACAAAAAATAAATCATACTATATAATATAAGCATAGGGCACCACCGATAGACGGTTGCCCAAAGTTTTAAGTTAAGATGATAACCGCACTTTTAGCATTGGGGCGGTTATTTCTTTTTTATGTTAAAAATTAATGCAAGAATCATCAATACTATAGTTAGTATTTCAAAATTTGTCATATTAATTCCCCCTCTCTCCCTTAGGGATTGAGGGCATTTTATTATAGAAATATATATACCCTCTAAGGGTCAGAGGGCAACCGTCCACCGTTTATAGTAGTGTCCTACGCATTTTAATTATATTATTTTTGTAAAATTTTGTCAAATATATTTGCACACATGACCACAAATGCATCCTAGGCGATGTAGGGGCGTCGTTTCGGCGCCCAAAATATTTCTCCAAATCATTTTGCAAAATAATTTGGATTGGTTTTTTATAACATAAAAATCGTAAAACCACCCTCAATTTTGAAGGTGGTTTTAAAGTTTTTATTAGCCCATCATGCCTGCAACTTCGTCTGCAAAGTTGTCAGATCTTTTTTCTAGGCCTTCGCCTTTTTCAAAACGTACAAATTCTGCTACAGAAAGTGTTCCGCCTAGTGATTTTGCAACTGAGTCAACGTACTGAGCCACTGTCACATCGCCATTTTTAACAAATGCTTGATTTAGTAGGCAGTTTTGCTCGTAGAATTTACGAATTCTACCGTCTATCATTTTCTCGATGATATTCTCAGGTTTTGAAGCATTTTTTGGATCATTTTTAATTTGAGCCATTAGTACTTCTCTCTCTTTTGCGATATCGTCTGCAGATACTGCTTCTTCGTTTAGATATAGTGGGTTAAGTGCCGCAATTTGCATTGCAACGTCTCTTCCGCACTCTACAAGCTCGCTTGTGCCTGAAACTTTATCGTCTGCATTAAATCTTACTAAAACGCCAATTCTTCCGCCACCGTGAACATAAGCCACACAGTCGCCCTCAAGTCTTACAAAACGTCTTACTTTCATGTTTTCGCCGATAACTAAAATTCTTTCTTTTAGCATAGCGTCAATTGTTTCACTTGCACCGTTTGGTGTAGCCGCTAGTAGTGTGTCTACATCTGCAGGATTTTGTGTGATGATTGTGTCTGCACAAACATTTACAAACTCTTGGAAACTGTCATTTTTTGCAACGAAGTCTGTTTCTGCGTTAACTTCAATAACAACACCAACTTTGCCGTCTGTTGAAACTTTAGAAAGTGCAACACCTTCTGCAGCTATTCTGCCGGCTTTCTTTATTGAAGCGGCTAGGCCTTTTTCACGTAGTATTTCTGCCGCTTTGTCTGCATCGCCATTAGCCTCTGTAAGTGCTTTTTTGCAATCCATCATTCCGCAGCCTGTTTTTGCTCTTAAACTTGCAACATCTTTAGCTGTAAAACTCATTGTTTTTTGCCTCCTATAAAACGTATTAATTTATTATTCTGCTACTACTTCTGATTCTTCTGCTACTTCTTCTGCAGCCGCCGCGCCCATTTGGCCCTCACGACCTTCGATGATAGCACTTGCCATTGCACCTGCAATTAGTTTAACTGCACGAATAGCATCATCATTACCAGGAATTACATAGTCAATTTCGTCTGGGTCACAGTTTGTGTCAACTATAGCTACGATGGGGATACCAAGGTTTTTAGCTTCTGCAACTGCGATTTTTTCTTTTCTTGGGTCAACTATGAATAAAGCTCCTGGGAACTCTTTCATATCTTTAATTCCGCCTAAGAATTTTTCAAGTCTTTCTATTTGAAGATTTAACTTGATAACCTCTTTTTTAGGTAGAAGTTCAAATGTGCCGTCCTCTTCCATTTTTCTAAGTTGGGCAAGTCTTGTTATTCTTGTTTTAATTGTTGAGAAGTTTGTAAGCATACCGCCTAACCATCTTGCATTAACATAATATGCGCCTGCTCTGATAGCTTCTTCTTTAACAGAATCTTGAGCTTGTTTTTTTGTTCCTACAAAAAGAACATTTTTGCCGTCCATTGCTATGTCACGAACAAAGTTGTAAGCTTCCTCAAGTTTTTTAACTGTTTTTTGAAGATCGATAATGTAAATACCGTTTCTCTCTGTGAAGATATAAGTCGCCATTTTAGGGTTCCATCTTCTTGTTTGGTGTCCAAAGTGAACGCCTGCTTCTAAAAGCTGTTTCATTGATACTACTGCCATATTAATAACCTCCATTAAAATAAAAATTTCCACCACCGTGTCTGGCATATCGGATTGCCCCATGTTTTAGCACAAAAGGACAGTAAACCGAAAACAACAGTGTGCGTTTTCCGATATATTATATCATAAGTAGTGTGTAAAAGCAAGAGAAAATTATTTGTTTTTTTTATCCAAAAGAAAGCGACACCGCTTCTTCACAAAATACAGTGCCGCTCTTTTAACTTAATCAATTAATGTGCTTTTATTTTTCAAGTCGTAAATTCTGTCTTCAATAAGTATCTCTTTAAACGAGTCCGCATCCATAGGTTTTGCAAAGTAATATCCTTGCGCCAAATCACACTCTAAACCCTTAAGCCAAAGTGCTTGTGCATAGGTTTCAACACCCTCTGCGACAATTTTCATTTCAAGACGTTTTGCCATGTTTATAACGTCTTCAACGACTATGGTACTTCTTCCGCCCTGGTCTTTTAAATCAAAGAAGGCTTTATCAAGTTTTATTACATCGGCTTCTATTGCCGATAGCCTGTTAAGCGAGGAAACGCCTGCGCCAAAGTCGTCTATAGATACTATAAAACCTGCCGCATTCATGCGTTTAACCTGTAGTAAAAATTCATCTTCTGAACCTATAATAGCACTTTCCGTGACTTCAAGCTCTATATCTTTTGTGTTAAGCTTGTATTTTATAAGTATTGAAAGCATATTATCGATTGTCTTTTTATGTAGCACAGTTATCGCCGATAAGTTTGTCGATATAATAGGCATTTTCATTTTACCCCTGTTTTCAGTGATAAATTTACAAACCTCTTCAAACATGTACATGTCAAGTTGCCTAATAAATCCGTTTTGCTCAAATATTTCTATAAAATCACCGGGATAAATTATATTGCCCACTTTTGGTATCCACCTTACAAGCGCCTCTGCACCGTTTACTTCCAAAGTTTTAAAATCAATTTTCGGTTGGAAATATGGCACAAATTCTCTGTCCTCCAAGGCTTTTTCCATGCGCAGTGTAATGTTTATTCTATTATTATATTGCTTTAACATTTGTGGAGTAAAGGTATTAAAGGTATTACCATGCTGGTCTTTACCTCTTAACCTAGCCTCGTCGGCATATGCGATAATTTCCGATATTTTCTGCTCAGGCTCACTTATGACCATGCTTCCAAACGACATGCTTATATTGTAATTATCGCCTATAACATTTCTCATAGCAGGCAGTATATTTCTCTTATAAATATTTTTTATATCGCCCTTGTCATCAACTTTTCTCAGTACTATAAACTGGTCGCTCGTTCTACGGCATATGAGAGCATTCGAACCTTCAAACACTTCTTTAAGCGCGCTTGAAATTCCTACTATAATGCTAGTTCCTTTAACCATGCCATAATATGTGTTAATTAGTTTAAATAAATCAATGTCAAAGGATATAAGCTCATATTCATTTGCCTTTGCATTATGTAAGACCTTTGTTGCAGTCTCTCTAAAATTTGCAAAGGACGGAAAATTTGTAAGAATATCTGTGTTATATGCTCTCTTAATTTCTTCGTTCTTTTGCGATTGCTGTTTTACATAAAAAGTTATTATAGCTCCGCCTATCAGCAAAATCACAATAACAACATAATACCAATAGTCTACAATTTCATCTATTATATTTATCTCTGGTAAAAATAGTGTACTCTCATTTATGAGTAAATTTTCAAATTCATCCTCCCTTACATTGTCTATCATAACATTAAAAATAGGAATATATTCTTTTGCAATTTCATTTGATATTAAAAATGAAATTGGAATGTCAAGCTCTATTCTATTTGCCTCTTGATTATCATTATCGATATAAGTACCAGCATAAGCCGCAGCAGTTTCTGTAAAAATTGCAATATCCAAAATACCATTTTTGTAATCATCAAGCATGACATCAATATTTGGGTAAAGTACAACATCACCATTTACAGTTCTTTCTTCAAGCTTATCGTAATTTACAAACAAATACTCAAGCATTCCCACATTTTTTGCATGTTCAAAACTATCTTCAATATTCGGATATTGATCTGATAGTTGTTTATTTAAAAATGCCGACATACTAACATCAAGGTAACTTTCTGTCTGCTGAAAATTTTCAAACATAGACTGGTTGCTTCCATACATTGTGATAATTATATCAAATTTATCATAAACCAAATCCTGATCTTCTAACAAGTATGGTTCAAAAACCAAGTCAATATCATACATTTGTGCAAGCAGTTTTAGCGAATTCACAAGCGCTCCAGAAGCTTCTCCATTTTCATCTGTATATGTCATGGGTCGATAATATTCCAAATATCCCACATTTAGTGTCTTACTCTGTAAAACATCATGCTCTTCTTGAGTTAGCGTTCTGTGGTTTAAGCTTATTTTATCGGAAATATATTTTTCTTCAAGCTCTGCAAAGAAGTTACCCTCTGTCCTAACTATTGTCATCACCGCATCATTTATTTTATCCATAAGATCGCTATTTTCATAACTTGATATGATATATGTGTGATAAATATCTAAATTTAGTACAGTATTAAATTCTTCACTATTTACATTTCCAGTATAAGTAAGATATAAGTCGGCGTCTTGTGAAAGATATGTGCTTAAATCACCATACATAAACTTGGGCTGTCCCATAAGATTTTTGGCGCAGTATTCGACTAATAAGTCGTTTGCCGCATTGCCTTCATAAGTTGCAATTGTCTTTCCTTCTATATAATCATTGTCTCCATAAACTACATCGCCTGCCGACAAAACCTCTTCCTTGACCGCAAGACACATATGCTGTTCACTAAAAGGAGTGTCCAGGTATAAAAACTCTTTTCTTCTTTCATCAGTTCCAAAATAAAGGCCCGATATATCAACTTCTCCTGTTCTAATTGCTTCAAACATATCGCCTTTTATTTCTTTAAATTCAAACTTTAAGTTACTTATCTCCTCAACCTTTTTCAAAACATCATATCCATAACCTTTATGATACATGGAGTTAATATCTTCAACTAATTCTAAATTTGGCTGGTAACCTACTACAACCACTTCTTCATTTTCCGATGCTAATACCAGAATTTGTGGAAGTAGCCAAAAAACAAAACATATACTTAGTGCTCCTGCCAATAACCTCTTCATAATTGCTTATCTCCCTTAACAAATTTAGCAAAATTGCTATATGCGCTATTAACCTTAATGGAAATAGTGCACAAACAAATCTATTTTCATGTATTATTATAGTGCATTTTGTTAAATAAGTCAATAATTTGTACTAATTTGTCGAACAAAAAAGTACACGTAATTAGCGTGTACTTTTTGGAAATTTTTACCATTTATTAGTCTTTTATCTCTATACTGTCACCTAAAAAGAAAGAATACAAAAAACATTTGCCAATTTCATAGTCAGAAATTTGTGAAAGTGCCTTTTTATATAAATTCAGCTGAAGCGCATGGTTTTTGACAAGCTCGTCTAGACTGTCTATCCTATCCGTCTTAAAGTCAATGATATGAAGCCTGTTATCTTTACCTAAAAAAGCACAGTCTATGGCGCCTTGCAGTATAAGCATTTCATCTTTTGCATTTTCCGGCAAGTCTTGCCTTACTGTTTTAGCGTTTATATTTACAGTAAAACGCTGTTCCTTGAATACCTTTTTAGATTTAAGTACCTCTTGTCCGAGCCTGCTATTTAGGAAGGTTTTCACCCTTTTCACATCTACTGCCTTCGCCTGCGCCTTTGTGATAAATCCTAAGCTTACAAGCCTTTTACTCTCGTCTTCAAGGTCGATATCTAAGCTTTTGAAATCGGCAAACTGCATAAAGTCATGCATTGCAATTCCTCTTTCTGCCGCCGTCATGCCTTTTTCACTTAAAAAAGCCGGTCGATTAAGACTTTTAGTCGCAGTATTTTCCACCTCTGATAGCATAGTAGCCGTAACCTTTGCAGGTATGTCGTTTATGTAGGCATACGGGTATTTAAACTGTATTTTCTCTCTTATAGCATCCATAAGTGCCGTGTCTACTTGCGCCTTGCTCTCGGTTTCTTTTTGCACAGGATTTTCTTCTACACTGGCAATATAATTTATCTCCCAAGGCGAGTATTTTTTCTCATGCCATACTATATCGTCGGGAATTCCTGCCCTTCTTCTTAGCACTGCACCGTCGGGATGCCTTAACGCACAGTGTAAAATCCAGCTTGAAACAGACTTTACATCCATCACATCGTTTGAGGACAAGTCCTTGCCGGGAGACGATTTGCTCACTATCTCTTTTTCCAAATTTTTAATTGATGCCACCATAATGAGTTTTTCTTTTGCCCTAGTCATTGCGACATATAAAATGCGCATTTCCTCTTCTAGGAGCTCTCTATTATTTTGTATGGATATTGCATCTCTGATGAAGTTTGAAAATTTAACGCCCTTTATTTCACCGCTTAGTTTTATTCCAAGCCCTAATTTGGAATTTAGCATTAAATCATTTCTCTCAAAATTGATTTGCTTGCCCATGGCGGCGACTATGCACACGGGAAACTCCAGTCCTTTTGATTTATGTATGCTCATAATTTTCACAGTATTTTGCGAAGATGCAGGGCTATCCACCATGAGCACTGAATTATTTTGCTTTAGCCTGTCTACAAATTTAATAAAATCAGAAACATTTATGTATCCTGCATTTTCATACTCCCTTGCCTGCTCGCTGAGTTTTCTAAGGTTTGCCACCCTGCTTTGGCCGTCTTCCATGGCAAGCGCTATGTCAAAGTAGCCTGTCACACCGTAAAAATAATCTATAAACTGCGACGACGGCATGGTGGCGGCAAGTAGCCTAAAGTCGCTTAAGTCCTTTATCACCTTTTCAAACTTTTCGTCCTGCTTTGCCGCATTGATAAGCGAGCTGTAAAGCGACTGCCTCTTGTCTTCTACACGAATTTTTGCAATGTCGTCCGGTGTGAAGCCGTAAACAGGGCTTAAAAGAAGGGACAGAAGCGGTATGTCTTGGTTTGGATTGTCTATAATCCTTAAAAATGATAAGACCTGCAACACTTCTATCGATGAGAAAAAGTCTCCCGAAACATTTGCTGTGCACGGCACTTGATTCTCATTTAGCACTTTCTCGTATTCATGGGCGCAGGTATTGGCATTTCGTATGAGTATGCAAAAATCTTCATACCTTGCAGGCCTGATATTCCCCTCGTCCGACACCTTAAATCCGCTTTTTATCATGGATTTTATCGTGTTTGCAATATGCCTTGCCTCCGCATGTTCAAAGGCTGTGTCTTCTTTTTCTATGAAATCAATTTGCACCTTACAGTCGTCATTTTCTGCATAATCCGCACCCGTGACCAGTGCCTCCCCATTTGAGTAGTCCAGCCCACAGCTCTCTTTTGTCATTAGTGCCGAAAACACAAAGTTCACGCAGTCTATAACATAATCTCTTGAGCGAAAATTTCTGTCGAGTATCACCGCTGCAGGATAACTGTCTTTTTCCTCGTCATAAAGGTCAAATTTATCCTTATATCCCAAAAATATCTCTGGCATTGCCTGCCTAAAGCTGTAAATACACTGCTTTAAATCGCCTACCATAAATTTATTATTTTCTGAAAGCGCATTAAAAATTTGATCTTGCACCTCGTTTGTGTCCTGATATTCGTCAATCATCACTTCATCAAATCTCTGCGCTATCTCTCTTGCCGTGTCGGTCTTGCCAATTTTTCCGGCCTCTTCTTTTAGTAGTAGTTTTATCGTCCAGTGCTCTAAATCCGCATAGTCGGCAAGTTTATTTTCAAGCTTTTTCTTATCATAGCTATCCGCAAAATCCACCAGCATCTCATTTAGCTTTCCTGCAATTTTATGCATTTTTCCCATTACATTTTTGCATTCTGCGCTGTCGGCATAAAAATAATCTTCTATTTTTGCCATTATGGATTTTACTTCCTTTAAATTGTCGGAAATTCTAATTTTAAGCGCATCCTCGGCATAGCCTCTAGGCGCTCTAAAACTTTGCAAAATATATGAATTTATGGCAATGTAAATTTCATCCCAGTCCTTTTTGACAAACACTTCTTTTAGCGCACTTATCCCCTCAAGCTCTGCGATAAGTTTTGAAAGGTATGCGTCATTAAGTTTATCATCACCATAAGTTTCAAGCTGTAAAATTGCAGATTTTATCAGGTTTTGACAGCGAGCAAGACTTTCTTCGCTGTGGCTTATTATGAGCTCCCCCCAAGCCGTGTGTGATATATTTTCACACATTTCATATTTCTTTTCAAAGTTTGCAAGCCAAGTCCTATAAAAAATATGGGAGGTAGAAAAGTTGTACATATTCAAAATTATTTCAATAAGCGCCCTGTCGTTTTTTTCCGAGCTGAACAAATCGGCTATAAAGAAATCGCCTTTTTCAAACGCATTTTCTACACTTTTTCTCGCACATTCAAGCATAAACTCCTCTCGCTGTTTGTCCGAAATAATTCTAAAGTCGGGGGCTATGTCCAAAAGATAAAAATATTCCCTTGCAAGTTTTGAGCAAAAGCTGTGTATTGTGCTTATATTCATCTTTGAAACAAGAAGCTTTTGCCTTTTAAGCAGGCTGTTTTTAGGCTCTTTCCTTATCAGCTCGTCAAGTACCTTTTCTACCCTGTCTTTCATTTGTGCCGCCGCAGATTTTGTAAAGGTCACGACAAGCAGTCTATCCGCCATGCTTGCGTTTTCAGGGTCTATCAGCCTCTCGATTATCCTCTGCACAAGCACCGCCGTCTTGCCCGAGCCTGCCGCCGCCGACACAAGCACCGTGCCACGCCTTGCATCTATTGCGTTTTTTTGCCCCTTGGTCCAATTTTTTTTAGCCATGCTCGTCCTCCCCCTCTCCTAAAATTTTTAAAACCTCGCTGTTTTTCATGCTGACTTTTTCCTCGTCCTTAGCATCAGATTTTGCACCGCACACGCTGTCATAAGGGCACCATTTGCAGGCATCTGTTCCGATTAAAAGTGGGTCTGCCTCAATTTCACCCTCTATAAGGCTGTCCGCCATGCTCGCAACAAGTTTTTTGACATGGGAAAAAATATTTTCCATGTCACTCTTATTAAATGTGTTTTCCTCTGATTTAAGCTTGCTCTTATCGCTATAAGACACGGGAATAAACCTGCCCTTTGCCTGCTCTTCCATGGCGTGAATTATCTCGCTCTCGTTTAAAACCAATCCTTTCATGCAAAGCTTTTTATCAAGCTCTGACAAATATTTCTCCGCACTTTCTCCCTTTTTACCCGAAATTTGAGGCGACATTGCCGGCAAATATAACATTCCGGCAGGGTAAAGCTCCTCGCCTTCACACACTGCGGCAAGGTACAAGAGCATCTGTAAATTCATTCCTACCAAAATGTCTGATAGCTTAAATTCCTTAACACCTGTCTTATAGTCAATTATCCTCACATAGCTTTTCCCATCATTTTCATACATGTCCACACGGTCAATTACTCCGCTTACATATGCGATATTGCCCTTATCGCTCACTATTTTTAGCGGTGGAAAATCAGTGTTTTCCCTAAGCCTTAGCTCCGTGTACTTCGGCTTAAATTTGCTCTGCCTTAACTCTTCGCCAACCCTTTTTATAATGGTAAATGCGGTGTCCGATATGCGTGTAAGCCTGTATAAATCCACGACTGACAGATTATTAAGGCCGCCCATGTTTTCCTGTATGTATGTTTTTATGAGCTCATTAATTTTCTCCTGCAAGTCTTCATCGCTCTTTGAGTTTTCATAAGCGCCTGCAAACATTTTTTCAAAAAGATAGTGCATGATATTTCCGTATTCCAAGGCGCTTATCTGAGCCAATTTGCGCTCTCTTGCGCCTATGCCGTACCTGCAAAAATAACCGAATTTGCACTTGTGATAACCCTCAATTTGCGATGCAGAAAAGTCATTTTCAAGAAAGATTTTCTTTGAAAGGCTCTTGTCGTTTATTGAAAATTCACGCTTTTTAGAAGCAATATCTATTGCGGCAAGCCTTGTTGCATATTTTTCATCTTCAGATATTAATTTTACATAAGTTTTAGCCGTATTAGTATTTTCTCTGTAATTTTTTGCTGCCATAGACATGAGTGAAGATTTTGAGTTTACATAATATAAGTCGTCAATTTTGGATTTAACTTGAATACCCTGAAAAATTTCCCTCACCTCGTTTATAAGCGACGACGGTGAAAAGCTGTCGCTTCCCCTTAAGGCATGAAAGCTTAAATACAACTTTTCACTGCAAGAAGTGGCGGCTGTGTATGCGACAAATTTTTCTAAATAAGTCTGCAAATTTGAATTATCCTCAATCATAAGCTTTGCGTCCATTAAGGATTTTCTTTCAAAATCGGTAAAAATTCCGCCGTCTTCCACGTTCATTGGAAATTCACCCTGTACCAGTCCTAAAACAAAACAAACTTTTACTTGCTCAATCTTAACTTGTGAGGCATTTGCAAAATTTACTGTGTCAAGTTTTAACGGGATTTCCAAAAATTCCTCTTCGCTTGCAAGTTGCTTGAAAAGCGAGATAAATCGCCTCATTGCAACATTTTGCCCTTTCATGGTAATAACAAAACTATCCAAAATTTTTGTAAGTTTTGCCCAAGTCCTTATAAGCTCCTGCGCCTCTTCTTCTCTGCCAAGTGCTAGAAATTCCATTCTTTTTTTCTGTATTGCAGTTTCGACATCTAAGTCGCACAAAAACTGATACACGGCACTGCATTTTATAAAACAGTCCTCATTTTTCAAGCCTTTTTCAAGGTCCAGCAAAGGACTTATAATCCGCCGTCTACTGCTCTCAATTTTTTCAAGCCACTGCGCTTCTTTTTCTTTATCTGCCACATCAAAACCATAAGGAGATTTAAAAAATTCGCTCTTCCACTCGCTTCGGTTTATATTCCACATAAACACATAATTTTCAAGCTCAGAAATTTCCTCAAGGTCTAAGGGGCACAGCCCCGATTTTAAGATTTGAAGCAGTTTTGCGCTGTCATAATTTTCCAAAACAGCATCAAATGCCGATAGCACCAAGGAGACTAGCGCCTGTGCCCTAAATTTTTTAGGTTTTGCCATATAAACAGGTATTTCCCATTTTTTAAACGCCGTTTCCATGATATTTGTAAAGGCCTCGCTGTTTCTCACGAGCACCGCAATGTCTCCATAACGATATTTGCCACTTATTATGAGCTCTCTTATTGTAGCGGCTGTGTATTCACATTCTTCGTAAATATCTGCCGCCTCAAAAATTTCTACACCCTCGTGGTTTTCAAAAGTATTTTGTGCAGTGAATAAATTTTCCTCTAAATGCCTTAGCGTATCGGATTTTTCTTTGTTTTTCATGCCAAGTTTTACAGGTGGCAAGACTTTTACGCCCTCTTCCCTTGCAAGCCTTATCAGCTCTATTCCTGTTTTTTGCGATATGATAAATAAATCCTCATCGTTTGAAATATCCTCACAAGCCAGTGCGCAAATTACCTTTTGGCTGTCCCGTAGCACAGAGCTTAAAACAGCTTTCTTTTGCCTATTAAAATACTCAAAGCCGTCTATGTATACAGCCGCTCCCTCAAAATATTTATTAACTTGCAACATTTCTGAAAGCCTTGTGATTATGTCATCACTGTCTATATATGTATGCCTGATAAGCTCTTCAAAAGCGCTATAAATTAACCCTACCTCATAGGTTTTTTGTGCTAAAACTCCATCTAAATTTTGCACAGAATCAAGTATTTCCTTAGGGCTTATAAAGGAGGTCTTCATTTCCTCCACAAATTTTAGCATGAGGGTGGTAAGCCTCTCCTCTTTTGAGCCTGAATTTAATAGCTCTAAATTGTCCCCACACGACGCTATTGCATTTGACATCAAAATAATTTTACTCATTTCATCAAGCCTTGTCTCAGAAACACCGCCGTAAATCCTGAAAACCTCTTCGGCAAGACGTGAAAAGGTTAGGACCTTTACACCGGCCGCAAATTTTGCTCCGCCTTCGTTTAAAATGGCCCTCTCATTTTCAAAAGAAAACTGGTCCGGCACAAGCAAAAACACCTTGCCGCCACTTTCTTCATTTAAAATTTTATCTCTTATGTACCGAGTGTTTATATGTGCCGATTTACCCAAAACTAATTCAAGCATAATTACCCCCATGCGCTTTGTAATAAATCTATTTTACCATACCGCATGGGGAAATAAAATACCATATTTTAAAATTACTCGAAACTAAAAAATTTTTTAAGTTCTATATACCACTCATATATTTTAAAGCTAATTTCATAGTCATCTGAATTTTTAATTATATCCTGCTCTTCTTTGCTAAACTCTTCATAGTCTTCACTTGCCGCACTTATGCAAAGCGATGGATAAACCACGCACCACCAATTTTGCCCTGCTGCATCTCCTAAATACACTTGAAGCGACTCATACTTACCTGCCGGCAAGACAAAATCCTCATATTCCCTTGTGCCAAAATATGCGGTATCTATCCTAACTGTTGCTCCATAATCTACATTAATTTCTTTTAGCGCATCATTTGCCACTTTTTCTATGCCCTGTGTGTTTTTTATAAGTACTTCCTGAGCCTCATCGGCATCTTGCGCGTTTTCTACAAGCTGTGCGGCATAAAGCGACACCTCGTCTTTTACATAGATTTTTACTCTTTGATCATATTCCGTATCAGAATTTGCAAGCACGTGCATTCTAAGTACTTTTTCGGATATATTCTCACAGTCTGCGCTAAAGCCTATAAATGTAAAAAGCAAAGTCAGTAAAAAGCCACTCAGCAAAATTTTGTCCACTCTTTTGAATTTATTTATTTTTTTCATAAGTACACCCCACAATTATTATGCTCTAATTATGGGGTGTTTTCTTAAATTTTATTCATCAATTCTTCCAATACCGTTTTTCTTTTTCATAAAGAAGCTTAAGCACCACAGTGCGGATAGGCATACAAGTATATAAACTACACGACTTATAATAGATGTTTGCCCACCAAATAAGAATGCAACAAGGTCAAATTCAAAGAAACCTACAAGACCCCAGTTGAGTCCACCGACCACCAGTAAAACTAGTGCTAAAATATCAATCATAATAATACTCCATTCCGCCGCTTTCATTCGGCTAAAATATAATAAAACCACCTTAAGTTTTTAAATAGCGTTTGCATTTATCTTATCCAATTTTAATATTGATATTCACAAATTAAGAAATTTGTGATATGATAAACTTAATTATAACTCAGGAGGTAAATTATGAATTTTAAAAACATTTCCGACTGCCATACGCATTCAAACATTTCTTATGACGGAGATTGTGATATAGGTGAAATGTGCCAGCGTGCATGTGACTTAAATTTATACTACTATGCCGTCACCGACCACTGCGAGTGCGAGCGTTATTACGATGAAACACAGTCTTATCAGCCTGTTGTAAAAAAAGCGATAGAAAAAATGAACGAAATGGAAAAAGAGTTTTCGGGTAAAATTAATTTTTTAAAGGGTATAGAACTAGGACAGCCTGTATATGATTTAGAGGTCGCAAATATGGTTTTGCAAAATTTTGATTACGACTTTGTAATAGGCTCTGTTCATGCACTTAATGACGGGTCGGTGGATTTTTATTTTTGGGATGAGAATGATAAAAACCCTGAACCATCACTGCAAAAATATTTTGATGAACTTCACAGACTTATAGATTTTGGTAATTTTGACAGTTTGGCACATATAACTTATCCATTAAGATATATTGCAGGCAGATGCAAAGTTTTAGTAGACATGGATTTATTTTTTGATAACTGTAAAAAAATATTCCAAAGATTAATAGATAACGGTAAAGCTTTAGAGCTTAACACCTCTCCGCTTCGCTCTTATCCTGAAATTTTTGAAATTGACATTAAATTATTTGAAATGTATTACAAAATGGGTGGAAAGCTTTTAACTGTAGGTTCAGATGCGCACAACACAAATGACCTTGCGACAGGCATACAAAAAGCATATGAAAGGCTTTATAATATAGGCTTTAGGCAGTACACAATTTTTAAAAATAGAAAAGCAGTAATGATAGATTTTGTTAAGGAGAATGACTGATATGAATATTAATGAAAGAATTTTAGAAGTACTTGAAAAAAGCGCAAAATTTTCAAACGCACAGATAGCCGCAATGCTAAATTTAAGCGAAGACGAAGTGGCAACTCGCATAAAAGAGCTTGAAAAAGACGGAGTTATAAAAGGTTATAAAGCGATAATCAACTGGGAAAAACTAAGCGCAAAAAGAGCCTATGCCCTTATTGAAGTAAAAGTTACCCCACAAATGGACACAGGATTTGATGAAACCGCAAAAAGGCTTATGGAATACGACGAAGTCGAAGCGGTGTATCTCATGTCGGGTGGATATGACCTGGCACTTACGGTAAATGCCGAAACTATGTCTGATATAGCCATGTTTGTATCGAAAAGACTTGCCTGCATAAACGGTGTTTTATCCATGGCGACACATTTTATACTTACAAAATACAAGGAAGAAAACATGATTTTCCAATCAGACCTTGAAGAGAAAGACGAAAGAGGGAGTAATCTTTGTGATTGATTATAATAAATATATAAATAAAGAGCTACTAAACATTAAGCCCTCCGGAATAAGAAAATTTTTTGATATTGCAAATGAAATGGAAGATGTAATCTCCCTAAGCGTTGGCGAGCCCGATTTTTATACGCCTTGGCATATAAGAGAAGCCGGCATAAGCTCTCTTCAAAAAGGCAAGACGAGGTACACGCCAAACCGTGGACTTTCAAAACTTCGTGAAGAAATTTGCAATTTTTTAAGCAGAAAATATCAGGTAAATTACGACGCAGACGGCGAGGTGCTTGTAACTGTAGGAGGTTCCGAGGCCATAGATCTATGTCTTAGGGCTTTAATAAATCAGGGTGATGAAGTCATAGTGCCCGAGCCAAGTTTTGTGTGTTACACTCCACTTGTACAAATTTCAAACGGAACTCCGATTGTAATAAACACAAAGGCAGAAAATAAATTTAAACTCACGGCAAATGAGCTTTTGGAGAAAATTACAGACAAGACAAAACTACTTATTCTGCCGTTTCCAAATAATCCAACAGGCGCAGTTATGCGTAAAAAAGATTTAGAGGAAATTGCAGAAGTCGTAAGAAAGCACGACTTGCTTGTAATGTCTGATGAAATTTATAGCGAGCTCACTTATGGCGACGAAGAGCATGTGTGCTTCTCAAGCCTTGAGGGAATGAAAGAGCGCACAATTGTGGTAAACGGCTTTTCTAAATCTTACTCAATGACAGGCTGGCGCATGGGTTATGCCGTGGGGCCATCTGAAATTATTTCACTCATGACAAAACTGCATCAATACGCAATAATGAGCGCCCCCACCACGGCACAATACGCCGCAATAGAGGCACTTGTAAATGGCGATAAAGACATACAGGGCATGAAAAAAGAGTACGACATGCGAAGACGCCTTATCGTGGGCGAACTTAATCGCATGGGTCTTACCTGTTTTGAGCCCGAGGGCGCATTCTATGTTTTCCCATCAATAGCGTCAACGGGCATGACATCAGGCGAGTTTTGCGAAAAACTAATTTATGCAAAACAGGTGGCCGTCGTTCCGGGAGATGCCTTTGGCGACTGCGGAGAGGGCTTTATAAGAATATCTTATTCTTACTCCATTGAACATATATTGGAAGCACTAAAGCGTATAGAGGAGTTTTTATTAGACCTTAAAAACGGGGACAAAATAGATGAGTAAAACCTGTCTAAACGCTGTAAATGATTATAGCTTTACACCGCTTTATAATGCCGTAAAAGAGCAATTTGATATACTTAAGCCGCAGATAAAACCCGGCATGAATGTAGTGATAAAACCAAATTTAGTTATACGAGCAAAGTCAGACTCTGCAATTATAACCCACCCAAATTTAGTTGCGGCGGTGGGCACAGCAGTAAAAGAAATGGGCGCAAATGTTATTATCGCCGAGAGCAGTGGCGGACTTTTCACCCCATCTGTGGTGCGTGGAAACTTTAAATCCTGTGGCTACGAAGACATTGCAAACCAGTACGGCTTTACACTTTACACGCAGTGTGAGCACGAAAGTGTAGAGCTAAAACATGGAGTAATTTGCAGAAGACTAAATATAATAAAACCATATATAAATGCCGATTTTATCATAAACATAGCAAAGCTTAAATCCCACTGCATGACGA
Source organism: uncultured Eubacteriales bacterium (assembly GCA_964370635.1). Taxonomy (GTDB): domain Bacteria; phylum Bacillota; class Clostridia; order Oscillospirales; family Acutalibacteraceae; genus SIG603. Next base: position 3,944 of record CAYJJU010000009.1, on the reverse strand, counting down.
CTTACAGCGGGGCTATAAAAAATTTATTCGGTGTGGTGCCGGGGCTCATGAAGCCCGAACTGCATGCACGATATCCCGATAAGGTCGATTTTGCGCATATGCTTTTAGATTTATGCGAGCATGTACGTCCTAACTTGTCAATAATCGACGCTATTGAGGCCATGGAGGGCGACGGCCCTACAAGCGGCAAGAAACGATTTGTAGGCGCCTTAATCGCTTCAAAGAGCCCATATTTTGCAGACCTCGTAGGCTCATCTATAGCAAACATGAAGGTAAATGAAATAAACATGTTAAGGCTTGCAGTAGAGCGCAAGCTATGTCCGAAGGACTCGTCTGAAATCGAAATTTTTGGCGACAAGCTGTCAAGCTTTATACAACACGACTTTTTAAAGCCATCTGTAAAGTCGATTGACTTTGCAGATAAGCTGCCAAAGTTTATCCGACCACTTGCAAGAAAAGTCAGCACTCCCCTGCCAAAAATCAAAAAAAAGAAATGTGTAGGCTGTGGCAAATGTGCCGAGTCCTGCCCAAAAAAGATAATTAAAATAGAGCAAAGGCTTGCAAAAATCACTTATACCGACTGCATAAAATGCTTTTGCTGTCACGAAATGTGCCCGTACCATGCGATAGACATCAAGCGCTTATCACTTTTTAATTTATAGGAGTAAAACTGTATGGACATTAAAGCCTATGCAAAAATAAATCTTAGCCTAGACATACTTAATAAAAGAGACGACGGCTATCATTTGCTTGACACTGTCATGCAATCGGTAGATTTATATGACATTATAAGTTTGAGCAAAAATAAAAACTGTAAAATAAATATAAGCAGTAATATATTTGGACTCCCCACCGACAAAAAGAACACTGCATATAAGGCCGCACGGCTTATTATGGATTACTATAAAATCACCGATATGGGTGTTAATATTCATATTCATAAAAACATACCCAGCCAAGCAGGCATGGGAGGTGGCAGTGCAGACGCCGCCGCAGTAATTAGTGGAATGTTTAAACTTTTCGACCTTGAGGCAGATGAAAAAATTCAACTTGAAATTGCTACGAAAGTAGGCGCAGATGTGCCGTTTTGCCTTATAGGCGGAACAAAGCGCTGTGAAGGCATAGGCGAAATCATATCAAGCGTGCCAAAATTATGCGACTGTAATATACTGATTTGCAAGCCTTCTGTGGGAGTTAGCACTCCAAAGGCATTTGAAATTTGCGATAAATTCCCTCAGCAAAAAAGTCATTTTAGCACTGCAGGTCTTATAAAAGCATTGGAGACTGGAGATTTGTCAGAAATTTGCGACAACTTCGGCAATAGGTTTGATGATTTACTCCAAATTCCCGAAGTGCAAATTATTAAGTCTATTATGAAAGTAAACGGCGCGCTAAACGCCTTAATGACGGGTAGCGGCTCTGCCGTTTTTGGAATTTTTGATAGTATTGAGAAAGCGCTTATGGCAAAAGAAGCCCTTAAAAACCACGGCGAGCTGTTTTGCGTAAAACCTTTGTAAAAGCAGACAATAAACAAAGCCTCATAAATCGTTGGATTTATGAGGCTTTTATTTTATTTACCTAAAACTTCTTTAACAGTTTTTTCTATATTTTCGGCGCTTAAGCCAAATTGTTTTAACAAGTCATTTGCAGGACCTGAATGTCCAAAAACATCGTTTACGCCTATTTTTGTTATCGGCGCTGGATAATTTTCCGCAAGTACTGATGCAACTGCATCGCCTAAACCGCCTATAACATTATGCTCTTCACAAACAATAATTTTGCCGGTTTCTTTAGCTGCTTTAATTATTATGTCTTTGTCTATAGGCTTAATTGTGTGAATGTTTACGACTCTTACATTTATGCCTTGCGCTTTTAGGCTATCCGCCGCTTTTACGGCTTCTTGAACCAAAAGACCTGTTGCAATAACTGTAAGCTCATCGCCCTCACGAAGCTGTATGCCTTTGCCTAGTTCAAACTTATAATCCTTAACATCATGATTAATTGTCTCAACCGCAAGTCTTCCCAAGCGAATATAGCAAGGTGCTTCTATCGCCATCATAGCCTTTACCGCTTCTTGCATTTCGTAGTGGTCGCAAGGATTTAGCACAACCATGTTAGGAATTACTCTCATAAGCGCTATATCTTCACAACACTGGTGAGACGCACCGTCTTCACCCACAGAAATACCTGCGTGCGAACCTGCTATTTTAACATTAAGTTCTGGATAAGCAACAGAGTTTCTGATTTGCTCGAAGGCTCTGCCGGCCGCAAACATTGCAAAAGATGCCGCAACAGGAATTTTGCCACAACTTGCAAGACCTGCCGCTATGCCTACCATGTTGCACTCTGCAATACCACAGTTAAAAAATCTGTCAGGGTATGCTTTTTGAAACACACCTGTTTTTGTAGCCGCCGCAAGGTCGGCATCAAGTACCACTATATCTTTATTATTTTCTGCTAAAGCGCAAAGGGCTTCACCAAAACTTTCTCTGGTTGCTTTAACTAATTTTTCTGCCATTTGTTAAATCCGTCCTTTCTAAAGCCCTTAGGCTTTGCCCTCTAGTTTTGCTAAATTTTCACGAAGTTCTACCATTGCCACATCGTATTGCTCTTTATTTGGAGCAGCGCCGTGCCAGTTTACGTTATTTTCCATATATGACACACCCTTGCCTTTTACTGTCTTTGCAATAATTGCAGTGGGTTTGCCCTTGGTATTTTTTGCATTGTTAAACGCTTCTTCAAGCTCGTCATAATTATGACCGTCTATGACTAAAACATTAAAGCCAAATGCCTCAAATTTTGCATCAATTGGCTCGGGTCCTCCGACCTCGCTTATAGGTCCGTCGATTTGTAGTCCGTTGTAATCGACTATAACACATAGATTGTCCACAACCTTGTGTCCTGCAAACATAGCAGCTTCCCATACTTGTCCTTCGTTAATTTCTCCGTCGCCAAGTAAGGTGTATACCCTGTAGTCCTTATTGTCAAGTTTTGCGGCAAGCGCCATACCTACGGCCGCAGATATACCTTGACCCAATGAACCCGTGCTCATATCAACACCGGGTGTCCCTTTCATGTCGGGATGTCCTTGAAGCATCGCACCTATGTGACGAAGCACAGATAACTCAGACTCATTAAAAAAACCTTTTTGTGCCAAAGTTGAATAAAGTCCCGGTGCACAATGTCCTTTTGACAAGACAAACCTATCTCTGTCTTCCCACTTAGGGTTGTTTACGTCTATATTCATTTCCTTGAAATATAGATAGGTGAAAATTTCGGTTGCCGAGAGCGAACCGCCGGGATGACCTGATTTTGCGTTAAAAACACCCTCAATTATGCCTAGTCGCACTTTCGCAGCGACAAGTTCGAGTTGCATTTTTTCTGTTTGATTCATGAAGAACCTCCTTAGAATTTTAAAAGTCACTTATATTTTACTAAATTTTATTTAAAAATGCAAGATTCTATCAAAATAAATATAACCAAGCTTTCTGCGTATATTGTCAAAATTTTAGGAAAAAATATTTGTAAACACATATTGAGAGGAGTATTTTTCTATGAGCGAACAATACAAGAACCGTTTCGGCCATCTTCCGGGTAATATAAATATTATGAGCCCAGTAGTACGAAAAGATGCCAAAAGTATTTCAAGACTTATTAAATCAGGAGGAAAGGTCACAGGATATGAGCTTTCAAATGGTGAAGTCCTATCAAAAGCAGAAGGTGTAGCCCTTGCAAAGCAAGGAGGAATTAAAGGAGTCGCAATAGCAAGTAGAAGTGGAAACGAATACCTGCGCTCCTATCCTGATGCAAAAGAGGAAAACAATTTAGGAAATTTGCCAAGCAGCGGAATGAATATGTAAAAAAATCGGGCGGAAAATCCGCCCGATTTAGCGTGTCAAAAAAGTCCTACTTTTTTGCGCACGCTGTCGGACTGTCCAAAAATC
>CAYJJU010000008.1:0-105686 GCA_964370635.1 uncultured Eubacteriales bacterium | reverse complement strand
TATCGCAAAAACTTTCCTCTTTTGCCCTTTTAGGGCAAAATTCACCTTCAAAAATACTCTTCTAAGGCAAAAGATTTCGTTTTCTACGGAAAACGCCTTAGGGCTCAGCCCTAAGCACCCGAAATTTTTTGAAAAAAATTTAGTAAAACTTTTAATAATTGTCATTATGACGAAACACTATATCTTTTTTGACATTTTCACCAAACTTGCCATCTAATAATAAACATATAATAATATAAAACATATATCACACACAAAAAGGCGGTTATTAACATGTTTAACCATCTTTTTTTATACCCTATTATGGCAAGCGACACGGCAAGGGGGAACATAATCGTCATGTAGCGTGTTGCGCTTAAAAGCCATGTAGCCCCCATGCTATACCCGAAATACAAAATAAAATATAATGTATACGAAGCAGGAATTTTTTTTACGCAAAGCAAAATTAGCGTAATGCTTGAAAACATGGTAAAAAGCGTCGGCATCCATGAGGATAGCAATCCGACATAGTCGGGCGCATTTAGTGAGGATATGAGGTACTCGGTCTGATACCAAGCCGTGTTAAAAAACCAAGAAATAGACTGGCTCCAATGTTCTAGTTGAAACACCATAAACTGAAAGGGATTGCCAAAAATAATGTAATTTACAAGGCAGTAAGATGCAAATCCTATGGGGATAATGAGCAAATACAAGAGTTTAACTAAATTTTTCTTATAGCTCTCTTCCCTCATGTAACAAAAAATTTCATATACCACAACAAAGAAAAGGCACAGCCCTGCCGAGCGTGTCGACCAGGCAAGACAGCCAAATACACTAGAGAGAAAAAACTTTCTTCGCCCTGCAAAAAATATGCAAGAAATGCTCATTAAAAAGAAAAGGCTTTCGCTCATTACGGCAAAAAAGAAAAATCCGCCGGGTAATAGGTACAAAAACTTTATAGTGCCCTTGGCAAGTTTTTTTGAATATTTTGTGCAGACCATGTAGTAAAGCAGGGTAGCCGCCGTGCAAAAGGAAAGCAGTGACACCATGAGTGCGCTTATTAAATAATCAAAAAACACAAAGCTGAAAAGCCTTATCAAAATGGGGTACAGTGGAAAAAACACAATTTGCACAAGCCTGTCATTATGTGCAGGCGCACCCAAATACCAATCCCGTGCTATGTCTATATAATGCTTGCCATCTGAGGCGGAAAATGTGTAGAGATACCCATAAAAATCGGCGGATTTCCCCGCAATTAAATTCAAGATATACCCCAAAAATATCACGGAAATCCCCACACAAAAACTCAGCGCAAACACCCTTATAAGGCTAGTTCTTTCACATTTTATCCCTTGCAAAGTCCTTTCTTTTTTGCACATCAGCGACTTAAAGAAAATGGGAGAAAATATAATGCCTAGCACCGAAAATAAGAGCGCTATCAAAAACGCCGCAAAGGTACTTATAGAAAACGTGGGATACTTCGGGTCAAGCCATATAAAAAAATTTATCCAAACAATCAAAAGACAGGTGGCAGAAAAAATTAATGCCACCCTTTTGTATGGTTTATCAAATTTACTTAAAATGTAAGCCATCAGCCTTGCCCTTCGTCGTCGCCCTCTGTCGTATTTTCAAAAAGTGCAACAGAGCGCAGTTTTCTATTTATCGCATTTGTCCTTGTGCCGACCAGCTTGTCTAGCTCGTCTGATGCCTGACGCATTCTGGTCTGTGTTTTTTCTAAAACTCCACCAAATTTAACAAATTCCTGCTTAACGCCCTCAAGCACATTCCAAACTTCGCCCGAGCGCTTTTGAATTGCCAAGGTTTTAAAGCCCATTTGCAGACTGTTTAAGAGTGCCGCCATCGTGGTGGGTCCTGCTATGCTTATCTTGTCTTTTTGAAGCTCTTCTACCATGCCACGCCTTACAACCTCGGCATAAAGGCCTTCAACAGGCAGGAACATAATCGCAAATTCTGTTGTGTTTGGCACGTCTATATACTTGTTTTTTATGTCTTTTCCAAAACCTTTAATCCTTGTGGTTAGCACCTTTGCCATTTCAGCCACTTTTTCGGCACTTCCCTCATCGTATGCGTCCATAAGATTTTGGTAGGCGTCCATTGGGAATTTTGCATCTATTGGAAGATATACAAAATCATCGTTTTCGCCCGGCAGTTTAACCGCAAACTCGACCCTGTCGTTTGAGCCTTTTTTTGTTGCGACATTCGTGTCGTACTGGTCGGAATTTAAAATTTGCTCTAAAATGGCGCCAAGTTGCACCTCGCCCAAAATCCCACGGGTTTTCACATTGCTCAAAACTTTTTTCAAATCGTCCACTCCGCTAGAAAGCTTTTGCATCTCGCCCAAGGATTTATACACTTCCTCAAGCCTTTTGCTCACAAGCTCAAAGCTCTTGCTTATGCGCTCTTCCAGCGTTTTTTGCAGTTTTTCATCTACCGTCTCTCGCATTTGGTCAAGTTTTTGCTCATTGCTTTTTTGCATGGTGTCCACCTTGGTTTCAAGGGTTTCACGCATTTTATTAAGGCCGTTTTCGTTAGTCTTTTGAAAGGTTTCAAAGCGCTTATCCACAGAATTTGACATGTCTACAACCGTTTTTCTGAGTGCAGATATTGTAGACTGTGTGTTTTCCGAAAACTCTTTAAACCTTTTTGCCTCTAAATCTGCAATTTGCGCCTGTGCGTCTTTTTGCAAGTTGCTTTGCAGACTCATCTGGCTTTGAATGAAATTAATTGTGTCCTTTTGGGATTTATCCACAAATTTTTCTAGCTCATCTTTTAAGTTGTCCTTGCCATCATCTTTCTTGCTAAATACTTTTATCAGCAAAAACACGTTTGTAAAAACACAAACTGCGAGTAAAATAATAATTATTATGTCCATAAATCACCTTATTTTTTAAGCTCTGCATCGAGGTACACCCTTGACCCCGTTGCGCCCTTTTGACCTTGGTATTTTCCTTTATAGGGATTAAGCGCCTTGTCGTCCATCTGCGCAAAAACCAGCTGTCCCACACGCCTGCCTGATTTTAATTCTATGGCGCATCGGTTTGCGTTATAAAGCTCTAGGGTGATTTCCCCTTCAAAACCGGGGTCTACCCAGCCCGCGTTTTGTATAAAAAGACCCATGCGACCTAAAGAGCTTCGCCCCTCTACAAAGGCGGTTAAGTTATCGGGAAGCTTTACATACTCCATAGTGGTAGCAAGCACAAACTGGCCGGGAAGCAAAACGTAGGTGTCGGTCTTAATGTCCTTATATTTAATTTCTCCCTCTAAAGAGATTATGCCCTGTGGCGAGTCCTCGGTTATGCTGAAAGTATCCCCAAGGCGTATATCCACACTTGCAGGCTGAATTTGCCCGTCGGCTAAGGGCTCTATGCAAAGTGATTTCTCTAAAAGCATTTTATTTATGGTTTTATCAGATAGTATCATGTTTATCACTCCAAACTTTAATTTTTTTACATTTTACCACATATTTTTTTATTTAACAAGATGTTGACTTTAGGGGAAAATATGATATTATTAATCAAGTGACTCATTATATAGTACGAAAGGTGATTTAATGGAAAAGAAACAACAAAAAACGGCGTTTTACGTCGTCTTACTCTTTGTGGTGGCGATAGTTTGGGGCTCTGGCTTCATAGCCTCACAAATGGCGCTTGATGCAGGGGTTACTCCCGGGCTTTTAATGGTGGTGAGGTTTTCGCTTGCGGCTATAATTATAGGCCTCACATTTTTTAAGAAAATTAAGGTGAATTTGAAGGTTAAGGACATACGACCCGGTGTTATAGTCGGCTTTTTCCTCTTCATGGGATTTTATATTCAAATCGTTGCCCTGCAGTACACAACACCTGCAAACAATGCATTTTTAACCTCGACAAACGTCATTATGGTGCCGTTTATTTGGTGGTTTGTCAATAAAAAAGCACCAAAACTGAGAATTTTCGTCGCATCATTTTTATGCGTAATCGGCGTTGCCGTGCTCTCTTACAAGGCAGGACAAGGCATTAGTTTTGCCTTAGGCGATATTTTAACCTTGGTATGCGCCCTGTTTTTCGCCCTGCAAATTGTCACAACAGAGACACTGGCCAAAAAGATGGAAACCTCAGTAATAGTCTTTTTGCAGTTTGTCACGGCGGCTATTTTATCTCTTTTAGTATTTTTAATCACCGACAGAGATTTTACACCGCTTATGAATTTAGACGGACTTTTACCGATAGTTTTCCTTGCACTGTTTAGCACCTGCCTATGCTACTTTTTACAAACATTTGCACAAAAATATGTTTCCTCGTCAAAGGCTGCAATTATAATGGCAACGGAAGCACTCTTTGGCTCCTTATTTTCGGTAATTTTAGGCTACGACGCACTAACCGTCTATATGATGGTAGGCGGAGGAATAATAATGCTAGCACTCATCTTATCAGAATGGAAAATGAAATCTTAACTTTTGCAAATCATTTTATATGAGTAAACGACGAAGCAGTAAAAGCTTTAATTAATTTTTCTCGAAAAATTACGGTTTCCAAAGGCAGAGCCTTGGTCGTTTTTCGCAAAAAACGAAATCTTATCCTTAGAAGAGCATTTTAAAGGTGAAGGGGCTGTGGCGAAATAGAATAATTTTCGTCAAATTGACGGACAGATGTAGGGGCGGGCCTATGTGACCGCCCGAAACCTTGGATTTTACCATTAGTTTCGGGCGAACACACAGGTTCGCCCCTACAAAAATTTATATATTATAACAATTGCGACACAGCGTCGTTTTTTTAATTATTTTGAGATTTCTATTCCTAAGTCGTCTAGTTGAGACTTGTCTACCGCAGATGGCGCCATGGTCATAAGCTCGCTTGCGTTTTGCACTTTTGGATATGCTATGACGTCTCTTATGTTGTCGGTATCTAGCATTAGCATTACAAGCCTGTCAAAGCCTAGTCCAAATCCGCCATGAGGAGGCGCACCGTATTTGAAGGCATTTGTTAAGAAGCCGAATTTCTCCTGTGCTTCCTCTTCGCCTAAACCTAAAAGATTAAACATTCTGCCCTGTAGCTCTGGGTCGGTAATTCTTATAGAACCGCTTGATAGCTCCACTCCGTTTAACACCATGTCATAGGCCTTTGCACGCACAGCACCCTTGTCTTCTTCAAGATAATCAAGGCACTCATCAAGGGGAGATGTGAATGGATGGTGCATTGCTATCCATTCGTCATTTTCTTTATCATATTCAAAAAATGGGAACTCTACTACCCATAAGAAATTAAACTGATTTGGAATAATGTCGAGTTTTTTTGCGACTATTTGCCTTAAAGCGCCGAGTTGTGATAAGACGCTTCCCGTGTCGGTGTCGGCAATAATCAAAAGAACGTCGCCGGTTTTTGTGTCGGTTTTTTCATATATTGCATTAATTTCATCTTCTGTCAAAAACTTTGCAAAAGACGAGCTTGTGGCGTCTGCCGTAAGCCTTGACCACGCAATGCCCTTACCGCCTATTCCTCTTATATGCTCTGTTAGCTTGTCGACTTCTTTTCTTGTAAGGGTGTTTACGGCATCTTTTGCAACTATAGCCCTTACCGAGCCTCCGTCTTTAATTGCGTTTGCAAACACGCCGAAACCGCAGTCTTTCACGACATCAGAAATGTCGCAAATTTTCATTTCATATCTGGTGTCGGGCTTGTCGCTTCCGTAATTTTCCATGGCCTCATTATAAGTTATCCTTGGGAAAGGAGTTTGCACGTCTACATTTAAAACTTCCTTAAATAGGCGCTTCATGTAGCCTTCGCCTATTTCTAGGACATCGTCCATCTCTACAAAGGACATCTCGCAGTCTACCTGTGTAAACTCCGGCTGTCTGTCGGCTCTTAGGTCTTCGTCCCTAAAGGATTTTGCAAGCTGAATATATCTGTCAAAACCCGCAACCATTGAAATTTGCTTGTAAAGCTGAGGCGACTGTGGGAGTGCGTAAAAACTTCCCTTGTGTATGCGGCTTGGTACTAGGTAGTCCCTTGCGCCCTCTGGGGTTGATTTCATTAGTATCGGAGTTTCTATTTCAATAAAATCGTTGTCGTAAAAATAGTCTCTTGTCACCTTTGCCATTTTGCTTCTCATAATAATATTTTTTTGCACATCGGCACGTCTTAAGTCTAAATAACGATATTTTAGCCTCAATTCTTCGTTCGCATTTGAATTTTCAACTATTTCAAACGGAGTAGTTTCCGAGGTGTTTAAAACTCTTAATTCCTCGACAGCAATTTCAATCTCGCCTGTAGGAATTTCTTTGTTTTTTGAGCTTCTTTCACGCACGGTTCCAACTGCCGCCAAAACATATTCGCTTCTTACCGCAAAAGCTTTTTCAAATATTTGCGTATCTGTGCTTTGGTCAAACGCTAACTGAGTGATGCCTGTTTTGTCCCTTAGGTCAATAAAAATAAGTTGCCCTAAGTCCCTTTGTCTTTGCACCCAGCCAAAAAGAGTCACTTTTTCTCCTACATTTTCAATTCTCAAGTCGCCACAGTAATTACTGCGCTTTAAACCCTTTATTGTTTCTAATTTCATAATTTTTCTCCTAACATATTTTCTATAGTTTTATCTAAAAATTCTGATGTGAAATCCTCTTTAATAGACAGCGTCATTTTTTCTCCGCTTTGCATATTTTTTATCTCGGCTTTTCCGCTTTCTATCTCGTTATCGCCTATTACAATTGTGTATTTTGCGCCTATTTTGTCGGCATATTTCATCTGTGCCTTAAGCCCTCTTCCACAAATGTCGCACTCTGCAAAAACTCCACAGTCCCTTAGGTCTTGCGACAATGTGAAGGCTTTTTCCAAGGCTTTTTCTCCCATTGCCGCGATGTAAACTTCGCAAGTGACAGGAGGAGTGAATTCCACGCCTTTTTCTTCCATTGCCAAAATAATTCTATCAATTCCTGCGCCAAAACCCAGTGCCGGCGTGGGGTTTCCGCCTATTTCTTCGACAAGTCCGTCGTATCTGCCACCGCCACAAACCGTGCTTTGTGCGCCTAAGTGTGAGGAAATAAACTCGAACACAGTCCTTGAATAATAGTCAAGGCCGCGCACAATTTGAGGGTTAACCGTAAAGTTTATTTTTGCACTGTCAAGATAGCTTTTCACCTTTGTAAAGTGCTCTTCGCACTCGCCACACAGGCAGTCGGTAATTTTTGGTGCGTCTTTTGCAAGTTCTTTGCAGTATGGACTTTTGCAGTCTAAAACCCTCATAGGATTTTTAGCAAGTCTTCCACTGCAAGTTTCACACACTTCTTTATTTTCAAAATACTCTTTTAGTTTTTGATTGTAATCGGCCCTGCAAGTTTTACAGCCTATGGAGTTTATTTCTAAAGAGCAATCATCAAGGCCTAATTTTTCTAAAAATCCACTTACAAAGGAAATTAAGCTTGCGTCCGCCATGGGGTGAGCCGTGCCGAAAATTTCCACGCCAAACTGACTAAATTCTCTGTATCTTCCCTTTTGTGGCTTTTCGTATCTGTAGCAGTTTGTAAAATAATATAGTTTTACAGGGAAGCCCTCGTTATATATTCCGCTTTCAAGCATTGCACGCACGACGCCTGCCGTGCCCTCGGGCCTAAGCGTAATGCTTCTGTCACCCTTGTCATTAAATGTGTACATTTGCTTTTCAACCACGTCCGTGGTGTCGCCCACACCCCTTAAAAATAATTCTGTGTGCTCAAACACAGGCGTTCTTATTTCTTTTATCCCACTTAAAGATGCATGTTCTCTTAGCACCTTTTCTACCACTTGCAGTTTATCTGTCTGCTTTGGCATTAAATCTCTTGTTCCTTTTGGGGCATTTGTTACCAGTTTCATCTCATCTCTCCTTCATTTTTCTAAAATGCAATATAAAAAACCTCACCCCACGACGTAAATCGTAAGGGGCGAGGTTAAATTCGCGGTACCACCCTTGTTTTAAGCGCAAAAACGCTATCTAGGCTCTGTTTAACGCACAGCTACGCCGATTACTCGGTGGCTCTTTCGGTGTCTTCAAATAAATTTTCACAGGACATTTCAGCAGGCTGTCCCTCTCTTTAGAAAAAATTTCATTTTACTCTTCCGATGTCGTCGCCTTAATTTTTAACTATATTTCTCCAGTCTAAATCGCCTCTTTCGAGTCCGTGTATAAGCACCTCTGCAGTTGCAAGGTTAGTCGCAACGGGTATGTGATGCATGTCACAAAGTCTTAAAAGATTTATATCATCTGGCTCGTTTGGCTTTGGATTTAGTGGGTCTCTAAACATCATAAGTAAATCTATTTCATTATAACCTATTCTGGCGGCAATTTGCTGTCCGCCTCCTTGAGATCCGCTTAAAAACCTTTGTATTTCAAGGCCGGTTGCCTCCATTACCATTTTTCCGGTTGTGCCGGTGGCGCATAAGGTATGACGGCTTAAAATACCGCAGTAGGCGATACAAAACTGTACCATTAATTCCTTTTTTGCGTCGTGTGCGATAAGTGCGATATTCATATTTCCCATCCTTTCGTATCTTGCTGTTGTCCTACTATAGCACTACGGGTATACTCATACCCTCAAGCCTTTGATAAATTCTGTCAAAAGCCATCATAGCAGGGGCCTTTGTGTCCGGCCTATTGCCTTTTAACACTGCCACGGCAAACATTAAATCTTCCGGCACTACTCCTAAAAGCTGTATTCCCGATAAGTCTATAACCTTATCAAGGTCTTCCATCACTCTGGTTTTGTCGAAATTTTGAAGGTTAAACCTATTAATAATAAGTCTTACTTCTTCTATGCCACGGTCATACAAGGCATTTGCCGCTAAAGAGGCGGACCTTACGGATACGGGGTCCACATTACAGACTATAAGAGCCCTATCTGCAACACTGCCGGCGGAATTAAAACCCATTCCAAGTCCTGCAGGGCAATCTAGTATTATATGGTCGTAATAATCGGTGAACAGGTCTATAAGCTTTCTCATCTTAATTTCATCGGGCATTTCATTCCCGCTTGGCGCAGCCGCAAGTAAATAGAGTTCACAATCTTGTGACACACGGTAAACCGCATCTTGTGGGGTACAATTACCTTTTACAAGATCCCCCATGTCATAGACAAGTTTTTCCTCAACTCCTGTCATTTTGTCAAGGCTGCCAAGCCCTGCATCGCAGTCGATGAGTAGTACTCTGTTATCTTTGTTTTTCGCCATATTATAGGCTAAAGCTATACATGCTGTCGACTTGCCGACCCCTCCTTTTCCGGAGGCTACCAGCGTTATCGTCCCCATAAATATTACCTCTCTTACATAATATCACAGTTTTATTAAATAGTCAAAATTATTTATCGGAAAAACTGAAATTTTATTATTTATCACAATTTTATTTAAACACTTTACTACATTACCACCAAAAACCATATAATAAGTAGAATATAGCAATCTAAAATGTTGCAAATTTACTAAATATTTTATTCTTCCCAGGGAATTTCATCGAAGAAATAATTATTAAATATGTCTAAAACTACTTGTTGGGTAAGGCTACCTTTGTTTGCATACTCCAAAACTACCGCAATTGCAATCTCAGGGTCATCATAAGGCGCAAAACCTATAAACAAGCTGTTGTCGTCTTCCTTATTTGTTTCCGCCGTACCTGTTTTTGCGGCTATTTCAATGGGGTATCCCCCAAAAAAGACACTACCTGTTCCCTCTTCTGCAACAAGTCGCATAGATTCTTTTACTATGTCGAGATTATACTGGGAAAGACCAATATCTTCCTCGACAACGGGTTCGTGCTCAAAAACTACTTGGTCGCCTATATAATTTGTTATTTTGTCGATTACATGTGTTTGAAGCCTTACTCCGTCATTTGCTATAGTCGCCGCAAGAGTCGCAAGCTGAAGCGGTGTAAACAAGTTATCCGCCTGTCCTATGGCCGCATGAGACGTAATACCGTCTACCCATGGCTCATTATGAATAAGTCTATAGTCTGTAGGGTTGGACATAAGTCCTATGTTTTCATATAAATCAAGGCCTGTCGATGTGCCTAGCCCTAATAAATTAAAGTATACCTCTAAGCGCTGTATTCCTGTAATTCTTCCTACCTCACTAAAATACACGTTGCACGAGTCTTGCAGTGCGCCGTAAATATTTACATTTTCATGCACACCAAGGCAGGCAATAGTTTCAGTTTCATAATATGTGTAAGCACCGCCACAGTAAACGGTGTACGCCTCATCAATTATGTCCTCTTCCAAGGCGGCAAGTGCGGTTGCAGGCTTTACGACCGAGCCCGGTGTAAATGTTCCGTTTAACGCCCTGTTAAACAGCGGCCTGTCTTCATCTTCTATTAAAGAATTATAATACTGTGCATCGTTTGAATATCTGTCAAGGTCGAATGTAGGAAAGGTGGCCGACGCCAATATACCGAAAGTTTCAATGTCCAAGACCACAGCCGCACCGGCTACAAACTCGTCGGTTTCTCTGTTTGACACAGCCGTGGCCAGGGCGTAATTTGCAACTTCTTGAAGCTCCATATCCAAGGTCAAATACACATTATCTCCGGGAACGGTAGGGCTTATTGTTTCCAATCCTATCATGTTTCCGCTGCCATCACTTATGGCGCTTTGCAGGCCTTTTTCTCCCCTTAAATATTCTTCATATGAACTTTCCACGCCACTTTGCCCTATGACGTCTTGATAGAGGTAGCCTCCCAAATTGTCTAAGGAATAAAGATTGTCATTTTCCGCCTGTCTATCGTATTGCTCTTGGGTTATCGCACCCATAGTGCCTATGATATGAGGCGCAATTGTTCCGTCCTCATAATATCTTTTTGTCGATATTTCAATTTCAATTCCGGGCAGATCTCCTGACTGCTCTCTAATGGTTTCAACCGTTTCAAAACTGACGTCCTGCGCCATTACATAAGGATCTGATAATGAAAATCCAAGTTGTGTCATATTATATCTTACGGAAATAATATCCCGTGCATCCCATGGTGAATATTCTTCACAATTGTATCTTTCTATTAATAGCTCCATGCATTCGGCCGCCGTTGCATTTATGTCTATATCCAGAAAATTAGGGCCTTTTAGATATTCTACAGCCGACTCCTGACCCTCTGTAAACGAATATGTGGCATCGGCGTTTGCACGTATTGGCAAAACGTCTATCCATTCTTCTCCCATGTATTCAAGGGTTCTCACTGTGTCTAAAATTGCCGGATTTCTGTCGTTGTCCATAGTTATGGCATTCATGGACACGTTAAAAATATTTGTATTTCCGACAAGCACGTTTCCGTCGCTGTCTAAAATTTCTCCACGCGCATTATCAAGCCTTACAAACAAGTTGCTGTTTTCCTCAGCCTGTTTTTCAAATTCATCGCCCTGCACAAGTTGCAGTTGCACCAGTCTTCCCATATATATTACAGCGGCAAGACATACTATGATAGCACAGATGAATATTTGTAGATTTTTTCTCATTTAATTTATAACTCCTATCGTCTTATTACCGCTTTAGGATGTCGCATACCCATAGAAATACCCAAATTGATAAGATACGCAATGGGTACAAGTAAAAATGTATACAAGTATTTTGGTACATACAAGCTTATAAGTGCGGTAAGCGGATGTGAATATCCGTTTAACACGTACATGGTAAGCCATGTGTATACCGTGAAAATAATTATAAAACCCAGCCCCACAATTATTGAAAAAACAACGCCTATGTTTCTTTTTTTCTTTGCGATTAAACTTACCATCGGGCAAAGAAGGCATAAAAGTATGGCATTTACCCCAAGGGCTGCCCCCGAAGAAATGTCTAAAAACATTCCTCCTATAAATCCAAAATAAACCGCCACCATGTCAGATTCAAGCAAAGATATCGCAATAAGCGCCGGGAGTATTAACACAGGCGCAAACTCTGTCGTTACATTAAAGCTTTGCCCTAACACATGAAGTATTAGCAGTTCAATAAAATAAACCCCATATTTTACAAACTTATTTTGCGCCATAATTATTCACCGCTTTCATCGCTTATATCCTCGTCATTTTGGACTATATCCGTCTTTCCTGAAAAATCTGTCACTATATAAACGGCAGATAAATTTTTTATATCCTCATACGGCTCCACAGCGGCATAAACCGATGCATCTTCCGCAGAATTTTCAAGATAGACCACACGGCCTATGATGATATCCGCCGGGAAGAGTCCTGTTGTTCCGGAGGTGGTTATAATTGTACCTGCTTGAATTTTTGTAGTATTTGTAAGATAGCTAAGCCTTACCATGCCCTCATCCATTAAAAGCATGTCGCCCTCAACAACTCCGGTCTCGCTAAATTCTTTAGATATTGCGCCAATGCTTATTTCCTCTGAAAAAATTGTGGTTACATATGCCGATGTGGCATAAATTTCTGTCACAACTCCCACCATTCCTTGAGCCGTGATTACAGGGTCGCCTATTTCGACGCCGTCTATATATCCGCTATTTACGGTAAATCCATGAAAAACATCGAGTGGGTCTTTTCCTATTACGAGTGCTACCATTAAATCAAGTTGAGAATTTTGCTCTTCTATATTTAATGCCTGCTCGTACTCATCGTTTGTCTGTTTAATTTCATAATAGTCCACAAGCTGTTCACGAAGCTCTGCATTTTCCACAATGGCCTGCTCATAAAGCTCTAAAAGCTCCTCTTTTGAGTAATCTGCATATTGGCTTTGTGCCGATGACAGGGTTTCCTGCATTGGAGAGGTAAAAAAGCTTAAAACACTTTGTATTACAGTGTTGTTTGTTGCGCCCGAAACGGCTATAAGGGCTGCAAGCAACACAACAAGTATTACCATGACTTTAAAAGTGTTACTTCTAAAAAAACCTTTCACTAAAACATTGCCTCCCTTAAAAAATTATTTTCTCATTCTTGCCTGTCTGGATATAAGAACAGAATCAAGGCTTGTTCCCACACCGAAGACCACACTTTGTCCCATTTTAGACGACAAACTCACTTTAAGGCCCAGTTCACTTTCAAAGTATTCTTGTATACCCTTCATGTGCACGGTGTTTCCCGACAAGATTATGCCTTGATCTAAAATATCTGCCGATAATTCAGGCGGCAATTTTTCACACACTTTTATTACAGATTTTATCACATAGCCTAAACAGCCCCTGATGACTTCCCTTATCTCCTCTGTCTGTAAAAGTATGCTTTTTGGCAAATTGTCTACAACATTTCTGCCTTTAATTTCTATGTTTGAATAAAACTCATCGCCCTCTATAGGCATACAGCCTGCGTCTATTTTAATTTGCTCTGCACTCAATTTTCCTATATTTAGCCTGTAAGTTTTGCTTATATGCTGCATTATTGCGTCGTCTATCGCATTTCCTGCAATTTGAATAGTATCAGAACTTATGACATCTCCAAGCGCAATAACCGCAACTTCACTTATTGCAGCGCCTAAGTTTATCAGCATAAAACCTTTAGGCGAAGACGGAGAAAATCCTGCTCCAACACATGCGGCAAGAGGCGCCTCTATTAGGCTTATGTCCGTTCCTCCTACTTGCTTTGCCACATCTTCTGCTGCGTTTCTTTCAACTTCTGTCGCATCTGACGGAACGCTCATGATTATTCTGGGCTTAGATAAAAAGCTTATGTTTGCGCTTGATTTAATAAATCCCCTAAGCATAGCCTCGCACACTTCAAAGTCTGCAACAACGCCCTTTTTTATAGGATATAAAAGCAAAATAGAGTCTCCAGACTTTCCTGTCATGTCTTTTGCTGTTTTTCCCACTGCTACTATTTCATTGGTAAATTTATCCATGGCAATTACAGAGGGTTCCTCAAGCACAACCCCCGAGCCTTTTACGTATATTCTTGTGTTTGCCGTCCCCATGTCTATGCCTATTTCCGTTTGCAAAGACCCCAAAAACGACTTCCTTTTTATATTTCTTGCCATATATTCACAGCCTCTCTACATTAAAAACTTATTATACTTTATTTTCTAGGTTATAACAAGTAAAAAAATTTGTTCATTTTGTAAATTTTTTCTAAAGCGTCCCCGTACTGCCAAATCCGCCTTTTCCCCTTTTTGTGTCGTCTAGGCTTTCTACCCAACACGCTTTTGGCGTGAGCACCGGACTTATCACCAGTTGCGCCACCCTCTCCATGGGTTTTATCACATATTCTTCTTTTGACACATTTAAAAGCCCCACATGGACCTCTCCCCTATAGTCCCAGTCAATTACTCCTACACCGTTTTTTACCACTAAGCCATGTTTTATGCCAAGACCGCTCCTTGTATATATCATTCCGGCACTGTTTTCCGGCAGTTTTACGGCAAAACCTGTCGGAATAACTGCGGTGTCCCCTGGTTTTATCACAACATCCTCTAATATACATGCGCAAATATCAAACCCGGCACTACCCTGCGTCTGCCTCTTGGGCAAAACGGCATTTTCCGATAGTTTTAAAAATTCAACTTTATTTTCAACATCCATTTTATTCCCCTCTAATCTATATAATATTGTACTTTTTTGTGTCGAAATCAAAATCTTTCAACATTTTCAACACGGTTTTCAACATTTACAAAATACCCTTGTTGAAAAGCCCTTTAGTATATGAAAACATCGGCTTAACGCCCTTTTTAAAGCACTCTGTAATTTCTGATACCTGCCCTGCGTCCTCCGTCGTAAAGCGCAAAACTGCAAAATCTATGTTTTTCAGCCTTCCCACTTCATCACTAAGACATAGCGCAGTGCTGTTTAAAATTTCAATGCTTTTAAAACTGTCATTTTCATGTCGGTACTCTGTGCACTGTATCGGAAAATCTATGTTTTTCCTGTCCGTAAGGCTTTGACAATTCCCCTTGCCCCTACATGGACTATTCGAGTTTGTAAGCGGACAGTTTCTAACCGTCATCAGGCTTTGTCTGCCGTACACCATAAGCCCCGTCTTTAAATTTGTGTTTATATTCATGATTTCTTTTTTGCTCATCTCAAACGATAGCTCCACAGATTTTATGCCTAAATCGCCAAAAAACTCCAAGGCCTCATCGTTCATCACATTTAAGGAATACGCCCCGTGAAAATTCACATTAAGCTCCTTACAAATTTGCACCGTGCTTAAATCAGAGCACAAAATGTCATCTATTCCCTGCTCTTTTAAGCTAGAAATTAATGCCCTCACGGCATTTTCTTTGCCAAAATAGCTTTGTGGCGTGTACGCCCCTATGTTAATTCCGCTATTTTTCAGGCTTAAAATATCCCGTGCCGGCAGGCAAATAGGAAGATATATTTTTTCAAAAAAGCTCAAATCCTTAGGTAACTGAGCCATATTTTGAAAAATCCCCACATATTTAATTTTCCCTGTCTTCCTACTTTTAATTTCAGATTTTTTATATTTTTTACACTTAATTTCTTCTCTTTTTTCTCTTTTAATCGCAAGTTTCTCTATGGCTTCACGCCTAAGCGTGTTTATTCCCGACACTGCAAACGATGCATTTTCCGATATTTTTAAAGAGAAATTTTGAGCATAATAAGGAGTGCCGCCAAGCTTTGACAGCTGTGCTTGCAGTTTTTCTTCGGATAAAGCAATTTTTTGTGCCTCTTCGACTCTTTCTAAAGACTCCACACTTGCCGTGTTTCCCCTGTCGTCTTCGATAATTATTTTCGCACATTCCCCTATTTTTGCCGTAAATTCAATTTTTAAAGGTACTGTTTGTCTTTCATTTTTGTATATATTTCTTAAAGAGGAATATACTTTGGAATTTGCCGCCGTCACATCTTCCTTTGTTCTTATTCCGAACATTTCTTTGCCAAGTTTTCCACTAAGGTAGCCGTCTGTAAAGCCAGAGCGTGAAAAAGCCGCCTCTAAGCTCTCCTTTAATTCTTTTGGAATTTCTCTTCCATTTACCGCAAAATTTGCCGCAGAGCAGGCCGCCGCCACGTACTCCGCCCTTTTCATTCTTCCCTCAATTTTCAAAGAATTAACGCCAACATCATATAGTTTTTTTACATTTTCTAAAAAGCTTAAATCCTTAAGGCTTAAACTATATTCGCCGGTACCTTTTGCAAAAAAAGGCAGTCTGCACGGTTGTGCACAGCGACCCCTGTTGCCACTTCTTCCGCCTAAAAGCGCACTGAAATAGCACCTGCCCGAAAGGCACATGCAAAGTGCGCCATGAACAAATACTTCAAGCTCTACATCAGAGGATTTATTAATTTCATCAATCTCTAAAAGCGATAATTCCCTTGCAAGCACGACCCTTTTTGCGCCCAAATTCTGCATAAGCACCGCGCCACTTTTAGACTGCACCGCACTTTGAGTGGAAATATGCAACGCTAAATCCGGCGCAATTTTCGAAATTAGATTAAAAACACCCATGTCTTGCACAATTACTGCGTCTACCGAAATCTTGCACAAATACTCTATATAATCTAAAAGCAGAGGAAACTCCTCATTTTTTATGAGCGTATTTACGGCGACAAACAATTTCACACCCCTCACGGTGCAAAAGTCCGCCGCCCATTTTATTTCTTCTCTTGAAAAATTTGTCGCACTTGCCCTGGCGGAGAACATATCACCGCCTATGTAAACAGCATTTGCCCCTGAAAAGACAGCCGCCTTTAAAACCTCCACAGAACCTGCGGGAGCTAAAATTTCTAAATCAAGAACATTATCACCCGTATTTTTACGTGACGAGTTCATATTTTATTTTTCCTCACCTGCAAAAAAGCTCTTAAAACCTTGTTGCTCATACTCTTCAAAAGGGCGCATCGGATTTTTGTACTTACCCTTTGAATTTCTTTTTGCCTTTAAAATAGTGCCTACGGCGCCGTTATCCACATTTCCCTGTGCATTTAGGCGCTCTATCTCTTCATTAAGTTTTTCAACTTTTTCTAAAAGCGCAATATTTTTAATTTCAAGCTCTATCTCCTTTGAGTTGTCGTATTCTGAAACAGGTACTTCTTTTATTACCTCTTTAACTACTTCTTTGACCACTTCTTGAACTTGAGGTTGAGCTTCTTTTACATGTTCTAGCTCATTTTTAAGTTTTATAGATTCATCGCAGAACATCAGTGCCGAACTTACCGCTGCAAGTTCTATAGTCATCATATTAGACGATTTAAGCATAGCGCCCATCAAATCAGAGACTTGACTTTCAAGTGTGCGCATATATTCTTCGCTCTCATCGGTTCTAAGACTGCATGTTATTCCGCAGACATTTAGCTTTACACTTCTTTTTTCCATTTTCGGTATCTCCTCTTGTTTCAATATTTTAAAATGAAAATCTTTATTTAATCTATTATATTGCATTTCTTGCAATTTTAAAAGACTTTTCTTAAAAAAAGATAAATAAATTAGAAAAAATACATGTTTTAGCATGGTTTTTTACTGGAAAATATAAAAATTTAGGTAAAATAGATATTGTGATTATAATAAAATACAGTTATAATATAAATAAAACATATAAAAGGTTATACGAAATAATTTGAATGGAGCTAATTTATGAATTATAATTTAAGCGTTGAACAAATTAAAAAAAGCATTACAGACAAACTTGTACACAGTTATGGTGTAAGCTGCGAAAATGCAGGAAACGATGAATATTACAAAGCCTGTGCGCTTGTTGTCAAAGACCTTATGACACAGGGCAGATCAGAGTTTATTCAAAAGGCGACAAAAACTAAGACTAAGCAGGTATATTATTTATGTATGGAGTTTTTGCTTGGTCGTTCACTTAAAAACAATTTATTTAATCTAGGCCTTGAAGAGAATTTTAAGGCGGCCCTTAAATCCTTGAATGTTAATTTGGATAACTTGTATGAAAGCGAGCCCGACGCAGGCCTTGGCAACGGTGGTCTTGGAAGACTTGCAGCTTGCTTTATGGATGCCTTCGCAACGGGCGGTTATCCTGCAATGGGCTACTCATTAAGATATGAATTTGGAATTTTCAAGCAAAAGCTTATAGACGGCTGGCAAACAGAGCTTCCTGACTTTTGGCTGCCCGGCGGTCAAGTGTGGCTTCAAAAAGCAGAAGAAAGCACTATGGAAGTTAAATTTGGCGGTTATATAGACGAATTTTGGAATGACGGACACTATACACCTATGCATAAAGATGCAACTACCGTCACCGCTATACCTTACGACATGTGCATAGCAGGAATGGACGGCAAAGGAATAAGCCGTTTAAGAATTTGGAAATCTTCTGCCGATATTTTTGACATGAAGCTGTTTAACGGCGGAAATTACCTAAAAGCCATGGAGCAAGACGCAATGGCAGAGGCAATTACCAAGGTTTTATATCCTGAAGACAATCACACTCAAGGAAAAACCTTAAGACTTCAACAACAATATTTCCTTGTTTCGGCATCTATTCAAGACATTATTCGCAGGCACTTATACTCACACAGCTCGCTTCAAAACTTGCCTGAGCTTGCAGCAATTCATCTAAATGACACTCACCCTGTTTTGGCAATCCCTGAAATGATGAGGATTATGCTTGACGAGTGCGGTTATGATTGGGATTTTGCATGGGACATAGTAAAAAGAACCATAGCCTATACAAACCATACCGTCATGCCCGAGGCGCTTGAAACTTGGAACTGTGAGCTTTTCCGCATGTGTCTTCCAAGAATTTATCAAATCGTTCAAGAGATAGACAGAAGATATTGGGTAGAGATGCGTGAAAAAGGCGTTGAAGACGCAAAAATTTGGAGAACCGCTCCAATGTGCGACGGCTTTGTCAAAATGGCAAACCTTGCAGTTGTTGCCTGCCACAGCGTAAACGGCGTGTCGGCGCTTCACAGCGACATCTTAAAAGACTATGTGTTTAACGATTTTTATACAATTTTCCCTGAAAAATTTAAAAACGTCACAAACGGCATAGCCCACAGAAGATGGCTTAATCAGTCAAACCCATCACTTGGAAAATTCCTTACAAAAACTATAGGAAAAGACTATATTTATGATGCCTCAAAGCTTGAAAAGCTGG
This sequence comes from uncultured Eubacteriales bacterium, assembly GCA_964370635.1. Lineage (GTDB taxonomy): Bacteria > Bacillota > Clostridia > Oscillospirales > Acutalibacteraceae > SIG603. Next base: position 86,745 of record CAYJJU010000008.1, on the reverse strand, counting down.
CGGCTTTTAAGGACGACAAGGAAGTCTTAAACGAACTTGAAAAAATCAAGATGGAAAACAAAATAAGACTTGCAGCCTACCTTAAAAAACAACAAAATATCACAGTAGACCCTAATACTCTGTTTGATGTACAGGTAAAAAGGCTTCACGAATACAAAAGACAGCACATGAATGCTATGCATATATTAAGCCTTTACCAAAAACTTAAACAAAATCCAAACATGGACTTTGTGCCTAGAACCTTCTTCTTCGGCGCAAAAGCCGCACCGGGATATTATTTTGCAAAAGAAATCATCCAATTTATAGTGTCTGTCGGAGATTTAATCAATAACGACCCACAGGTAAACGACAAACTAAAAGTAGTCTACATCGAAAACTACAATGTTTCATGGGCAGAAATTCTAATTCCTGCCGCCGAAATAAGCGAGCAAATTTCTCTTGCAGGAACAGAAGCATCCGGTACTAGCAACATGAAATTCATGATAAACGGCGCAATAACTATAGGCGCTTTAGACGGTGCAACCGTTGAAATGCATAAGGAAGCAGGGGACGAAAACATGGTAATCTTCGGCATGAACACAGACGAAGTCAACCATATTAAGGCAGACGGCTATCACCCTATGACCCATTATAATAATAATGAAACCATAAGAAACGTCTTAAATCAAATGCGCTCAGGAATAGCTTCAAAGCAGTTTAATGGCCTATTTAATGCCATAGTTAATACAGATAGATACATGGCGCTTGCAGATTTTGAGGATTATGCACAGGCACAACGCTATGTTTCCGAAATTTATAAGGACAAAGATAAATTTAATCGCATGTCGCTTATGAACATTGCAAAATCAGGCTACTTTGCCTCTGATCGCTCTATTAAAGATTATGAGGACAACATCTGGCTTGGAACACCTGTGCCAAATAAATAATACGCTGGCGCACTGCGCCTAAAAGGACTTAATTTTATGTTTAATTCAAAAAGCGAAGAGCATCGCAATCCGGTTGGTGCTGTTTCGAAGGGTACAAAAATACATTTTAAAATTTCACCACAAAGGCTTTTAGAAGTGTACGCCGCCTCTCTTGTCGTCGAAGACGAGAGAGGATGCGTCACACATTTTGACATGTACTGGTGCGGAATGAATGGCAGTAACCACGAATGGTGGGAATGTCATTTCGTGCCCGAAACCTCGGGAATTTACTTTTACAGATTTGAAATAAGAAATAAAAACGGCGTTCACTCGGTATTTAAAGACGACAACTCTCTTCCCGTTATTTCAAATAAAGGAAATAAGTGGCAGATTACCGTTTTTGAAAAGGATTTTGACACACCCGACTGGCTTAAAGGCGGAGTAATTTATCAAATTTTCCCCGACAGATTTTTCAACTCAAACTCCCCTAAAACAGACGTTCCTGAGGATAGGTATATACATGGGGACTGGAACGAAGACATTCACTGGGCACCAAATGAGAAGGGAGTCATCACAAACTCCGATTATTTTGGCGGCGATTTATTAGGCATTACGCAAAAACTTTCCTATATAAAATCTTTAGGCGTCACCTGTATTTATTTAAACCCTATATTTGAGTCGCACTCAAACCACAGGTACGACACTGCCGATTACAGCAAAATTGACCCTCTTTTAGGAAGCGAAGAGGACTTTAAAAATCTGTGTGCAAGCGCAAAGAAACTTGGTATACATGTAATAATAGACGGTGTTTTCAACCACACCGGAAGCGACAGCCTGTATTTTAATCGTCAAAACCGATATGAAACGCAGGGTGCGTATAACTGCGTGGATTCGCCTTATTATTCGTGGTATAGTTTTAAAAAATGGCCTAACGACTACTCTTGTTGGTGGAATTTTATAACGCTTCCAAATGTAAACGAGCAAAATCCCGATTATCAAAATTACATAGTCGGCGATAATGGAATTATTGAAAAATGGATAAAACTAGGCGCCTCGGGCTGGCGACTCGATGTTGTAGACGAGCTACCCGACAACTTTTTGGATAGAATTTACACCGCAACAAAACGTGCGGACAAAGAGGCCATTGTGATGGGTGAAGTGTGGGAGGACGCCTCTACAAAATGCGCATATGGCGCTAGGAGACGCTATCTTTTAGGGCGACAAATGGACACCGTGATGAACTATCCATTTAGAAGCGCAATACTATCCTTTGTAAGCGGTGCAGATGCCGCCGAATGTATAGAACAAATTGAGAGTATTGTGGAAAATTACCCACCGCAATGTCTAAATCTTTTGATGAACCACATAGGCACTCACGATACCGAAAGAGCCATAACTTTACTTGCAGGCGAACCCTTAAACGGAAACGACAGGCAGTGGCAAAACAGCCATCGTTTGTCGGACTACCAGTATGTTTTAGGCGTATTTAAATTAAAACTTGCAACCCTTATGCAGTTCACCCTGCCCGGCGTACCCAGCATTTATTATGGCGACGAAGCCGGAATGCAGGGCTATAAAGACCCATTTAACAGGGGCACTTTCCCGTGGGGCAAAGAGGATAAATCGCTTCAAGACTGGCACAGAGAGCTGTCTAAACTTAGACAGGACTACGATGTGTTTAAGGACGGTAAATTAAGAACCGTTTACGCAGGCAACTGCATTTTAGCGTACGAGAGATACAAAAAGACCGACGACGGCGAAGATGTAATTTTAGTCGCACTTAATTCAAGCGACAGATATATGGCGCTAAACTTAAAAACAGACGAGGCAAAAACTATAATCGGCACAGAATTTTCAAAAGACTTCAAGCTACCACCCTATGGATACAGCGTTTTTTATTATAAAAAAGAAGAAATTAATAAAAAGCCGTAAAATCGCTTGACTTTTGAAGGAATTTGTAATATAATCAATGAGCTGTGGAAAACCACAGCAATATGCGCCCGTAGCTCAGCCGGATAGAGTGTTTGGCTACGAACCAAAAGGTCACAGGTTCGAATCCTGTCGGGCGTGCCAGTAAAAAACTCATCTAATACGATGAGTTTTTTTACTTCTATTTCGTGCTTTCGTCTTATTTTTGAGTTTTAACGCTTTTTGAACTTAAGATATATCGAAAACACCTTGTCTTCCGACTAAAACATTATCTGTGTTCTTATACTACTTATTCCCGATAAAATAACTTCTTGACTTTTTGGATTAAGTTAGTTATAATGTACACATGCTTAGGCATACTATTTAGTGATCACACTCCGGTGTCCTACGGGCCCGGGGTTTTTTTATTGGAGGAAATATGGATAAGAAATTTTCCACAACCGACTCTCAGCTAAGAAAACTACGCACTCGCGGTATGCTCATTCAAAACGGCAGCAGGGCCAAAAGGATTATTGAGCTTGAAAACTACTATAATCTTATTAATGGATACAAGGAATTATTTATAGACAAATCCTATAATGGCCAAGACGAAAAATATAAAACCGGAACCAATTTTAATGAAATTTACGCTTTATATCTATTTGATAGAGAGTTGCGCTCTGTTTTTTTAAGATATATACTCGAAGTGGAAAACAACTTGAAAAGCGTAGTTGCACATGAGTTTTCAAAAAAATATGGGCATGATAATTATTTAAAAATATCAAATTTCGATATAAGTATCAGAAATGTTAAAAAAGGCAAAAGTGCAGCACAAAGGCATGGAGAAATTGCCGATCTGATTGCTAATTTACAAAGAGAGATATCGAATCAGCTAAAAAAGAATAGCCCCATGATATCACACCATGTTTTAACCTATGGCTATGTTCCTCTTTGGGTTTTGATAAATACACTTTCTCTTGGAACTGTCAGTATTTTTTATTCCTATCTAAAGCAGCAAGACCAAAATGAGATAGGAAGAAAGTTCAAACTTCACTCCGAAGAACTCACTAATTTTCTTTTCATATTATCTATTTTCAGAAATGCCTGTGCCCACGATGAGAGATTGTATAACTTGAAATCTCGAAAAAAAAGCGGAACTCCAAACAGTATCAAGGATAATTTAATACATAAAACACTCGGCGTTGCAAAAAACTCATCCAACAATTATGTTTGTGGAAAGAATGATTTGTTTGCTATTGTCATAATATTAAAACTAATGCTTACTAAAAGCTCATTTAATAAGTTCAACTCATCACTGAAGAAATTAATCTCAAAACTAGGGACAGAATTATCTACCGTGTCAATTAATGATGTAATTATGCAAATGGGATTCCCACCAAACTGGACTGACATTTCCAAAATTTAAATTCACACTTATATAAATACCACTACTCATAGTCCGTAACCCCGTAATATTGCGGGTTTTAGGGCAGACTGAAAGCCTCGGCACGTTTTTGTGTCGAGGCTTTTTACATTCCTAATTAAATTCTACAGCGCACCACGCTTTTGCGGTTTTTAGCATTTTTTCACATAGCTCTTTACTGTTGTTTTGATATAAAACAAATGCGGTGGATACGGTTTGAATAAATCCCCACTGCCAAATTTTTTTCTTTGATACCCCTGTAAGTGCGCTTAAATACTCGCATCGCAAGACGCCTGCTTCAATCGGATTTTCTTCGTATTCCTCATGCCATTCACGCATAATTACGCCTAAATCTGCCGATTTATCATAGTATGCTCCGTCCGGGTCTATAAATTTAAATTCTTTTTCCCCGCTTAAACTTTGCAGTATATTTCCTGCATGCGCATCGCCGTGAATTAACACGCAGGCTTTTGGGTCGAAATTTTTCTCTATTTCGCCCACAAAACTTACCGCTTTTTCTACCACTGTTTTGTCACAAGGTGGATTTTTACTTTTTGCACTTTCTAAAATAAACTCCTCATACCAAGCGGTGCAGTCTTTGCCTGTGGGTAAAGTATTATTTTTTGCATCTATTCCCCAGCTTTTTATAAGCGCCTCGCAAATCATCTTGATTTTTTCGTTTGTAGAATAATCAAAACTGCCAAGCGTTTCACCCAAGGCCTCAAGCAGGCACGCTTTTTTCTCTAAATCAAACTTATAAAGCCTTGCATAGCCGTTTGCGTTTGCAAGTTTCAGGGTGTCTATCCCCCTTGAAAACTCCGCATTTCCTATGCTTTCGGGAATTTCAAGCTTTAATATATACTCTTTTTTGTCCACTCCCACGGCTTTCCCAACAAAGGAGCGTGAGCCACCGTGCAAGGCATTTCCTACTTTTATCTGCCATTTTTCCTCAAAGTAGGCTATTAAATTTTCTAAATCATTTAGCCACGCAGTAGATATTTCTCCGCCATTTATGGCGCAGTCTATTACGGCCTGTGGTAAATTTCTTGTGTTTTTAAAGGTGTCGTTCATTGTTAACCTTTCTGATGTGACCCCAAAAAGTTAGACTTAATAGTGTTGTGACTGATGTTGCTACACTATTTTTATGCAGCTTGATGTTTTAGCCTGTATTCCACAGGGCTAAAATAGTCAAGCTTTTGTTTTGTTCGTTTTGTGTTATAGTATTCGATATAATTTTCTATTGCAAATTTCAGTATCACCTTATACGGCGTGCCGACCGTCAAATCTTTTGTCATGTTAAATCCCCTTACTCAAATTAATAAACTAGTACATTATACACTAGTTTATTAATTTTGTAAAGCATGACAAATTAAAATTTATAAATTTATTTTTCAAGACCTATCGGGAATTCTTTCCCTCACCGATTTCATTACGAATATGTACATTGGAATTAAGATGCTAATCGCCACAAGCCACGCTAAGGGGCTTGCGAGTATTACGCCGATATACCCAAAATTCTCCACAAGCACAAATGCTGCAAGGGCACGTGCTATGGTTTCGGCAAATCCTACTATCATGGTAAGTCCAGAATAGCCCAGCCCTTGAATAAGGTTTCTAAAAATCAGCAGTGCGCCTAGTAAAATATAAAAATACGCATTTCCTATTATAAATTCGTGTGTTGCAGTCCTGAGCGCTTGTGAGGGGTCGTTTATAAACACCGATATGGCGTATCCGCCAAAAAGATAGGCTGCGGCTAGGCATATTAAACTATATATAGTAGATATGACTAAGGAATGTTTTAGGCCTGTGTTTATTCGCTTAATTTTTCCTGCGCCTAAATTTTGCCCCGTGTAAGTGGTCATTGCAAGGCCTATGGTGTCTAAGGCCTGAAGCAAAATTCCGCCTATGCGTGAACCCGTTGAAACCGCAAGCACATAAAGTGCGCCAAGCGAATTTATTGAGGTCTGCAAAATTAGCGCTCCTATTGCCGTTATAGAAAATTGAAGTCCCATAGGCAAACCTATTTTGAGCAGGCGCATAATAACATTTACTTTTGGAGATAAATCCTTTTTGTTAAGGCAAAGTATATCAAATTTCTTTCTTGCAGTAAAAAAGCATAAAACGCCTGAAACGCCTTGTGAAATTGCAGTTGCAAGCCCTGTGCCGAAAACTCCCCATTTAAAGAAAATTACAAAGGCCAAAGAAAGTGCTATGTTTAGGATAGATGCAAATATTAAATAGTAAAGCGGAGTCTTGCTGTCGCCTAAGGCCCTCATTACAGATGCCATTAAATTGTATAAAAATATGCCTATAAGCCCCATAAACATAGTGCTTGCATAGCTTATGGTGTGATTTAATATTTCGGGCGGAGTATTCATGAGTAATAATATGTCCTCAAGAAAAACAAGCGCCAAAATGCTTATAATGGTAGACATTACAATGGTTAGCATAAGCGAATTTGCATAGTACTCTCTAATTTTATCAAAGTCCTTTGCGCCAAAGGCTTGCGACATAGGCACCGCAAAACCGGAGCTTAAACCTATGACAAAACCTATGATTAAAAAGTTTAGCGAACCCGTTGCGCCAACACCTGCCAACGCGTCTTCTCCCACAAGTCGTCCAACAATGACAGAGTCTGCCATGTTGTATATCTGTTGAAATAAATTTCCAAGCACCATGGGTATTGCAAATTTTAGTATGATTTTATACGGCGTGCCCGTGGTTAAATTTTTTGTCATATTTTTCTCCGATTAAATATATGTGTCGTAAAATTCGGCTTTCAGTATACCGCAACATTTTACATTTGTAAAGCGGTAAAGACAGTTAAACTTTAATAAAAATTTATTTTTGTATACTTCAATAAAAAACAGTTTAAAATTTCTGCGTTTAGTAGATTTTGATATAAATAGTGCATCAAAATTTTACCAACACAATATATAGTGGTAAAAGGTATTGACAATTAATAAAATAGGATATATAATGTATCGTACACGAATAAATTATAAGGTGGGAAATAAGGAAATGATACAGCAAATTATTAAGCGTAACGGTGAAAAAGTCCCGTTTGACGCTAAAAAAATCAGGAATGTAATTTTTAAGGCTAATATAAGAATTGCAAAGGAAAAAATGACAGACGAGATGCTTGATGAGCTTACCGAAAAGGTAGTAAGCGGAATAATCGACCAGTATCCGACTGTTGAGCAAATACAAGATATGGTAGAGGAAGAGCTTATTAGGGCAGACTTTGCCAAAACGGCGAAGGCCTACATCTTGTATCGTGCAGAACACCAAAAAATGCGTAACATGGACGCAGAGCTTGTAAAAATTTATGAGGATTTAAGCTTTAAACCCTCAGAAGATGCCGACCTTAAAAGAGAAAATGCGAATATAAACGCAGACTCCGCAATGGGTACCATGCTAAAATACGGCTCAGAGGGCGCAAAACTTTTTTACGATAATTATGTTATCCCAACAGAAATTACAGACGCCCATGCAGACGGCGATATCCATATTCATGACAAGGATTTTTATACTTTGACAGAAACTTGTTGCCAAATTGACTTGATTAAACTTTTTGACGGCGGATTTTCAACGGGGCACGGCTATTTAAGAGAGCCTAACGACATAAGAAGTTATGCGGCCCTTGCCTGTATTGCAATTCAGGCAAACCAAAACGAAATGCACGGCGGTCAAAGTGTGCCAAACTTTGATTATTCTATGTCAAAAGGCGTGGACAAAACTTACTTTAAAGAATATTACAAGGCTTTAGTCAATTTTTTACAAGTTAAATTTTGCAGTGATTACGATAAATACAAAGAGCTTGCAGATACTATTAAAGAAAAAGTAGGCAGACTTCATAACATGAATGATGTCGACGAGTACGCCTTAAAAGTAAAAGAAGCACTTACCCAAAACGGCATAGACGAAAATGTAGCACAAGATGCAGTGGTATTTTCTAAGGCGACGGCGTGGAGAGAGACCGACAAGGCGACTTTCCAAGCGATGGAAGCCTTGGTGCATAACTTAAACACCATGAACTCACGTGCAGGCGCGCAGGTTCCTTTTAGCTCGCTAAACTACGGAACCGACACATCTGAGCAAGGCAGAATGGTAATAAAAAATCTACTAATGGCGACAGAAGCCGGCCTAGGAGACGGCGAAACTCCTATTTTCCCCGTACAAATTTTCAAAGTTAAAGAAGGGGTAAACTATAATCCCGAGGATATAAATTACGATTTATTTAAGCAGGCAATGAAAGTATCTGCAAAAAGACTTTTCCCAAACTTCAGCTTCTTAGATGCGCCGTTTAATTTACAGTACTACAAAAAAGGCGACTACAACACAGAAGTGTCTTACATGGGTTGCCGCACAAGGGTAATGGCAAACGAGTTTGATAAAAATCGCTCGGTGACATGCGGCAGGGGTAATTTAAGCTTTACATCGGTTAATCTTCCAAGAATAGGCATTGAAGCAAAAGGCGACATGAAAAAGTTTTATGAAATTTTAGACAAGAGAATAGACATGGTAGAAGAACAACTTTTGCACCGCTTTAAAATTCAGTCCACAAAAAAAGTCTATAACTACCCATTCTTGATGGGTCAAGGAGTCTGGATAGACTCTGAAAAACTAGACAAAGACGACTGCATTGCAGAGGTTTTAAAGCACGGAACCCTATCGGTAGGCTATATAGGCCTTGCCGAAACACTAAAGGCCCTTACGGGAAAACATCATGGAGAAAGTGAAGAAAGCTATAAATTAGGGCTTGAAATCATAGGCTACATGAGAGAAAAAATGGATAAACTCTGCAGGGAAACTAACCTTAACTGGTCACTTGTTGCAACACCGGCAGAAGGACTTTCCGGCAGATTTATTAGGATAGACAAGAAAAAATACGGAATTATCGAGGGTGTCACAGACAGAGAGTTTTACACAAACTCTTTCCACGTGCCTGTTTACTATCCGATAAGTGCGTATGAGAAAATCAACAAAGAAGCGCCATTCCATGCGCTTTCTAACGCAGGACACATAAGCTATGTAGAGCTTGACGGCGACACCTGCAAAAACATTGAAGCCTTTGAAAGCATTATAAGATGCATGAAAGAGGCAGGAATTGGATACGGTTCTGTAAATCACCCTGTTGACCGCGACCCGGTTTGCGGTTATAATGGTATTATAGACGAGGTTTGCCCAAGATGTGGCAGAAAAGATGGAGAGGGCGTAAGCGTAGAAAAGCTAAAAGAGCTTAAGAAAAAATACCACGATGTGCCCGATTATACACATTTAATTCAATAAAACATGCGTGTTTTATTGAATAGTGTAGAGTTGATAATTGATAGTTGATAGTTGTGGTGGAAAATGCAAGGCATTTTCTTATAATCAAAACGGCGAAGCCGTAAACAACAACTTTTCACTCTTCACTTTTCACTCTTCACTTTAAAAATTATATTTTTAAAAAAGAAGGAGAATTATTATGTCAGCTAGAAGAATAAATGAAGACCAAGTTATGGTTGGAGAAGGCAAAAAATTTGAGCGTATCAGAAGAATTACAGGTTATCTTGTAGGAACAACAGACCGCTGGAATGATGCTAAAAGAGCAGAGGAAAAAGAACGTGTAAAACACGATATGGCACACTGATAAAAAGCGGTCGAAAGACCGCCTTTTTTTAATTAATAAGTGTGGTGAAAATGCTACGCATTTTATAATCATAACACGCCAAAGGCGTGAACCTTAATTATTAATTATTCATTATTAATTATTAACTAAAAAAGTGGAGGTGGAAAAATGAAAATAAAGTTAGCAGGAATTACAAAAGAATCTATAGTCGACGGCAAGGGTATACGCTATGTGCTTTTTACCCAAGGCTGTCCCCATGCCTGTAAGGGCTGTCACAATCCCGAAAGTTGGAGCCTTGATGGTGGCTATGAAAAGGATGTTTACGAAATTTTTGAAGAATTTAAAATAAATCCTCTACTCAAGGGCATTACCTTTTCGGGTGGCGAACCCTTTTTACAGCCAAAACCGCTTTTAGAGCTTTCAAAACTTTGCCACAGCATTAATAAAGACGTGCTGATTTATTCGGGTTACACATATGAAGAGCTTAAAGAGATGGAAAATGAAGATGTCACGGCTTTATTAGAAGAAGGTGACATACTGATAGACGGACGATATGAAGACGAGCTTAAAAATTTAGAGCTTTTATTTAAAGGCTCTGAAAATCAAAGAATAATCGACTTAAAAGAAAGCAAAAGGCTTTGCGCTGCGGTAATTTCTAAGGAATACGAAAACAGATAAATTTTTTAAAAAAATTACAAGATTGTTCATAATTAGCTGTTGATTATTTTTTAACAATATGGTAATATTAAAACAGATATGGATTTAAATTATTTGCCTTCTTAAGGCGAAAGGGGTATTAAAAATGTCAAACTTAACAAACAATCCAACTGTATTAAAATGGGTAGAAGAGATGAAAAATCTTGTAACTCCTGATAATGTAGTGTGGATAGACGGTTCAGAAGCTCAACTTGCTAAACTAAGAGAAGAAGCTTGTGAAATCGGCGAAATCATCAAACTTAATGAGGAAAAACTTCCTAATTGCTACCTACACAGAACAGCTGTAAATGACGTTGCTCGTGTAGAGGACAGAACTTTTATTTGTACACCTACAGCTGAAGAAGCAGGTCCTACAAATAACTGGAAAGATCCAAAAGAAACATATGACCTAGTTTATGGCATAGCTAAAGACAGCTATAAAGGCAGAACTATGTATGTTATTCCTTACTCAATGGGACCTGTAGGCTCACCTCTTGCTAAAATTGGTGTTGAGCTAACAGACTCAATTTACGTTGTACTAAACATGGCTATCATGGCTAGAATCGGACAACCAGTATGGGATGTACTAGGCGACGATAACGACTGGGTAAGATGCTTACACTGCCGTTGCGACATCGACGCTGAGAAAAGATATATCACACACTTCCCACAAGACAACACAATTATCTCTGTAAACTCAGGTTACGGCGGTAACGTTCTTCTAGGTAAAAAATGCTTCGCTTTAAGAATTGCTTCTTACCAAGCTAGAAACGAAGGCTGGATGGCTGAGCATATGCTAATCTTAGGAATTGAAAATCCACAAGGCGAAGTTAAATACGTGGCTGCTGCATTCCCATCAGCTTGCGGAAAAACAAACCTTGCTATGATGATTCCACCACAAGGTTACCAAGAAAAAGGCTACAAAGTATGGTGCGTTGGCGATGATATCGCTTGGATGCGTCCTGGTGCCGACGGCAGACTATATGCCATAAACCCAGAGTACGGCTTCTTCGGTGTTGCACCGGGAACAAATGATAAATCAAACCCAAATGCTCTAACAACAACTCTAAAAGATACAATCTTTACAAACGTTGTTCATAACTTAGACGACAACACTGTATGGTGGGAGAGTCTTGATAAAAATCCTCCAACAAATGCACTTGACTGGAAAGGCAATCCTTGGAATGGCCAAACTTCTGAAGAAAAAGGCGCACATCCAAACAGCCGTTTCACAGCTCTTGCTAAAAATTGCCCTTGCATAAGCTCAGAATTTGAAGCACTTGCTGGTGTTCCAATTTCAGCTATCGTATTCGGCGGACGTCGTCCTGACACCCTACCTCTTGTATATCAATCAAGAGATTGGAACAACGGTGTATTCATCGGTTCTATCACAGGTTCAGAAACAACTGCTGCTGCTATGAGTGCTGCAGGCGTTCTAAGACGTGACCCAATGGCTATGCTTCCATTCTGCGGATACAACATGGGTGACTACTTCAAACATTGGATTGAAATGGGCGAAAAACTAGGCGAAAAAGCTCCAAAAATCTTCAACGTTAACTGGTTTAGACTAGACGAGAACGGCAAATTTATCTGGCCAGGATTTGGCGATAACATGCGTGTTCTTGAGTGGATCATCGACAGATGCGAAGATAAAGTTGGCGCTAAAGAAACAGCTATCGGTTATGTACCAAATGCATCTGACATCAACCTAGACGGACTAGATTTCTCAGTAGAGCAACTTGAGTCTATCCTAGCAGTTGACAATGCAAAATGGGCTAAAGAAGCTGCAAGTGCAGAAGAATTCTACACAAAATTCGGCGACAATCTACCTGCAGAACTAAGAGCAGAGCTAGACGGCCTAAAAGAAAGAGTTAAATAATTTTAACTAATATAAAAAAAGTCGACCTTCGGGTCGGCTTTTTTTGTAGTTGAGAGTTGATAATTGATAGTTGATAGTGGCGGTGAAAATCCTGCGGATTTTTTAATTATATATAATCAAAAAAACACAAAGTGTTTTCGCCACACTTATTAACTATTACTTATTACTTAAAAAGCCCTGGTTTTTGCCGATTTCCACCACAATCCTCAATTTTACATTCTCCATTCTCAATTAATTTAAAAATTTTTCAAATAACAATTTATTATTTTTAAAAAATATGGTAGAATGTAGTGTAATGTATTTTTCTATGAAACTATAGGTTTAAAAAACGGAGGACTGTTATGGTTAAGAGAATTTTTGTTGAGAAAAGAAAAGGGTTTGACATTGAGGCGGGGCATGTAAAGCATGACCTTGTGGAGAATTTGGGATTTAAAAACATTGAAGACTTGAGGATTTTAAACCGCTATGACGTTGAGGGTTTAAACGACGAAGAATTTGAAACGGCGGCTCGCACGATTTTATCTGAGTCCAATGTCGACACAGTTTATGATGAAAATTACACGGTGGACAGTGCGTATCACGTGTTTGCGGTGGAATACTTGCCCGGTCAATACGACCAAAGGGCAGACTCGGCGGCGCAGTGTGTTCAGCTTTTGACACAGGGCGAAAAACCAAAGGTAAAGGCCGCAAGAGTTTACGCTATTAAGGCAGATTTAAGTGAAACAGACATGGAAAAAATTAAAAACTATGTCGTAAACCCGGTTGAAGCAAGGCTTGCATCGAGTGAAAAACCAGAGAGCCTTGACATGGAGCTTGAAGTGCCGGAAAATGTCGCACGAATAGTCGGCATGATAGAATGGAACGAAAAAGAAATGGAAGAATATTATTCCTCCATGGGCTTTGCCATGACTTTTTCAGACCTTTGCTTTGTAAGAGATTATTTCAAAAATGAAGAAAAGCGAGACCCAAGCCTTACAGAGCTTAAAGTTATAGATACTTATTGGAGTGACCACTGCCGCCACACGACGTTTTTAACAAGTCTTGAGAAAATTGAGATTGAAAAAACTGCGCTTAATAAAGCGGTGGAGAAAACTCTTAAAAAATATTTTGATGTTAGAGAAGAATTATACAAGGGCAAAGACAAGATAGTAAGCCTTATGGATATCGCCGTAATAGGTGCAAAATATCTAAGGGCAAAAGGCTTGGTGCCAGACCTTGACATAAGCGAAGAAATCAACGCATGTTCTATAGAAGTGCCTGTGACTATCGACGGCAAAACAGAGCAGTGGCTTGTGCAGTTTAAAAATGAAACTCACAATCACCCTACAGAAATTGAGCCTTTCGGCGGTGCGGCAACTTGCCTAGGTGGCGCTATTCGTGACCCACTTTCGGGCAGGGCGTACGTATATCAAGCAATGAGGGTTACAGGAAGCGGCGACCCAACATTGCCTTTTGAAAAAACCATGAAAGGCAAGCTTCCATCAAGAAAAATTACCACGGGAGCTGCTGCTGGTTATTCATCATACGGAAACCAAATTGGCCTTGCAACAGGACAGGTTACAGAGCTTTATGACCACGGTTATGCCGCAAAAAGAATGGAGATAGGCGCGGTAATAGGTGCGTCTCCAAAGGCAAATGTCGTGCGTGAAGAACCACAAAAAGGCAATGTAATAGTGCTTTTAGGCGGAGCGACAGGCCGTGACGGCTGTGGCGGTGCAACGGGTTCATCAAAGGCGCATACCCTAGATTCTATCGAGGTTTGCGGTGCCGAGGTACAAAAAGGTAATCCTCCTACAGAGAGAAAAATTCAAAGACTGTTTAGAAATCCCGAACTTTCTACTTTAATAAAAAGATGTAACGACTTTGGTGCAGGCGGTGTTTGCGTCGCAATAGGCGAGCTAGCGCCCGGCCTTGTAATAAATCTTGACAAAGTGCCGAAAAAATACGAAGGACTAGACGGCACAGAGCTTGCAATTTCAGAATCACAAGAGCGTATGGCGGTGGTTTTGGAAAAAGAAAATGTAGAAAAATTTATCGCCCTTGCAAAAGAGGAAAACCTAGACGCCGTAGAAGTTGCGGTTGTAACCGACGATAATCGTCTTACAATGAACTGGAGAGGCGACATGGTTGTAAGCCTTAGCAGAACCTTCCTTGACACTAACGGCGTAACACAAAAGGCAGATGCCTATATCACATCGCCAAAAGAGGGAGAGGACTACAGGGTAAAAGTGCCAAATGAGCTTTTAAACATGACAGCAGATAAGGCCTTCATGAAAAACCTTTCAAGGCTTGAGGTTTGCTCACAAAAAGGACTGGTAGAGCGCTTTGATGCTTCTATCGGTGCGGGAACTGTACTTATGCCTTTTGCCGGTAAATATCAGCTTTCACCGGAGGAAGCCATGGTTGCAAAAATCCCTCTACTAAAAGGACAAACAGACGATGCAACGGCAATGAGCTATGGTTATATTCCTAAAATAGCAAAATACAGCCCGTATCACGGTGCGGCTTACGCAGTTGTTGAGAGCCTTTCAAAACTTGTCGCAGTGGGCGCAAATCCACTTAAGGCAAGACTTACTTTCCAAGAATATTTCGAAAGACTTCATAAAGAACCCACACGTTGGGGCAAGCCTTTGGCGGCTCTTTTGGGCGCATTAGAGGTGCAGCTTGGCATGGGACTTCCATCAATAGGCGGTAAGGACTCAATGTCTGGCTCTTTTGAAGATTTAGACGTTCCGCCAACACTTGTAAGCTTTGCAGTCACAATGACAAAGGCATCAAAAACCATGTCTTCGTCCATTAAAAACGCTGGAACAAAGCTGTTTGTGCTTCCTATTAATGAGGATAAAGAAACAAACTTGCCTGTATGGGAAGATTTAAAAGCCTACTATAGCAAGGTTTTAGAGCTTATGGAAAAAGGCGAAATTTTATCTGTAGGCGTTATAAAGGAGGGCGGCGCAAGTGCAACTGCCTCCAAAATGGCATTTGGTAACGGACTTTCACTCAGTTTCTCTGATGTGTCAGACGAAATTATGTTTGCCCCAAAAGTCGGCACTCTTATAGTTGAAGTAAAAGACGACGCGGCGCTAAAATCTGCCTTTAACGAAATTATTTTCCTAAGCGACGTAACAGATAAGGGATATTTTGAGGTAAACGGCAATAAAATAGATAATGAAGAAGTGCTAAAGGCCTACACTGGAAAGCTAGAGTCCGTCTTCCCTACATTTGAAAACACTGTTGAAATCACAAAGGACATAGCTCTATCAAACGAAAAATACGGCAAAGCTCCTTCTATAAAGACCTTAAAACCAAAGGTATTTATACCTGTTTTCCCAGGAACTAACTGCGAAATTGACACTAAGAGAGCCTTTGAAAAAGCAGGTGCCCAGGCCCAAGTTTTCGTTTTGAGAAATTTAAACTCAAAGGATATAGAATACAGCATAAAAGAGATGGAAAAAGCCATACGCTCTTCTCAAATTATAATGATACCTGGTGGCTTCTCAGGCGGTGACGAGCCGGAGGGTTCGGGCAAATTTATCGCAACCACCTTTAGAAATCCGCTTATCGCACAGGCGGTGACGGATTTGCTAGACACGAGGGACGGCCTTATGATGGGTATTTGCAACGGTTTCCAAGCGCTTATAAAACTTGGCCTTGCAACTTATGGCAAAATTACCAATCAAAAAGAAAACGACCCTACACTTACTTTCAATACTCTTGGCAGACATATTTCTAATATGGCATATACAAGGGTGACAAACACAAAATCCCCTTGGCTAAGCGGCGTAAATGCAGGCGATGTATTTGCAATTCCTGTATCCCACGGAGAGGGCAGATTTGTTGCAAACCAAGAAGAGCTTGAAAAATTAATTCAAAACGGGCAAATTGCCACTCAGTACACCGACCCTAGCGGTACAGTTTCGGGCGATATTATGTTTAATCCTAACGGCTCGGTATGCGCTATCGAAGGTATAACAAGCCCTGACGGACGTGTATTTGGCAAGATGGGTCACTCTGAAAGAATGGGTGACGAGCTTTATAAAAATGTTCCGGGTGCAAAAGACCAGTTACTATTTGAAAGCGGTGTAAATTATTTTAAATAATTAGAAAGTGAAATTTAATGTATATGAATTTTGCCTACAAAAGAACTTGGGCGCAGGTGGATTTAGACGCACTTGTGCACAATTTTAACACAGTTAAAGAGCACTGCAAGTCGAAAATTTGCTGTGTGATTAAAGCCGACGCCTACGGCCATGGTGCCGTGGCGGTGGCTACGCTTTACCAAAATCTCGGTGCAGATTTTTTGGGCGTTTCAAATGCGGCAGAGGCCTTACAACTTAGGGAAAATGGGATAAATTTACCCATACTAATTCTCGGTTTTTCTCCGCCTGAGATGGCAAAAACTTTGGCAGAGCAAAATATTTCTCAGTGTATATATTCAAAAGAGCAGGCGCAGGAGTACGCACAGGCGCTTAAAGACAGTGGCAAAAAGCTTAAAATACATATAAAAGTAGACACGGGAATGAGCAGACTGGGTTTTTATTTTCATGACGAAAATCGAGATTTTAACGCCGTAGAAGAAATTAAACACGTTAAAAATCTAGAATGTTTTGACTGCGAAGGCCTGTTTACACACTTTGCAGCGGCAGACAGTGGCAGTGAGGGCACAGAGATAGTAGAAAAACAAACTGCCCTATTTGAAAAAATAAAAACCCTGCTATCAAAGCAGGGAATAAACTTTAAAATTAATCATATGGCAAACAGCGGCGGTGCGCTCGACTACGAAAAAACGCATTTTGACATGGTGCGTGTGGGCATAGTTTTATATGGACTTTTGCCGTCTAGCAAAACAGTAAATAAACTTTCGCTAAAGCCTGCGCTGTCTTTAAAGGCAATAGTTTCTCACGTAAAAGCCATAAACGAGGGCGACAGGGTGAGTTATGCCGGCGTTTACACGGCAAAAAGCAAGGAATATATTGCGACAATTCCAACAGGCTACGCCGACGGATACGGGCTTATGCTCGGACAAAACGGAGCTCAAGTGCTGATAAACGGCAAGAGATACCCGATAGTCGGCAGGGTGTGCATGGATCAAATGATGGCCTTGGTCGACGAAGACCTAAAGTCGGGCGACATAGTGACACTTATGGGAAAAGACGGACATGAAGAGATAAGCGCCGAGGAGCTTGCAAAAATACGAAACACAATAAATTATGAAATTATTTGTAATATTTCTGCAAGGGTTGCAAGGGTCTATGTCAAAGACGGCAAGGTGGTTGAGAGTTTTTCATACATCTATTAATTTTTCTTAATAGAATAAACCACTCGGTCATGCCCTGCAAAATCCTTTAAAACATGTATGTCTTCATAGCCATACATTTTAAAAATACCGCTCACCTCTTCGGCTTGACTTTCCCCTATTTCAAAAGCCATCAGGCCTCCTTTTTTAAGGCAGGCAGTCCAGTTTTTAATTAAAACTTTATAAAAATAAAGCCCATCCAACCCTCCGTCAAGTGCTGTCATCGGCTCGCTTTGCACTTCTTTTTGAAGTCCTTCAAGCTCAGAACTTTTAATATATGGTGGGTTGGACACAATAAAATCTAAATTTGAATACATTTTTGCAAGGTTTTCACTTAAAACATCACCGTTTTTTGGGAAGACCTTTTTTGCGTCTAATTTTTTTACATTATCGAGTAAAATTTGGTATGCCTTCGGGTAAAGCTCTAGGGCGTCTATCAGTGCATTTTCACAGTTATGCGAAATTTCAAGCGCTATAGCGCCTGTTCCTGCACATAAATCCACTCCCACCATTGGTTTATTTTTAATAAAATCCACGGCGCAGTTTACCAGTATGAGGCTGTCTTCCCTTGGGATTAAAACTCCCTCTTCCACCTTAAGCGTCAAATTTCCAAATGTCCAGCTGCCAAGGATGTATTGAAGCGGTCTGCCGTTTTTTCTTTCTTCTACCGCAGTTAAGATGTCTTTGCAATCGGAGAGTTTTTCTGTGGGGTTTAAAATTATATCCTTGTATCCCAGAGAAAAAAAGTGCTCAATAAGGACAAGGGCTTCAAAATTTCCATCTGAAAGCCCTTTAAATTCTTCTTTTATAAAATCGTAAAGTTGCTTTACTGTATAAGTCATATTAAATCTTCACCATCTTCAGGAATTACTTCGACCATTGCCGCAATTGCAGTTTCTATCATCTTGTCTGTAGGCTCTTTTGTGGTTATCCTTTGCACCCACATTCCGGGAGCCGCAATAACTTTTGTCAAAACATTATTATACTTTCCACAAAGTTTTATTAGCTCATACCCTATGCAAATAACAAGGGGTAGGCACATGACTTTTGCAAAAGTCCTCAAAAACACATTCTCAAATGGAATAAAAAAGCCTGCAATTATTCCAAGTCCTATCAAAATTACAAGAAAGCTTGTTCCACACCTTGGGTGAAAGCGCTTTTGTTTTTTCACATTTTCCACGCTTAAATCAAGCTCTGCCTCATAGCAAAATATAGTTTTATGCTCTGCCCCATGATACATAAATAGTCTTTTTATGTCGGGCATAAGCGATATTAAAAGCATGTAGGAAATTAGTATAATTACCCTTATAACGCCCTCAAACAAGGAGCGAAAAGGCGCTAAACTTTCGCCTGCCAAGAGCAGTATTCCATTAAATGCGAGTGCCGGCAGGAAGAAAAATAGCAAAATCGAAAGTCCTACACCTAGTATAGCGCCCACGGCGGTCACGACCTTTGTTATGCTGTCGCCGAATTTTTTCTCAAGCCATTTTTCAAATTTAGAAGTTTCTTCAACTTCTACCGTGTCCTCCATAGCCTTGTCGGCAGAGATTTCAAGGGCTTTCATTCCCGTTTTCATGCTGTCTATCATGGAAAAAAGTCCTCTTAAAAAGGGCTTGCCGGCAAGTGGAAATTTATCTTTAATTTTTTTTGCCTCTATTTCTTTTGTGCTTATTTCGCCTGATTGACTGCAAAAGGCGGCTATGGTCTTTTTAGGGCCTACCATCATTACCCCTTCTAAGAGGGCTTGACCGCCTATTGAGGTTATTTTTGACATCTGTTTAATTCCTTTCTAACTTATGAGTCGGTTTTCTCTGTCACGAGCCTTACCGTATCGCTTGATGCAAGTATTTCTGTTGCACCGGAAATTTCAGGATTTTCCTGCAAATTCTTTATCGTTGGTATTTTCATTTTTACCACGGTGCCTCTCCCCTGCACGCTTTGTATGTCAAGCGTACCCGAGTGAAGCATCACTATTTCATCGGCAACCGCAAGGCCTATTCCTGAGCCCCTTATGACCTGATTTGCCTTATAAAATTTTTCTTTAACATGCGGCAGGTGCGACTTTGGTATTCCACACCCCGTGTCCCCTACCACTATTACGACATGTCCGTCTTCTTCAAAGGCGGAAACCTTTATCGTGCCGCCGGGGCTTGTATATTTAAGAGCATTGTCAATGATATTGACAAAAACTTGTCTTAACCTGTTTATATCCGCCATTACAGGTGGCAGCATTGGGCTTTCTTCATAAATGAGTTTTTTATTCTCATTTCTTGCCCTATCTGTGAACATGAACACCGCTTCATCAAGCTCTGATAAAATATCCGCCTTGTTCATCATTAAAGACATTCGACCGCTTTGTATCCTTGAAAAATCCAAAAGTTCTTCAACCATGCCCGAAAGTCTTTCCGATTCTTTAATAATAATTGTCATGCCCTTATCAAAAGTGTCCTTATCCCCTCTGCTTTCTTGCATGGTTTCCGCCCAGCCTTTAATTGAGGTAAGCGGCGTCCTAAGTTCGTGTGAGACCGAGGAAATAAAGTCGTTTTTAACTTTTTCATTGTTTCCAAGCTCCTGCGCCATTTCGTTTATGGTGTCGATGAGCTGGCCTATTTCGTCATTTTTATGCTTTGTAATCCTCGCATCGAAATCGCCTTTTGCAATTTCCTTTGCGGTGAGATTGAGCTCTTTAATTGGGGTGACGATGGAGCGTATAAAATATAGTCCTGAGAAAATTATGAACATGGTTATAAAAGCGCCAATAAGTATAAGCATTGATACAGAGCTTGCAATTTGTGCATCTGCAAGTTCCAAAGACACAACATACCTTATAGAGCCCACCACGCTTTGCGAGGAATTTCTTACAACCCTTGTGATTGCCATGACTTTTTCCTCTGTATTGAGCTCTCCTATCCAAAATCCAAAATTAGACTCTGCACTCAGCGCAATTTCATAGTCCGGCATTTGCTGATTATTGTTTGGAGTAAATCCTGTCGACGTCGTAAGCACGTCTCCGTTTGACGAAACGCTCATAATTTCAAGCATGTTTTTATCTGCAAAGTTTTCGATATACGCCCTTGAAATCGTGTTAAATTCGGCAGAGTTTTTATATCCATCAGAGGAATAGAAGGTATTTAACAACTCATCACTTCTTCCTATAAGAGACTGCTGTATGCCGTTATATACATAGCTTTGTATGGAAAAAGAAAGTGTGACTATAAAAATTATCAGTATAGCAACCACAACAAATACACCCGTAAAAAGCCAACGGGTGGAAATGCTTCTGCGCTTTTTGGCCTTAGCTTTTCTCAACGCCTCATGCCTCCCAACGATACCCCATACCCCATACGGTTATAATATGCGTAGGATTTGAAGGTTCATCTTCAATTTTCATTCTTATTCTGCGCACATTTACATCGACAATTTTCTCTTCGCCTGCATAACTGGCGCTCCAAACATGCTTTAATATATCTGTCCTGCTAAGTGGCAGACCTGCGTGGGTGAAAAAATATTCAATAATTTGAAATTCAACCTGCGTAAGCTCTATTAGCTTGTCGCCCTTTGTAAAAGTGCGGTTTCTTAAGTTTAAAGTAAATTCGCCCGACTTCATTTCTTCTTTAAATCCTGCGTGCCTGTTCTCGGAGAGCTGTTCTACTCGCCTATAAATTGCATCTACACGAGCCACAAGCTCAGACGGAGAAAAAGGCTTTGTCATATAGTCATCGGCTCCCATCATGAGTCCGCTTACCTTGTCTATTTCCTGAGTTTTTGCGGTAAGCATAATTATGCCGACATTTTCATTTTGATCCCTAATTTTTCGACACACGGCAAGACCGTCATATTTTCCCGGTGTCATTATGTCTAAGATTATAACATCAAAGTTCTTGCTCTCCCTTTCGTAAGTTTCCAGGGCTTCGTCGGCAGTACAAGCCTCTGAAACCTCGTAGCCTGCACGTTTTAAATTGATGACGACAAACTCTCTTATATTTTGTTCGTCCTCGCAAACTAAAATTCTTCGCATAAATGTGACATCCTTTCAAAAAAATTAAGAAACCAGCGTTAAGCTTAACATTATGTCTTCAACCATAGGATAGTTGGACTGAAGATAGCCCACATATACCATGTCATTTTCTGTTTCAAGTAAGATAGTGTACTCGTCTACAACCTCGTCCTTATACTCCTCCCATTCGTGCGAGGAGAAATAGTCTATATAAAAGGCCGGCGTATCGGCGCCCTCAAAACCTGAGTAATAAAAATATAGCCTTTGAGGAGTCTGTGTGTCGTAACTGCAAGTAACTTCATAAGGAAATTGTGAGGGAATAGAGATATAGTAAAGCGCATCTAAATTAACTATCGTAGTAAGCACAGGGTTGCTTTGCCTTCCTATGTCATCATAAGATATCCAAGTTAAGCTATAATTATACGACTCAAGGCTGTCTGAGCCCTCGTAATTTGTCTGTATATCTGTTATCGGAAACTCTATTATATCATCACCGTTTATATCCCGACAAGAAAACGGCAAGGTGGGAGGTCTTTGGAAAAAATTCACGGAGCTATATTTTTCTAAAAGAGGATTTTCCATAGTATCGTCAAATTCATCTATGACAATAAGCTGGGTTATCATGCTATTATCCGCCCGAACGCCGTCAAGCACAAGGCCTTTTTTGCCGTCACTGTCTAAATTTCCGAATAAGGTATTGCTGTACCTTGTGACAGCGCTTGTAAGGTCTACCGAATATGACTGCATTAAAACATTGTCATCAAGCGTGTAGAGTTTTCCTATGGCTTCTTTATCTTTGCCCTCATCGCCTTGTGCAGGTGTGAAGATTGTCGCCGAAAAAAGCTCGAATACATTGTCATCATTAAAGTCCGTCAGTGCAATTTCATTATAGTTTTCAGACACAGGATATTCAAGCACATTGCCGTCTAAAAATGAAAATATAGAAAGTGTTGCGGTTAAACTTTGCGGAGAGCCCCAACCTACAATTATTTCCTCCATCCCGTCGCCGTTCATGTCGCCAAAAAATACTCTGTCCACCTGAGTTGCAAGATTGTCAACGCTATGAATCACTTCCCACTCATCGTTTTGTTTGAGCATGAATTTAAGATTAATGCCGCCGGTGGGATTTGCCGAAAAGCCCACAGAATAATTAAAACCTGCTTCTTCGCCCTCCCTTACAATTATGGCAGAGCGATAATCTCCGTTTTTAGGATAAATAAAGGTAAGCGCCGAGCCCTCGTTTTCCATAAGTGCGTGTATCGCCTGACTGTCCTCGTCTGACTTAGGGGGCGACATGAGCGCATTTGCATCAAGATTTGTAAAAACCGTGCAAGAGCTTAGGAGCGTGCAAGAAATTATAAGAACTAAAAGTAAAACTGCTTTTTTCAAGATGCACCTCCCATAAATCTTTTCTCGATTATACCATAAATATATAAAAAAATCATTAAAAACTTTTTAATATATTTGAAAAAAATAAAATCTGTGATATTATAGTACTAAGTAGAATTAATTTTGAATTGGAGAAAGTTATGCCCAGATTTTTTGAAAGCAAAATAGACGAGGACAAGCATTTTATAAGCGGTGAAAACGCAAGGCATATCACAAAATCTTTGCGCATGAAGCTCGGGGAAAAAATTACCCTGTGCGACGATTTTGCGGTAGAATACGACTGCGTAATTTGTGAGATTACAGCCGACGGACTTTTTGTAGATGTACTAAGTAAAAAAACAAGTGAAAATGAATCTAGCTGTAAAATACGGCTTTATCAGTGCACTCCAAAGGGCGACAAACTGGATTATATCACTCAAAAGGCGACAGAGCTTGGTGTTTATGAAATAAATCTTGTAAATTCAAAAAACTGTGTCGCAAAAATTGATGACAAGATAGATAAAAAACTTTCACGCCTTCAAAAAATAGCTCTTGAGGCGGCAAAGCAAAGCGGACGGGCATATATTCCAAAAATAAGCGGCCTTCTAAGTTTTAGCGATGCCGCACAAAAGGCCACCGGCCTTAAGCTGTTTTTTTACGAGGGAAAGGCAGGCGGCCTTAAAGAAATTTTAAGCGGATACACGGGTGACATATCTGTGTTTATAGGCCCCGAGGGCGGTTTTTCAGAAAACGAAGTCAAGCTAGCGCTTGAGCAGGGCTGGAAGATTGTAAGCCTTGGAAACAGAATTTTAAGGACAGAAACGGCAAGCCTTGCCGCAATTTCCATAATAGAATATGAAACGGGGAATATGTGATGGGTAAAACTATTTTAATAAGCGGTGCCTCGGGCGACATAGGAAAGGCGCTTGCAAAAGCGGCCGTAAAAAGCGAAAATGTAGAAAAAATAGCCCTGCACTACAACAAAAGCTACCCGGAATATATCGAAAATTTGAAAGAGGCCACACATAAGCAAATTATGGCATTCAAGGCAGATTTAAGTCTTGAAGACGAAGTTTTAAAAATGTTTTGTGACATAGAAAAAAATCTAGGCTTTGTGGACATACTTATAAATAATGCCGGAATATCTCAAATTAAGCTATTTGATTTAATTTCTTTAAAAGAATGGGACGACATGTTTTCCATAAATTTAAAATCCGCCTTTCTGTGCTCAAAAAGGGCCGTTGGCGAAATGATTAGAAAAAAAGAGGGCACTATCATTAACATCTCTTCAATTTGGGGAATGCACGGAGCATCTTGTGAGACGCATTACAGCGCGTCTAAGGCAGGCCTTATAGGCATGACAAAAGCGCTTGCAAAGGAGCTTGCACCCTCAAATATCAGGGTAAACTGCATCTCTCCCGGCGCAATAGAGGGCAAGATGAACTCCCATTTATCAAAAGAGGAAAGGGAAATGCTCTTTGAAGAAATACCCATGGCTCGTTTCGGAAAGCCCTGCGAGGTGGCAAGCCTTGCAAAATATTTATGGGAAGAGGCAAGTTATATAACAGGACAAAACATAGCCGTAAGCGGTGGATTATAAATATTTAAAGAAAAGGAGCAGCGTCATGATTATTAAAAAAGCAACTATTGAAAAAAAGGAAAAAGCCCAAATTAAGAAGAAGGTCAAAGAGCTGCAAAAAGAACTTTACTACATGCAGCAATCCTTAAAAACTGCCGGAGTGCCCGTGGTGGTGGCAATAGAAGGCTTCGGCGCTTCGGGCAAGGGAGAAATCATTGCAGAAATTATAGCAGAGCTTGACCCTAGGCAGTATCAGGTTCAAGTAAAGCCGGGAATAAAGGCAGAGGACAAGCGCTATCCCTTCATGAAGGCTTCATGGGATAAACTGCCAAAAAAAGGCGATATTTCGATACTTAATCACAGCTGGTATTACAAGGCGTTTTCGCATGCAGGGGATAATCCTGTCAAAAAATCCATACTCGATAGGATAACTAATTTTGAAAGAATGCTCGCAGACGACGGCTACTGCGTGATAAAAATATTCTTAGACATAAGTAAAAAAGAGCAAAAAAGCCGAATGGACACCCTGCTTTCCTCAGAGGGGAGTGCGTGGAGGGTGTCTGAATCCGACATGGGTTTTTATGAAAATTTCGACAAAAAGCGTGAGCTCATGGAAGACTTGATAGAAAAAACCGCAACAAAATCCGCCCCTTGGCATGTAATAGACAGCACGGAAAAATGGTCGGCAAGCTTTAATGTGCTTGATATTTTGGTAAGCACTTTAAAATCGGCACTTAAAAAGGACGAAGTAAAGACTAAGCCACGTGACAAGGATTTTGAAATACTTCCGACAAAAAAACTTTCTCAAATAGACTTAAATGTAAGCATAGACCCGAAAGATTATAAAAAAGAGCTTAAAAAAGAAAAAGACGAGCTTAAAAAGCTTCATGGAATTTTATATAAAAGGCGAATACCCGTGATTTTAGCATTTGAGGGCTGGGACGCCGCAGGCAAGGGAGGCGCTATAAGGCGACTTTCTTGGGCGCTTGACCCCAGAGGTTTTGAGGTTATACCCGTTGCCGCGCCCACAAGCGAAGAAATTAACAGGCATTATCTATGGCGATTTTGGCAAAAACTCCCAAGAGATGGCCATGTTGCAATATTTGACAGAACATGGTATGGCAGGGTAATGGTCGAAAGGGTCGAAGGTTTTGCGCCACAAAAACGTTGGGAGCAGGCTTTTGATGAAATGAACGAATTTGAAGCCTCTATGGCAAAGTGGGGCGCAATAGTGATAAAATTTTTCATACACATAGACAAAGACGAGCAGTTAAAACGTTTTACAGACAGACAGCAAAATCCCGAAAAGCAGTATAAAATCACCGATGAAGACTGGCGAAACCGTGAAAAATGGGACGAATACGAAACCGCAATCGATGAAATGATACAAAAAACCTCGACTAAAAACGCACCATGGGTCATAGTCGAGGGTAATGATAAAAAATACGCCAGAATAAAAATAATTAAAACCGTACGAATGGCTATAGAGGAATTTTTGAACGCTTAAAAAATTACCAGAACACGCCTAAGTCATTAAGCTTTTTGTCCACATTAATTTTTTCATCAAATACTATGCCGTTAAAGCCCAGTGCTTTGGCGGCATCTACATTTTTTTGAGAGTCATCAATAAACACACTCTCCTGAGCTTTAATGCTATATTTTCCGCATAAGGCCTCAAAGATGTCGTTATTTGGCTTTATCCTCCTTACTTCATACGATATTATACCGCCGTCGACATGTTTTGAAAACGCAAAGCGTGGAAGGCAGGTATTGTATGGTTTGTCGCCAAAGTTTGACAATAAATACACCTTATAACCCTTCGCCTTTAGCCTTAAAACCCAATCTTCGCTATACTCATACTGCGATATATCGTCAAATATGGTGTTTACTGCGAGTTTAATTTCCGCCGACAAATCGGGCTCGTTTTTGATAAAACTTTCCAAAACTTCATCGTAAGTCAGGACTCCCCTGTCAATTTCCGCCCATTTATCCTCTGAAAGCACGGTCGCATTTGCTATTTTGTCATAAAGCTCACCATCGCCAAACAGTTTTTTATAGGTTTTTTGCCAAGAAAACGGTGCAAGCACGTTTCCTATGTCGAACACAATGTTTTTAATCATAGACAACACTCCATTTCTTACTTGTCACTTTTAGCATTTTATGGTACAATAATAACATAAAATTTATAAAAAATCAAAGGAAAAACTAATATGATGGATTATGCAAAAGTGCTGTCTACGCAGTATAATTTACAACAGTGGCAAATAGAAAAGCTTATAGAGCTAATCGACGAGGGCAACACGATACCCTTTATAGCGCGATATAGAAAAGAGGCTCACGGCTCTTTAGACGACCAAAGCATTAGAGAAATTTCCGAAAGGCTTACATATTTAAGAAACTTAGACCAACGAAAAGAAGAGGTTTTCTCGCTTATTGAGGCGCAGGAAGCCATGACAGATGAAATTGCAAAAAGCCTTGAAAACGCCTCGACCATATCGGAAATTGACGATATCTACAGGCCTTTTAGACCAAAAAGAAAAACAAGGGCATCGGTTGCAAAAGAAAAAGGACTTGAACCCTTGGCGCTTAAAATTTTGGCACAGGACACAAAAGAGTACCCAATAGACATGGCGGCAGATTTTGTCGACGAGGAAAAAGGCGTAAAAGACGAGAGTGATGCCTTGCAAGGTGCGCTTGACATCATAGCGGAAATTATATCGGACGACGCCGGAATAAGAAAAAGACTAAGGGTAGTGACCGCCGCTCAGGCAACGCTTAAGACTAAGGCCACAAAAGATGAGGAATCTGTGTACTCTATGTATTACGACTTCTCTCAACCCGTGGCAAAAATCACAGGCTACAGGGTGCTTGCAATAGACAGGGGCGAGCGAGAGGGCTTTTTAAAGGTAAATGTAGAGCTCGACATCACAAGAGGGCATAACATACTTCTTAGCAGCTATGTAAAAAATGAAACGCCTTGCGCAGAAGCTGTTGAAGAGGCGGCAAAAGATGCATATCAAAGACTAATTTTCCCATCTATCGAAAGAGAAATCAGAAACGAGCTTACTCAAACTGCGGCAGAAAGCGCAATAAAGGTATTTACGGTCAATCTAAGAAACCTACTTATGCAAGCGCCTGTAAAAGGCAAGGTTGCAATGGGTCTTGACCCCGGATACAGGACGGGCTGTAAAGTTGCGGTAGTCGACGAAACAGGAAAAGTGCTAGACACAGGCGTGATTTATCCCACTCACAGCGAAAACAAGGTGAGAGAGGCGGGAGCGCTTGTCAAAAGCATGGTTAAAAAGCACTCTGTCGACATTATAGCCATAGGCAACGGCACGGCATCAAAAGAGACAGAAATTTTTGTAGATAACTTAGTTAAAAACGACGGCTTATCGGCAGATTATACAGTGGTAAACGAGGCAGGCGCTTCGGTTTATTCTGCATCAAAACTTGCGGCAGAGGAATACCCCGAGTTTGACCTTACCTTAAGGAGTGCGGTTTCGATAGCGCACAGGCTACAAGACCCGCTTGCAGAGCTTGTAAAAATCGACCCCAAGGCAATAGGCGTTGGGCAATATCAACACGATATGCCACCAAAAAGGCTTGACGAGGCCTTAGGAGGCGTGGTTGAAGCCTGCGTTAACACCGTCGGAGTAGACTTAAACACGGCCTCTCCCTCACTTTTAAAGAATATTTCGGGAATAAGTGCGGCGGTTGCAAAAAACATCATTGCCTACAGACACGAAAACGGCATGTTCACCTCTCGTGCACAACTGAAAAAAGTGCCAAAGCTAGGCCCAAAAGCCTTTGAGCAATGCGCAGGATTTTTAAGGGTAAGTGAGAGCAAAAATATTCTAGACAACACCGCGGTTCACCCTGAGTCTTACGACAGCGCAAAAAAAATATTAGAGCTTTGTGGATATGACCTGAAAAAAGTAAGCTCCACGGGATTTGGCGACTTGGCCGAAAGAATTGAAGAAAACGGTGCCGAAAAGCTTGCAGGCGAGGTAGGAATTGGTGTTCCAACACTAAACGACATAGCGCTTGAGCTGACAAAACCCGGCCGTGACCCACGTGACGAAATAGAAAAAATAATGCTTAGAAGCGACATCAAGGACATGAAAGACCTAAAGGCCGGCATGGAGCTTATGGGCACAGTAAGAAATGTAATAGATTTTGGCGCATTTGTCGACATAGGCGTGCACCAAGACGGCCTTGTGCACATAACACAAATAAGCAACAAATTCATAAAACACCCCTCAGATGTCCTAAAAGTAGGCGATATAATCAAAGTGTGGGTGATAGCTGTAGATGCAGACAAAAAAAGAATAAGCCTTACCATGAAAGAACCGGATAAAAAGGGATAAATTTCAGAGTGTTTTGATATAATGACGATTGTTAAAGTTTTACTAAATTTTTTTCAAAAAATTTCGGGTACTTAGGGCTGAGCCCTAAGGCGTTTTCCGCAGAAAACGAAATCTTATCCTTAGAAGAGCATTTTAAAGGTGAATTTTGCCCTAAAAGGGCAAAAGAGGAAAGTTTTGCGATAAAAAACTCCTCTTCTGTAGAGCATTTTTGCCACAGGTTTTTTTCGACAGTCTGAGGGGCTACTACAAATCATTTGTAGTAGCCCCCTGTTTTTATTTGTAGCCGTACTCACAGCTTTAAAATTATCTTTTATCCTCTGACTAAATCTTTGTATAGCCTCATGTATTCTTTTGCCGATTTGCCCCAGCTGTTGTCGCACTCCATTGCCCTTTTTACTAGGAAATTAAAGCCGTCTCTGTCGCTGTTATACTGATAAATTGCCGCATGTATCGAGTCGAGCATGTCGTTGTAGTTATAGCTTTTAAATGTAAAGCCATTGCCAACGCCGTCTCTGCTGTCTGTTATAGAGTCTCTTAGTCCGCCTGTTTCTCTTATAACCGGAATAGTTCCGTATCTTAAAGATATCATTTGTGAAAGACCGCAAGGCTCGCTTTTGCTTGGCATAAGGAATAAATCTGAACCTGCGTAAATTTTCCTTGAAAGCTCGGGTATAAAGCCCACGCATATTGAAAATCTGCCCGGATATTTTTCTTGCATGCCTTTGAAATACGCCTCATACTCCCAGTCGCCACTGCCTAAGACCGCAAACTGTGCGTTTGAGTAGTCCATAATATTGCTGACAGCCGCCTTTACAAGGTCTAGGCCTTTGTGAGACACAAGTCTTGTTACCATTCCTATAACAGGCGCATTAGGGTCTACGTTTAGTCCCATTCTCTCTTGGAGTCCGCTCTTGTTGGCAGCCTTGTCCTCGACTGTTTCCAGACTAAAGTTTTTAAATATGCTCTGGTCTGTTTGTGGGTCATAGGACGCTACGTCAATTCCGTTTAGTATTCCTGATAACTTCCATGCCCTCTGCCTTAAAATTGGGTCGAGTTTATGAGAAAACCATGGATCTAAAATTTCGTTTGCATAGCTTGGACTTACTGTGCTTACCCAGTTAGCGCTCTCTATTGCGCCTTTCATAAGGTTTATGCATTTATCGTATTCCATAAGGTCTTTTTCACTTTTCGGAATGCCGAACACATCACTGAGTATTGCGGAGTCATATTGTCCTTGATACTGTATATTGTGTATCGTGAAAAGTTGTTTTATGTTTTTATACCAATCATTATTTGCGTAAAATAACCTGTAATACACGGGCACTAGCGCTGTTTGCCAGTCGTTTGTATGAATTACATCGGGTTTAAATTCAATATAGGGAAGCATTTCCAAAATTGCTCTTGAGAAAAACGCAAACCTTTCGGCATCGTCAAAATGTCCGTAAATGCTATTTCTTTTAAAATAGTACTGATTATCTATAAAATAATATGTAACATTATTTGCCTTAGCTTCAAAAATTCCGCAGTACTGTCTTCTCCAAGCAACAGGAACGCTGATGCTTGTGATAAACTTCATGCTGTCTTTTAAATGCTGTGGAATAGTGTCATAATAAGGCATTACAACCCTGCAACCTACCATTCTGCTTCTAAGCGCCTGCGGAAGCGACCCTGCAACGTCTGCAAGCCCACCTGTGGCGATAAACGGAAGTGCCTCACTTGCACAAAACAATACTTTCATTAATATACTCAACCCTTTCGCAATTTATTTTATACAACACTAGCCTTTGAGACGTAAATAGGATAAGTAGGAGAGCCTGTAAGCACCCTTTCTTTTACTATTTTAACGTCCTTGTCCGTTACTGTATACTCAAGTTTTGCATCTTTTTCGACTACAGTGTCCTGCATTATTACACAGTTTTTAATCACTGCACCTTTTTCTACCTTAACGCCTCTGAATAAAACGCAGTTATGAACTTCACCGTCGATTATACAGCCGTCTGCTATAAGTGAGTTCTCCACCTTAGACTCAAAGCCATATTTTGCAGGCATGTCGTCTCTTACCTTTGTATAAATTGGATACTCGGCCTTAAAAAGCTCTGTCCTAATTTTCGGGTTCATAAGAGCCATGTTTGCATTAAAATATGCTTCCATAGACGAAATTTGATACATTTGTCCCTTAAATTCATATGCATAGACTTTATGCTCTTCCATGCATTTATGTATTATAGACCTATCAAAGTCCACTTCATTTTCACCCATGACATCGTCGATTACTTCTAAAAGTAGTTTCCTGTTCATTATGTACATTCCCATGCCGATATCACAGTTTTCTACTTCTTCGTTTTTAATCTTAAGGGTTCTCGCCCTGTTGTCTGGGTCTATGGTATACACACTGCTGTCTATTCCATCTTGTGCCGCACCATGATAATAAACAACGGTGACATCTGCATCGTTTTCTATATGGAAAGTAAGGGCTTCTTTATAATTTATATTGCAAACTATGTCGCAGTCCGACAAAATTACATAGTCTTCTCTTGAGTCTTTAATGAATCTTCTTATAGAGTTTAAAGAACCAATTTTACCGTCGCTTCTCGTGTGATTTGTGCCAAAAGGCGGTAGAAGGTATAGGCCTTCTCTTTTTCTTGATAAATCCCACGCCTTGCCTGAGCCTAAATGGTCCATAAGAGATAAATAGTTAGGCTCTGTGATGACGCCCACTTTATTTATTCCGGAATTAACCATGTTAGAAAGCGGAAAATCCACAAGTCTGTATCTGCCGCCAAAAGGAACAGAGGCCATAACACGGTTTTTTGTAAGCTGACTTACTCTTTCTTCATTAACATAGGCAAAAAGTATGCCCATTGCATTATTTCCCCTCATTATATTATTCCCTCCTCTAAGTCAAGCATTGCCTTTGGCTCTATAACTTGCCCCTCTTCTACGGTGCAGTTTGGCCCTACTACGGCAACGCCCCAAGCTTTTATGTCTTCCATGTCTTCGGGTCTTTTTCCTATAACGGAATTTTTACCCACCACAGAATTTTCACCAACTATGGCATAACTTATTTTAGCACCCTCTTCTATCACTGCGCCTGGCATTATGATAGAGTCAAGCACCTGTGCGTTCGGCGCAACATAAACACCTGCAAATAGTACGGAACCGTCTACTTTGCCGTAAACATTACAGCCCTCTGGCACTAGTGAGTTTTGCACTATGGCATCACTTGCTATGTAGTGAGGAGGCATTACTGGGTTTCTTGCATAAATTCTACCTTGATCTTCGCTTAAGTCAAGCTCTATTTTAGGATTTAATAAATCCATATTTGCTTCCCAAAGGCTTTCGATAGTTCCAACGTCTTTCCAGTAACCTGAGAAGTTATACGCAAACATTCTCTCGCCTTTTTCTAGCATATTCGGAAGAACGTTTTTGCCGAAATCGTTAGATGACTTTTTATCTAGTTCATCTTCTTCCAAATATTTTTTAAGCTTTGACCATGTGAAAACATAAATACCCATTGAGGCATTTGTGCTTTTTGGTTTTTTAGGCTTCTCTTCAAACTCATAAATTGACAAATCG
Source organism: uncultured Eubacteriales bacterium (assembly GCA_964370635.1). Classification (GTDB taxonomy): domain Bacteria; phylum Bacillota; class Clostridia; order Oscillospirales; family Acutalibacteraceae; genus SIG603. The sequence goes on along the minus strand of CAYJJU010000008.1, from coordinate 54,134 downwards.
TCTCTGGTGTTTAGTATGCCAAATCTTGTTGCCTCTTCCATAGACACATCAATTACAGAAATAGTGCAAGCCGCTTCTTTTTCTTTGTGGTACTGCACCATTTTTGAGTAGTCCATTTTATAAATATGGTCGCCTGATAGCACCACGACATACTCAGGATTATATCTCTCTATAAAATGAATATTTTGGTAAATGGCATTTGCCGTGCCCTTATACCAGTCTGAGCCTTTATTTTTTTGATACGGTGGTAGCACATGTACACCTGCATTCATACTGTCAAGGTCCCATGGCTGTCCGCTGCCGATATAGTGATTGAGCTCTAGCGGTTGGTACTGCGTTAAAACACCTACCGTTTCTATGCCAGAGTTCACACAGTTTGAGAGAGGAAAGTCGATAATTCTATACTTTCCACCAAACGGAACGGCGGGTTTTGCCAAATTTTTTGTAAGCACGCCAAGCCTACTACCTTGTCCACCTGCAAGTAACATTGCAACGACTTCTTGTTTTGGTAACATATTGAGTCCCCCTTATTTATTTTGTTTATTCTTAATATCACCTGTTTTGCTAATTTTTACTGCCGCTTTTATCTTTTTCTTCTTTTCTTCTTTTTTAACACATTTTAGGAAAATAACCGAATTTGCAGGAAGCGTCAAGCTTACACTTTGTTCAAAGCCATGCATTTTCTTTTCTTGTGTTATTATTTTTGCACCATTGGTAATCCCCTGCCCTCCAAAATCTTTCTTATCGGTCGTAAACACTTCTTCATATATTCCAAAATAGGGCACGCCTATTCCATAATTCTCACGCTTAACCGGCACAAAATTACACACGATAATAAGGTCATTTCCCTTTTTATCAAAGCGCCTAAACGTAATTACACTCTGCTTATAATCGTCGTTTGCTATCCACGAAAAACCTTCCCAAGAGAAATCTACCTCCCAAAGTTCTGGGCTTCCTAAGTAGAATTTGTTCATCTCCTTAAAGAATTTTTGCGCTTTTTTATGCTCATCATACTGCAAAAGATTCCACTGAATTTCCTTAGAAAAATTCCACTCGTCGTGCTGTGCAATCTCTGTGCCCATAAACTGAAGTTTTTTACCGGGGTGCGCCATCATGTATGCAATAAAACAGCGTAGCCCTGCATATTTTTCTTCCTTAGTGCCGGGCATTTTATTGTAAAGTGAGCCCTTGCCATACACAAGTTCATCATGCGAAATCGGCAAAATATAATTTTCCGAAAACGCATAAAAGAATGAAAAAGTAAGGGTGTCGTGGTTATGTTTTCTAAAATACGGGTCAAGCGACATATATCTTAGCATGTCGTTCATCCAACCCATATTCCATTTATAATTATATCCTAAACCGCCCATATATGAGGGTTTTGTAACCATGGGCCAAGAGGTTGACTCCTCGGCTATCATCATAGCCTCAGGGTTTTGCTCAAACACAGCTTCGTTTAAAATTTTCATAAACTCCACTGCTTCCAAATTTTCCTTGCCGCCGTGCCTGTTCGGAATCCACTGTCCTTGATCTCTATTATAATCAAGATAAAGCATAGACGCCACAGCATCAACCCTTAATCCGTCGACATGATATTCTTTAAGCCAAAAATTCGCACTAGAAATTAGAAAGCTTATAACCTCGGGTTTTCCATAGTCAAACACCAAGGTCCCCCACTCAAAGTGCTCACCTTTTTTAACATCTTCATACTCATAGCATGGTTTGCCGTTAAATTTAGCAAGGCCTGCCTCGTCTTTAGGGAAGTGCGCAGGCACCCAGTCGAGTATTACCCCTACTCCCTCATTATGGCACCTGTCTATAAATTCCATCAGTTCTTTAGGCGTGCCATAGCGTGAGGTGGGTGCAAAATAGCCCGTCACCTGATAACCCCAAGACGGGTCATAAGGATACTCTGTAAGGGGCATAAATTCAATATGTGTAAACCCCATGTCTTTTACATAAGGAATAAGTTCATCGCCAAGTTTTTGATACGAAAACGGCTGGCCGTCCCCATAGGTTCTCCAAGAATGTGCATGCACCTCGTAGATGTTTATAGGTCTTTCATAATGCGGATTTTCTATTTTATATTTCTGCCATTTGTCATCCGTCCACTCAAAACCTTTTATGTCATAGAATTTAGACGCAGTCCCCGGCCTTGTTTCGCTGTGATATGCATAAGGGTCACTTTTAAAAAACTCTTTGTCGTCTTCGCCTACTATTAAAATTTTATATGGCTCAAAATCAGGCATGACAAAGTCCGTATAGGCTTCCCAAACTCCATTTTCTAGGCTTTCAAGTTTTACTGCACCTTCTTTTTCCCAGTCGCAAAACTTGCCTACCAAATAGACTTCCAAAACACTTGGCGCCCACACTCTTATCACCATGCATTCTTTGTTATCCTTTATAACTTTATGAAGCCCCATATATTCATACGCTTTGCTGTTTTTTCCCTCTAAGAATAAATCGACCTCTGAAGTTCCCTGATTTTTTAAAGTTTCTCTAATATCCATTTTTTCTCCATTCTCAAAAAAATTTGCCACTTACACATGCTTTGTATATATAATACCATTTCTGTATTATCTTTTCAAGCTTTTTATCTATTTTCTTTAAATTTTTTATTCACTTAATTTGCCTTTTAGATAAAACGTACAAATTTAATTTGTCAAATATTCCAAAATCAGAAAACCGATATTATTATATAGTATAAGCTTACAATATTTTGTCAAAATGTAGTGTATGTTAAATTTATATTATTTAACAAAAAAACAGCAAGTTTTAAAAATACTTGCTGTTAATCTTATACTAATTTCTTCCAATTACTGTTGTCGCAGAAGTTTCTTCATCAACTATTTCCAAAGTGTCGCTTTCCCTTTTATACTGCGCCACCATGTCGGCACCACCTATTGTCATTGTTAAAGTTTCCCCGTCAAATTCATAAGTACCCTGTGCCGGCGTTCCTAGTATCGTTACTGAAAAAGTCCCATCCTCGTTAAACTCATACGGTATTTTTGAAAGATATTCTTCTTCATCCGTTTCAAAGTCAAGGTCGGCAATAATAGTTTCCACTCCGTCGGCATTTATAGTGCTCTTTACAATCCAAGAACCCAAAATACTAACTTTTCCGTCCTCTGTCATCGGCACACCACCACAGGCAGTGAGTGCAACTATTGTAATAATAAATACTGATAATAATACTGTGATTTTTTTCATTATAAAATTTCTCCCTAATCTGTTTTTTACATTGTACCATAAAATAGAAATTTTGCAATAAAAAAATCCCGACCTAAAAGTCGAGATTTTTATTACTAGTAATTAAGCTCTTTTAAGAACTGTTGTGTAACCTGTTGAACCGTCAAAAATTTCGATTGTATCAGATTCAGCACTATATGTACCTTCTGTAGTTACTTCAGCAAATGTCATTGCTAGTGTCGTACCGTCAAATTCATATGTACCTTCAAGATTTATGCCTAAAGACTCCATAGTTGTTGTAGCTACGCCATCTTCTGCAAACTCATAAATAACTTCTAAACTTTCAGCAGTAACGCCGTTAGCAGCTGCGAAATCCTCAATGCTCATTGCGTCGCTTTCTGGTGCTGCCATTGTGTCTATTGTCCAACTACCTACAACTGAAGCTTCTCCACCCTCAGCAGCTGGTGTACCACCGCATGCTACCATAGCTACTGCCATTACTGCAACTAATACTACTAGTGCAACTCTTTTTAAAATTGTGCTGTTTTTCATTGTTTATCCTCCAAATGAATAATAATAATTAATCTGTAAAACATTTTTACAAACCTTTAACATTATACCTTATAAAGAGGACTTTGTCAAGCATATTGTACATAATTTAAATTTACTTTTTATATAAAGTAAACAAAAATTTCCGAGTAAGTCAAATTATTTCCTTGTGAAAACAGTAATATATCCGGTAGAGGCTTCTACAAGTTCTATGGTGTCGCTTTCACTGTCATAAGTCATTTCATTTGTTACATCTTGGAAATTTGTAGTTATTACATCACCGTCGACCTCAAAAGTGCCCTCTAATGTAAAGTTTAAATAATCCATAGTGGTAACAACCGTACCGTCGGCTTTAAACTCATAAACAAGCTCTATTTCTTCAAGTGTCATGCCAACTTCTTTCGCATAATCTTCCATATTCATAGGCTCTCCACCCGGTTCAGCCGTCGTATAGGGAATCCACTCTCCAATAAAATCACCCTCTATAACTTTTGTGCTAACGCTGTCTTCACTTGTTTCACCGTCGCTTGTTTGGGCGTCACTGCTGCTTTGCGACAAATCCTCTGTCTGTGTATTTTGCGAGCAAGAAGCAAGCACAGCAAGCATTAAAATCATGGCCAAAACCAGTGCAAACTTCCTCATAATAATATTTTTCATTATAATGATCCATTCCGCCGCTTCGCATCGGCATAAAATTTAATAAGATATGCGGCTCTTGTCATGCGAAGCATAAGGAATGATAAGAGCATTAATCGCACATTCGGTGAAACCGAAGCTGTGCGGTGCATATAAATTAGTTTAGTTTGAACTTGTTTCAAACTAGTACCACCTTTTCTAAAAACATCAATAATTATATCACTTAAGCCCATGAAAGTCAATGAACATACGCTTAAGATACTGTTAACAAATGAACTGCAAGAGTAAAAAATACAAAAAAAGCTGACAAAACGTCAGCTTTTGTGGCTCCCCCTGTTGGACTTGAACCAACGACCCTGCGGTTAACAGCCGCATGCTCTAGCGTGTGTATAGGAAAGCTACGGAAAATTACAGATTTCCTTACACATTTTTATCTTTGCTCAATTTTGCTCAATGTCACTGGCAGAGGTTTTCAGTTTGACGCGTAATATTTACTGAATTATGTGATAAAATTCGAACTTCTATATATCATTCACTGAAGATCTCATCCTCAAAAAATGGCAACTCCTGCGTCTGTTATTTTGTTCGTATCGATATAGGTGATAAAGAACATTACTTAAGGATCCCAACGTTGAAACTGAGTCTTGAAAAAGCACAAAACTGCCGAATCGGAATAATAACTCTTAAAGCGTTTGTGAGATATTAAGGTAATTAAAAAAAATATGTGAAATATGTGTCTAATTCTGATTTGCTTAATCCAATTGCGTTATGTTTCTTTTTGAACTTTTCTGCAATCTTTACTTTTGCAACTAAATTTTCTGAAATTGATTTTAATAGCCGCTTACTAAATCCAAATTCTACTACCCAATTTAAATCAAATTTATCATAATCAAAAGTTTCCATATTACTTAAAAAGTTAAATACATTTGGACTTTCAGACAAAAAAGGCGTAAATTTATCAACTTGAATCAGATTATTATTTATCTTTAAGTTTGTAACCTCATTTAGTACTGTTTCATAAGGATTAGGATAAACTTCCATCGCTGAATCTTGATTATTTCGTAACGTTTTTAAAGTTGATAGAATAATTTCTTCAACTTCTTCTTTGGGTTTTATAATATTCAAATGAAGTGCTTCTAAATACATTTTTGTATCTGAAACTATGTGCTTATTTATGTATGACTTGATTATTTTTTTTGCATCCTTATCACAGAAATCAAATATGCATACAAACTGCAAATCACCTACACCAGAAATCAATTTATCGACAATAACCTTACCAAATATAATACTTGATTTTAATTCTTTTAGTAGTGACATTGCATTTTTAAACAACGAATTTAATCTATTGTAGTCATAAACACTAGATTGATTCGTATGTGATAAATTTATATTAATTATTGTATTCACCAATTTTTTTAATTGATTTTCTTCAACTATATCTAAATCTCTATTTGCAACATTGACAATAAAATTGTTTAATAGTGTAATAAATTCTCTATCAAAATATCCTTTATTAAGAATTTCCAAAAATTCGTCGAACAATACGCTGAATTTTTCTTTTTGAAATATAGATTTAGATGCAATAAAAATAATTTTATTAAGTGTGCTATTTTCATAAAAATTAATTATCTTTGCATCATAAGCATTACGATAATTTTTTGTTCTATCAATTAATAAACTAATAGCATCTGTATCAAGTGTCATATATTTTTCAACATACTCACTAAATAGGCTTTTTAATGGCTTGTAGTCACAATATTCAACTGCACAAAAAATTGAAAATTCAGACATTTTTTCTATAGCATAACTTTGTGTGTTAAATCCTAAAAATCCTTGCTTATTATGCACAGGGGTAAAATGAGAAATTAAACAACCATTAAAGCAGGCTTTAAAAATGCTCTTTACATCAGAAAATTTTTCTATCATCAAATAATTTGATATCATAAAATTATATATATCCATTACATAATGTTCTAATCTATGAACCTCTTGAATACCTGAAGTAACATTATCATCAGCTATCTTTTTTAGTATTTCGTTCGCATTATAATACGCATTGTGAAAGAGACTAAAGTTAGATATATCAAGTAAAAAGTTATTCTTATCAGAATATAAGTTATACTTAAAAATTATTTCTTGTAGATTTCGGCTTGGACTATCCCTATCAAACGACCTCCAATGTTGCCTATAAACATGTTTGATATCAAATTCTGTAATAAAATGCCATAAATAATTTTTTTGTTTTTTGCACAACTTTGATATCTCTCCTAAAATATTAGAAGCTTTTTTCATATTATTTGTTTTGTAGTAAAAGTATGCTACCTCAAATTTAGTGTTTAACGGAAGTTTAGCATCATAAATATCAATGTTTTCTACAGTATTCTTTAAATTTATATAATCCATTTCTTTAATAAGCTTCCAAAACTCAGCATTAACAGGCAATTCTTTTGTGGACTTTATTTCCAATATATTTTCTTCTTTATCGCCTGAACTAGGGTTTAGCACTATATAAAAAAGTTGACTTTTGGATAAGATATTTATTATTTTTTTAGCATATGGATTATCACCATCCATTAAACTTTTGTAAAAGTTGAATCCATCAGCATTCCTAAAAACAAGTGTATTTACTTCAATTCTTGCTTGCCAATTACTATTAGTTACATTAAAAGCATTTGATATGTATGATAGTTTTAAGAAATTAAGATTTTCATATTGTTTCAATTCCATGTATAACTTTTGTGCCAAATCTTCTATACTATCATTTTTGATAAAATAATCTAAACATGCAATAGTGTTTTTAAAAATACCATCATTACTATCAATAAACTTATTACATAAGCATTTTTCCGCAAATATTAAGTTAACTCCCAAATTTTTATAATAATCACATAAAGTTTGGTTATACTTTTTATCTGCTAAAATCATATAAGCTCTTTGGAAATCATCACCCAACGAATTCTTTACCCAATTAATTATTTGTTTGGTATCAGGGTCATTAAATGAATACCCTACAAATAAAACAGTATAACGAGCTACAAAAGATTTAATTAAAGTTTCTGTCAATTTGAAATTGTTTGAGTAATTAAGGTAATCATCTTCTCTTAAAACATAATTATCATGCTTAAAACCTCCATGCATTTTTATAAGCAATCGATCATTTTTTGCATATGGAATATCGGTATCTCTTTCAACTAATTCTAAAAATTCACCATTTTCATCAGCTACTCTTTCTAAAAAATCATCATAATTGGTCGTTATAATATGAGATGGCTTTAACTCAAATATTTTTCGATGTAAATTATTTGGCTCTTTATCTACATACGAAAAAATATCTTTCATAAGTTCGTTGTATTCTTTAAATCCTCGTGAATTGTAGTAAAACTGTGGAATTTTAAGATAGTCTTTTTCGCTATCAAACTCTGATTCTAGATTTACCTTTATTTTCTCAACCGCCTCTTCCCATAAGGGTATTCCAGAATTGAAAGATACCCCCGCTCCAACAAATACCACTAATTTATTTTCTAACATGGCCTTTTTAATCAAACGTTTAGTTTCATGATACAGCTTAGCACCTCATACTTCTATCGTATAGCATCTTTAGTCTTAACATCATATAGTATATTCGTCAAGCCTGAGTTCAAAAACGAATCTTGAAGCAATTTCAAAAACTCAAGTTTTGATTTTTTTGTATCAAGTATTATTTGTGTGCCATCATCCGTATATCTAAACTTGCTCTTTATTTTGTCATCAGCTTTTATAAAACTCATGATATCTTCCCTACTCTTTTTGGTATTTAAAATCGGAGAATTTTTGGAAGCTTTAGCTAACTTTCTTAAAGTTGTATTGTCGTCTTTTAAATCCGCTATTGCATCAATATTTTCTAAGATATCAATATTATTGATATCAGATATGAGTGCATTGGCATCTTTTTCAACTCTTTTTTTAAATTTCAAATTGTTTTCTATGCATTTGATATCCAATATGAAAAGCTTATCTCTTATTTTAAAAAGTTCAAATTTCCCATTTAATCGTAGTATATCATCCTCTTCAATCTTTTTAAACCTACTACTACTTTTGACTGCTCCTAACAAATAAGTTTCTCTTTTAATAAGTGAAATTGGGTAAAATTTTTTAAATAAGACAGCATTCTTTTCCATACTGCCGTAGCATACCAAAAAACCATAAATTTTAGCTAAGTCATCTGTTCTAAAATTGAATTTTTCAAATGCTACTTTAGGATCATCAGTATCTGGTTCAATTATCCTAAAGTTGTTAACTAACGCCAATTCATCAGAATACTCATCGTAGTCATATAGGTATACCGCATTCTCTCTCTCGTCGTCAGTAGAAATACTACATAAAGATAAATCATCATTATTTATTATATTATTTATTATATATTCACCAAACATATCCGCAACACTTAATTGAGTTTCTTCATTTTCTAAATCGACCAACTTTATAGAATAATTCTCTCTAGATTTAAGTACAAAAAACAACTGTGCTGTATTAATTTCCACAACTTCTTTTAATATTTCTATTAAATCATCTTTATCCATCTATTCGCTCCTTTACATACCATGTATTTTCATCAAGTCTTATCCAATGTATCATTTTTCCAACTTTAAGTTTTTGTTTAGATATAACCACTATATGAGAATTTTTACCTTTCACCTTGATTTCATATAAATTAAATCCCATCAATAACAAAGTAGGATTCCCTAGATATAGTTTCATTTTTAAAAAGATAGCACCTATTGCAACAACCATAATTAAAACAACGAGTTGGTATCTCGCATTACTAAGGTTTAAACAAATCAACGGTATAATATATGTTGTCAAAAAAGACATTTGATTATAACTTTTATCATTAATCTCTGTAATGGTATATGGTAGTGCAGTCGTTCCTTTAAAAATATATTTTATATGACGATAAATAATATAAGTAAGGATTAGAAAACCAATAGAAATTGATGGCATTATATTACGCATAATTAAATTTTTCCAACCAATAAACTGGGCATTATCGCCGAAACATATGGGTATATCTACCGTTAGTACAATTACAAGAATAAACAACAACCAAAGTGACAATATATAAAACTCTAATTTGTGCAAAGTTGGTTCTTTTCTATCACCCATAAATACAACCTCCTATAAATTTGATATTGTATCTTTTATCATTTCTGATACTCTTTAGCATTCTCCATCGTTTCACTTATAACATCTACTAAATCCAACACCTTGTACCAAGTAGCATTCCATCTGCTTTTTATACCGCTTCTTGCTATCTTTCCAGTCAAAAGTTGTAATTGCTATAAACTTATAAGTTTTATTATTACTCTACCATACCTCACATATTTTTTCAATAATTTTATGGTTATATATAATTGTGTAAATTTTATATAACATCTTATTATCTAACCGACTCTTTAATCAAAGATTTTGTGACTCAATCTCTCAAAAAAATTTAACAGAATATACAATACAGCGTTTCATTTTTTAATGGAAAACATGTAGAAAAAAGATAATTAATTTATTACCATAAATTATAATTTATAACAGTGATTGAATATAAGAAAAAAAGTAAAAAAACAATGGCAAATGCACTGAAAAAAACATATGCTCTTGTTGTATAAATACTATTCCACAGGCGAGGAGGTGATAACTTAAGGAAAAGTTCGGGATAACTAGAGAGAAAGCTCATAGTTTGTCCATTATTTATTAGATTTTCTGCTTTTCTCATATCATCTTCTTTGTCGACTGTTCGCAACAATTTCTTTATGCGATCATTTTTGCGATTTAACCATACACGATAACTTACTATACGCCTACAACCCAAGACAAGAGAAATAATGAAAAATATTAATAAAATTACAGAACCCACTATTAACAGTATTATTACAGGTATTTTCTCAATAAAAATAGTTAAAAAAGTAATTACTAAAGCCATTCCTCCAATAACTTTATACAATATCGAACCTGCACTATTTTCTATATTATCATTTAGTGAAGGAATGTAAGATTGTGTATCCAATTTTATATCTTTCTTAATTGTAGTTTTCTCTCTTTCATATTTTCCCTTAATAATATCCATAAGACTAGTGCAACCACAGTATATTAATACTATAGGAGCAAACAATATCAACAAAGGGGCTGAGAGCAATCCTAAAACACTTTTAAATAGCTTCATTTTTAGAGTTTCCTTTCTTTATACAATTTACAATTTCACCATTTTCCAACATGGTAGCACGAAATGGGAAAGCACTACAATCATCAAATTTACAATCAATTAGCCATGCAAAATAACTATATATTTTTTTTGATATCAATTTAATTTTTGATGAACATACTATTTTTTCTACTCCAATTTTTTTTGAAATATAATTCTTAAAACGTTTAATTTCATCATATTTTTCATCTGACAATTCACACACATCTCGAGTAAATGGAGTAATATACACCCTTTTCGCCATTTTCAAAACAGCTATTACATCATCAGTGAAAAAAGACAAATCAGAACTATTAACATCTATTGGGATATTCAAATATACTTTTATTCCTTGATTCTGCAAATAATCAAAAGCATTTCTTGTTTCTTTAATTTTTTCTTTGGTATCATAGGTTGTTATTGATAACATTACATTTGTTGTCGTCTTGTTTGTAATGGACTCAGAGATTAACTTATAATTTTTTCCATTAGACAAAATAAAAATAGTAGTATTAATTTTTTCAAATGAATTAACAATTTCTTTAAAGTCGGGATGCAATGTAGGTTCACCTCCCGATAATAACACCATAGGTATTTTTTCTTTTAATAGTTTACTTATTTTTTCTAGACTAATATCGTCTTGACTCCAAGTTTTTTTAGGCCGCCAGCAATACTCGCATATACTAAAATTTGTACATTTAGATGTCAAAAGAATTGTTAACAAAAAAGGATATTTTGTTTCACTAAACAGATTTTTAAAATAGCGGCTCATTATCCTAAAGCCGTTAATAAAATAGTAATGTAATTCCATATTTCAAACTCCAATTATATAATCATTTTTCAAAATACAATCCTGTATTTTGTTATTTAAATAAATTTCAGCTTATCCACAAGGCAAAAACACCATGCATTTAAACAATTTAAGTTGCATTTGAATGACTTCCGCTAAATTCAACTGTTGTTTTTTATTCGTTTGAGTTTCCCCATAGATTCTTAAGTGCGTTTATATAAACTTCTATAGATTTTCCTATCAACAACTAAAGCATTCCAATTTAATATTTTATTAATTTACTAGGTTCATTCTATCTTGAATATGACACAATTTATATTTAACTATATAAATTCTCGAATAAATCTGCACTGACTTAAAAGTAAAATCTAAACCTCTTGAGAAAAAAATGCTAAACTGTTTCTTTCCCTTGATACCTTGTCACATTTAACCTTCTTTTATTTAAGTTAAAATTCAAATTGCTAAAAACTCATATTGTGGCAATTTATTACAAATTATTATGCACCAAATTATAATAATATTAAACTATCTATAGTTCTCATTTACTATACCAATAGAAAAGATATGGCAATTTTGAGAGTGGATATTATTTAAAATTACTGCAACTAATATAATACAATATGCTTTTTCTAACTTGAGAATTTATAAAAAGGAGATAGCAGTTTTTTCTGCTATCTCTTTTTGGTTTATAATAGGTTTTCACGTTTAAATTTTCGATACTTATCTGATTTTTATACTGATCTTATTTTCACTTTGTTAAATTATTAGAAATTACCTATCCCTCTTAAATTTGTCCTTAAATGGTACATAAAACCTTTTGTATAGTTCCATTACTTTTTCTGGTGTTTCTAGTTCAGCTATCTGAAGGATAAATTCGTAAGTGTTCAAATCTTCATCAAAAAGCCCTTCTTGTTTGAACAATTTCACTTCTTCAGGAGATAGCCCAATTGAAACCCAGTATTTCTCTTCATTGTGACATGATTTTTCAGATGACACAAACTTGATTGACTCACAATATTTATATAAAATACTAATTAATGCATTACTGTCTGGCATCGACATGATTTCTTTTTTTATATCTTTGCTAGTTTGAAAACACTTTCCATTATCATCATATACAAAGGTCGGACGGTAAACAACTCTATCCCTAATGTAGCATAATTTTTCATATAAATACGAAGCATTCCCCTCATTATCACCTATGAAATTAGCTGTTAAGATACTATTTTTTAGTTCTGGCTTTTCGTTTTTACGTTGTGATTTGCAATATTTTTTTATATCACAATGTCCAATGCTACACGCAATATCTTTTTCTACATTAGCACAATTAGTCCAATCTTCGGGTTTTTCTCCTTCACTGTTAAGTATTGATTCTTTTATCTCTCTATGTATTTTCTTGCATTTATCAAATCTTGCAATATGCGATGAAAACATATGATACACAATATAATAGGTTGTTATAGCCTTTGCCTGTAAAAAACTCGAGTTTATTTTTTTGCTTGCTTCTTCAAGCGCATATAGCTGTGTAATACCAATTAACGCCTTGATTATCGCTAAATCAGCACTTTCTTTTCTCTTATATTCTTCATTCATGATAAAAACCCCCTGTAATAAAAATCTAATAATTATAATCAGTTCATCTCCAAGAACTAAGTACACATTAAAATATCTTTCAACTTTAAAGTAACGCTGTAAAAATTTTCTGACAACATTTACCATTATGTTTATTCTTCATTTTCAGCACACTCTCTTTCCCTATCAGCTTCAATGCGATAATTTTCTGCCAAGGCATCATATATAGTAGCACTTCTAGGAAACTTTAGCCGTATATCATCTGCATTATTTTTATACTTTAACGACAGTTCACGTTCGCTTTTGCCTTGAGAAAACAGATGCATTCCCCTGCTATTTTGGATTTCAATTACATACGCATTTTTCAACTTGTCATTATATATTTCTTCAATTAACTTTCTTACTGATTCATGCGGCATATTATTATCCTCTCCAAGCGGAGAATTTGCAAAAAGCCTTCCCACTACCGAACTAAACAAACGTTCTTGTTTCTGTTTAACCAGTGCTACTTTAAATTCATTACACCAGTTTACTAAGTCATCATACTCCACTTCCCCATCCTTTTCAGCTGGACAGAATTTGGCGTAGTAATTAATATGAAAAAGTTTTTTTGCTATGCTTTTTCGCTTCTCAAAATCATCCGCCTCTAGAACCTCGTCATATTCAGTATCTTTTTTATACAGATAATTTAACCATTCAGCATAAACATATGGATTCCCTTTCAACTCTTGTTGTGTGAATAACATTTTTTCCCACCCAAGCAAACTGCTAAAAAGCATTTCTACATTATATAGCTCTTTACTTTTCTCTTTATCCTCACTATATTCGAGAAATAGTCGCTGAAGCAAACCATTTAATTGATAACCAAGTGATGAGAATTTTTCTTTTTTATTTACTCTAACAAGCTTATTAACTACATCCACTAATTTCTCATAAACTTCTTCTATTTCAAGCTCAGATTTATATATATAGAGAATTTCTATGTATGCACAGTAATTTGAATAATGCAAGCACTTTTCCAACCCGTGCATAACTGTATCTCTATCTTTATTTAAGCAGTATGCAACTTCTCCACTATTCCAAAAAAACTCTTGAACTTTACAGCTAGCAGAATTTATCAAAGCCATTTTATCATATTCGATTTTTTTACAACGCAGCAATTTAGCAGCTAGACCATATTTATTATATTTTTTATCTAAAATATCAACAAGTATATCTAGTAAGTCATTGTCATTTCTAATATGTTGAATTAAATAGTTATATATTAGATTATCGTCAGCGTTTTTTTCGATTAGTTCTTTCAAAAAGTTTTCATCAAACATACCATTTTGATAATATTTCCCTAATACTATTCCTGCATTACTCATATTTTCTTTTGAACATAAGCTAATCAACTTAAATACATCTAAATTTTTACTTTCAAATTCTTTTATTTTTTGCCCAATTTCTATTTCTGCCTTTTTTTCATTAACTTGCTGACTACTCTCATTTTTATTATATGGGTCGGGATTTAAAATCGGAAAACTATACTTAGAATGAAACAGATATATATAATCATAAGTATCATCCTCCATATGAATTTTATTAAAAGCTTCTAAATATAATTCTATACACTCTTCATCCATTGCCCAGTGTGCATCTCTGAAGTAACTATGCTCATAAATTAATTCCCTCAATTGATTTTTAATTAATATGCTCTTGCTGTCATCTATTTCATTCAATTCTTCAATCATCAATTTCAATGTATCGTGTATTATTTCTTTATCCCAAATATCAAGTTTTTTTATTAATTCACTCCATCTATCAACATCTTGAGCACACAAGCCTCTACATTCATTAAAATATTCTCTGCATATCTCATTAAAGTCTTCTTTCGAAAACTCTGGAACATCATCAACTTCTCGTAAAATAGGTTTTGAAATATTAGTAGCCATAGCGCCACTATTTGCCGGTATGGAATTATATATAATTTCCCAAGCTTTACCATATTTTATAATACTATTGTGAGAAAGCGATATCTTATCATTTTTACTCAATGAGACTAAATTCACCCAAGGACAAAATATTAAACTAAGTATATTATTAGGCGCATTAGCCATAGGATACTCAATACTTCTTTCGTTTATTTCCCATAACCATTCTACTGCTCTGTGAACATATTTTTTTTGAAAAAGAAGTTGTTCTACGGAAAACAGGATATCTATATATTTAGTTCCAACTTTCGAAGATTTTTCAAATAGATCTATTAATCCAGTAGGGTTAGTTAGTTCATTTTCTAATCTGCTAATGATTACATCTGGTGAAATTTCACTCAGCAACTGAATATACTTTGAAATATATGCCCATGAATCTATATTTACTGCTGTCTCTAAAATCTCATTTACTGCACTATCAATTTTATGTTTAATTTGATTTTTTTCATTGCAAAAACATGATAGCATTATCAAGGAGCGGAGCATGCCTGTTTTTAATATGTCGGAACAATTATTATTAATTTGAGTCACCGTTTTAATCACTATTTCAAAAAAATCATCAATAATTTGCTGGTCAAGATCTTGAGACATTAACTCCCATACATTTTCAAAGTCAGCTAATCTTTTATATTCTCCTCTATAAGATTTGACATTTAAAACCAGTGGCTCTTCATCTCTACTGTATCTACTTATACATTTGTAAAACTCATCATATTTATCAGAAAATAGTTTTTCAACAACAGCTTTATCGCCTTCGCACTCTGTCCATTTTTCGCATAACATCGCCACAATTGCAGCTTTTGTTTTTTCTTTTACCCACTTCGGCTTTTTAAGGAGCTGTCCATTATATATTTTTTTCTTCATCGGAAGATACAAACCATTAGTAGAATCTACTAATTTATGTGCTTCTTCATAAAGTAGCCCTGCATTTTCTAATTTTTTTACTATTGTTTTCTTGGTTCGCCTTCTTAAATTCAAACACGATTTGCTCTGCACTTTATCGCTGTCATTTCCTACAAAAATATTTGTATTATTGGAAATAGATGTTATCTCATCCGCATAGAAAAAAGGAATTAATATTTTGCGTTTAAAGTTTTCACTTTTTGCTATTTCGTTCCAAGTATCAATATCTTTAATAACAAAAACGCTATCCTCTTTCCCTAAAAACCTAAGCTCATTTAAAATACAATAAGTAGTTTCTTCTTTAGAGCGTCCATAAATATAAATATTATTTTTTTGAAGATCTCTCTTAAAATTAGTTTTGAATTCTTCATCATCTATAGTAAAAAAATCAATATTTATTGATGGGTTGCATGTGGACACTTTTATCTTCTTGTCAATTTGACTTAGCGTATATATTTCTTTATGCGATAACATTTCTTTTAGTTCGCATAACTCTTTAAGTATAGCAGTATTCCCTTTGATTATTTCCTTATGTAATTCTTCTATCTTATAAAAAATCGGCTTTAACGTCTGGTTTATACTAACAATATCTCTTTTTGATAGTTCATTTAGTGTATAAAACATATAGTAATACTGCAACTTTAAAACATCTGCCACTCCATTTTTGAGAAGTGTGTTTTTCTCGTTTTCTGAATTAAAGAATTCTTCTACACGCCTTTTAATACATTCTTCATTTTCTGCATGAGATTTGTCTAAATCATTTTTTGCCATATTATACATATCCCTGGCTAATGTAGTATTCTTAAACAACTTTGCTATCCTATCCTTAACCCCGTCATCTATTTTATGAGACCAGTTCAATTCTTTAAAGTCATTTAAGAACTTCTCATCAGATTTGTCTTGTTTAAACTCTTCAAATTTCCCAGTTAAAAGTCCCGTTATGTAATTGAAAATTGTATCTTTACCTAGTTGGATTAATTTCCCTTCCATCTTTTTCGCCCATCCTTATCAAAAATTGCGGCACTCCAGCTCATAACATATTTACTTGTATTTTTCAAGCACTCCCTTACATAGAATAAATCGTTACAATTAATATCGTACTCTCTGGGTGCCTTATTTGTTATTTTTCTATACAACTTGCTTCTTATGATATCGGAGTTCCTATATTAGTAGTACTGCTTTCTGAATATTTATATTTGCACATGTATTCTAGATATGTCATCAACTCATTTAAATCTAATGAATCAGCCTTTAAATCAGAAGGATAAATACAAATATTAAGACACTCAGTTACTTTTCTTTCTTTTGAAGATGCAATAAAAGAAAATATGATTTCTTTTATAATCTTTTCTCTAGTTATATCCTGTATCCCCGCTCTTCCTGTTCCAATAAGCGGAATAGATATATCCTCAACATGGCCTCTTTTTTCAAGTTCAGACCAAATGCTCTCTAATGCTGATTGAATATTTTCAAATTTAGAGTTAACTGGTTTACCATACTCATTGATGTGAGCTACTGCAACAAAATAGTAATGCAAACCATTGTGTGTTATTTTACTAACTGTACCTATTGGATATTGCTTTGATTTACTGCTCGATCTGTTTAAAGTTTCATATGTCTTATTTAAAAGACCATTTTCAATCAATTTGTCGAGTACACCTAAATTATTTTCGAAAAATCTATTTTGAAATTGTCCTTGCACACTACCTGCACTTATAAATTCACCTTCCATTTTAGTGTCAAACGTTGAGTTTGTTGGTATGATGATTGCTGTTTTACTATTTATCATATCTGTTACAGATAAAGTGATAGCAATATCTGTATTTTTTATTGAATACTTTCGTATAAATTTAAATCTACACTTACAAATTGAAATTGCAAATGTGACAAAAAGAATAAAACTATTATATTCATGCAAACAGTCATAGATTTTGGTTGATTCAAAAAATACTCTTTGCAACTCTGCAATTGTTAATAAAATACCTAAAATCGACAAAGAACACGCAATTATATTCAAACGCCGAAAAAACATGTATTTTATTTGAAACTTAGCTTTATAGCCCCAATTTTTTATATGTCTCTTCCACATAATAAAAAGCTCCAGTCTTCTTTTCTTTTCTTTTTTTATCATCGCTTTGAGGCCAATTTTCAAGTGCATATTGCATTATTTTAGCATTAAAACTAATATGTACAGCCAAGTTATCTCTTGCTAAAGGAGGGCAACGTTCATTATCTAAAGAGCGCTTACCATTAATATTTACCACGATACAAGGCAAACCCCTTTTAACAGCTTCTTCTATTTCCCAGCGAACATATTTATACAAATACCTTGTACTCTCGCCAACTAAAAGAACAAAAACTTTTGTATTCCGAAATCGTTTTTGCAAACCCTCTTTTATAGATTTCTCACTTTTATCTGTTATAGTGTTAATATCATGTGCATCATGAAAATCAAACTCTGTATTATCACTCTGTTTCCACGCTTTCATAAGGTAATAGTAATGTAAATCATTGTCTGCGTCCATTGATACATAAACTTTATTTCTATACGCCATTTTTTTCCTCCTTAGTAATTGTTCTTCCTATATTTCCCCCTAAATGTTTATCATATTTAACTCCCCTCCATTTAGTTAAAATTCGAATTACTAAAAACTCATATTGTGACAATTTATTACAAATTATTATGCACCAAATTATAATAATATTAAACTATCTATAGTTCTCTTTTATTATACCAATAGAAAAGATAAGAATTTTTTCAACTTAACCTTGCTAAACTTTCAAACAATTTAACTATTATTTGATGAGCCTAACCCCCCTCACAAAAACTGCTCATAATCCGTATTAAACTCTATATTTAATTCATACCCTCTGCCAAACTCTATTCTTGATATCAACTGGCAGATTATCATTTTCTTTTGTTCTGTTTCTGCTGATAAAAATTCGTCTGACCATGCCCTAAACTGTGCGTAGTAGTGGTCTAGTTTTTTTGTCATTACTTCGCCGTCTAGTATTTCAAGCTCCAAGTCCGTTAATTTCTGCTCGTTTTCTCTGATTTGCGACTTTGCTGACTCTATTGCTTCTGATAATATATCCGGCGAAAACTTACTCTCCCCCATTAATGACTTTGATATTTCATCTGTTAAGCCTTTTAATCTTTTTCTTAGCTTGTCCGTATCACTTACTAATTTTTTTCTTGTACTTTTACATAAGCTGATTTCTTTATTATATTTCCTCTCGAGAGCCACACTTTTTGGTGTGGTCTTTATTTTGTTTAGATACTCACAAACTATCTCACTTATCGTTTCGTCAATTTTTGTTGATACATAAGCAACTTGACCTTCACATGAGGCATTATTTCTTGTTTTGCCTGTACATATATAGCGCTGTTTTCTCACTTCATACATGCTACCATCTTTTCTCTTATATTTGTCGGTATAGCTTGTCGCATTCATTCTCGCTCCACAGCTTGCGCAGAAAATGTTTCCCGAAAGCAGCGTTTTTCCTTTTGTATTTTTGGCGATATGGCTTTTTTCATTTTCTTTGCGAGAGCGCTGTACTAATATATCCTGTGCTTGATTAAATAAATCTTCTTCTATAATCTCAATGTGTTCGAGTTTACCTGAGCAAGCATTCCCGTTATGTATATAACCACAGTACAACTTATTTTTTAGTATTCTGTTAATTGTATTGCACTGAAACTTGCTTCCGTTTGATGTTTTTACGCCTAATTTATTTAGGTATTCTGCCATTCTGTATGAGCCATATCCTCTTTTCACTGTCATCTCAAATATGAGTCTTACATACTTTGCTTTTTCTTCGTCAATACTTATCTCCAATAGCTCTTTGCCTTTTTTATTTCGCTTGCCACTTTTTATGAGCTCGTATCCTAGCGGAACAACTCCACCTGTGTATATTCCTTCTTCTGTCAGCTGTTCCAGTCTCGTTTTGACCCTCATTGAAGTTTTCCTGCTCTCTCCCCCAGCTTGCCAAAACCTCATGAAATTTATTAAATAATCCGCCTCGTTGTCAAATCTTTGTTGACCTTCTTTTGCACTCCATACCTCTATTCCTTGATTTACAAACCACTCCACAACAAACGGTGTTTCGTTTTGTCGTCTGCCTAGCCTATCAAACATAAATACCAGTAATATATCAAACTCTTTTTTCTCTGCTGCTGCCTTTATGTCTTGAATTGCATCTCTTTCATCAGCCGACACTTTAAATCCCGATACACCTTTTTCATAAAATTCACTTGTAATTGTCCAATCACCTTGACTTTTTGCAAATTCTTGGCAAGCTGTTTTTTGCATAGGTATATCATCTTGGTCTACTTGTCCTTTTGTAGATACTCTATATAAGGTGAAAACTCGTTTCATAATCGTCCTCCTAACTTTAGTTTTGCAACACGAACAATACCACATAAAGCTGCATATATCTATCAAATTATTTTTATTTAACAATAAGTTATCAAATAGCCGTATTCCCAAATATTCTTTTTTCAAATGCATCGGTTAAGATATATTCTATCTTCTTTTGTATTTCACTGTCTGGCTTTTTCGCAAAAGTAAGGTGCACTAAACATCCATTTATTTCTTTGCTCACAATCTGTATTCCTCTGTGATTTTTCTCTATATTCATACCCACCTCACAAATCCATACTCAATTTAAACGCCTTATCCACTCGCTCCATTTGCTTATCGTTAAGTGTTCCTAAATATCTGAACACCCTCTTTTTATCTATGGTTCTAATCTGCTCAAGTTGCACTTGAGATGTTAAGTCTAATATGTTTTCTACGTTCACATGAGTCGGTAGGTTTTTCAACTTACTCGTCATAGGGGCAATGATTATTGTTGGGCTATGCGTATTTCCAACATCGTTTTGTAATACAACAGCCGGTCGTATACCGCCTTGCTCAGAGCCTATTACAGGGTCTAAGTCCACCATGTATATTTCTCCTCTTTTTATTTTGTCTATCATATAAAATATTCCTCACTCTTTTTTGTTTTTATAAAACCATTAACTTCTTGAAGTTTCTCGGTTATCCTCATATTTGGCAAGGCTGAAACAATTACGTTCCTATATCTCGAGCTTGCCCTTGAATCTAAAATCGAAAATACACAACTGTCATCTTCATGCCTTATCCCTCTGCCTATCCATTGCCTAAGTTTAATTATCATATTTGGAACTATATCTTCATTGATGAAGTTTTCTATATTATTTTTCTTTATCCTTTCATGCTCACTAATTGCTGTTGGTATGGGAAAAGGGAGTTTTACGACTATCAAACTTGATAGAACATCTCCTGCAATGTCGATTCCCTCGCCAGCACTGTCACTTGCAAACAAAACTCCGTTTACTGATTTTTTGTAATTATCAAGCGCTGTCGTATCATTTCTTCTCATAATGAAGAGTGGGAAATTCAAATCTCTTTTGCCTATCTCATGATAGACCCTGTCCATCATTTTGTATGAGGTGAAAAGAATTAATGTGTGACCGTGTGTCGTTTTGATAAGTTTTTCAATTATATTTGTGATATTATCTGCGTAGTTTTCGCTTTGAGGATGTGGCAAATTCCTCGGAAGATACAGCATAGCTTGTCTACTGAAATTATACGGAGAATATGTTTTACTTTTTATAAGTCTATCCGTTTGACTTTCAAGTCCTAAACTATTTTCAATATGGCTAAAATCTCCGCCAACTGAAATAGTCCCTGAAGTCATAATCGTAGGCATTCTTAAATTCCAAATATCTTTGTTGATTTTTGCTTTTAGCTTGATGCTTAAAAAAGTTATCTCAAACCCATTTTTCAAACTTTCTTTCGATATGATATATTGTTTAGACAACTTTAGCTCATCTAATTTACTTATCAGCTTTTCAAACTCATTCTTGAGTTTTGTGTTATTTCTGTTTTGCTCCATTGTCTTAAAGTGTGATAAAACAGATTTCAATTTTTTAGACATCTTGTTTACAAGCCTTTCTTCCTTTTCTGATAAATGAATTAATCCCTCTGCTTTATTTAAAAATACAGCAATTAAATCATCATTTATTTTTAACAGTTCATCATAGTTTTTTATATGGATTTTCTTCGCCCTTGAAAGTGCAAAAATCAGCTCATATACTTCGGTTGAAATAAAGTTTTTGCCGTACATATCTCTAATAGTACTTGGAAATTTATGTGCCTCATCAATTATGATTTGCCCAAATTCAGGGAGCAAATTATTGTTTGTTTCTTTGTAATGTAGTATATTCGCCAAAAAATAATTGTGGTTTACAATTACAAAATCGTTGCTCTGATTTTTACTGTCGTTTAGATACTTCTTGTATCTGCAAACCTTTCTAAATTCACAAGTGTTTAAGCAGTCGCAAATGTTAATTCTTCTTTTAATGTAATCCTTGATATTTAGCCGACTTATTTCGAGTACTGCTTTATCTGCCAACATATCTTTTAAGATTGGGTCTGATATTTTAGTTGAGCTTATATATCTTTTCAGCTTACTTTCACATATATAATGTCCCTTGCCTTTTCTAATTGTATATTTCAGTGGTGTAGCTATTAACTTCTCTTTTAATAATATTCTTGATATTTGTGGTAGGTAATCTTCTACGAGTGCTTTTTGTAGCGCTATTGTGGAGGTTGAAATAACGCTTGCTTTTTTATGTTTAGCAAAGATGTTATGTACAACACTTGCTAATATATACGCATGGGTTTTCCCTGTTCCGACTTCTGCCTCGCACATGGCTATGTTGTTTTCCTCTAATGCTGTAAGCATTTTAAGCGATAGCGTCAGCTGTTCTTTTCTAAAGTTCATATTGTATTTCGGCATTATTTCTGTAAATATTTTTGTAAGTATTTCTTTTGATTTGTTCATTCTCTCACCTTTTTAAGTAAATTTAAGGGCGAAAGCCGATGACTGTGTAATCGCACCTTCACCCTTAGTTTTTATTCTTTGTGACATGTAAGCATTTTGGGGTTCATCCCAAAAATTCATAAAGAGCGGAGTCTAATCTATCTCAAAAAGCTCGGCTCTCTCAGGGTGCTTGCCCTGCTACGCCTTGTAGAAGTATCATTATTAAGGCTTTGGAGGTCATCGCAATCATCAGTTTCACCTGATTAACAACTGAAATCTTCTTACGCTCCGAAGTTTTCACTTCATCTTGGCATAAATCCCAGTAACTCGCTTCGGCTCGCCACCTCTCCATTGCCTTTGTACTTACATATCGACTATTAAATTTTCAAGGTTCGTGAGGTTCTTAATTTTGCCTCTCACTATATAGGCTGTGAGAATACTACTTTGTAACATGTTTTTGAAAAATATTTTTTATTTTCTTAATTTTTCTTGAAATCTGCATTTTGTTTACGCCTTTAATAACTGATATTTCTGTCTGAGTGTATTTTCTCATTACCCACAAAGTAAGAATATCTATTTCTTCTTCCGATAACTTTTTTAAAGCATTCAATATTTCTTCGTCCTCTATAGAGTCTATCCACGAAATGTTTTCAGTTGTAATATCTTCACTGCAAGAATTTTTTTCTGTCAGTCCTTCTGTATGGTTAACATACCTACGCTCACTGTTCAAAACATCTAAATCATATCTGTACATAAGCTCGGTGCTTTCATCGTCCATACCTGCCTCTTTATATTGAATTCTTAATTTCTTCCACTTTTCTTCAAGTTTGTTTCTCTCTTTCGAATAGTTAAATCCCATTTTTATTTCTCCTTAATTTTAAATTTGTTAGTTTTAAAAATTAAGGGTTATGGATATTTAGCTATGTAGCACTTCCACTGATTACACATATGCGACCACCTTCGACGAAATTTTTATTAATCCCTCGAAGTCATAAATCCGCCAAAACAGAAAAAGACGACAGTCAGAACCCTTTTAGGATTCCGCTCTGTCGTCTTGCGCTCTGACGGATTAAATTTTAATGTATTAATTTGTGCGTGATATTAAATGTCATATCTTGATTTAGCGATATGTGTGTAATGCAATCTTTAAGCTGAATTATTATTAGTTTTTCGCTACATCTGATGTCATACATTCTTTTCTTGCTCTCCTTTGGATGGTAAAATATTTTAAAATCCTCAAAATTGTCAATGTGGATATATACGGTGTAATTTTTTCTTTGTATTTGTATTAGCCTTTTATTTTCGTTGATATCACATATCCGTTTGCCATTGAGATTTCTTATTTGCATACTCTCAACTCCTATCTATGGTTTTTGTTCCTGAATTTTTGTTCCTAATCCATATACCTGTTGGAACAACATGTCAATTAAACGCAAATTTGTTTCTAAAGTGACAAAAAGATAAAACTTAGTTTTGCGTTATTTGAAAAGCTTATCTATAGTTTCTGTATATCTAAAACTTAAAATAAATTAAATACAGCTTGAATTAAGTAGTATAAGTCTTAATTTAAGCTGTATTTATACGTTAAAATTTACTTTGTTAATGATTACAATTAAACCTATAGGCAATATTATATTTACAATATCTTGGAGGTAATCGTGGATAAAAAATCTAATAAGTGTAAAAACTCAAATTCTTTTAATGCTGAAATTGGTAAAAGATTGAAAAAAATTAAAAATGAAAATGACTTTTCACAAGAAAATATGGCGGACATCTTGGGTGTGTCGCATGCATACTACGGTAAGGTAGAACGTGGTTTGCACTGCTTATCTGTTGAAAAACTGTGTATTCTAAATCAGGAACTAGGCGTAGATTTAAATTACTTGATAACAGGAAAAGAAACTGCACCGAATAAACACCTAGATGAATTCTTTGAAACATGTCCACCTGAGTACAAGGCGGAAATTACCGCTATTCTATCAAATATAGTAAAGCTTGTAATAAGTAAAAAATAAAGGAATTGAGGGAACGGGATGATTTTTTTACTGTTATCAAGCATTACATATGAGCAGCAAGATATAATTAGCGATATCTTCAAAGAACATAATAAATATTTTTTATTTATTGCATCACAATATAAAATACCTGCAGCAGAATCAGAAGATGCTGTCGCGGCATCATATGTAAAGATTATAGAAAAAATTGACAAAATAGAGTCCTTGAGGGATAAATCAAAAATTAAGGCATACTGTATAACTATAGTTAAAAACACTTGTTTGGACATTTTACGAAAGAAAAAGCGCTCTGCCCCTAATGCCAATCTCGATAATTTTATGCCCTCACCACAAGTAAGTGTAGAGGACGAGTTAATCAAAGGCTACGACATAGCTACTTTAGTAAAGTTAGTGCGAAATTTGTCAAACGACGAGAAAAGGCTTTTGTATTTACGGTATGAGCTTGACATGGGTTATAAGGAAATTTCTGTATTATTTGATATTACCGAGGAAGCCGCAAAGAAACGTGGACAAAGAATTATATCAAAGGTGCGAAGCTTATTGGAGGAGGAAGATCTGCTATGAGTGTAAATTTTGATTTTGCATTAAAACAAGCCGCAAAAATATCGTATGAAGGTGATAGACAAAACTTTTTAAGTAAGATAAAGACTTATGAACCCATCACGCTAAATGCAGAAAAGGTAGACATGCTTTCGCAAAAAATATTGTCACTTCCCGAAAAAATCCAATTTATCTTTTTCGGGAAATATGTTTTTAATTTTTCATTCGGTGATATAACGGACGTATATTCCATAGATGCGCCTGAAAAAGAATTTTCATATTACACGAATTTTCTTTCTTCACTGATGAATTTATCCGAAAATCAAACTATCTCAGACGAAAGCCTTAAAGCATCTTCACAAATCGCATTAGAGCTTAGTCAAGAGGAGTCTGAAACTCTATATAACTCAAGCAAACAAAATATTTTTATAACACTATTAAAAAGACCTGCAAGACTAGTCGCAAGTATATTGCTGGTATTTTCTATTAGTTTTGGTACCGCAATTGCAGTTAACGCAGAATTTCGTGAGCAAGTCGGTAATTTCTTCTACGAGCTATTTGACACATTTGGTGTTTTTCAAGTTGAATCTAACGGCGAAGTGAACGAATTTGAGTCCAGTAGCGAGACAAAAGATTTAGCGGATTATGAAATCGGATATATTCCTGATGGGTTTGAGTTGGAAGGAGTTTATCCGCTGGATTATACTATCACTTATCTTTATACCGATATCGCAGATAATCAGATAACTATATTAATACATAAAAATGATCATCCAAATTACATAGATACAGAAAATATAACCGTAGAGGAAATCGTTATCAACAGCCAGCTATCTTTTTACTTTAGCAAAGACACCAAAGCTTATTTACTAATGCACAGTCATGATAACTTAATTGAAATCATTGGTAATATTGATACGGATGAAGCCATAAATATTGCTTCAAAAATAAATTAAGATTTACTTGTCCCCAAAGATGTTTTTATGCGTTTATATAGTTAAAATATATTGGGGGTATAATTATGAAACTTAAAAAAATTTCCACACTACTTATTGCAGGGGCAATGCTAGTCACAACAGGCTCATATTCTACTACAGTTGATGCGAGCACTACTACTCACATAGAGCAAGAAATAATATCCGAGTATACTGATACCGATTCAATTGTTCCCACAATGGCAAAAAACGGTACATTGCTTACTGCTGGTGTCACAATATTGCCAAAATCTCAATCTATAAGTGTTAGTGGCAGACTGTACATCGAAAGAAAACTTGGCTCATACTGGTTTGCGGAAAAATCTTGGGCCATTAGCGGAACTGGTATTACTGCCGTACAATTCTACTATGTAGGACAAGCTAATGGAATATATAGAACAAGAGTATCTGCCACAGTAGGCGCTGACAGCATATATGCAACTTCAAATTCTGTAACGATAAGCTAAATACCAAATTAAAAATGTAAGCTACGCATAGATAAAATCTGTGTGTAGCTTATTGCGTCATAAAGGGGAAATAATTTATAGTAGAAATGGGTGTTTAGTTTGAACGAAATGTACCGAGCGGCAGGCAAAAGAATTCGTGAAATTAGAGAACGCAGAAATCTTAGCAGGGCAGAGCTCTCAATTAAAACAGAAATTTCTGAAAAATTTTTATATGAAGTTGAAGTAGGTCGCAAAGGCTTTTCTGCCGAAATATTATATAGAATATCAAAAGCATTACATATCAGCAGTGATTATATCTTAAAGGGAAATTTTCATTTGGATGAAGAAAAAGATATATATGAAATTTTAATACACTTTTCTCCAGAGCAAGTTGATGAAGTCCTATCTACCCTTAATATAATATACAGGCTCTGCAAATTAAACAATTAATTAAAATCAGGTTCTTATTCTAAACAAATTTACTCCTTATCAACTTAATTATTTAAAGTGAAATTAGAATATTTTTCCAAAAAGTATATTAATACGGCACAGTAGATAGTTTTTATTGTCAAAAAATGTCGTATAATAATAAATAATAGGAGTAGGTAATGGAAGAAATTTACTCAGACATCGGTAAGCGAATAGAACAAAGACGTAAAATTTTAAATATGACAAGAGATCACCTAGCCGAAATGCTCGACATATCTTCAAATTTTTTATATTCGATTGAGCGTGGAACTAAAGGCTTTTCTGCAGATCTATTGTATAAGATATCCGAAGCACTTGATGCAAGTAATGAATATTTGTTATTCGGAAGCAATACTTGTTCAAGCAACGATATATTGAACATATTTAATAGTTTCCCAAGAGAGCAACATGATGAAATACTTAACGTAATAAATCTATATATAAAATAAGTTTAGAATAGGCTATCTATATCTCAGATAAATCGGATTATATATATTATAAACCAATTGAATCTTAGTGCAAACATTGCTTAATTTAAGAAACGTATTGCTTTTTCAAGTAATGTATGCTAAGATGAAATCAGTTAAACGGTGTAATTAGATTGAATATAAGCACTTCATAATAAGCGGAGTGTTAAGTATTAATATATGCTATAAAATAAAAAAGAAAGGGTGAGTCCAATGAGAAATGTAAGGCTTAATTTGTAGAGAATAGAAATAGTTGGAAAGGATGTTTATAATGAAAAAAATTAAAAGTAGAATAGTATTATTTTTAGCAATCATATCTTTTGTAGTTTTATCATTTAGTACAGTAGCTTATGCAGCAACAGGAACTCTTTCGGCACATACTATAGGTTCCGGTACTACTACTTTTTACTACTCCGGTAATGGCTATAGTCTTGCAGAAGGAGATCGGATTGAGATGGATGCTACCTTATCACAAGAGTATCAATACTCTACAGGTACAAAAAATGTAACTACTGGCTTAACGTTTACCTATACACATGGTTTTTTAGGAAAGTATCCCCGTATGCGCCATACTGTAACAAGTACAGCGTTGTATTATACATGGATAAGAAATGATTCGTCTGTTACAATGTACGTACTGAGCGGAACAGTTACTTACTAGTTAAATCTTCATACAATTTTACGAATCGTAAAAACTAAAAAGTAAAGGTTTGATGTCGCACAAAACTTTATAGTAGATTAAGTTTTGTGCGGCATCTATTAGGATATAATCATGATTAAAAGAATAAAAATTGCACTTATTCAAAAACCACTCAATACTACAGCTTTACTCCTTCTGTTTACAATAATTACTGCATTTGTATTTTTTTCGTTATCAATTTATAGGTCTGCAAATGTATTACGTATTGATACACTAAAACAATTAGGCACACAAATAGCTGTAGGTGCTAAAAGTGATTTTGTAGACCAACTTTTTGAAGAACATATTGAAAAGAATGGTGACGACGAGGAGTTGCAGACACTCGACCCCGCAAATCATTATGATGCTCTGTCACAGGAGCAAATAAATGAGATTTTGCAAATCAACGAAGTTATAGGAGTTAATACAATCTCAACTATAGATCTCACTCCCGTCAACTTTAGTAACAGTAAAAAATACCAAGGTGAAAACCCTTTTGAACAGGAGAACTCACTTTATATGACTAAAGAAGAAATGGAATTTGAAAGTCATGCAGTAAATGCTGTAGGTTGTGTAGATGCTTCGCTATATGAGCATTTTTTAAGAAATTTATCAGAGCTTAAACATGGAGTATTTCCGAGTGAAGAAAATAGAGGTGCGCTAATTTCAGAGGTTTTAGCTGAAGAAAATAATCTTTCGGTAGGAGATGTTTTAGAAGTAAAGGCTATGAGAAGTGAAAGTGACGCTACATATTCAATAAAAATTGTGGGAATATATTCCACAACGCTATACTTTAATATTTCGGAAGCAAATGATAACGGAACAGCGGTATTTAGGGTAAGTCCTTATAATACGATTTTCACGGATTATTCAACCGTTCACGAAATTGCGGGGACTAGCGATGAGCTCCGGAATTTGAATATTTATTTAAACTCGCCTTTGGATGTAGACAGTGTTTTAAATAAACTTAAAAGCATATCAATTAATTGGGGGAAATATGAAGCATACGATTTTGTGAAAACATTCAATTTTGATTTAATTTCAAGTGTTGAGAATTTTAAAAACGCGATTTTAAATATAGTTCTAATTTCGACACTCGGGGGGATAGCACTATTTGTCATTGTTTTCTTAAGTTTAAATGTGACCGATGAATTCGGAATTCTCTTCTGTTTGGGCGAAAAGAAAAGTAAAATATTATTGCAGAAAAGTATAGAATATGGCCTTTTGGCTCTTATTGCCCTTCCATTAATCTTTATTTTGGGATATTTTTTAGTAAGCATTTTGATAGAACCGCTAAATCCCGAACCTATAACAGCCGGATTTGTAGTCTCGTTATTTTCTATAGGTGATGACATGGTAAATTACAATTTAAATATGAATTTAAATTTTATTGATGCAGTATTTAGTGTAGGATATCTTATGCTACTTATTATTATCGCTATGGCACTAAACTTCTACAGAATATATAATTACAAAACGATAAAATTTTTACAGAATTTTGGAGAAAGATGATGATTGAGTTAAAAAATGTTACTTTTGATTATAATAAAGACAAGCAGATTTTAAGTGATGTTAGTTTGTGCTTTGAACAAGGCAAAATGTACAGTATTGTAGGCCCCTCTGGTGTCGGGAAATCCACTTTACTATCTCTTATATCGGGGCTTGAAAAACCGCAAAGCGGAGAAATTTACTTTGATGGTGAAAAAAGTGATTTTGAGGAAAATATACGAAAACATAATATTTCTTTGGTGTTTCAAAACTTTTTATTGTTTCCTTATATGAATTCGATACAAAATGTTGTGACAGCAGTGGAAATAAAAGATAAAGACGGCAAAAATCAAGAGAAAAAAGCAAAAGAAATTTTATTATCTTTGGGTCTTTATGAGAAAGATTTAAATAGATCTGTGAAAAAACTTTCTGGAGGAGAACAGCAACGGGTTGCAATTGCAAGAGCTATAGCAGTAAAGTCAAAATATATATTAGCTGATGAACCTACAGGAAACTTAGATGAGGATAATGCTGAAATAATTGTAAGCATGCTGAAAAATCTCGCGAGAAAGCATAACTGTTGTGTTATTATTGTCACCCATTCGGATTACGTAAAAGAACAGTCGGATAAAAGCTTTAAGTTCTCAAGAGGAAAAATCGAGCCGATTAAAACCTAAAAAGAGAGGGAATGATATATCTCGGTAAGAAGTAAAATTCCTTCAAGGCATTTTTTAGCAGAGATGACGAGGGCATAATAATGAAGATTATTTTAAAAAGAGTTTTTTGGGAATTAAAAGGACGAAAAAGTAAAAGCGTTTTAACTGTTTTATTTTCTCTGATTTTTGGGTTTTCTACGGCAATAATATCTTGTTACATCTGCGCAACGGAGGTTTATTTAGATGCGATAAACAAACAATTCCCTGCCGAAATATGGTTAATTACTAAAAAAGAGACAGAATATTCACCCGAGGAAAGTGTAATCGAACAGGCAAAAAACCACTCTAATATTGTAAGCTTCACAGATTATTCGGATAAAACCGTCGCTGAATTTACCGTAGATAAATATTCAAATGTAGACAAGGTGCTTTTAGATCTCTCTTTATTATTAAGTGAAAATTCCGAATATATTTTTGTTGATGCATCGAATTATAATAATAAGCAGTTAGTAAAATCCCTTGAAATATCTGTTTCTATGCAAAATTTAGTTCTATTTTCTTCTTGTGCGGTGCTTTTGTTGCTGTTAATATTAATATTTGTATTAAACATATCGGAATTTAATAAAGATGCAAAGATCTTGTTACGATTGGGAGAAACAAATAAAAATATTAATAAACAATTTTTATTTTCTCAAGCGCTTATTTCCTATTTACCTGTATTAATTTCCTCATGTGTCGGACTTTCGTTTAACAGGATGATTTCACATTCATGGGTAATAGGTATGACGAAAGATTTCAAAGAGGGAAGCTCTTTGGAGAGCTTTGAAACTCAACAGCAATTCCTTTTTACAGTACATAGTAATGAGCATATTTATATATTCTTATTAATCTTATTACTTTCAGTAATAATTTACTTGATATCATTTTTACTATTCAAACACATTCAGCAACATTAACGCTGCAAAGGAAATAAAAACTACACAAAATATGTGGTGAAAATCATGAAAAAATACATAGACCTAGTAAAAGGCATATTCAAAGAAATGCCACCGATTAAGAGTAAGATAGTTTTAATATTAATTTGTTTCGGGCTTACTGCGGGGATTTCGTTTTTTCAGCCACTCATTACACGGCAAGTAACGGACTTTGGCTTGGTGCAAAAGCAGTTTGATGTAATTGTGCAGTTTACGCTTTTATTGGTCTTATTGGTGCTGGTCAATCAAGTGATTGAGCTCATTCAAACCAATCTTTTTGTAAACTTTCAAAACGATGTGCAATATAACCTTATCACACGGGCGGCAAGGAAATTGTTTAAGCTTGAAGTATCGTACTTTACAGATAATAATTCCGCAGAGGTGATAAATAAACTTGGCATGGACACAAGCATGATGGCAATGCTTGTTGACCGCAGCATAATGTTTACCATCAGCTATATTTTACGAATGGCAAGCGGAATTTTAGGTCTTTTTGTGATAAGCTGGCAGTTGGCACTCATTGTGATGGCGGTAATACCTATAAAATTTTTCACAGTGAAATTTTTATCTAAAAAAAGAGAAAAACTAACAGAGGAAATGATTGCTCTAAACGGCGACTTTGCCGCTTGGTTTGGAGATAATATAAACGGTGTAAAAGAAATAAAGCTTTGGAATTTATACAAAGTAAAGCTTAATACACTAAGAAAACATCAAAAGAATATACTCGATAATAACAAAAGAACGGTTATGCTTGATGCATGGAATATGATTATCGAAGTAATTCTTGAATGGGGAGTAACTTGCTCACTGTACATAATAGGCGGATATATGGTGACAAGAGGCGAAATCTCAGTCGGCGATATATTCGCCTTTGTTGCATATAGTTCATATGTGACGGGACCTATTTCGGCGATAATGAACCTGAAGTTTATACTATCAAGAATTATGCCTTCGGCAAAAAGGCTTTCTGAATTTTATAAACTTAATGAAGAGCTTACAGGTGACACTGAGATTAAAAACTTTAGCGACTTATCTATTGAAAATATCAGCTTTTCATACGGAGATAGAAAAGTGCTGGATGAACTCAGTTTGAAGATTAAAAGTAAAGATAAAATTGCAATTATTGGAGAAAACGGAAGCGGCAAAACGACGTTAATCAACACAATATTGCGGTTTGAGAATTTTAAATCAGGGAAAATAAATATCAATGGTAAAAGTGTGGACGATGTAGATTTGCAGTCGTATAGAGATTTGTTTGCGGTTGTAAATCAAACACCATATATTTTCAAAGGCTCGCTTAAAGGAAATATAGACTTATTAAATGGAAAATCGGAAAAAGAACTCTCATACGCAGTTACAACAAGCGGAGTAGACGGCTTTACCCAATCACTCGACGACGAAACAGGAGTACAAGGGACAAAGCTTTCAGGCGGAGAACGGCAAAAACTCGCCATAGCAAGGGCAATAGTAAAAGACAGCCCAATAATAATTTTAGACGAAGCCACGGCAAACTTAGACGTAGACTCGCATAAACTAGTTAATAGAGTAGTGCATAACGAATTCAAAGACAAAACAGTGATAATGATAACCCACAGCTACGAGGATTTAGAGGGGTTTGACAGCGTGTATGAACTGACAAACGGAAAGTTGGTGAAAACAAGTGTCTAAGATTAAAATAGCGGTGATAGACGACGGGGTTTATCCAAATGCAAATAGCAATATTACAGTTAAGCGTAAAATGCTAGTAACTGAAAATTTAAATATTATACCTGACAAAGAAGTTGGGGCTTTAGGGTACTATTCACATGGGACAATTTGCGCGGAAATAATATCCTCTCAGTGTGAAAAATCGATTAGCATTATCAGTATTAAAATTATAGATAGTGATAATAGATCTTATGTCGAGCAGTTAATATGCGCTCTGGACTGGTGTAGCAAAAATGATATTAAATTAATTAATATGAGTTTGGGGACTTCTGATTATTATGATGGTTTAAAACTACAACCGATTATAAATCGAATGATTGATCAAAATATTATTTTGGTTGCAGCTTTCTCAAATTTAAATGTTATTTCATGGCCAGCAGGATTTAAAAATGTGATTGGAGTGCGATATGATAGGAATAATGAAAGGGAAATTGGTAAAATTTACATAGACAAAAATTATCTTGGAAATTTAGAAAATTCTTTCGTTGTAAGCGCAGATGCAAACTTGCTTGAAAATGAAATTGTAAATTTTCTTTTAGTTGGAGCAAATAGTTTCGCAGCACCAACAATCACCGGTTTTTTAATAAATAGTATTAGTGAAAATACAACTATAAAAGAGTGTATAAAGTTATTAGTTGAAAATTCACTGGAGCATAGATTTGTAAACCTATTTAATTTTTTTCCATGCTCAAAATACAAGACTGAAGTTCCTATTATATATGCAGAAAGTGATATTATTAATAAATTAGTTGAATGTTTTGAAAAAGATGATTATATAGTTGTAGCTTTTACAGATAAGACTGAATTTATACCTCTATCTTTGTATGCAAAGAGTGAATCGTTGGCAGAACCAGTTTTTAGAGTTCTTGAAAAGATTTATTTTCCAGATGTGATGATTTTTTCTTTTGATGGACTGGCTAACAAAAATCTATTTGATGCATTTGTCTGTAATGATTATACGATAACACTAAAATCGCTATCTGTGCAATGTGAATCAATTGATGAAATATATAATGTTGTAATTAAAAATTTTGAATAAAGGAGTATTCATCATGAGCAAGATTTTAGAATTTAGAAACGTGGACTATTTTTACGGAGGCAACGACAGGAAGGTAAGTATTTTAGAAAATGCAAGTTTTGACTTTGAAAAAGGTAAGCTTTACACGATAGTAGGGCCGTCAGGCTCGGGTAAAACCACGACCCTAACCCTTGCAGGAGCACTCGAAGCGCCTAAATCGGGTGAAGTTTTGTTTGATGACAAAAACCTTAAGGACATAGGCTATACATACTATAGAAACAGCAAAATAGGCATAGTTTTTCAAAGTTATAACCTTTTAAGCTACCTAAACCCCATGCAAAATGTGATGGCGGCCATGGAAATATCTAAAAATGATATTCCAAATAAGAAAGAAAAAGCGGAAGAGTTACTACTTCGCATGGGGCTTACAAAACAGCAGATGAAAAGAAATATAAATAAACTATCGGGCGGTGAGCAACAAAGGGTTGCAATTGCAAGGGCGATATCCACAAATGCGGACATAATTTTAGCCGACGAGCCCACAGGAAACCTAGACGCCGACACGGCAAAAGGCATAGTCGACATTCTAAAAGACTTAGCACATGTCGACCAAAAATGCGTGATAGCGGTAACCCACTCGGAAATTTTTGCAAGTGAGGCCGATGTTGTTGTAAAGCTTGAGGGGAAGGCATTGAGATAAAAACGAATGTTAGTAAATAATCAGGAGGTATAAAGTATGATGAATACAGTAAACGATACAATTTCAGAAAAAGGGAGTAAAGTGGAAAAAGCTTTAAGAGATATTTTCGTGCGTCGTACTGGTGTCGATTTTGACAAGTATATTAATTGTAGAGATTTTAAGTTACTAGGAATAAATGTTGGAGTAAAGTCTTATGATCTTTTAAATGTTTATTTTGATATTGAAAAAGTATTTGCAATAAAAATACCTAGTAGTACTATTGAAAAAGGAAATTTTGATACATATAACAATATTTTAGAACTCGTCAATCGAGAGCTAGGAGGAGAAAATGCATAACATTCATACACCTTTTATACACTTATTTAAAACCTCAAATGCTTCATATGTTTATGATGTTAATACAAATTCTGTTGTAGACGTGTCAGCGGAAACATACGACATTCTTGAGAGCGCAATTGAAAAAGGCAAGGACATTAATTCATCTAGTAATCAAGAAATTAGAGAATTGTTGGAGCAGGGATATTTAAAGGCAAATAGACCAAACAGCCCAGAACACCCCGCTTCACATCTTCTTTCAGAGTTAATCAACAATAGTTGCTCAATGGTGATTTTACAGGTGACACAAAGATGTAATCTTAGATGTGAATATTGTATATATTCAGGCGAGCATAAAGATCGAGCACACTCACAAAAAGAAATGACGTGGGAAATGGCGAAAAAAGGAATAGATTATTTAATATCACATTCTGAAAATTCTGATACTACAGGCATATCTTTTTATGGCGGTGAACCATTGCTCAATATGAAATTAATAGAAAAGTGTGTTGAATATGTAAAATCTTTGAATGTAAATAGAGGAATAGGATATTCACTTACTACTAACGGGACATTATTAACCGAAGAAATTTGTGATTTCTTTGCTGAAAATAATTTCGGATTGATGTTTAGCTTAGATGGACCACAGGCATATCATGATAAGCATCGCAAATATGCATTTACTCAAAAGGGGTCACATAGTGATTTGATAAAAAATGTACATTTCTTGTACAAAAAATATCCAGAGTATTTTATTGAGCAAGTTCAGTTTAACTGTGTTGCAGACCAAGCAAACAGCTTTAGTAAAGTTAGTGACTTTTTCACCAATAATACGTTGTATAAAAATCAGATGCCAAATTTTTCTCCAATAGGCTATGACTATGCTGAAACGAAAGCGGATTATTCAGATGAGTATATTTCGGAAATTGAGTATGAGATGTTTAAAATCAGCTTATCAAGATTAGGGGTGATATCAGAGGATTCATTATCTGTTTTTAGAGGGAGTTTCTTCTCTGAACTCGCAAAGTTTGCAAAAGCGGAAGGACGCGGGATAGGGTTTATTGGAAAGTCGCATCATAGCGGGCCTTGTATACCGGGCGTTACACGATTGTTTTTAACAGCAAATGGGGACTTTTTCCCATGTGAGCGAGTTAGCGAAATTTCAGAGTTCGCTAAAATCGGAAATGTTGATGAAGGTGTGTCTCTTGAAAAGGCAAGGCAGTTATTAAATGTTGAAAAATTTTCATCCGTAAAATGTCAAAATTGTTTTGCCTATACTAATTGCACTAATTGTTTAAAAATGTATGACGGTATTACAGAATACTCTGCTGAACGATTAGAAAGTTTTTGCGTTAATGTACGGAATTCTTTTGATGATTTATTGAAAAAATACGCTACACTTAAGGAGCTTGATTACAAGTTTATCCCGGAATTACTTGGAGAAGAAAAGATGGTGAAGATATGAAAATAGGAATAATCGAAAAACACACATGTATAGATAACGTGTGCGCTAATTTAAAAAATCACACTTTGATAAATTACCAAGAATATAATGGGAATTTAATTAAATTTTGTGATGATATAGATGAGTGTTGGGTTGTGTCTTCTTATATTAAGAAAAAGACTATTTCAGATTATAAAGAAATTTGCCAGAGAATTGCTGAAAATGGTGTAAAGGTTAAAGTTTTTTTATATATAGATGAAGATGATATAATTAATCACCCCAATATAGAATTTATCGAAAATGAAACTAAGTTTTACGAATCCAGTTGGCGAGATTTAGAGGTCCCCGTGATTGTATGTGGTGGAGTAACCTCGTTATCCAATACTTTTGAAATCAGTCAGAAAATTAAAGTTAATTTAATTGGAAGAGGATATAATCCCATACTTGTATCCTGCAAAAAGGAAGCAAAAATTTTTGGAGATATAATCTTGCCGTGGGAGATGATTGTTGGAAGAATTTCAGAGAACGAAAAGGCAAAATGTATTAATAATTTTTTTAATAAATTAGAACAAAAATATAACCCTGATGTATTTATTGTAGATTTACCGGATTCTTTAATTGCATATGATAAAGACTATTTTCCGGAATTAGGTTTAGTGACAAATACAATTATTACAGCAATAGGAGTTGATGCTGTGGTTACATCGTTGTTTCCGATAGAATACTCCGACACATATCTTGAAATGCTTATGAATAGTATCGTCAAATCGACTGAATGTGAAAATATAGTTAATACATTAGGAAGGGTATGCGTGAACGACACTTTAACTTTTAGTAAAGGTGAAGCGGCATTATTCCCAGTTAATCAAGATTATGTAAATAACATGGCTAAAATTAACAAGATGCTCACGACAAATGAAAAAGATATTGATATAGTAGTGGGTGAAGTTTTAATGAGATTGAATAATTGAAGTTAAATATTTTGAATACCCAGAATATTTACGATAAAATTTTAAGGAGGAATCAATATGAAAAAGAGTTTAAAAAGAAAAGAAAATGTAAAAAAATCGATATACTTGTACGCTTGTAACTGCCTTCCATGCACATGTGTATGTTATTCACCAGGAATGGGAAGACCATTAGAGCTTTCAACGAGTCCAGAATTTCGAGCATTAAGTAATGTCTCTAGTATGATATATAGCTAATAACACCAAAATAGCGCAAGGTATTTTGCGTTATTTAATCTAATTTTACAGAAGGTGACCACATGAACAGCATAAAACGAGCGTATTTTAGCCTAAAAGCAAATATGGGAAGGACAGTCTTGCAAATAATAATATTTTCAGTTGTATTTGCGTTTATTGTCGCATGCTTAATTATTTATCAAACTGCCGATGATTACGTGAAAACTTTAGAACTGTCGGTTAAGAATTCGGTAACGATTAGACCGGCTGAACACTGGGTGGGCGACTCAGGAGCAATAACCGGTGGCATGTATCCTTTTGAAAGAGAGGATATAGAAAAATTAATCGAGCCGGAATATGTCTATGGCTACAATTATTCAAACAGTCGACATATAGACTATAGAGATAAGTATAATATATTTGAAAACACAATAGAAACTAATCCCTATATGGTAACCTATGAAGGCGATGCAGAAGCGTATATGTTAGTCGACTCTAAGACCGATATAGCTTTTACAGCCTTTGGTTTTACACTAATAGACGGCAGACATATCACAGAAGCTGATGCAGGGGAAAGAGTTTGTTTAATATCAAAAGAATTTTCCGAAATGAATGGGCTAAAAATTGGCGACACTCTTGTAGGGTATGACAGATTACTAAAGCTAGCACATGATGAAGATGTAAAATATGAACTTGAAATTATAGGTATATTTGATAGCAAAGGTGGCGAATTTTTGATAGGTTACGGAGGCTCACCCGACGAAATTTTTATGATGCCAATAGATACTTTTGCCACTATTATTCAAGGAGATGATGAGGAAGAACCTTCTTTTATCGGTACATATTCATTATCTGTATATTTTGAAAACGAAGAAGATATTGCGCAGTATATAAAGCATGTGGAAAACATCTTTAATGTGCGAAAAGTGTTTGAAACAAGGTATGACTTAAGTCCACCGCCTCTCCCCGAAGAAGCGCAAGGATTAGGACTTGAGGAAACACTTGAGTATTTTACTGATAATAGATTTATTGACGTGTATCTTGACACCGAATGGTATGAAATGGTAGCAGAGCCGATAGAAAGGGTACGGGATTTATCGGGCTTTGCACTGATAGGCTTTGTAGGCGGAGCGGTACTCATACTCATACTCATATCTGCAAATTCTATTAAGAAAAGATATAGAGAATTTGGCGTTTTGCTATCAATGGGTGAAAACAAAGTGAAAATAGCCATGCAAGTATGTGTGGAAACGCTGACAGTTATAATTATTGCATCATTTATAGGAATTATACTGGGGATTTTAGTGGGTGTCCCGACCGTAAGCCACTATACAAACAGTGCATATGAATCGCAATCTGTATTAAATAACCAAATATCCGAAATTGCAAATTCAGACTATTCACAAGGAACAGGCCTTATAAATAGAGATACCTATACCATAACCAGCGCCTTACTTTTTAGAGAGCCTACCGACCTAAGCGTAGCGCCGAATATATTACCGACCTATAATTTACAAGTGCTACTGACTTTCATAAGTTTTGCAGGAGTTTTAACAATAATCTCAGCACTTATACAAACCATTTATATTACAAGGATTAAACCGACGGTGTTACTTACAAGCAGGAGGTAAAAATATGAACAGCATAAAACGAGCGTATTTTAGCCTAAAAGCAAATATGGGAAGGACAGTCTTGCAAATAATAATATTTTCAGTTGTATTTGCGTTTATTGTCGCATGCTTAATTATTTATCAAACTGCCGATGATTACGTAAAAACCTTGGAGCTGTCTGTTAAGAATGCGGTAACGGTCACTCCATCTCGTGTTTCTATAAATGATAACGGAGCTATAACTTCGAGTGCATATGGCATTGATAAGGAAAAATTTGACGAGTTACTTGTGCCTGATTATATAGACGGATATAATTACTCCGGCTTTACCTATTTAGGTTATAGTGATAAATATAAAATTATAGAAAACTCTATAGAAACACCTTATTATAAGGAATATGATGGCTATTTATATATGATGGTAGATTCAAAAACCGACATAGCCTTTACCGCTTTCGGATTTACCTTAGTAGATGGCAGACATATTACCATAGACGATGCTGGGAAAAAAGTCGGATTAATATCAAAAGAGCTTGCAGATATGAATAACTTAAAGATAGGCGATACATTTACCGCACACGACCAATTTGAAAAGGAGTTTTTTGACAGTGATATTACCTATGAATTTGAAATAATAGGCTTATTTGAAGGCCCGCAGGGCGAGTTTTTAGAGGGTTATGGTGTATCGCCAAATGAATTGGTGATGATGCCGATTGATACATATGGGGTCTACGCAGTTAAGGACGACGGCACGCCCCGCATACCTGCAAGCCATACAAGGAGCATATATTTTGAAGACGAAGCGGAAATAGATAAGTATTTAGAGTATGTAAAAGAAACTTTTAATGTACGCAAAGTATTTGAGTCAAGATATGACGTTTCTCCGCCCGTTATACCCGAAGAGGCGGTAGACTTAGAATTTGAAGAATTAGTAGATTACCTGTTTGAAAACCAGTTTGTAGATGTGTATATCGACAACGAATGGTATGAAATGGTGGCAGAACCTATAGAAAGGGTACGTGATTTATCCGGCTTTGCACTGATAGGCTTTATAGGCGGTGCAGTTTTGATATTGGTGCTTACATCTGCAAACTCTATTAAGAAAAGATATAGGGAGTTTGGAGTTTTACTTTCAATGGGTGAAAGTAAAATAAAAATAGCCATGCAAGTATGCGCTGAAACGCTGAGTATAATAGTTATTGCGTCATTTATAGGAATTATACTTGGAGTTTTAATTGGTGTGCCGACGGTAAGTCACTACACAAACGAGGCTTACGATGGGCAAGCGGTCTTAAACCAACAAATAACACAGAACTTAAATAAAGGCTATGAGGATAACGTGAATATTAGCGGCAGAGATTATCACGAAATTGCAGTATATCTTTTATACAAGCTACCCACAGACTTAAGCGTAGCACCAAATATCATGCCTACTTATAATTTACAAGTGCTACTGACTTTCATAGCTTTTTCGGGAGTTTTAACGGTAATCTCGGCACTTATTCAAACGATTTATATAACAAGAATTAAACCGACGGTGTTACTTACTAGCAGGAGGTAAAAATATGAACAGCATAAAGCGAGCATATTTTAATCTAAAATCAAATATGAGTAAGACAATTTTGCAAATAGTAATTTTTTCGGTAGTATTCGCTTTTATTGTCGCATGCCTAATTATTTATCAAACGGCTGATGACTATGTAAAAACCTTGGAAGTGTCGGTTAAAAATGCTGTGACAATTAATACAGCTCTTTACTCCGTGAATGTTCCGGGAGGATCTATTGGTGGTGGATATGCTTTTGAAAGAGAAGATATTGAAAAATTATTGGTGCCTTCATATATTGACGGCTACAATTATTCAACTACAATACCCTTAGAGTATAGAGGAAAATATAAATTATTTGAAAACACTATAGAAACAAATTTCTATACAGAAGAATACGAATACGATGCGGAAGCCTATATGTTAGTCGACTCTAAGACCGACATAGCTTTTACAGCTTTTGGCTTCATGCTAGTAGAGGGGCGACATATTACAAGGGACGACGCAGGGGAAAAACTTTGTTTAATCTCAAGAGAATTTGCCGAGATGAATGGGCTAAAAATAGGCGATACGCTTTCGGGGCATGACCTAATAGCAAAAAAGGTGCGTGACCTTGATGTAGAATATGTGCTTGAAATTATAGGCATATTTGATAGAGAAAAAGAGGAATTTTTGCTGGGTTACGGCTCTTCACCCGACGAAATTATTATGATGCCAATAGATACTTACGGTGTCATTCACAGTCGAGAAGACAACAAAAACCCCTCCGCCCCTTCGTATTCGCTTAGTGTGTATTTTGAAGACGAACAAGAAGTTAGGGACTACATTGAATATGTAGAAAAAACTTTTAATGTGCGAAAAGTGTATGAAACAAGGTACGACCTAAGTCCACCGCCTGTCCCCGAAGAAGCACAGGGTTTAGAGCTTGAAGAAACAGTTGAATATTTCATGGATAATAAATTTGTCGATGTGCACCGTGACAACGAATGGTATGAAATGGTGGCAGAACCTATAGAAAGGGTGCGTGACTTATCTGCCTTTGCGCTGATAGGCTTTGTAGGCGGAGCAGTGCTCATATTAATTTTAATATCCGCAAACTCTATTAAGAAAAGATACAGGGAGTTTGGAGTTTTACTCTCTATGGGTGAAAGCAAAGTAAAAGTCGCCATGCAGGTATGTGTGGAAACACTGGCGATAGTAGTTATTTCGTCGCTGATAGGAATTGTCATAGGAATAGTGGCGGGCGTTCCCATAGTAAGCGATTATACAAACAGTGCATATGAGGGACAATCTATACTAAATAGTCAAATTAGTGAAATTGCAAATACTGAGTACGCACAGGAAGCGGGCTATCGAGATAGGTCTTACCACACTATATCTACGGTAATGGTATTAAAAGAACCAACAGACCTAAGCGTAGCGCCGAATATCATACCTACTTATAATTTACAAGTGCTACTGACTTTCATAGGTTTTGCAGGAGTTTTAACAATAATCTCCGCACTTATTCAAACGGTGTTACTTACAAGCAGGAGGTAGAATATGAATTTTATTAAAAGAGCAGTTAAAAGTATAGTTTACAGAAAGACAAATGCTATTTTGATGTTGCTGATTTATGCGGTGATGTCGGTGCTTGTTTTGTCCGGAATTACCACATATTTTGGGGCAAATCAGTACGCCGAAGAGGCAAAATCCGAGATACGGGCGAGCGTACAGGTGACAAACTCTCACAGAATACAAAGCACTGTAAGGGGCGACAACACTGTGCCCATATCGCTTGCAAAGGAGCTTGCAAACTCAGAGCTTGTGCATAATGGGCAGTTTGATGTTAACTTAAAGACGCTAGCAATACCAAACGGTTTTGATGTTTATATGTCGGATATTCAAAAAACAGATTATAAAGACTGGGCGAACATCACCGTTTCAGGAATAGAAGACACGACAAAACATGAGGATTTTTTGGAGGAAACTCAGGTTTTGATGTTTGGACGACATCTGGAAAAAGGTGACACCAACCAGTGCATAGTAAGCCTTAACACCATGCAGGCAAACGGCTTTGTTTTGGGCGATACCATAGAAATAATAGGTTTTTTAGCGTCAAACGACGGGATTAGCTATACAGACCCTATAAGCCTTGAAATTGTTGGTTCTTACACTTCAAGTCAGGCAAGCCAGCAAAGCGACTCACCGGATTTTAATTTTGAAAATCAAATTTATACCTCGGTGGACACGGCAATGCTGATTGACAATAACGACAAAATACATAGGGCAAATTATGTGCTTACAGACCCGACTTCCGGTGAAGAATTTGAAAAACAGGCGCTTGTCACCATAAATGACTTAGGCCTTGAGGGCGACTATGAATTTTTGGTCGACAACACAGATTATTTAAGGGTAAGTTTATCGACAGGCACGGCGGTTAGCATTTCCGAAGCCTTGGTCGTGATGTCGGTAGTAATGGCGACCACGATACTCTCCTTGCTTGTAATAAGTAATTTAAACGACAGAGGCTTTGAAATAGGAATACTCATGTCTTTGGGCGAAAATAGATTTAAAATAGCCATGCAAATGATAGTGGAAAATGTGGTTATCATAATAGGCGCAATTACCCTATCCCTCGCCTTTGGGGGAATGATTACCGAAAATGTATCAAATGTAATAAGCTCGCATGAGCTTGATATTGTGGTAAACGAAGTTGTGGTGTCGCTACTATATGCATGCGGAATAGGCATAGCACTTGCGGTGTCACTCATAGCCGTTTACAGGATAGTAATGTATAAACCAAGAGAGATTTTATCGGGCGGGGAGTAAAAAATTCGAGAAATTTAGAGCCAAAAAAGAGTTTCCTGAACCCAAAATATGGCATTTCATTAATTTGATTGAGGCTAATCTGGATTTTTCACCTCGGCTCTAAAAGCTGTTCCATTGTTATTCCATAAATCTTCGATATAATAAGTGCTCTCTCTAGACTTGGCTGAGCTTTGCCTGCCTCGTAATATGCGTATGCAGAGCGACATATGCCGAGTTTATCAGCAATAAATTTCTGAGTATATCCCTTCCTCTCCCTTAGTCTTTTTAGCGTTTCACATAACCTGATGTCAAACAGTTCAACACTCTTTTCTATAATATTCCCCTCCTCGTGCACTTTAGCATCTAAAATGCGAATGAATTTGATTTTATCACAATAAAGTGTAAACTTCAAGGAGTTATTGAACTATTATTTTTTCTCTCTGTAATAAATAAAATTAAACTGTTCCCTTCTTGTCAGTCCTCTATGACCAGTGGCTCGGTTCTCTAAAGGGCGCAATTACCCCTTGGTAGCCGAGCCGTGGTTTTTTCATAAACAATTATCTTTTCAAAAAATAATTGTTAGAGGATTTTGAGCCATTTTCTCTGTATCTCATTTTCTTTTCTACATAGCCATAGCGGACTAAATCTGCTATGGCTCTTTTTGTTGTGCTGACAGATAGGGAAGTATCTTTTGAAATGGTTTTAATCGCTGGCCAGCAATTTTTAT
The DNA here is from genome assembly GCA_964370635.1 of uncultured Eubacteriales bacterium. Lineage (GTDB taxonomy): Bacteria > Bacillota > Clostridia > Oscillospirales > Acutalibacteraceae > SIG603. The sequence continues at coordinate 9,710 of CAYJJU010000008.1, read as the reverse complement.
CTTTGTTTGCCCTATCTTTTAGATACATATACACAGTCTTGGCTCTTGAGGGTAATTCCTCGTTGGAATATAAGTCTCCGAATATGCTCAAGTTTTTATCATCTCCTTTATGGGTTATACCCCTGATTATTTTGTTGGCTTTCCATGGTTTTAGTTTTAGCGGTTTTGCTGTTTCCGACTGCTGTGTCTTTAATAAATAAACCAAACTCCTTTATGATATTTGCCTCAAGAATTTTCCTGTCTGCATATGCTATTTTTCTATCCTTTCTCGCCTCTTTTTCATAGCTCCTATCAAAAGTTATACACCAGTCTAAAAATAATTTAAGTTTTGTTTTCATTGGATGACTGCCTGTCTTCATTACAACAAAGTTTCCCTTGGGAATAGACTTCAATTCATCTGCTGTCATCAGTGGTCGTTCCATCATTTGCAGTGATTTTGACGGGTCGTTCTTTCCACGTGTAACCGAGCCACTCATCACAGTTTTTGAGCCCATTGCATTTGACAATGTTTCTGCCGTTTTAGAGTTCGGAGCAAATCCACCAAATACGCTGACTTGCGTGTTATCGGTTATTATTTCAGCTCCCTCTTTGCCGTAATTTTTCTCAAGCTGTGCAAACGATTGTATAATTGGAACTACACTTATTCCCCTCGAGCGCCCTGCAGAAAGCATCATTTCAAAACTTTCTATAGGAGGAATTGTGCCGATTTCATCCCCATAGATTATTACTTTTCGTGGCAACTTTCCACCTTTTTCATCTGCTACAGTGAGTAATTCTCTATAAAATTGTTGTAAAAATAGACTTATCATAAAATATTTAACGGGGTCCTCTTCTGGGAGTATTAAAAAGATAGCTGATTTTTCTTTGCAGAATTTCTCACTATCTATATCACTATTGTAACAAAGAATTTCTTCAAGCTCCGAATCTATAAATGCATTTAGTTTTGATAGTACTGTTGAAAAAACCGACATCATTCCTTGCTCTGATGAATTGAGTGTCGCACCACTTAGCCACTTTGCTTTGTGCGTATCGGGTAATTTTTCCATAAGCGTTTGAAACCTTATTTTATCAGGTCTGCCTTTTACCGGCGGCTCTAACTCCAATAAATCATTTACAAGTTTGAAAACTGAAACAATATGCCGACAGTCAGGCTCGTTATCTTTTGGCGGTAAATATTCTGAAACTAACAATATAACGGCTGCGAGCAATCCCTCTGCGCTATCGTAAAAATATGAATTTTGACCGAAGCTTTCACCCTTAGAGTTTATTATCGTCTTCGCAATTATTTTTGCGTACTTTTCGGCTTTCGCCTTTGCCGATATATTCTTTTTGTCCTTTAAATAAATGTCGTGGTATTTGTTGACAAGGTGCAAGAGATTGTTCCCATCGCTCTTCAATGGATTTCTTAAATCTATCGCTGAAATGTTGTAGCCATAATAGTCTTTAGCGATTGCTCCGTAATTTTTTAATAGGTCTCCCTTGGTGTCTGTACATATGAACGAAGCACCACTTGCACACGAAAATTCGAGGTTCGGATATAGGAAGTAGGCGGTTTTTCCTACACCTGATGCACCAATCATAAGGCAGTGAACATCGTCTGTATCTAGCAAGGCTACCGTATCTTTACCTTTGCTTTTACTGCCGATTATTATTCCTTGGGGTAAGTCTGTCGGAGGTGCCTTTCTCCAACTTTTGACATCAAATTTAATATGTTTATACGTTTTCTTGACTTCGCTTTTTGTCGCAAACCTTGCTGTTCCGTGCTGACCGTCACCCACAGTTTTTGACTTGATATTGTTTAAATTGTAATGGTGAGATATTATCGTAATTCCGCCGATTATTAATAACATCATTGTCATTACGATTATTAAGGTTGTTACATTTTCCATTACATCACCATTTCAATTTTTCTTTCTGTCGGTTTTAAACTTTCAACTAAATCTTCGTTAAAGTCTTTGTAGTTTGGAACTATCACGCTATATGTTAGTTCTCTTTCTTTAATTAACTTAGAAAGCCTTTCCGTTGCCTTTTGCCCTGCCTTATCATTATCCAAACAAAAAACAACATGATTTATATTGTTGTTAATTTGGTATAACATCGACTTTGAAGACACTCCACATAATGCCACATAATTATGGCTTTGCCAATTTGTATCAGCATTCATACTGATAAACGACAGTAAATCTATTGGACTTTCAAAAACATACAGTCTATCCGAGCCACCAAGATAACTAAAACTGTGTTTTGGGTTACTCCCTTCGATGTTCTGAACAAATCTTTTCATATACGAACTCACACTCCTTTTGTGGATGTGAGAAACGTTGCCCTCATTATCCATGCCAACAAAAACTGCGTTGCCATATTTTTTGCTTTCATAAATTAGATTCTTTTCTATGAAAAAATTTAGCACCGAGGGGTCTATTCCTCGGTGCTTTGTTAGGTATGCAAATACTCTATTGTTATTAATATTCTTTTCTGGCACTACAAATTCCTTTTTCGGTTCTTCCTTAACTTCGTAACTAAGGTGACAGTTCCCCAGTAGTTCTTCCATCGCCTTTGCGAAATTCAAGTTATAGAAATATTTCATAAAATCCATTGGATACCCACCTTTTTCACTGCTGTGGTCATACCAAGTATTCCCACGGACAGTTATGCTTTTATCACTTTCGAGTCTAAATTCTCTACCTGATTTTATTAACTTTTCGCCTTTGAGCTTTAAAAAATCTTCCAAATTCGCGCTATTTGCTTGTCGTTTTTGTTCATCTGTAAAATGAATATACTTCAAAGTTTCAGTCCTTTCACATCTAATTTTTGCCCCATGGCTAATTTTTTCTCCCTCATCTTTTGAATTAACTTACTGTCAATTTTATTGTCTTGGCTTTGCTCACAAGGTAACTTGTTTTCAAATAATTTGAATATATTTTTGAATATCCCTAAAGCCGAAGGAGCAAAGGTTTCAGCCATATTATTTTCTTCTATTACATTACTATTTAAGACCTCTCTAATAATCATATTTTTAATTGAGTTAAATTCCTTTTGCTGTGATAGCGGAAGCTTTTCTAGTTCTTTGTCTGAATAGCTCTGTACTATCTCTTCCTGTGTTTCATGCCATAAGTCATAACAAGCTTTCACTTCATCAATATTTTCAAGTTCGTCAACTATCTTATTGACTAACTCTTTGAGGCTCGGTTTTAAATAACCATATACTTTCTTACCATTTGCTTCTGATAATTTAACTTTAAGCTCATTTAATAAATTATTTATCTTAGGATTTGACTTTGCATTCTTAAGCTTTTCTAATGCTATTTTTGATTGCTCTTTTAATTCATTTCTACGCATAGTTTTTTCTCTATAAAGTGAAGTTAATTCTTGTCTAAAAATCTCATTTGTCAGATTAGACTTAATTTTTTCTATGCCTCTTTTAGTTAGGTAGCCCTCTTTGGGGTCGACGGAATAACATATCATGTGGATATGAGGGTGTTCCTCGTCATCGTGATATGCAGCATACCATTTGAAGTTCTGATGTGAAATTTTAAGGCTGTCTGCAATGTTTATCGCCTGTTGTTCAAGTAGTAATTTCCACGACTTTGCGTTATTGAATTCTGTTTTTTCGGCATCTTCTCTCATTAGAGAAATTATCGGAGTCCAAATATTTCCCTTGTGGTTTTTGATTTCTGCTGTTACCTCTGAAAGATTTACCTTGTCATCGCCACAAGTAAAAAGCCCATGAGTAGAAAGTTTCTCTACCCTTGGACGATTTGCAATATATCCGACATAGTTTTCCTTTTTATCAAAGCTCACTTTTTGAACTCCATCTCTTGTGCCTATATATTTCACTAAATTTGCTTTGTGAGAAGCTTTCGCCTTAGCCTTAATATACGGACACTTTAATATTAATTTTGGAATTAATCATCACCCCTTTGATGTGACACTGCTTTTTCAAATGACACTTGACCTCTGCTCGCTTTAACTTCTTTAATAACTCTTGCTCTAGTCTGTTTCAACTGCTCGTCGGTTATTTCTAAACCATAAGCCATAATATTCATCATTATTCCTGTTTCCACTGCGAGCCTAAACAAATTAAATGAGTTCTTATTTTCCGATTCTATAATTGCAGACTTTATCGCATTTAAAATCATAGGGTTCAAAAAATTTGTTTCTTTGTTTGTTGTGAGGTAGCTAATATAGAATTTTATGGATTTCTCTATAAATTCAGTTTGGCTTGAACAGTTGTCGCTTTCGTATAATGCCTTAATCATTGTCGTGGTTTCTGTTTCTAATCTTAGCGGAAAAATGTTTCTGTCTTTTGCCATTATTCCTCCATATATCATATTTGAAATGTCTATAATTCCCACAAACACTGCATATTTTTGAGCTTTGATACCTAAATGGATATACACTTCACTTTATGGATATATCGTGAACCCCTTAAAAAGGTCGGCACTGCCGTCCTTTGTGCATGAGCGGATATCAGCTCTTTATCCTGCAAAAAATATTCGTGCCCTTAAACTCATGTAATCCCCTCTAAAACCGGTACTCATAAGTCGTTTTAATATGCAGTGTTTGGTGGGTGTTGTTTATATTCTTTTAAATTCTTTTGTTTTACTCTCAATATATTCCTGTATATTTTTAGGGACATTTTTGCTGTATAACACTGCAATATACTTCTCAATTTCCTCTTGAAGTTTCAGCTTTTTCTTATCTAAATGGAAGTTTAGCACCTCAATTTTTTCACTATCAAAGCTTACTGTAATATTAATCTTTTTCATAAACAAATTCCTTTCACCAGTCAAATCCATACACTTCTATTCGTGGCTCTAACTGTTTTTCTTGTCCTGTAAACTTTGGAATTTCATTAAATTCTTCTTTTAAGCTTGCGATTTCTTCCTCAGTTAACGATTTAAAATCTTCCTCGTCATCTCCACAAATAAAAAATGGACCGCAGATAATGTCTCTGTCGATCCATCTATTTGGCTTCATTCCATTAATTTTTCCCTCTTCATTAATTATTGCAAGCGTTCCATTTTCAAGTGGATAAACTTGAATTAACCCCTCTATTTCCTTTTGTAACGCCCTTAATTCATTTAGAATTTCCTTTTCATAGGGAAGTTTATTTTCCTCTATTTTTAGAATTTTTATTGTTTTTTCTTTCATATGCACCTCAATAACTCATATCAAAACTTTGTTTTTCTTCTCTATTTTGGTTTAACTTTTGTTCTAATGTCACTTTATCATACGGTATTAATGCGCCATATTCAGAAAATTCCACACCATTTTTATTAGCTAATTTCTCGCCATAATTTCCTGTATCTAAACATTCTAACAACTCTATTGGTATGACATTCTTGAACTTTTCTCTGCCATAATCGGCTGTACTTCTGATATTTTGGTCTAACTTAAACTCATCAACATAAAAAGCAATATCTTCAAGTTTTTCTAATGTTAGCCTACCACTTATACTGACTAAAGCTTTAAATGTTGTCAGCTCTCCAGATTCTTCAAAATATTTAATATTGTATGCGAGCTTGTTCAACTTTTCAAATTCACACATGCTTACGTTTAAATCTTCTAATATCGGAATAGATGTTTCATATTTTCTCACTTGTAAACTATCAAGGTTAGTTATATTTCTCCCCAATAATTTCTCATATAGAATTTCATTTGTGGTCGGCAGTTCTAAAACTATGGTTTCAGGTTCTTCTATAAATGCTTCCGATATTTCTATCTTAAACACATATTCTACCTTGCTTGGCATTCGCAAACTGCCGTCATACAAGTTTTGGAGTTCTTCTGATTTTGTCACATAACCACCATTTACAAACTCACCTCTTTCTCTTTGAACGATTTCCTCACCCAAGCTTTGGTAGTCTGTATGCTCTAACACCCATTCGTGTTGCTCATCTTTTAAGTCTGCTATTTCTGGGATTAAATCATTTTCAAGATAGAATATCGCTAAGTCGTGCTCGTCTTGTGCCGGTTGATAAAAAATGCTATTGTTTTGATTAATATTCATAATAGCATTGATTGATTTTTCTAAGTTTCTCCTTAAATCACTGTCAATGTTAGTAATGCCAATCAGCTTGCTTTGTCCTTCATAATCTAAATTGCTAACTAATACAGCGTAATAATTTAGCTCAAACACATTACAGTTATTAAATTCTTGCTTTAAAACTCTTCTTCCATACTCGTCACTTAAAAATATAGTTGCATTTACTTCTTCCTCACAACTTATCTTTAAAAGCGCATCTTCTATGATATTTAAGTTGTTTGGTAGCTTTAATTTCGTTTGAATTCCTTTGTTTTTATTGATGATTGTTGTTTCTAAATTCATTTCATCTCTCCTTATGGTAAATAATTTCTCGGCTCTACTCGTTCGCCATTTACTCTCACTTCAAAGTGCAAATGATTGCCTGTGCTCATTCCTGTCGAGCCAACTTCTGCTATTTTCTCTCCTGCTGTTACTGTCTGCCCAGCCGTTACAAGGTTCTTAGAGTTGTGGGCATAGAGTGTTTCAAAACCATTTCCGTGGTCTATCATTACAAAATTTCCGTAATCAGACTGATATTTTGAAACAATTACCGTGCCGCTCAAACTTGCATAAATGGGTGTGCCTAAAGGCTTTCCAATGTCTATGCCACCATGACCGCCCCACACCTTTGTTATTGGGTGAATTCTTCCGCCAAACTCACTTGTCACGCTGCTTCTCCAGTCGGCTACCGGCTCTACAAAACCTGTTAAACCTACTATTGGAACGGCAATAGGCACTCCGTTTGCTATATAGTCGTATATAGTTTGAATGTTAGTCTTGTCTTCGTCTGTAATTTTTCTTTGCAAACTATCTTCTAAATTTTGATAAATCACCTCCATATCACTCCCAATAAAGCTATCTGTGAACTGCTCAGTTTCTTCCTTTGCTGTTTCGTTTTCATCAAAATAAAGCACAAAAAATACAGACTTCATTTTTGTTTTATCAAAGCCTGTTTCTTTATTGTCTATTATTTCAAAATATTCACGCATTGTTATTACAGATAATTCCACCGAACTTTCCATGCTCTCTGGTATGATTAATTTGCTATTAAAACTTAAATCTATCACAGTACTTACTTGTTGTGATGCTCCCGATACCATAGCAAATATAGTTATGATGATTAATAGCAGCGGTGCAAAAATAGCTAGAAATATCCAAGCAACGACCTTTCTCACCTTTTTATCTGTGGCTAAAGCAATTGCTGCTTTTACAAGTATTACTGTTCCCCCAGCCATTAACGACCACCGCCACTTCCAAACAATTTCTCTTTATATTTCGGCGCATGAACAGATAAATTGTACCTCTCACTTCCACATTTAAATAGGCAAACACCTCTTTCAGGAAACTTAATTAAGTTATATTCACTCTCTTCAAGTTGCAATGTGTCTAGATAAAACTGCTTATCTATTGTTCCTGCATGGAATAAAAACTGATGTGTCGGGATTGAGAAAAGTGGTTTTGTAAACTCTGCAATTTCTTTTATGGCGAAGTCTTCGAGGTTTTGGCTTGAAAGCACAACTGCCGAATCTTTTTTTCTAACCCTTTTCATAAAACCTCTGATATATTCAATCGCTACCATGTTTGTTAGAAATAAATATAATTCGTCTACCGTCATTACAGTATTTCCCTCGGTTAAAAGCTTGTTGCTCATATATGAAAGTACGTTAAAAAGCATAGCGTTTTTAATGTTTTTGCTTGCAGACAACAGTCCTTTAACTCCAAAAACTATAAATCTGTCAGACTTTATATTCGTATGCCCATTAAAAAACTGGCTCTCTGCACCTTTACATATTGAATTTAAACCGAGCAGTATTTCCGCTAAAGTTTCTTTGCTGTATAAATTTCGCTCATCATAGTCAGAATGTTCTTTTTCTATGAGTTCATATAAATCGGATAGAATGGGGTAGTCAGATTCATTAAGCCTTTTAAAATTTGTGCTATCCGAAATCTCAAAATTTTGATATAACTTAGATAATAACATCTCTATTACATCAATATGCTTATCGTCAAAATCTTTGTAGCTTCTAAAAAAGTCTTTTAAAAATGAGATGTGTTGGCTAAGTTTAGCGTTGTTTTCATCGTCTTTAAAGACTTTCACTTCAAGTGGATTTATGATATATTTACCTGTCATTAGGTCAATATATGTTCCACCTAAATTTTCGCAAATCTCCGACATTTCTCCCTCTGGGTCAAGGCTAATTACAGACTTTCCACTCTCTAAAACATTGCATACTATGAGCTTTAACAGATAACTTTTGCCTTGTCCGCTGTTTCCTAAAATCAGAATATTTGCGTTAGTTTTGTCATTTTCTCTCTTTTCAAAGTCTACAATAATGTTACTTCCAAACTTATCTCTGCCTAAATAAAAGCCGTTTGAGTCGGTCTTTCCGCTGTAATTATAGGGGAATAGATTTGCCACAGATGATGCCGGGAGCACTCTTTCAAACTGGGTTGAAAACATATTTTTTCCGCTTGGCATAACAGATAAAAAGCCTTCTTGCTGTTTGAGATTTAGTCTATCTACATTTAATTTACTTCTCACAAGTTCCGTGAGAACATCTGTTTGCAGTAGTTTTAAATGCTCTAAGCTGTCTGCGATTAGCTCAATAAAAACAGCACAGTGAATAAGTGGTTCTTTATTCCTGTGCATGGTCGAGATTATATTCGCCACATCATTCAGATTATTTTGCGCCTTAATGTTCTCTTTTAAATCGTTGTTTGCAGTGTTTAATCTGTTTTTATTTGTAGCGCCTTGGATTATTCTTTTTTCTTCATTAGGGGTGACTTCTCTTGTGTAGATGTGAAGCGTGATTCCGTCTTTTTCTCCTAAATGACGAAGTATCGCTTGTTCTGTTGTAGAGGTGGGATATTCACGAATAGCATATACACAGCGAAAAGTGTTACCACAAATATAGTGGTCGATATTAAATTTTATAGCTGTAGGACTTATCATATCTATGAAGTCCTTTGGTTTGTTTTCTTGTAGTTTTATTTTTTGTTTTGGCATGTTGTTTTCCTTTCGCTTTCAGTTGAAGTAGAATTATTTTAGTAGTATAATGATATTAATAATTAGAATTGGAGGCATTTTTATGCTACATAATAAAGAAACTCTTATTACGCAAATTGATTATGAAATCAAAAATATTTGGAAGAAAAACATTGCAACGGATTACAATGAAGATTTTCTTTTATTAGAAGATTGCTTAAAATGCTCGTTTTATTATCATTTGCGCCGTAAACTTTCAAAACTATTAACGCAAAACGATATTCGTATATTTACGGAATATCATGTCCCAAACACTAATAAACGTGCCGATATAGCCATTGTTCACGTTGACTTTTATAGTGATGATCATCACCTTAAGCATAGAGTAGATGATATTTTAGCTATAATAGAACTAAAATACGATGGAGGAAATACTTTAGCCACTCAAAGGTGGATAAAGAGCGACATTGCTAAAATGAAATCCTATATCAAAGAAGATAAAATACCGTGTCAATATTACTTGGCGGTTATCTATGAAACTGAATGTTTTGCAACAAATTGGCTTGATAGAAGAAGTGTTTGGGCAAATGATTATTTCACCGAACTAAGTGCAGCATTGATTGATGAAGAAATGGTGTTTGAGGGTCTGTGAATAAAAGTCTGTAAATTCAGATTTTCTATGATAAGTTTTGGGAG
>CAYJJU010000007.1:0-108676 GCA_964370635.1 uncultured Eubacteriales bacterium | reverse complement strand
TTTTATCATAGAAAGCCTAGATTTTCACTATTTACAGAGTTTTTTTCACGTTCCCCTAAAAAATCTCTATGCGTCCTAAAAAAACTGGAGCCTAAGAGCTGTTTGTCAAAATGTGAGATAGTTTGATTAGAATTAACAGTTCTATTTGTTAAGAAAATTCTTGTACCTCTGTTATCAACGGTAATTGCGACAACGTCACGTACAGGGACGGTAATGGTTTCTTCTGAGGAATCCCTGTCGTCTTTATCTCTTTTTATGTCAATATGTACTTCTTTAAGCTCAACTTTTTGTTGATAAAAAGCATCTGAAATATTTCTAAAAAGCATATGTTTTTCGATGGGCTTTAAAATATATCTAAAAAAAGAAAATCTAAATGCTTCATTTACATATTCAATATGAGAAGTAACTATAAATATTTTGATATTAGGGTATCTTTCTTGCAACTTTTTCCCGACATGTGTGCCACTAAGCCCTGTACCAATTTCTATGTCTAAAAAGGCTAAATCAGGTTGAATTTCGCTTTTTAGCAAATCTTCACCTTTTGAAAATGGATAGAAATTAACGTTGCTTATTTTATTTTCATTAAAATATTTAGTTAATAAATCCGTTAGTTGTTCAATATAAATGTCTTCATCGTCACAAATGAAAATGTTCATAAATTACCTCCTCTGCTTAGTAGATAAATGTTACTACAAGTTAAAAAAATTGTCAAATTAATAATTATTTTCTTTTTTCTTCATATATTTATTGACAAAATATTCAGTTAAATAAGCGATGGTTTCAACATCTTCATCCGCGCATAAGGAAAGATTTTTAGATATTTTATCTCAAAATGCAAGGAATTATAATATTGCCAAATAATAGTACTAATGTTATACTTAAAATAAAGTTAAAATAAAGTTAAAATATGTCAAAGATATTCTGTTTTGCTTTATTATGTCAAGGTCAAATATTGTGTTGTACAGACTTACTTAAGATTTAAATGTGATTAAGTAAAAATTTCATATGATGATTTGTTGTTAAAAATAACTACAATGTTGAACTATTTAATTATAAATACATAAAAATTCCCGTTCATGCGCTAAAGTCGCTATTTGGTGCAAAAGGTATTGATTTTTGTTGAAATAAAAAGTATTGTAATTGCATAAAGGTGCAGACTAAATGATAATTTATGTATAGAACAGGTAATTCTGGATTCGGATCAACTTCGGTTGATAATTTTGACGGTGGAAGAGTATATGTAAGAGTTACAGTTAGAGGTCAAAGTTATACTACGGGGGGCAATAAAGGCACAACTTTTGACTTGACTATATAGGAGAGTTATTGATAAGCGAAATGAGGGGTGTAAAAATGAAAAGAAAATTAATCTTTGTGGTAGTTTTGTTGTTGACTGGAATTTTTGTTTCTTGCAGTAGTGGTGGAGATTTAAGCTCACAAAATGCTGAAAGTGTGGAGAGTGTAGCTTTAGTAAATAACAGTATAAGTGATCTCGAAAATTTTGTAGATGATAGAGAGAAAACTTTAACGGTGCTGTTGCCTAATATGCAAGAGTTTGACGACTTGCACGTAAGCGCAATGAATAAATACCTTTATGACATCAAAACAGATTACAAGATAGAGTTTATATATTCACACGATATGAAAGTCTTAGAATTTTTAGGACAGGGAAATAGTGCAGACTTGTTCTTTTCATGGGAAGATTTTGTGGGTGAAGAAAAAATTGAGGATTATGCGTTAAATCTAGGCGATTATCTAAAAAGTGAGAACGGCAAAGCTTTACAAAATGCAGTGCCCGAATATCTGTGGCAGGAATTTGTGGAGAAGGAAAATACCTATGGCATATATTTACATTATCCCGTGACTGCAAAGTCTTCGTATATAGTTAACAAAGATTTAATGGAGAAATACGGATACAGTCACGATGATTTTAAGGTTCCGGTAGACGCTATTTCACCTATGTTAAATGAGGTTTCCGATGGAGAAGGCATACGACCGTTGCTTTTAGAAAATTTACAAGGGATTAGTGATGGATATACGCCTGCTATTGAGTATTTCTCGATAGACAGAGAGACAAAAGAAGTCGATTATTTTTTTGATACACCAGAGAGCAAAAAGCTGATTGAAAGCGTCGATGCCTATGTAAATGACGGACTTGTTTTATATGACCCGATTGATACTGTCACAGATGAGAACTGGTTTGTTTTCTACAGCGAAACATATGAGCCACATTTAGAAAATCACAGAGAATTTTTAGCTGGTAAAAATGGTGAGGATTACATTGTTGTAGCGATTGATGATAATACATATGTTGATGTGCCTATTTTAAATGGAATGAGCGTGAGTAAAAATTCTCTGTATACAGAGGAAAGTTTGGACTTCCTTACAAAAATGGTGAGCGATAAAAATTTAGTGAATTTAATTGTGCACGGAATAGAGAATGTGCATTATACACTTGATGAGGAGGGTAAGATTTTGCCCGTGTATAATGCTGAGGAACAAGGCATTTATGAAGACTATATTTATAACTCAAGTGCCGTGCTTATAGGAAATAAATATTTGTCAAAAGCACTTTACAATGAGTTTGAAAATAAGGCAGAGATTATCATTGATTATGAAAAAACTGCGGTAAAGTCGGAGTTTTCAAAACTTGATATAAATGAATTAATAAATGAAGGTATTAAAAAAAGTTTGCTTGAAAAAACTATAGTTGAGGTTGAGGAGAGAGAAAAGGCATATATAAAGCAAATGTATGCAGAAGAATGGGAAGAAGCGTGGAATGAATTCGGAAAAGAGTGGGCAGACGTTTTAATAGAAGATGTAAAGAAATACAATATTTATTACATGGGATTTAATATGTATGCAAACGCTATAAACAAAATTTTTGACAGTGAGTACAGTGGAGATTTAAGTGAACTCATGACAGAAATACGAAATGGATTTGACAATGTAGGCGGTAGAGAGCTTGTGGCTGAGATAGAGCGGATTTTGAGTGAATAAGGAAAGAAACAAAGCTAAAGGGAAAATAGAAAGGGTGGGAGAAATGAAAAAAATTGCGGTATTTATAATGTTTTGTCTTAGCATAATTTTCTTGGTGTCATGCAGTGCGAATGATGCGGAAAATATTTCGAGTGGTAGTGAAGAAATGTCACTAGCGCCTGAAAACGAGAGTCTTAATGAGCTTGAAGAGATAGAAAATTTTACAGATAGCAGGGAGAAAATCCTAGATATAGTAGTGCCTGATTTACTGATGCTTGACGAACTTACCTTAAAGGCCGTCAATAAATATCTTTATGACATGGGCACAGATTACAAGCTGAATTTTATCGACTTAAATTATGATAATTACAATGAGGAATTATTTGGCAAGCTGGACAGCGGAGAAAAGATTGATTTATACTTTAATTGGGATAGTCAGAGGGATGAAACACAGATAGCCGAACATGCATATGTGCTTAATGAATATTTAGAAAGTGACAATGGAGAAGCGTTAAAAAGCTCTTTGCCCGAATATGTATGGGAAGAGTTAAAGTTTGAAGAAAATATTTATGGGGTACAATCATACTATCATGTATCAACCTCTCCTGCATATATGGTAAATATTAGCATTATGGAAAAATACGGCTGCACAGAGGAAGATTTTAAAGTACCGTTTGATGAGCTTCATGATTTAATGTATGAAGTGTATGAAAAAGAGCAAATTAGGCCTATAGTCAAGGAACATTATTATGGAATAAACAATAAATTTTTTAAATATGGAAATCATTTCTTCATTGACAGGGAGAGCAAGGAGGTTTCATATTTTTTAGATTTAGAAGAAAATATGAAGCTGTTTGAGGCAGTCTACAACTACGCACAAGATGGTTTGATGGTGAGCAGTACATATGAACAACCGAATATTACACACTGGTTTATTGCATATTTGGAATATTTTGATCCGACTTTAGAAATGCATCGCCCACATTTGCTAGACGAAAACGGTGAGTTTGCAAAAAATGAGGAAGATTATTTGATAATTCCAATAAGCGAGCATGTATACTTAGACTACCCGATAGGGAATGGAATGAGCGTGAGTAAAAGTGGTGAATACGTAGATGAAAGTCTGGATTTTTTGACAAAACTAATGTCGGATAAAGGACTTATTGATTTAATTTCATATGGAGTAGAGGGTGCACATTATACGATGTCAGACGACGGTAGAATTTTTCCGATTAGCGGAGAAATGGATCCAATATATAAAGGTATATATTTTTCGGGACAAAGTGCAACTATTACAAACAGATATTTGTCTACACCTACAATTTACGAGATGGAAAATAAATCGGAGATTTTAATGGAGTTTGAACAAAAGGCGGTTAAGGGTAGTTTTTATGATTTAGATATAAGCAATTTGATTGATAAGACCGTGACAGAAAATGTAAATGAAAAAAGTAAAGAAGTATTAAGTGAAATTAGCAAGGCGTTTTATGGGGAAAACTGGGAGATAGCGTACAATTTGCAAATTGAACAGATGGACAGCATAAACCATGAGTTTCAGGGGACTGACTTCATAGCAAGTTATGTCGGGCAAGTGGTAGAAGAGTACCAGAGCTTAGAATATCAGGAGATAATTGAGCTTATAAGAAACGGCCTCGACACGGTAGGCGGACGTGAAGTGATAGCGGAGATAGAACGAATTTTGAGTGAATAGTGGAGGTAGCTTATGAAAAAATTATTTGCATTTATTTTAATAGTACTAATTTCATTTAGTTTAGTATCCTGTCAAGGAGCTGGGTCGGGTTATTTATTTGAAGAAACGGCGATAGGGCTTACTTTGAGAAGCTTTGCATTTGATGAAGGTGTGCTTTATATAGAAAATGAAAATCCGAATATTGGGTATGTAGACTTTGAGTCCGGAGAGTCGACTGTGTTTTGTTCGCTTCCCTCGTGTACGCACACAGACGCAAGTTGTCCTGCAAATTTTGATAATATGGTAAATTATTTTGTTGCCGGAGATAGTTTTTACCATATGCAGTACTCCTTAACCACTACTTCTGCGACAGCCAAGCTTGATTTATATCAAAGTGATATGAACAGGCAAAACGAAAAAGTTATTGCAAGCTTTGAGGGCGATTTGCGCTCTGAGATAGTTTATCATGAAAATGCAGTATATATGTATTTTGCAAGAACACTGGAAAGTGAGGACTTGACTTCACTAGCAGTTCCACAAGAACACATCATAATGGGCTATGACCTAAAGGGAAACAAAGTTTTGGGCGAAGGCGTGATAGTAAGTGGATACGATGCTGAAGTAAGTAAAGTTTTAGGAATACATGAGGGCAAAATAATTTATATTACCACACGATTTGAAGAAGCGATAGAATGGGGAGAGCTATCAGAGGAGGAAGTTGAAGAAATTAGTGGAAAGAGAATATATGAGTATGCATCGGTCGACATGAATAGCATGGAAGTTGAAAAAGGTAACAGTGTTTCAGAGCTACTTAAAATCGACATAGATGCACCCGACCCACAGTATATATCAGACGGAATTTTATTTTACAATAAAGATGAGAAGCTAAATGCATATGACATAGCTAAAAATGAAAATGAAGTCATACTTGAAATGCCTGGGACAGGATTTGGAAAAGCCGGGGATAAAGTGATATTTATAGACTATCCCCAGCATACGCAAAATTATCTCTTTGACCCTGTAAGCAAAGAGGTGGAAAAAATATATGCACCAAAAGATGGCGACTGGCTACTCGGCGGTGGATATCTACTGTGGCATGAGTATGACGAGCATATCTACATGGGCTCTGCAAATATAGCAGAAGACGAGGGAGAGTACGGTAAGGGTTCACCATTCATAATAAAAGTAAATAAAGAAGACATATATAAAGAAAGTTACGAGGCGGAGGTTGTGAGCTAGATGCTATAATAAGTAGTGAAAAGGGGAAATTAAAATGAAAAAAAATTTACTTATAACTATAATCGCCTTGCTCTTTTTAGTCGGATGTACTCAAACGCCACAGGAAGAAAGTGAAATTTTGCCGACAGGCGGTGATGTGACAAATAGTGAGGACGAAATAGATGCTATTATAAATTTTGTCGACGACAGAGAAAAAACTTTGAATATTGTTTCTCCTACATATATGAAAACTGATGAACTTTCTTTAAAGGCGATAAACAAATATTTGTACGAAATGGGTGCAGACTATAAGATTGAATTTCAGTATTTAGACGAGGGAGAAATTGGAGAAGTAGAAGTCTATACCGATGCCATGTATGAATTATTAGAAAGCGGTGAGAAGATAGATTTATTTTACGCATGGGGAAATCCGGGGTATGAGGAAAAAATTCCGGAGCATGCGCTAGTTCTCAATGACTATCTGGAAAGCGAGAATGGAAAAGCGCTTAAAAATTCTGTTCCGGATTATGTATGGGAAGCCTTAAAATATGAGGGAAATATATATGGCACCTCCTCACTGTATAATGTGGAAACATCTGCTTCATACATAGTCAGTAAGGATTTGATGGAAAAATATTCTTTTAAGGAAGAAGATTTTAAAGCTCCACTTGAAGATATTTATGACATGATAAAAAAAGTTTATGAAAAAGAAAATTTCAGGCCTCTTGTACATGGTGGTATAGGCTATAATTATGGAGGCGACTATACAATTTATAGTAGTTTTCTTGTGGACAGAGAAAGTGGAAAAGTGAAATATTTTTTAGATGTAGAAGAAAATGTTTCATATTTAAAGACCATATATAATTTAGTAGATGAAGACATGGTAGTTGATTTAAGTGCTACGACTGAACCTATAAGAAATTGGTTTGTGCTAGCAAATTCCAGCTATTCACCCGAAAAAGAAATACACAATACTTTGCTTTTAAACGACGAAGGTGAAATTGCTAAAAATAATGAAGATTATGTTGTGATAGCGGTTGATGACAAGGTGTATTATGATTCAAATATCACAAATGGGATGTGCGTGAGCAAAAACACAGAGAATATGGAAGAAAGCCTAGATTTTTTAACAAAATATATGTCAGACGAGAAACTTGTGAATTTGTTTATTTATGGGGTAGAGAATGCAAACTATGTTTTAGATGAACAGGGAAGAGTGGTTTTTAGTTATGAAGAAAAAGGTATTGATGGTATTTTATTAAGAACAAATCCAAACTATTTTTATTCAAATACTTACCTTGCACTTCCACAGAGAGATGAATTTACAAATAAAACCGAGATTTTAAAAGAGCTTGAAGCAAAAGCCGTTATTACTCCATATGGTGAAATTCCAATTAGCCGTTTGCTTGATGAAAAGCTTTTAGAAAAAGTGAATGAACAAACTTATGAAGCAGTAAAAGAAGTGATTAAAACTTTTTCGCCTGAAGTGTGGGAGGATATGTATGAGTCTTATGTCGGAGGCCTTGACCATGGAAGTGCCTTAATGAACATAAATACGATTTCAGGATTTGTTGATAGAATATTAGGTGATGCAACAGATATACTTAGTTTTGAAGAAATAGAGGCTGCAATAAGAAAAGGTTTTGACACAGCAGGTGGTAAAGAAATAATAGAGGAAATGCAAAAAATTCTTGATGAAAGCAATGTTTTGAGGTAGCAGTATGAAAAAAATATTATCACTTGTATTAATTATAATTTTGGCTTTAAGCCTTACATCGTGTCAAAATGACATGGGTGAATATTTATTTGAAAAATCTCGCAAAGAATTTGGCATGGTTGCGTTTGACATGGGAGAAGGTGCGGTATATGTCGCACATGACAATACTAATTTAAATTATTTAGATTATGAATCAGGAGAATTTACGGCATTTTGCGCACTGCCGTCATGCACACACAGCGACGCTTCATGTCAAGGTTCGATAGGGGATATGAGTGCGTTTTTTATAGGCGGTGATAAGTTTTATTATCTTAAAAGCTCGATTATAAACTATAATCAAACCGATTTATATCAAAGTGATTTGAATAGGCAAAACGAAAAGATAGTAGCGTCGTTTGAGGGGATAAATAGCGCAATAAGGTTTTATTATAAAAATGCAGTTTACATGACTTTTACAAATGACATTGAAAGTGAAGACCCACAAGCGATAGAAAATATGAAGGAAGTAACGGTGGTCGGCTATGATTTAAAAGAGGGTAAGGTGCTGGGTGAAACTGTAATTACACAGGGTTATTCGGCAGAAGTTAACACTATATTCGGAATATATAATGACAAAATGATTTTAGTAAGCTCATATTATGAAGAGGCGGTAGATTGGAACAATTTAGAGGATTATGACAGTATAACGGAAGATAGAATAGATGAATTTGTAGCGATAGATACAGATACTTTAGATGTAAGAAAAGCTGACACTATAGAAGATATACTTGAAGTCGATATTGCCATAACAGACTGCCAATTTTTAGCCGATGATACCATTTATCATAATTTTGAAGGGGCTTTATATGCATATGACGGAAATAAAAAAGAGAACAGCATGGTATTTGAACAAGAAGCATGGGTTTCTGGCTGGGCGGAAGATAAAATAATATTTTCAATCCTTGAGGATTATGAAGAAGTGTATTTATATAACCCTCAAAGTAAAGAGGTGCAAAGAGTCTATGAGCCAAACGGTGGCGACTGGGTAATTGGCGGAGGGTATAAGCTGTGGCATGAACACGGCGGCTATATATACATGGGTTCAACAAGTTTAGTAGGGGACGAGGGTAAGTACGAACAAAACATTCCATTCATAATAAAAGTAAATAAAGAAGACATATATAAAGAAAGTTATGAGGCGGAGATAGTGAGTTAGATACTATAAAATTAAATGAATAAGACTATTTTATTATTTGCATTTTTATTTTTAGTATCGGTTCTTAGTGTTTCCGTATCTGGTGCTACGCATAATTTTAGTTTTAACGGAACAAATGGTGGATCAGGGTTAAGTCGAACAGGAAATTCAGCAAGGGGTGTAACGTGGGTAGATCAATATGATGGTGGGACTGTTTATGTATACGTAATTTGTCGAGGACGTAACCCTGAAAATCTTGCGATTACATCCAGTTCGGCTGGGTCAACTAGATATGCTTTAAGTACAAGTCGTACTGTAGCTGCGCCGACGGGCACAAGTTTTTACGGAGCTGAATCTGCACATATTATATCTTCTCTAGGATACTATAAGAGGCTCGTTATTTAGATTAAAGCCATTTGAAGTTTAATAGATATACTTAAGCCATGTTTTAATTATAGTGGAGGGAATTATGAAAAAGATAATATGTATAACACTGATTGCAGTGATACTTGTAAATTTAATTTCTTGTGGCGTGCAAGACAGTGGAGATGACACTACTTATGTTAAAGCGACACCCGAGGAAATAGAGGCCTTTGTAGATGATAGAGAAAAAGCAATTACAATATGTCTACCGTCTTATATAGCACTTGACGATCTTAACACAAAGGCGGTAAACAAATATCTTTATGAGTTAGGAACAGATTATAGAGTCGAATTTGAGTATTTAGAATGTCCGTGGGATGGAAGTTTTGAAGGATTGCTATTTCCATATTTAGATAGCGGTGCAAAACCCGATATGTTTTACATTTTTGAATCACCTATGTATGATGAGAGAATAGAAAATTATGCCTTGAAACTTGAGGGATACTTGCAAAGTGAAGAGGGGAAAACTTTAAGAGAGTCAATTCCTGAGTATGTGTGGGAGACAAATTCAAGCACAGGGGGGTTGTATGGAATTAAATCTTATTATCGCATTTATACAGCGCCATCTTATATTGTGAACAAGAGCTTAATGGAAAAATACGACTTTTCAGAAGAAGATTTACAGGTGCCTTTAGATGAACTTTATGATGTTTTAAATGAGGTTAAAGAAAAAGAGAATATTACCCCGTTTTTAGTAGAAGACTTAAGCCCAAGCAGTGACGGTTATTATGTAGTGGAAAACGTACTATATATTGACAGAGAAACGCTGGAAGTGTCATATTATTTTGATACGAAAGAAAATATAGTGTTGTTTGACACAATGGAAAAATACAAAAACGAGGGGCTGCTAAATCAGGTAAGTTTTGAAAATATAAATTATGATGACTGGTTTATGTTTTATTTAAACGACTATGGTCCGTATATCAGCAAGGCACGAGATTATTTGTTAAATGAAGATGGGGAAGTTGCAGAAAATGAAGAGGACTATGTAGTAATTCCCACAAGTGAAGAAATATACATAGATTATCCAACGTCTACAGGATTAGCGGTAAATAAAGACGCCCGGTACAAAGAAGAGAGTTTGGATTTTTTAACAAAAGTATTTTCAGATAAAACTTTAAATGAGTATATGTCGCATGGTGTTGAAAACGCGCATTACATAAGAGATGACAATGGACGAATACTTCCAATTTATGACGAAAGCAGTGCT
This sequence comes from uncultured Eubacteriales bacterium, assembly GCA_964370635.1. GTDB lineage: Bacteria > Bacillota > Clostridia > Oscillospirales > Acutalibacteraceae > SIG603. The sequence continues at coordinate 98,268 of CAYJJU010000007.1, read as the reverse complement.
GTATATGAAAATTTAACTTATACATACAGAATGTTTTTGAATAATGCTCATTTAAGCACGGTAATGTATTATGAAATGGATAATAAGGCAGAGATTTATGAAGATTTGGCTGAACATGTTAAAGTTTCTCAGTTTGTAGACTTTGAAATTCATAACAAAATGGATAAGGAAATTACAGAAAAAATAAAAAAGCAATCGGCGCTTGCCTACTATGAATTCTTACATTACTTCTATGAAACAGAGCTAGAGCCTTTGGATTCAATTAATGAAACAATAGAGCGTACAGACCTTAGTTTAGGAGTGGTCTTATCCATTTTGTCAGGGCATAGTATGATCTTCTTTGGCGGATTTGCCAATGAAGACATTGTTACAAAGGCAAGAGAGGCACTAGACAAGGCAGGTTGCCAAGAGCTTATAAGCAATATTGAAAGTATTATGGGTGAAAATCATGAAGAAAATTAAATTAGTTGCGGTTTTACTTATATTGTCACTCACTGCTTGTAACGGTGCAAGCGGAGAAGTTTTATTTGATAAAGCGACAATAAGTATAGGCTTTTATGCACAGCTTGACGAGGGTGTAATATATACAGAAAATTATAATGATAATTTTATGTATTTGGATTATGAGTCAGGAAAATCTACGGTGTTTTGCGCTTTGCCATCATGCGCACACAGTGATGAAAGCTGTGGCGGATATCGTGGCAATGTAGTCGAGTTTTTTACCGCAGGCGATAAATTTTACCGCATTTCATTTGCCATAGAACATAGAACCTCGGGTGAATATATAGATTTATATGAAAGTGATATGAACAGGCAAAATGAAAGACTGATGCACTCATTTAGTGGTAATTTTTTAAAAGAGAGAATTTACAGTGAAAATGCCGTGTATTTTCTAGTAGAAGACACAGACGAAGAAGACACAGGTGAAGACGAGGAACTGCTTTCATATCAAAAAGGCAAAGTCAAACTTTTGGGATATGATTTAGTACGGGAGGAAATCATCGGAGAAGTCGAGTTAGTGAGTGGTTATAATCAAACGGTGATTGATAACTACGGCATTTATGATGGCAAAATAATATTTAAAACCCATAGATTTGAGGAAGCCATAGAATGGGAGTATAAAACTCAAGAAGAAGCAGATAAAATCATGGAGGACGTCATAGTAGAATACGTAAGAGTTGACATTAATACGCTGGAAACTATGAAAAGTGAAAATTTTAGTGAATTATTAGAGATAGATTTAGACATAGAAAACCCCGTATTTATATCAAATGATATAGTGTTTTATAATCTTGACGGAGGGCTTCACACTTATAATATGACAACAAACGAAACGAGTGTCATACTAGAAAAAGAGGCATATACAGTAGAAGCTGTAGAAGATAAAGTGATAGTTTACGAAAGAGAGACGAATATACACTTATACGAAAATGGGGAATTGCGTCAAATTTACATGCCACAAAACGGAGATATGAGCATATCAAGCACACTGTGGCACAGTCATGAAGATTATATCTATATAGCATCATCAAGTGTAAACGGAAGTATGCAGGGGTATGAGCAGTACTCACCATTTATAATAAAAGTAAATAAAGAAGACATATATAAAGAAAGTTATGAGGCGGAGATAGTGAGTTAGATACTATAAAATTAAATGAATAAGACTATATTTAGTACACAGTTATAAATTTATATAGTTTAAATGTATAAAAATTCCCGTTCGTGACGAAAAAACGACCTTTCGTGCAATTTCTATTGATTTTTGCCTAAAAGATGTTTTAATTATAGTGGAGGGAATTATGAAAAAGATAATATGTATAACACTGATTGCAGTGATACTTGTAAATTTAATTTCTTGTGGCGTGCAAGACAGTGGAGATGACACTACTTATGTTAAAGCGACACCCGAGGAAATAGATGCCTTTATTGATGATAGGGAAAAAACACTTACGGTGTGTTTGCCTTCATTTGTTAATTTTGATGAATTAACAACAAAGGCGATAAATAAATACCTTTATGAAATTGGAACAGATTATAAAGTGGAATTTGACTACGTACAAACACAATGGGATGAAAGTTTTGAGGACAAGCTTTTTCCGTATTTGGACAGTGGTGCAAAGCCCGATATATTTTACATTTTTACATCGGCTATGCATGATGATAGGATATCTGATTATGCAACGAATCTTGAAGAATATATACAAAGTGAAGATGGAAAAATTTTAAAGGCATCTATGCCGGATTATAGATGGGATATTGCTTCAAACAACGGAAACATATTTGGTCTAAATTCACATTACCCAATAAATACAGCACCATCGTATATTGTAAACAAAGACATGATGAAGAAATATAATTTAACAAAAGAAGATTTACAAGTGCCTTTAAATGAACTTAGCGATATGCTGAAAGAAATAAAAGAAAAAGAAAATATTACACCGATTTTAGTCGAGGATTTAATTCCAAGTAATGATGGTTATTTTGCTATAGAGAATATTTTTTATATTGACAGAGAAACACAGGAAGTGTCATATTATTTTGATACGAAAGAAAATATAGTGCTGTTTGATACAATGGAAAAATATAAAAATGAGGGACTGCTAAATCAGGTAAGTTTTGAAAATGTAAATTATGATGACTGGTTTATACTTTATTTAAATGAATACGCCCCGTATGTTAGCAAGGCACGAGATTATTTATTAAATGAAGATGGCGAAATTGCTGAAAATGAAGAGGACTATGTGTTAATTCCTACAAGTGAAGAAAAATACTTGGATTATGATTTATCAAGTGGTTTAGGAATTAATAAAAACAGTGAGCACAAAGAGGAAAGTGTGGATTTTTTAACAAAAGTTTTCACAAACAAAACTTTGAATGATTATCTAACACATGGTGTAGAAAATGCACACTATACTACAGATGAACATCGCAGAGTAGTTCCTGTTTTTGATGAAAGCAATGCTATTTTTCAAAATTTAACGTATCAGAACATCTATCATTTTAACAATATCTATCTGTCTACACCTATGTATAATGAAATGAATAATAAGGCGGAAATTCATGAAGAGTTCGGGCGGGATGTTCAAGTTTCACAGTTTGCTGAATTAGAAATCCATAATAAACTAAACAAAGAAATAAAAGAAAATGTCAAACAACAATCTGCACCAGCATATAAGAATTTACTTGAACATTTTCATGGAGAAGTGATATATACTTTAGATTTTATTAATGAGAATATAGAGGCATCTGGGTTTGATCTAGGTGCGGTGTTATCTATTTCAGCAGAGCACAGCACGATATTTTTTCACGGTGGCTTTACACGTAAGGAAGTTATTGTAGCGGTAAGAGATGCACTTGACAAATCAGGGTGTCAAGAAATTATGAAAGATATTGAAAATATACTGGCATACTAATTTTCTGAGAGGTGTAATTTATGGAAAGAAGTAAAATTCTTGTGATTTTTCTGATGTTTTTACTCACAGGTTGTAGTGGTGTAAGTGGTGAAGCTTTATTTGATCAAGCAACAATAAGTTTAGGTTTGTATGCGCAATTTGACGAGGGTGTAATATATACAGAAAATGATAATGAAAATTTTATGTATTTAGATTATGAATCCGGAAAATCCACGGAATTTTGTGCTATTCCTTCATGCAATCACAATGATGCGAATTGTGGGGGTTATCGTGGCAATGTACTTGAGTTTTTTGTGGCAGGCGATAAATTTTATCATGTTTCATTTGCGACAGAACATAGAACCTCTGGCGAATATATAGACTTGTATGTAAGTGATATCAATAGGCAAAATGAAAGACTGATACACTCTTTTAGCGGTAATTTTTTAAAAGAAAGAATTTACAGTGGAAATGTCGTGTATTTTCTCATAGAAGAAGAGACAGGCGAAGATGAGGAATTGCTTTCATACCAAAAAGGCAAAGTTAAACTTTTGGGATATGATTTAGTACGGGAAGAAATCATTGGAGAAGTCGAGTTAGTGAGTGGCTATAGTCAAGCTGTGATTGATAACTACGGTATTAATGATGGCAAAATAATATTTAAAACCCATAGATTTGAAGAAGCCATAGAGTGGGAGTTTAAAACCAAAGAAGAAGCAGATGAACTCATGGAGGATGTTATAGTAGAATACGTAAGAGTTGATATTAATACGCTGGAAACTGTGAAAAGTGAGAGCTTTAGTAAGCTATTAGAGATAGATGTAGACATAGAAAATCCTGCATTTGTATCAAATAATATAGTGTTTTATAATCTTGGCGGAAAAGTTTATACTTACGATATAACAACAAAAGAAACGAGCCTCATACTAGAAAAAGAGGCATATGTAGTAGAAGCTGTTGAAGATAAAGTGATAGTTTATGAAAGAGAAGACAGGGGAAATATACATTTATACGAAAATGGAGAGCTGCAACAAATTTACATGCCACAAAACGGAGATATGAGCATATCAAGTGCACTGTGGCACAGCCATGAAGATTATATCTATATTGCATCATCAAGTGTAAACGGAAGTATGCAGGGGTATGAGCAGTACTCACCATTTATAATAAAAGTAAATAAAGAAGACATATATAAAGAAAGTTATGAGGCGATGATAGTAAGCTAGGAGGGGGACTGTGTTAAATTTAATAAACGTAAATAAGCACTATGGTAAAAAACACGCTTTAAAGGATTTCAGTTTTGAATTTGGCTCTGGTATTTACAGCTTACTAGGGCCTAATGGTGCGGGCAAAAGTACGCTTATGAATATTATTACCGACAATATTAAGGCGGATAAAGATTCAAAAATAATGTATGATAATACGGCTACCGTAAGCCTTGGCGCAGAGTTTAGGGCGAAAATTGGCTACATGCCACAACATCAAAATCTGTACGACAGCTTTACGGCAATGAGATTTATGATGTATATGTCGGCGCTAAAAGGCTTGCCCAAAAAAGATGCGGAAAAAGAAATTTTAGAGCTTTTGGAAAAAGTGGAGCTGATAGACGTAAAAGACAAAAAGATAGGCGGATTTTCGGGCGGAATGAAGCAAAGGCTATTGCTCTCGCAGGCCTTGCTTGGAAATCCCCAGATAATCATACTAGACGAGCCCTCGGCAGGGCTTGACCCAAAACAGAGGGCGACGGTAAGAAACATACTAATCCACCTTGCAAAAGAAGAGGAAAAGACGATAATAATTTCCACCCACATAATACCCGACATAGAAAATATCAGTACCAAGGTGCTATTTTTAAAAGGCGGAGTGCTCATAAATTCAGGTAAACCCCAAAAACTTATAAATGAAAGCGAGGGGGAATTTGAAAATTTAGAAGAAATTTATCTAAGTTATTTTGGGGAAGAGGGTGAGGTTTAATGAAACTCTTTTTCTATGAAGCGTTCAAAATTTTCTCGAAACCGCTCATTGTAATCACCTTGCTTTCTGTGCTGGTGATAAACGGCGTGATAGCATCAAATGTATCTGAAGAGTCACGACAAATTGAAAGCTTATATAAAAGGCTTGAAACTATGTCAAATGAAGAAAAGCTGTCCTATTTAGAGGACGGCTTAAACGAGTTTGAGGAGCTTTTAAATGCAAGCTTTGGATTTGACATAGTAGAGGGAGAGGACTATATTACAAGGGATTTTTTCAGTGAAATGATGCTTTATGAAAAGGTCTATGATGAAATTTATCATGCCGTAAATTATGATTTGTATATTAAGGACATCAAAGATTCTGCACAGAGCATAACAGATTTTGCGATTTTTGCGGATGAAAATTCGTTTGACTTTAAAAACACACAACTCGCCGCACGGGAGTATGAAAAATTTGAAGATAAAACACTTACAGTGCAGTCCTCACAAGGGGTAATACAGGCGGTGTCAAACCCATTTTCGGTTTTTGCACTGCTTTTAATCACCGTCTTGTTTACGGTAAATTTAGTGTGTGAAGACATAGAGTCAGGCTGCGAAACTATAGTGAAATCGACAAAAAACGGCAGGGGAAAAACCGCCGTTTCACGTATGATTTTAATTTTTCTGTTTTGCGCAGTTACATCTATTTTAGTAATAGGAAGTAATTTTTTAATAAGCCATTTTACACTTGGATTGGGTGATTTAGGCGCAAACTTGCAGTCTGTAAGCATGTTTTACAGCTCTTGGCTTGATGTTACGGTGATGGGCTACATAGTTGTTTTGACTTTGTCGAACATTTTGGCAATGCTTTTAACCGCAGTTTTGACCTTTTTTATATGCAGAAAGCTTGCAAACTCCACGCTTTCATATTTTGCGGTACTTGCATGGCTTATTTTGCAGTATGTTTTAAATATTCTAATACCGCAAAATTCATATATAAATATATTAAAATATGCAAACATTTTTTCGCTGATGAATGTGGGGGAAGTAGTGTCCGCTTTCATAAACCTAAATATTTTTAACAGTCCCGTAAATGTGCTGTTAATACAGACAATATTCTTTGTGATAGCGATAGCTGTATTTGTCGTTTTGATAATAAGGGAGTCAAAAAGCACAAGGAATAAACTCAGCTTTAAAATAACAATTTTAAGACAGAGTAAGAAAAAATACACATATTCACTCTTTTTAAACGAGCTTTACAAGCATTTAATTTCAGGAAAGGCAATATACGTGCTTATCGCCCTTGTAATTTATGCAGGATATAGCATGCATTCGTATCAAGCTGTATACAACAGAAGCGATATTTTATACAAAGCATATATAAATGCGGTGGACGGCAAAATAAACGAAAACACCGAGCAGTTTATAATAGCAGAGCAGGCAAGGTTTGACGAAATGGATAATGCACTTGTAGAATACGCGGCAAAGTATAAGGCAGGCGAAATTTCGGAAATGGAGTATCAGTCACTTAGCTCTGTAATAGGAAACTGGGATGAGCACCGAATTGCCTTTGACATTTTTAGGGGAGAGGTGGAACTTTTAAAAAGCAGGGGAAGTGACAGGATAATTTATAAGACGGGCTATGACAGAATTTTCGGCCATACAGCACCTATGGATTTTTACAGGCAAAATGTGTTTGGCATGATTTTTTTACTGTTTTCCATATCCTCATTTTATGCGGCAGACAACAGAAAGGGCATGTCAAAGCTAATACTGCCGACGGTAAAAGGGCGAAAATATTTAATGCTTATAAAAATTGGAATAACGGCACTAATATCTGTTTTTGTGGCGCTTTTAAGCTTTGTGCCACACATAGTGAAAACCATAGAGATATATGGGGGAGAGCAGATTAAAAACGACATAAACTATCTGTTTTCATACCCCGTGCACATATCAATCTTAGGCTACATAGTGCTTTTAGTGGCACTGTATACACTAATTTATATGATGATAGGCATAGCAATGCTATTTATATCAAAATTTAGCAAGAGAAACATAGTGTCTGTTACGATATCAAGCATTTTGTTTGTAATACCCTCGATTATTTTGATGATATAAGAGGAAAATCCCATTCATGCACAAATAAAGTGGTTTCGTTAAATTTGGGTTGACTTATTGTTTTTTTTAATTCATTGGAAGTTTTTTTGGTTAAGTGTTTTTAAAACTTAACTTTTTTAAGATGAATATTAATTTGTATTTGGAAATCTTTTCAAAATTCAGTGTCTGATAAGCTGTTTTTGATAGTTTTGTAGCTATTTATTATAAAATAAATTAAGCACGAGATGGAAAATTTGAATACGAAAAAACGGGATTAGGGTCTGTGAATAAAAGTCTGTAAATTCAGATTTTCTATGATAAGTTTTGGGAGTTGATAGCTAAATTAAGCTATTAGGTAAGGCTGCAGCAACATGAATTTACGCTCCTTTTCTACCGCTCAAGTCGACCCCCAAAAGTTAAATTCTTAAGTTCAACTTTTGGGGGTCGGATTATAGTGTTTTGCATTTTTATTTAGATGCTTTCGTATTTTCTCATTATTACTCTTGCAAGAGTAGGGCCAACTCTTAAAAATTCATTTGACTCGTCGTTAAAAGCCGAGCGAGAAATTTCATCGTACTTTTTGTAAATTTCCATTTTAGCCGTGTGGTAAACTGGCTTTTTTTCTCCATTTACAAATATTGCAAATTCAAGGCTTGAGTTGTCGTTAATTCTACAAAAATAGGCCTTGTTTTTATTTGTGTTGATTTTTTTGCTTATGACTTCACAAATTGAATTTTTAAGCATTTCAATTGCGACATCGTTTAGTTTTTCATCAAAAATTAATATCTTTTCCTTAAGCTCTTCAAGGCTCTTTACACGTCTTTTAGCAAGCTTTTCAAGTTCTTTTGGAGATGAGATGGTCTTTGCCTTGCCGGCGACAGGTGTAAGTGCTAGGATATAACCCTTTTTGGTATCGTGGTACACCATGGGATATACAATTTGCCTTGAATAACCGCATTTGTCACAAATCTTATCAAAAATTGTTTGGTTTAAAACTTCGGTTTTAATATGCGGAAGTTCGGAGATGTTTGCCCCGATGTGCATGGTAAGTGTTTCTTTTTGTCCGCATTTTGGACATAAAATTTCTTTTTCTATTGTGCTTGACATTGAAAATTCCCCCTTAAGATTCAAAAGGCAGTTTGCTGTTTTCTTCTACGTCTGCAAATTCTGCCGTGGTATCGACTGCTTCGTCAACTATGCCCTCTGCGACTTCGTCATTAAAGTCGTTTAAAGGCATTTGTTCTTTATAAGTATCAGCAGGCTCGTCCTGCGATAAAATAGGCCCAGTCTCTGTCACATCGTCTAGCTCAATTTCGTCACTGGCTACACGATTTTCTTCGTCACTATAGAGTTTTTCAAGTGCTTTTATTGTTTCTTCTAATTTTTTTTGGCTGAGTTCAATTTGAACACACTGGCCTTCTGTGACGGTGTTTGTGACGTCCCTTAAATTATGATAATAATATTTACCCAGAGCCAAATAAGCTTTTTCTATGACTCTATGGTGGTGTTTTGCTGTATTTTTAAGCCTATTGGCGGTGGCAGATTTTTTGTTTTTTTCAAGCAAATAATTTTTTGCACCGCTGACAGCACTTCCTAAAGTTTTTATAAAATCCATAAATTTCCATTCCTTTGCTATAAATATCAAAATTGCACTTAATACGCTCATTATATAATAAAATTATGAAATTTCATAGTGTTTTTTGCGTTTTCATTAAATTTTTTTCTAAAAAGAATAAGAAAATAAATTTTTGGGCGCATTTCTATTGAAAAATGAAAATTATATATTAAAATAGTAAATAAATTGCTAAAGGGGGCTAAGCCATGAGTAAAAAAGTTAGTTTTGACAGGGTGGAAAATTATGTTTTTAACGAGGAAATTTATGAGGAGGAAGGCTATCATAGGAGGAGAAAAAAATTGATAAGTGAAATAGCAAAAAGAGAGCTTTCACAGCGCCAGAAAGCCTGCGTGCACATGTATTATGCCGATAATATTAAGATGGAGGACATAGCAAAGGAGTTGGGCATAACAAAATCAACCGTATCAAAGCACATAAAAAAAGCAAAATTATGCATAGAGAAATATTTGAAGTATAGCGAAATATTTACCCGTATCAACTGAAATTTATTGTAAAAATTTTGTTTTTGTGATATAAATACTTTGGGAGTTGATTTAAATGGATATTAAAGAAAAACTTAAAAATGTAAAATGCTTTGTCCTTGACATGGACGGAACAATATATCTTGGGAAAAATTTATTTCCTTTTACCATAAATTTTTTAGATAAGGTAAAGGAAAGCGGGCGTGAATTTTTCTTCTTTACAAATAACAGCTCGAAAAACGCCGGCTCATATATTAAAAAACTTTTTGACATGGGTATTGTTATAGACGAGCGACAAATGATGATATCAAACCATGTCATAATGAAATTTCTTAATGAAAGCAATGTGAAATCGGCCTATGTGCTTGGAACCGAGGATTTCATGGAGGATATAAAATCTTGCGAAATAAAAATAGATAAGGAAAATGCCGACTGTGTAATTTTGGCGTTTGACACTACTCTTACCTATGAAAAGCTGTGTATAGCGACAGATTTAATAAGAAGGGGCAAGCCGCTTTTTGGAGTTAACGAAGATTTAAACTGTCCGACAGAAGATGGATTTATTCCTGATTGTGGCTCAATGGCAAAGCTTTTATGCGCTACAACCGGCGCCGAGTGCGAGTTTTTTGGCAAGCCTACAAAAAGAACGCAGGAGTATATTATAAATCATACAGGCTATAAAGATAGCGAAATTGCGATAATTGGCGACAGGATATATACTGACATAAAAACGGCAAAAGGCTCTGATATTTTATCAATTTTGGTCTTAAGCGGAGAAACAAAGCTTGATGATTTAGAAAAAAGTGACATCAAACCCGATATAGTCCTAGATGACATATCAAAATTAATAGATTTACTTTAAGGAGAGGGACATGGAAAAAGCAAAACTTTGGGATTTATTTATCATCTTTGCAAGAATAGGCGGCTTTACCTTTGGTGGAGGATATGCGATGCTTCCAATGCTTAAAAGAGAGCTTGTAGAAAACAGGAAATGGGTGAGTGAGAAAGAACTCCTAGATTATTATGCAGTGGGGCAGTGTACACCCGGAATAATAGCGGTAAACACGGCGACTTTTGTAGGATACAAAATGCGAAATGTGATAGGTGCGATTGCGGCCACGGCAGGAATGATAGCGCCGTCGCTTGTGATTATCATGTCTATAGCCTTAGTGCTTCAAGGCTTTAGTGAAAATCAGTATGTAATCCACGCATTAAACGGCATAAAAATTGCCGTGGGAGCGCTGATACTCAATGCGGTTGTAGGCCTATTTAAAAAAAGTGTGGGGGCAAGTAAGAAGACGTTTAAAGGCTTTTTCGCCTTTTTTATGTTTTCGCTGGTGTTTATTTTAGGCCTGTTTTTTACCATATCGCCGATAATTATCGTCGTTGGAACTGTAGTTTTAGGCTTAATTTACGGCAAAGTCGTAAGAAGTTTTAAGAAAGAGGGGGATGTTAAATGACTTTTCTTCTTTTATTCTTTGAATTTTTTAAGGCGGGGCTTTTTGCTGTAGGCGGAGGGCTTGCCACCTTGCCTTTTTTAACAGACATGTCAAAAAATTATTCGTGGTTTAGTGAAACCGAGCTTTCAAACATGATAGCAATATCAGAATCAACACCAGGCCCTATAGGTGTAAACATGGCGACCTATGCAGGCTTTACTGCAGGTTTTTCTGAGGGTGGTTTTCTGCTGGGAGTACTTGGCGCGCTTACGGCTACGATAGCACTTGTAATGCCTTCTTTGATAATAGTGATGATAGTGGCCCATTTTTTAGAGAGGTTTCAAGGGAGTACCTTGGTTCAGGATTCATTTTTTGCACTAAGGCCTGCAGTCACGGCGCTCATAGCGATAGCCGGATATGAAATTGTAAGGCAAAGTTTATTTGTAATTTCACAGGCAGGAATTAGTTTTGATTATGTTGCAATAGCAATTTTTGCAGTCATTGTGATTTTGCAAATCTTCTTAAAAAAGCTTCACCCAATAGTCTTAATTGCCATAGCGGCGGTTTTGGGTGTGATATTTAAAATGTAAATTTGTAATTATTAAAAATTCTATGGTTAAACTAAACTTAGGAAAATTTTCGAAAGGATAGTTTATCATGGAATTTTTTAATGCTTTTTGGGTTGGAGGTCTTATTTGTGTAGTAGGACAGCTTTTAATTGACCTTACACGACTCACGCCTGCTAGGGTAATGGTCTGTTTTGTGACGGTAGGAGTTGTATTAGGGGCGTTTGGCGTTTATGACTTGCTGATGGATTTTGCAGGAAGTGGCGCAGGAGTTCCACTTATAGGCTTTGGAAATGTGCTTGCAAATGGAGTAAAAGAAGCGGTAGTTGAAAACGGTTTCTTAGGCGCTTTGACAGGAGGAATTACGGCAGGAGCGGCAGGAATTACCACGGCGCTAGTTTTAGCGTTTTTAGCAGGACTAATAGCAAGGCCGGGGGAGAAGTGATTTTAGTTGATAGTTGAGAGTTGAGAGTTGATAGTTGATAGTGGTGGTGAAATGCTTCGCATTTTTTTATTATATCGAAGGTTACGGTGTAAGGGACGGGTCGCCCGTCCCGTTTTGTTTGCACAAAATGTTATAATCATAATATCGCCGCATTTTCTAAATCCTTAATAGTTACTTATAAAAAGTGGGAAATTTGGCGGATAGAGGGTCAAAACTGCACACAATATAAATATAATTATTATTAAACTAAGACTTAAATACAGGGGCAGAGCTTTGCCATGCCTGTAGTAGTGTAGTGCAAGTAATTCTCCAAAGGCAAGAGAAACAAGCAGTATCAAAATGTCTATTATCATCACATGCACACCGAATGCGCCTGTATAAAAATAGTATAAAAACGGAATGCTTATCATGCTTATTACAAGCGATATTAATGTGCAGCTAAGCCATAAATCGTCGTTAATTGTCTTGTTTCTTACAAAATATATTCCCCACCATAAAAGTAGTGGAACGGGGACAAGCTTCATATGCTCAAAAATACTTTCGTTTACAGGGGCAAAAAGTCCTACTAAGATGAAATTATTTGACCAATCATAAATGCCATGCATGAGAAAACCCATGGTGAATATCGCTATAATACCCCAAAGGATATATTTTTCTTCTTGCTTTATTTTTTTATTCATAACTTTCTCCTTGCTAAATGTAGATTAATATGATAATATTTTAAAAAATGTTTTGAAAGGTAAGTTTAAATGAGGACACTAGTAAGACGTATTAATGAGTGGGATGCGCCCACCATGCTGAAAATTTTAAAACCCTATGTCGAAAAATCGAATTGTATAGAGGATGCTGTTTTACCCACTACTGCTCAGTATGTTCAAAAAATTGACAAATACACCTATGGCAGAGGCTGGATAATGAGCGAGATAGACGGTAAAACAGCAGGATTTTGCCTTTTAACAGAAAATAGATATGCACCAGAGGACTTATTCTCTGCGGAAATAGAAGTTTATGTAGGGGAAGATTATCTTAAAAGGGGAGTCGGCTCTTCGCTTTATTCATTAATGCTAGACATTATGCAGTATGGAAACAAAAGAGAAGTGTATGCAAGAATACCACTGCCAAACGACATAGCCGTGGGTTTTCATAAAAAATGGGGATTTGAAGAGTTTGATAAAGAAAAAGAAGCCTTTGAAAAATTTGGCGAAAAACACGATGTGCTCGTGATGAAAAAGACGCTAAATCCGATAAACTGTGAGGTCGAAGTACCCACAAAACCATACCTAATAAAATCTGCAGACTACGAAAAAGCCAGAATTAAGGCAGGGGATTTGATAAAAGAGTCATAATATTGTTAAAAATTTATTTTGTGGCTTGCTTTTTTTAGCAAGTTAACTTATAATAAATGAGTATTAAACTATAAAAATGCTTTGGAGGAATAAGAAATGTTGGTATCTACAAAAGAAATGCTTAAAAAAGCTTACGAAGGTAAGTATGCAGTGGGTCAATTTAACATCAATAACCTAGAGTGGACAAAAGCTGTGCTTTTAACAGCTCAAGAGAATAACTCACCTGTAATCCTTGGTGTGTCTGAGGGTGCTGGTAAATACATGGGTGGCTACAAAACAGTTGTAGGCATGGTAAATGGTATGCTTGAAGAACTTAATATCACAGTTCCAGTGGCTTTACACCTAGACCATGGCTCATTTGAGGGCGCAAAAGCTTGTATCAATGCAGGTTTCTCATCTGTTATGTTCGACGGCTCACACTATCCAATAGAAGAAAATATCGCAAAAACTACTGCTTTGGTAAATGCTTGCGACGTTTTAGGCTTATCAATCGAGGCTGAAGTAGGCTCAATCGGTGGCGAAGAAGACGGCGTTGTTGGCACAGGCGAATGTGCAGATCCTGATGAGTGCAAAGCTATAGCCGATTTAGGCGTTACTATGCTTGCTGCAGGTATCGGAAATATCCATGGCGTATACCCTGAAAACTGGGCAGGACTATCTTTTGAGACTTTAGAAGCTATTGATGCTAAAGTAAAAGGCATGCCACTAGTTCTTCATGGCGGTACAGGCATACCATCAGAAATGATTCAAAAAGCAATTTCACTGGGCGTTGCAAAAATTAACGTAAATACAGAGTGCCAACTTTCTTTCCGTGATGCTACACGTGCATATGTTGAAGCAGGAAAAGACCTAGAAGGCAAAGGCTTTGACCCAAGAAAACTTTTAACACCGGGCTTTGAAGCTATCAAAGCAACTGTTAAAGAAAAAATGGAACTATTCGGTTCTGTTAACAAAGCTTAAGATTATTTACAAATTTTTCCCTCGTGCAGTATATCTGTATGAGGGATTTTTTGTTAAAAAGAGGTGGAATGGTGCAGTACTGTACAAAATGCAATAATTTAGTAGAGGATAAAATTACCGTTTGTCCTCACTGCAAACGCTCAAGGGCTTTAAGAGAAGCGCAGGACGACGACATGCTTTTTATGATGAAAGTGTCGGAGTATGAGGCTGGGGAACTTTCAGAGATATTTGAAACTAAGGCTGTAAAATACGAGGTTAAACCAATAAAAACAAGCATGGTATCAAGTGTTTATGACAGTGAATATATACCAACAGACAAAAATATTTTTGTGGCTTTTAAAGATGTCGAGCGTGCAAAGGAAATACTAAAAGAAGAGATTTTAGAAAATGATATTGACGAAGCAGAAGAAGAGGCGCCGGGTGCTAAAAGAATTGCACTGCAAATAGTGTCCGTGCTTTTATTTTTAGTTTTGGTGAGTGCCACGGTGCTTTTTGCCGATGCAATAGCAAATTTTATTAGAAATTTATTTTACTAGAGAAGGAGATTATTAAACATGCGACAAGATACAAAATGTATACATTCAGGATATACACCTGAAAACGGACAGCCAAGGGTAGCTCCAATAGTGCAAAGCACAACATTTGCCTATGACAGCTCAGAGCAAATGGGGAATTTATTCGATTTAAAAGAAAGCGGATTTTTCTACACAAGGCTATCAAACCCAACCCTTGATGTGGTAGAGAAAAAAATTGCCGAGTTAGAAGGCGGTGTTGGCGCAATGCTAACATCTTCAGGCCAAGCGGCATCTTTAATAGCTGTTTTAAATATCTGCAAAAGTGGCGACCACGTCGTGTGCTCAAGCGCAATTTACGGCGGAACTTTTAACCTGTTTTACAAAACAATGAAAGAAATGGGCGTAGAATTCACATTTGTAACACCCGATATAAGTAAAGACGAGCTTAAGTCAAAGTTTAAAGAAAATACAAAGTGTGTATTTGCTGAGAGCCTAACTAACCCGTCACTTATTGTCACAGACATAGAATTTTTTGCAAATATTGCACATGAAATGGGTGTGCCTTTAATAGTAGACAATACTTTCCCGACACCAATTAATTTTAGACCATTTGAATTTGGTGCGGATATAGTTGTGCACTCAACTACAAAATACATGGACGGACATGCGACAAGCGTCGGCGGTGTGATAGTCGACAGCGGAAACTTCAACTGGGCAAACGGCAAGTTTTTGTCCCTCACAACACCTGATGAGTCGTATCATGGAATAAAATACACTGAGCACTTTGGAAAAGCGGCGTATATAGCAAAGGCACGATGCCACTTAATGCGTGATTTAGGCGCACAAGCGGCCCCGATGAATGCCTTTTTACTAAATCTAGGCCTTGAAACTTTGGCGCTTAGAATGGAAAGACACTGCTCTAATGCGCAAAAAGTTGCAGAGTTTTTAGAAAAAGATGAAAGAGTATCATGGATTAATTTCCCAGGGCTTAAAAGCTCAAGCTCTTATGATTTAGCACAAAAATACATGCCAAACGGAAGCTGTGGCGTAATTGCCTTTGGGATTAAAGGTGGACGTGAAAATGCGACCAAATTCATGGACAGCTTGGAACTTGCAAGCGTTGTAACCCATGTTGCAGACCTTAGGACTTGTTGCTTACACCCTGCAAGCACCACCCACAGACAGCTTAGCGACAAACAATTAGAAGAAGCAGGCGTTTTGCCAGACTTAATCAGACTTTCTGTAGGTATTGAAAACCCACAGGACATAATTGATGACATAGCAAACGCACTAGCTAAAATTTAATAGCATTTTTAAAAGACATTTTTCATATTATTTGTAAGAGAATATTATGGGAGGTGTCTTTTTTGAGATGTATATGGGCTAGAATGTTGTTAAAGAGAAGGTTTTTTGGACTGCTCATTGCGGTTGTTGCGGCAGGAATGCTTTTGTTAGTGTTTTTTCTAGGAAGTGATAGGGATAATTATATTGCAGTGTCAAGCGAAATCACAAATTGGGGCTTAAGTTTTTCTGAAGAGGGGGAAGCTCCTATAGGAAATGCAAGCAGTGAGGCCTTGGCAGAATATAATGCGTTTTATATAGGGGCTAAGGAGGAAAAAACCATATACCTCACATTTGATGCGGGGTATGAAAACGGCTATACCGAAAGCATTTTAGAAACCCTTAAAAAACATGAGGTAAGTGCGTCGTTTTTCCTAGTAGGCGATTATTTTGAAAATGAGCCAGAGCTTGTGAAGCGCATGGTGGAAGACGGGCATGTAGTTGGAAATCACACATGGACTCACCCAGATATGTCAAAAATTTTGGATGAGAAAAGTTTTGAAGAGGAGCTCAAGCTTGTAGAGGATAAATATTTTGAAATAACAGGCAGTGAAATGCCCAAGCTTTACAGGCCACCACAGGGGAAATACTGCAAATCAAACTTAGAAATGGCAAAAGAAATGGGATACAGCACAGTTTTTTGGAGTCTTGCCTATGTGGACTGGATAAATGACGAACAGCCAACAAAGGAGGAAGCTTTTAGTAAGCTTATACCAAGAATACACGATGGTGCGGTGCTACTGCTCCACAGCACATCAAAAACAAACTGCGAAATTTTAGACGAGCTTATCATAAAATATAAAGAGATGGGATATGAATTTGGAGATATTAGGGAGTTAATATTCTAAACTTTCATTATAAATATAAGAGCTATGTTATAATATATATAAATAAAGGCATATGTTGATAAGTTTATCTGAATCGGAGGTTGTAGTTATGAAAAAAATCAATATAAAAACTGGTGGAATTATTTTTGGAGCAGGTGTAATAACTTATTTTATTGTAGCTGCAATCATACACCTTATTGCATAAAGTGATAAAACCTATGGATTTAAATTTTCCATAGGTTTTTTATTGTAAATTTTAAAAAAGTATTCACAAATCTTTTAAAATAGGATATAATAAAAGGTAATTTTGATATAGACAATTTAAGGAGATACTGAATATGACAGAATTTTTATTAGAACTTTTAGGACATGACTTTCCAAGGGAGCTTGCCGTGTTTATACTTTCTATGGCGCCATTGGTCGAACTTCGTGGCGGAATTATTGCCGCAAGTGCTTTGGGTGTGGACATGTTCACAGCTTACGCACTTTGCGTTGCAGGCACTTTGCTTCCAATACCGTTCATACTGCTGTTTTTAAGAAAAATATTTGACTGGATGAAAAACACAAGGCTTTTTAAACTGGTGGATAAGCTAGAGAGAAAGGCGGAAGAGAAAATTTTAAGGATAGAAAAATACAAGACTTTGGGACTTTTGATATTTGTTGCGATACCACTGCCGGGTACAGGTGCATGGACAGGTGCACTTGCCGCGGTAATTATGAAAATGAAGTTTAAAACCGCAATGTTTTCAATAGTTTTAGGCAGCTTAGTTGCAGGTGTAATAATGACAATACTATCATACGGTGTTTTAGGACTTATATTTTAAGAGGTAATTATGATTTACGACATAGCAATAATTGGCGCAGGGGCTGGCGGTCTTATGACGGCAGCGAAGGCAAGCGAATGCGAAAAATCGGTGGTTTTGCTTGAGGGCAACAAAAAAATAGGAAAAAAACTTCTCGCAACGGGCAATGGGAAGTGCAATTTGTCAAACCTATTAATTACTCCGCAAAGTTATTTTGGTGATGATATTAAACCCATTTTAGAAAAATTTCCTTGTGAGAAAATAAGGAGAGAGTTTTTAAATTTGGGGCTTATGACAAGTGTCGACGGTGAGGGCAGGGTGTATCCGCAAAATATGCAGGCCTTAGCTGTAGTAGAGGCCTTAAGACAGGCCTGTGAGAAAAATAATGTGCAGTTAATGCTTGAGTTTAATGTGTTTTGCGCACTAAAAAGTGGCGATTTGTTCCTACTTAAAGCAACAGATGGCAGAGAAGTTAGGGCGAAAAAACTTGTAATTGCAAGCGGAGGTGCGGCGTCTCCTAACCATTCAAGCTCAGGTGATGGATATGAAATTGCAAAAAGTTTTGGCCACAGACTTACCGCACTTTCTCCCACACTTGCAAAACTTCCAAGCGATGATAAATTTATTAAAAATGTAGAGGGAGTGCGTGCAAGGGCGAAAGTTTCTCTCTTTTTTGGCGATGAAGAAATTAAATCGGCAAGTGGAGAACTTATATTTTCTAAAAAAGCAGTTTCAGGCATTTGCGTGTTTGAGCTGTCACCATTTACCCTGTCTTTGCCTGATGATAAGAGGCTTTTCATAAAAATTGACCTTTGCCCAAATTTGACACATAACGAGCTTTTTGAGTTTTTAACTAGTTATAAGAAAAACCATAAAGAGTACGAAAGTAAAAATCTTTTGGGCGGCGTAATTAATACAAAACTCGGGCGAGAAATACTTAAAAAATGCGATGTGGATATGCTAGGCCTTGTGGGAGAGATAAGCGATAAACAGCTTGAAAAAGTTGCGTTTACCACAAAAAACCTCAAAGTAAGTGTGCGTAAAGCAACAGATTTTAAGGATGCGCAAGTGACATCAGGCGGAGTGCCACTTGATGAAATCGATATTAGTACATTTGAATCAAAGAAGCAAAAGGGCTTATATTTTGTAGGAGAAATATTAAACGTGCATGGAAACTGCGGTGGATTTAATTTACACTTTGCGTGGAGCAGTGCGATTATAGCCGCCCAAAATGCGGCGACATAGAAAGGTTGTGAAATTTTGCTTAGAGTAAGTGACATAATAGTGCCAATAAAGCATGATATAAACGACATTAAAAATGCGGTGTGCAAAAGTATTTTTGCAAAATTTCATGAGATTTTGGAGATAGAGCTTGTTAAAAAATCTATAGACGCAAGGGATAAATCGCAGATTAAGTATATTTACACCGTGGATGTAAAGCTTGAAAATGAGAGTAAGTATTTAAAAAAGAAAAATGTAAGCATTGTAAAAGCACTTGACTTTTTTATACCCAAGGCGAAGACTGCCGATAAAAGGCCGATAGTAGTGGGTTTTGGCCCGGCCGGGATTTTTGCGGCCTTAGTGCTGTCAAGGGCAGGACTGTGCCCGATAGTGCTTGAAAGAGGAAGCGATGTCGAAAAAAGAAAGCAAGACGTGAATTTGTTTTGGGACATGAAAAAACTAGATGAAAACTCAAATGTGCAGTTTGGCGAGGGTGGAGCCGGCACGTTTTCCGACGGTAAGCTAAACACGGGAACTAAGGACGCGAGAATTAAAATGGTGCTAAAAGAGCTTGTAAAACACGGCGCACCGCCTGAAATTTTATACGATGCAAAACCTCATGTAGGCACGGATAAACTGTGTGAAGTGGTGAAAAGCATTAGAGAAGAAATAATATCTTTGGGAGCCGCGGTAAAGTTTGAAACCTGTGTTACCGACATTAAACATAAAGACGGAAAAATAGTAGGCCTTAGCGCAAACTGTGGAGGTGAGGAAGAGTTTTTTGAAAGCGATAATGTTATTTTTGCCATAGGACACAGCGCAAGGGATACTTTTGTAATGCTAGAAAATAAAAAAATACCTATGGAGCAAAAAGCTTTTTCCATAGGCGCTAGAATAGAGCACAGGGCGGAGGCTATAAATTTTTCTCAGTACGGAAAAATGCATCAACTTTTACCCACCGCCGATTATAAACTGTCCCAAAGGCTTAAAAACGGCAGAGGTGTATACACGTTTTGTATGTGCCCTGGCGGTTACGTTGTGGGCGCATCATCTGAGAAAAACATGGTGGTAACCAATGGAATGAGCAATTTTAAAAGAGATGCAGTAAACAGTAACTCGGCACTTTTGGTAGGGATAACGCCGGATGATTTTAAATCTGAACATGTGCTTTCGGGCATGCATTTGCAACAAGAGATAGAAAGTACGGCGTATGTTTTGGCAGGAGAAAATTACAGCGCACCCGTTCAAAGAGTTGAGGACTTTTTAAATGGCAGGGAGAGCAGGGCTTTTGGAGAAATTGAACCTACATATAAACCGGGAACAAGTTTTTGCGACATAAATAAACTGCTTCCAAATTACGTGACGGAGTCTATGAAAGAGGGAATAAGTATTTTCTCAAGAAGACTTAAAGGTTTTGATTTTGCCGACGCAATTCTTACGGCTCCCGAAACAAGAAGTTCCTCGCCTGTAAGAATTTTGAGGAGTGAAAATCTTCAAAGTTTAGCCATTAAAGGCTTATATCCTTGCGGAGAGGGTGCGGGGTATGCGGGAGGCATAACTTCGGCCGCAGTAGACGGAATAAAATGCGCCAGTGCAGTGATTGAAAATCTATAATTTTGGCTTGACTTTTATTTTTAGTTTGGTATAATTGTATAGTAAATTTTGCGCAGTTGTGTAAGGGTAGCACGGCAGACTCTGACTCTGCTTGTCTGGGTTCAAATCCTAGCTGCGCAGCCAAATTTATTGTCGGGGTGTGGCTCAGTTTGGTAGAGCGCTGCGTTCGGGACGCAGAGGCCCGGAGTTCGAATCTCCGCACTCCGACCAATCTATAAAAATGAAAAACGCACTCACAGCTGTGGGTGCGTTTTGTGCTTTAAATTTATAAAATAACCGTAAAATTCGTTGTTTTTTCTTTAATGCTTTTGACGGAGACTTCTCCGTTATGTAGGTCTACAACTTTTTTTACAATGGATAGGCCTAAACCGTTTCCCTTTGATGAGCGAGAAGTGTCGGTTTGGTAAAATTTTTCGAAAATGCGAGTCGTGTCATTTTTAGTTATATAAGAGCCGGTGTTTGAAATGGAAAACACCGTTTTTTCGGCATTTTTTTTGAGAGAAATGTCGATTTTTCCGTTTTTGTCACAAAACTTTATCGCATTTGATATTAAGTTTTGCCAAACATGGTAAAGCAGCTCTTTATCGCCGTTAAATTTTATTTCGTCTAAGTCGATATTAAGTTGGGTGTTTTTATTAAGCCACTGTACTTCGTACAGTAAAATTACTTCACGAATTTGTTCATCTAATAAAAAAATATTTTTCTTGACTGTGATTGCGTTGTTATCTAGCGTTGAAAGCAGTAAAATATTGCCTGTCATTTTGCTAAGTCTTTTTGAGCTTAGCAAAATATGCTCTGCATACTCTTTTGTCTTTTCGGGCGAAAGAGTTTTGCTTTTTAGTAGTGTTGCATATCCATCAATCGCTGAAAGTGGTGTCTTAAATTCATGCGACACATTGCCTATAAAGTCGTTATTCATCATATGAGTTTGTGCTAAATCCTTTGCCATAAGGTTAAAGTTATGTGCCATGTCATTAAGTTCAAGCAGTGTGCTTTTTTCTTCTATCCTAACATTATAATTACCATTTGCAATTTCTTTAGTGGCGTCATTTATTTCTTCAATAGTTTTTATTGAGTTTCTGCTTATCAGTTTTGAAACCAGTGTTCCAACTACGGCAAAGAATGTAGTGGCAAAGAATAATCGGAATATTGGCATTTCTTTAATACCAAAATCAAAGGCAGGAAAGTTATTTGCTATTATCCCTAGTGGAATTAAGCAGAGTAAGAGAGAAAAAATTGTAAAAGTGAGAATGGTACTAATCTTACGCTTTTTCTTCATTTTTCCACCGCCTTAAAGCCAAGCCCTCTAACCGCTTTAATTTCAAAATCTTCATTGCCTTTAAGCTTTCCACGAAGTCTACTTATATGCACGTCTAAAGTGTGCTCGTCAGACTCTGTGTCCACGCCCCAAACATGGTCCATTAACTGGCGCCTTGTAAACACTTTATTAGGAGAGGAAACAAGTTTGAAAAGTAGCTTAAACTCTTTTTGAGGAAGCTCAATCTCGCCAAGTTTGCTCAATACTATTAAATTGTCGGCATTGAATTTTGTGTTTTTAATTGTGACTATATTTTCGCTTGAAATTTTACTTCGCCTTAAAAGCGCCTCTATCCTTAAAATCATCTCGTTTACATCTACGGGCTTTACCATATAGTCATCAACGCCTAAACGAAAGCCGCGCTGTTTGTCGGCAAATGAGTCCTTTGCCGTGATGAGCAGTACAGGCATTTCATAGCCTACTTCCCGTAAACTTTTAATAAGTTCAAAACCATCCATTCTTGGCATCATCACGTCGGATACTACTAAATCGACATGGTTTTCGTCAAGTAAATCAAAAGCGTCTATGCCGTCTGTGGCGCAAATTGCGTTGTATCCGTTTTCTGAAATTACGGTGTAAAAAAGTTTTCTAAGCTCGTCATCGTCTTCTACTATTAATATATTTATCATAATAATGCTCCATTTCAGTTTCTTTTATAACAGTATATACTTTTAAAGTAGAGTTTTCAATAGATTTTCAAAACTTGAACTTAATTTGAATTATGGTTGAAGTTTAGTTGAATTTTCGCGCTTATACTAGAGCCATAGTCAGAAACACGAAAACGGAGGTGATTTTAAGTGTTTAGAAGAAGACGAGTAAGACGAAGAGTCAGAAGAAGAATGGGTTGCTTTACCTTTATTTTTCCGGTTTTAGTAATCGTAGGGATTTTGGCAGTGATATTTTAAAACTTGAAGTTAAGTTTAATATGAGTTGAACTTGAGTTGAAGTTTAGGAGTTATATTAATAGCATGATAAAGATAAAGAGATGGGAGATATGAATATGTTTGGATTTGGAAAAGACAAAAAAGAAAAAGCCGAGGAGTTTAAAGAAATTGCTAATTGCTGTGTTAGGTTAAAAGATGAAATTACGATACTCTTAGAAGAAAACGAAGATTTAAGCGAGGCGCAAATTGAAGATGCAAAACGTTCGTTGGTTTTTTACGAGAAGATTAAAAGGGAAATTACAACAGTAAAGAATGATGCGAATTTAAAACCAAGAGATAAGCTAAATTCACTTGCCATATATAAAGGTAAAATAGAGGAAATTAAGATGGACTTAGAAAAAACAAAAAGTTCATTGGAAAATAAACAATAAAACAAATAAACGGAGGATAATATGTTACAAGTAAAAAACATTCACAAAGAATACAAGATAGGCGAATTTACACAGGTTGCACTTAAAGATGTAAGTGTTGATTTTAGGGACAGTGAGTTTGTGTCCATTTTAGGCACGAGTGGTTCGGGAAAGACGACGCTTTTAAATATAGTCGGTGGTCTTGATAAATACGACAGCGGCGACCTTATCATAAACGGTGTATCTACAAAAAATTACAAAGACAGGGATTGGGATACTTACAGAAATCACACAATAGGCTTTATTTTTCAAAGCTACAACCTTATAGGACACCAAACAGTTTTGGCAAATGTTGAGCTTGCGCTTACCATAGGTGGCGTGTCAAAATCTGAGAGAAAAAAACGTGCAAAGGAAGCCCTAGCAAAAGTTGGACTTAAAGAGCATATCCATAAAAAACCCAACCAACTCTCAGGTGGTCAAATGCAAAGGGTTGCGATTGCAAGGGCGCTTATAAACGACCCAGATATCTTGCTTGCCGACGAGCCTACAGGTGCGCTTGACACCGACACTAGCATACAAATTATGGAGCTATTAAAAGAGGTTGCAAAAGAAAAGCTTGTAGTAATGGTAACGCATAACCCAGAACTTGCGCAGGATTATTCTACTCGTATAATAAAGCTAAAAGACGGTGTAATCGTGTCTGATAGTAATGAGTATACTGCCAAGCAGGTTGTTGCCGATTCTAATGTAAGAAATGGCAAGAAAAAGTCAAAAATGAAGATGAAAACTTCTTTTGGCCTTAGTTTAAGCAACTTAAACACAAAAAAGAAACGTACAATTTTGACAGCCTTTGCAGGCTCTATAGGAATCATAGGCATAGCGCTTATTTTATCCCTTTCAAACGGAGTTAACACCTATATCGATGACTTGCAAAAAGATACCATGTCGTCATACCCTATAACGATTTCGGCCGAAACCATTAATATGGGCGATAGCCCTCCTATGCCTTTTAGAGCAGAGGATGAGGAAGAAGTAGTAGTCGAAACCGACGGTGTTTCATCAAACTTTGACCAGCTTGAAACCGTAAGTGATATGACAATTACAAATAACCTTACACCTTTTAAAGAGTTTTTGGACGACGAAAACAGTGAAATTGCGCAGTATTTAGGTGAAGACGGCGTGCATTACTCGTACGACACAAGTTTTTCTGTGTACGCATATGACACAGATGGTGAGTTTATAAATACAGACGCAGACCCAACTGAATTAATCGATGGTTCAAACGCTTTTTCACCACAAAGTATGAATCCACAAAATATGATGCTTTCTATGCTAAGCGGAAGCTCTGCATCAAGCGGTGCGTCTAATTTCTCTCAGCTAAATCCTAGTAGCGATGGCGGAGTGATAAACGAAACTTTAATGCAAAATTACGACTTAGTAAGCGGAGAGCTTCCACAAAATCACGATGAAATACTGCTTGTGACAGACGAGAACAATACAGTATCGGCAGAAACACTTTACCAAATAGGATTTATAACAGCCGATGAATACGAAGAATATGCACAGCTTATAGAGGACGGCGAAGAAGCGCCACAAATTAATTTTTCATACGAAGAAGTTTTAGCACATGAATTATATCTTCTTACAAATGGCGATAAGTATATAGAAAACGAAGACGGCACATTTGCACTTATTTCAGAAGATGAGCTTTCATCAAACCATGAAGTGATGGAAAATGCTCAAACTTTAAAAATATCAGGAATAATAAGCCCTAAAGAAGGGGCTGTAGATGCAAGTATATCGACAGATTTTGCATACACAACACTTTTGACAGATTATATAATTGAAACAAGCAATGAAAGTGCTGTTTTGCTTGCACAAGAGCCATCAGAGGACATCAATGTCTTGACAGGCGCACCTTTTGAGGCAGATAGCGACGAGGAAAAAATTGCAGACATTACAGGACATATAGAGAACATGACTGTCGCCGAGAAAGCAGACCTGTACTCGCTAATCATGTACTATTCACAAGGCGATGAAGAAGCAGTAGAGGAAGATGCTCAAGCGGATCAAGGCGCTCAAGGAGCACAAGGCGCGGCTATGACGCAAATGACAGACGAAATGCTCGCAGGAATGCTAGACACTTGGCTTTTAGAAACACCGGATGACGAGATTTTGCTAGGCTTATATGAAGACATGCTAGGCGGAACTTATGACGGGAATATCAAAAGTTTTGGCAAGGTAGATTATGCCTCACCAAGTGCAATAAACATCTATGCAGACAGTTTTGAGGACAAAGACGGCGTGGTTTTAAGCATTGCAAACTATAATGAAAGCGCAAGCGAAGAAAACCAAATTGTATACACTGATTACGTGGAAACTCTAACCTCTGCAATGACTACAATGGTAGACACTGTTTCTTATGTGCTTATTGCCTTTGTTGCGGTATCGCTTGTGGTATCATGCATAATGGTAGGAATTATTACCCATATTTCTGTAATTGAAAGAACAAAAGAGATAGGCGTTTTAAGGGCCCTAGGTGCTTCAAAGGCAAATATTTCGCAGGTGTTTAACGCAGAAACACTAATAATAGGTCTAATTTCAGGTATTATAGGCATAGGTGCAACTTTGCTACTTAATATACCTATAAACTCGATTATACAAGGACTAATAGGCGACACTTCGGTAAGCGTTGGTCTTCCGGTATCTGCTGGTATAATACTCCTTATGATAAGCGTAGTCGTTACTGTAATAGGCGGACTGCTACCATCAAGAAAAGCTGCACAAAAAGACCCAGTTATTGCACTTCGCAGTGAATAAAATCTAACTTGAAAAATAATTAATTACATGCTACAATGATAAAAATACTATTTTTTATCATTGTAGTTCTTTATTATTATACAGTTTGATGGGGTGATTATATGAAAAAATTATTATTGGCGCTTTCCTTGATTTTTGCAGTTTTACTTAGTGGATGTTCAGACGTGATTGCTGTTTTAGACTATTTTGTTGAAACCGGAGAAGTGGAAGAGTACTTTACCGGAGGCTTTTTTGAGGGTGGAGGATATTTTGATGATGACTATGACGATGAAGAAATAGTTTCTCAGGGCAGTAAAGTGACAGACGAAGCCGGTTATGCGTGCTACACTGCGGCAGACGGCACGACATTTACCGATGATAATCTCCCGTATATAAGAGTTTATGAAGATGGATATATCATGAATATAAACACGGGTTTTGGTATGGAAGAAGTATGGGGTGTGTATCATATTGAAGAGTGGGAAGGCCTAGAAATAGTCACTTTATCGGTGGACGAATCTACTTATGAGCTGGCAGAGGATGAATATTTTTTCAAGTACGATAGTAGCGCTGAAATTCTTACCTCCACACAGCAAATAGGTGCAGTGGTAGCTGAGTCTGAATTTGTTTATAGAGAAGCAAATTCATCGGGAGCTGGCCCTTCGACGGCAAGTTCAGAATTTATAATAGGCAGCTCGCCAATACCGGGAGATGACGAGCCTATACTTCGTGACATATTTAAATATATGGATGACCCGACAGGGTTTATAAGAGACACGGTAGGGGAGCAACCTAGCAATAATCCCGATTTAACAACATTAATCATGAAAGACTGGTACGATACCTACTTATATGATAACTATGGAAGGGATAGCAGAGGACTTTACACGATTTTGGGATATTATTGGAATGATATATCACAGGTGGAACATCATGTATCTGACATAACACGTGGTGCGCCCGAGGAGTTATACTATGCGGGCATAGAATTTTTCTCAGAAAATGGCGCCGCAGGCACAACTGTTCCGTATGATATGAAACTTTCTGTAAAAGGAATAGTTCAAACAGGCAAGGAAACAGATATTTACTTTTATAAAAGCTCAAACGGAAACGGCGGCTTTAGGATAGAAATTCCAATTGTTATTCATAACAGCGTGCTTATAGAAGAGGCTATGCAGCAAGGCTTAGTGTCTCAGTTTGCCACACAGCAAAGCGAAGCGTTTTCTGTAGTAGACATTGAAAATAACATCATTATGATGTATGGAAAAGAAGACGGTGGAAATGGGGTTTATGAGAACCTTACCATAGTTAAAGTGTCGACAAATGAAACTGAGTATATTCCGGGAGTGTCAGAGAGTGCAACGGTTCAAATGAATGGAGTGCAACTTTCTGTTCACGAGTCGGGCACGAGAATTCTTGCTAAAATAAATACAGAGAATATACTTGAAAATGTCTTTGATTTAAAATAAAAATATATATTTTTTAAAAAACAATTACTCATTGACATTTATCGTATCTGTGATATTATATATTTAGAAATAAACTAAAGTTAAAAGGAGTGAAAAATATGTATAATTTTCCAATCGGTGTGCTTACTGAATCTTTCAAACTTGATATAGCAAGTGCTTTGAAAAAAGCTAAAGACCTAGGCCTTGATGGCGTGCAAATTCATGCAACAAATTATGAAACCGCTTTTGATAAAATTACGCCTCAAAGGGTAAAAGAAATTTTAGACATGGTAAAATCTAATGGTCTAAAGGTGTCTGCTATTTGTGGCGACTTGGGAATGGGCTTTATTTATCCTGAAAAAAATGCGGAGCTTGTCGATAAGTCAAAAAGAATTTTAGAATATGCTAAAGAGCTTGAAACAAACATTGTAACCACACATATAGGCGTAGTTCCTGAGGATAAAAATCATCCAAGATATAAAATCATGCAAGACGCTTGCGGTAAGCTTTCCCAGTATGCAGACAGCTTAAATGCACATTTTGCAGTGGAAACAGGCCCTGAAAAAGCAGTGGTTTTAAAAGAATTTTTAGATAGTTTAAACTCAAAAGGCGTTGCGGTAAACCTTGACCCTGCAAACTTTGTCATGGTTACAGGCGATGACCCTGCACTGGCTGTGCATACTTTAAAGGATTATATTGTGCACACTCACGCAAAAGACGGAATTAGACTTTATGAGGCCGACCCTGAGATAATCTATAAAATGGAAGAATCTGAAATGCTGTTAGACACATCTTTTGAAGAGCTGCCACTGGGTACGGGCGGAGTGGATTTCAAAAGCTACTTGAAAGCTTTAGAAGACATAGGCTATAAAGGCTATCTTACAATAGAAAGAGAAGTTGGGGATAATCCTGAAAAAGACATAATCTTGGCAAGGGATTATCTAAAAGCCATAATAAACGGCTAATTTAATGGAGGGGAAGATATGAAAAGGATATTTGCGGTACTACTAGTTTTTGTGCTTGTTTTTTCCTTTGTTGCCTGCGACGACCTTGTAGGCGATAAAGTCGAAGATGCACTGGGTATTTTGGGCGACGAAATAGGAGATGCATTTGAAGATGCCGGAGAGGGTCTTGAGGATGCTGCCGGTGCTGTCTTTGGAGATGAAGACGAAAACGAAGACGATGAAGAGGATGACGAGTAAATTAAATAAAATAATAGGCAGGGTTTTATATCTTGCCTATTTCATTTATTGAACGGGAGTTAAAATGAATACTTTAAGCGACTACAATGTTAGATTTCACGAAATTTATGCAAAACACATAAAAAGAGACGGCAGTGAGAAGTTTTTGGACTGGCTTGAAAAGACCGATTTTTTCACAGCGCCTGCAAGCACAAAATATCACTGCGCATGCGAGGGCGGACTTTTAATGCACAGCATAAATGTATACGAGACCCTAAGAGGGAAATACTTTGAAGAGGGAGACAGTGAGGAAAGTTTTGCAATTTGCGCACTGTTTCACGATATATGCAAGGCGGAGTTTTATAAAACCTCAACACGAAACGTAAAAAATGAAGAGAGTGGACAGTGGGAGAAAAAACCGTATTTTGTTGTAGAGGATAAATTTCCCTACGGCCACGGTGAAAAGTCGGTTTTTTTAGTTGAACGCTTCATGAGATTAAGACTTGATGAGGCTATGGCAATAAGGTGGCATATGGGTGGCTTTGACGATAGCGTCAAAGGTGGTTCGTTTGCTATAAGCCAAGCATATGACAGGTATTCCTTGGCGGTTAAACTGCACCTTGCGGATTTAGAGGCAACATATTTAGTAGAAAAAGGAACATCTGAGGTGAGATGATGGCATTGTTTGAGCTTATAAATGTAAGTGGTGGCAGTCTGAAAAATATTAATTTTACCCTTGAAAAAGCCGAGATAGCAGGCCTTGTTTTTTGTGAAGAAGAACGCAGGCCTTTGCTGTCTGAATTTATTTGTGGCAAAGAAAAATTAAGCGCGGGAGAAATTCTAATTAATGGTGAAAATCTTTTAAATGGGGAAAATATGGCAGAGCATGGCCTGTCTTTTGCCTCGTTTGAGACAAGACTTTTTGATAGGTATTCTCCGCTTGAAAATCTAGTGTTTATAGGGCAGTTAAATGGGCTTTCTACCAGAAAATCAAAGGAAATTGCATCGAACTTGCTTTTTGAGCTCATGATTTTCTCGGATGTTGACATGCCGACGAAAAGCTTAGATGCAGTAAATTACAGAAAGCTTGTGGTGGCATCTGCTTTTATGTTAAACCCGACATTGGTAGTGTTTTATGACATATTTAAAAATTTAGACGAAGAGGCAAGGGCCTGCGTACAGGAGTTTTTGCAAAACCACGTAAAAAATGATGGACTTTCAGTTTTATTACTTGGTGGAGACACACAGGATGTGGAGTTTTGCGATAAGCTTATATTTGTAAAAGACGGGAAAGTGCACAAAGAAGGCAAAAAAACCGAGCTTTATGAAGAGCTTGGTCTGGGGCCTGTGTCGAGCATAAAAACCTTAGACGGCGACGAGTTTTGCGAGAAAATAAGCGACATTTCACAAATGCCCGACATAATAAAAAAATATGCGGACAAAAATTTAGTAAGTGCGAATGTTATTTTTCCGACCGTAAGCGATGCGCTTAATGCAATTTTGGAGGCTTTGGATGTTGATTGATAAGTTTAATGAAAAGTTCAAAAGTATAGACCTATATCTATTTTTAAAAGACTTTTCCGATATTTGGAAATTTAGCGCAAATAAGTTAATATTGCCGCTACTTGCCCTGTTTTTAGGTGTCATAGCTCCGCTTGTTTTTTTACTGCTTCCGTCCTTGGTTTTAAGCGAGAGTGCAAATGCTCTGTCAAATTTAGTGCCTGAGCACTTAGGTTTTAACCCATCTCAAAAAATGCATTATATAATGGTAACTATGATTTATCCAATGGTTTTTATTTTAATTCCGGTTTTGTGCTCGGCAGGAGCAACTGCAAGCTTGTTTGTGGGAGAGAGAAATGCAGGAACAATGGATATTTTGTTAAGAAGCAAGTGTGCGGCCAAGGTCATAGTAAAAACAAAGCTTAGCTGTGCGGTAATATCGGCAAGTTTGCCTACCTTTTTTTCGGCAGTGTCGTTTATGATAATAGTATCTGTGTCGAGTTTTATATACAAAATGCCGGCAGAACTCATAGTTTATTGGGCGGTGCTTGCGTTTTTATTGGCGCCTAGCTTAGTGATTTTTACTGCAATTATTACTTATATGGCAAGTTCAACAAGCAAAAGGGAGCTTGATGCAGTGCTTGCATGTTCATATATATTGTTGCCGCTCTTGGTATTTATCATGGGGCAATTTGTTGGATTTTATCAAATATCATGGTATGTACTACTAGTTCCACAACTTGCTATTGTAATTTTAGGTGTCATAGTTTATAATAAATGCATGTCAAAAGTTGATTTTGATAAATTAAATAAATGTATAGGTGGAAAAATAAATGAGTAAATACACATACAAAACAAAAGGAGTATGCTCAAGGGCTATTAACGTTGAACTTGACGGAAATACTATAAAATCAGTAGAGTTTGAGGGCGGATGCCACGGCAATTTGCAAGGCGTTTCAGTTTTAGCACAAGGCATGGAGGCCGAAGACTTTATTAAAAAATGTAAGGATATAAAATGTGGCTCAAGACCTACATCATGTCCTGCACAGCTTGCAATAGCTTTGAGTGAAGCCTTGAATGCATAATGATAATTAAAAAATCCAGCCATTACGGCTGGATTTTTTTTACAGACTGTCAATAAACCCATGTGGCAAAAACACTCTACAAAAGGGACGAGATAAGGAAAGTTTTTTATCGCAAAACTTTCCTCTTTTGCCCTTTAAGGGCAAAATTCACCTTTAAAATGCTCTTCTAAGGATAAGATTTCGTTTTCTGCGGAAAACGCCTTAGGGCTCAGCCCTAAGAACCCGAAATTTTTTGAAAAAAATTTAGTAAAACTTTTTATAATCGTCGTTATGACGAAACATAATATCATTTTTTTAATTAATTAGTTTATTTCTGATAACTTAACAGGTCTTCCTTCTTTTACGGATTTGTTTGCCGCATAGGCAATTACAACCGCCTGTAAACCGTCAATAATGTCTACGCTTTCTTTGGTGTCGTTTTGTATACAGTTAATGAAATCTGTCATTTCATCGGTAAATGCTTGCATGTATCTTTCAAGGAAGAAATAAAGTGGCTTTTGCGATACCACGCCGTTTTCTCCGCTTATTACTGCAGTGCTTTGTGTGTCGTTTGTGACGCTTACCTGTCCTTTAGAGCCGAAAACTTCTGCCCTTTGGTCATAACCGTATACTGCTTTTCTGGAATTATCTATAACGGCAAGACTTCCGTCTTTTAGTTTCATAGTGATGATGGCGGTGTCGACATCTCCGGCCTCTCCAATTTCAGGATTTACCAAAACGCCGGCATTTGCGTAAACTTCTTCTACTTCGCTGCCTGTTAAGTAGCGAACCATGTCAAAATCATGAATGGTCATGTCTAAAAACATTCCGCCCGACACTTTTACATAAGACACAGGAGGTGCATCAGGGTCACGTGATGTGATTTTTGTTATATGTACATCGCCTATGCTTTTGTTATTTACTGCCTCTCTTACCGCCTTAAAGTTATGGTCAAAGCGTCTGTTAAAACCAACTTGGTATTTTACCTTGCTTTCTTTTAAGGCGTCCATTACTTCTTTAATCTCGTTTAAATCTTGTGAGACGGGTTTTTCGCAAAATACATGCTTGCCTGCCCTTATCGCTTCTAGCGAAATGGGTGCGTGCGTGTTTGTGGATGAACATATTAGAACCGCATCTACGCTCTCGTCTTTTAAAATTTCTTTATAGTCGCTATAGCAAGTTTTTATGCCAAGGTCCTTAATCCAATCCTCTTTTGAAAGGTCTACAACAGGGTCTGCTATTGCGACTACTTGTGCGCCTTTTACATGGTAGGTAATGCTTTGGGCGTGGACTTTGCCTATTCTGCCCGCTCCGATAATTGCTAAATTAATCATAACTTATCTCCTCGCATAATTGTTAAATTTATAGTAATTTAGATGATAATATCACAAATTTACCATAAATTCAACTGACAATACGACAATTTATTGATAACTTATTTGGTTATTTTGTTAATTTACCATGTGAATTTATTGTGATATAATCTTTTATATTAAAAAACTTTAATAGACAGGGGATATGGTATGAAATCTCTTAGATTACAGCAGATAGAGCAACTCGTGATAGAAAAACAAAATCTTAGCATGAGTGATTTATGTGCTAAGCTTAATATTTCAATGAATACTTTAAGAAGCGATGTGGCACAGCTTGTCAAAATGGGACGTGTAGAAAAAATTTACGGCGGAGTAAAAAGCAAGAGCAAAAATGACTTGGTTCCATTTAAAATCAGAGAGGAAGAGCGCAGAGACGAAAAGATTAAAATCGCAAAAAAAGCCGCAGAGTTTGTTAAAAGTGGCGATGTGATTTTTATAGACTCCGGCACTACAACCTTTGAAATTATAAGGTTTTTAGAGGACAAGAGAAATATTACCGTGATTACAAACAATTTAGCATGTATAGATTTAGCGCTTAGCTATTCTAATATAGATGTAATTGTCCTGCCGGGTAAGCTTGAGCGTGACACCTTTTCGTTTGTTTCGCCCGATACGGTAGGTAGGCTTGAAAAATATAATATAAACAAGTGCTTTATGGCATCGACCGGTGTCACTATAGACGGTGCGGTTACAAATTCCTCTCCGCTTGAATGCGAGATTAAGCGCATGGTCATGAAAAAGGCCCAGAGTAAATTTTTGCTTGTAAATGGAAGCAAATACCCAAAGGCGGCACTTATGACCTATGCAAATTTAAGCGATTTCGATGTGGTTATAAGCGACGGTGGCGCACAAAACGCCTTTGCGGCGCAGTGCAGTGAACTAGGAATTAAATGCCATTTGGTATAAATATGAAAGTGAGATGATAATATGGAGTATATAAAATTTGATAAAAATCGTGAGTTTGATTTGGTTTTGCTTGGCCGTGTGGCGGTGGATTTAAACCCTATAGACATGCACAGGCCGCTGTCTGAGAGTTTTACCTTTAAAAAATACGTCGGAGGCTCACCTGCAAATATAGCGGTAGGGCTTTCAAGGCTTTCTAAAAAAGTAGGCTTTTTTGCAAGGGTGTCGAACGATCAGTTTGGCGATTTTGTAATTGATTATTTTGACAAAGAAGGCATAGACGTGTCTAAAATTAAAAGATGCAAAAATGGTGAGAAGCTAGGCCTTACATTCACAGAAATTTTAAGCGAGACCGAGAGTAGTATTGTGATGTATAGAAACTCTGCGGCAGACTTAGCGCTTGAAAGTAGCGATATTGATGAAGAGTACATAAAAAAGGCAAAGGCAATATTGATTTCAGGCACAGCGCTTTGCGAAAGTCCGTCGAGAGAGGCGGCGTTAAAGGCTGTTATGCTTGCAGATAAAACAAACACCCCCATAATTTTTGACATTGATTACAGGGCGTATAACTGGAAGAATGAAGACGAAATTTCAGTTTATTATTCACTTGTTGCAAATTATGCGACGATAATTTTAGGCTCTAAGGAAGAATATGAGCTTACGGGAAGAATATTAAGAGAAAGTGTGAGTGACGAAGAAGAAGCAAAGTATTGGCATGGTAAAAACGCTTCTATTGTGGTTATTAAACACGGCAAAAAGGGCTCGACCGCCTATACAAAAGACGGGAATAATTATTCGATAAAACCTTTCCCAGTCAAGCTTTTAAAAGCTTTTGGTGGTGGAGACGGCTATGCTAGTGCCTTTATTTATGCGCTTTTAGAAGGCTATGAGATTTTAGATGCACTAGAGTTTGGCAGTGCCAGTGCCGCAATGCTTGTCGCAAGCCACGGCTGCTCACAAGACATGCCGACGGTCGATAAAATTAATGCATTTATAAAGGAAAGCAAAGAAAAATACGGTGAAATGGTAGCGAGAAATTAAAATTTATATAAAGGGGTAGTACTATGTTAGTAAAATATGATTTTGATGCAAACGGAATAAAAGAGTTATCAAAACAGGGAGAAAAAAATGCCGAAATGCTTATGGATGTCAAGGTAATCAAGCTTGAAGAAGGCAAAGAGCTTGAAATTTACAGCGACGACAATGAAAGCGCCGTGCTTTTGGTAAGCGGAGAAATTTATTATACCTTTGAAAATAGGGTGGAAGAGGCAAAAAGAAAAGACTGCTTTAGTGAAAAGCCATACTGTCTACATGTTGCAAAAATGAAAAACGTAAAAATTAAAGCCATTAAAGACAGTGAGATTATTTTACAGCAAACAGTAAACGAGAAGGAATTCGACTCTGTGTTTTACACGCCCGATGACTGCAAACAAGAGTGTTTTGGCGGTGAAAAATGGGAAGGCACTGCAAAAAGACAGGTGCTTACAGTGTTTGATTACTTTAACGCACCATATTCTAATATGGTAATAGGTGAAGTAATAAACTTACCCGGAAGATGGTCAAGTTACATTCCGCACAGCCACGAGCAACCCGAGATTTATTATCATAAATTTTCAAAAGAGCAAGGCTTTGGCGCATCTTTTATTGGAGAAGATGTCTATAAGGTGACACAGGGCAGTGCGAGTATCATTCCAGGTGGGGTGACGCATCCACAGGTAACGGCACCGGGATACAGCATGTATTACTGCTGGATGATAAGGCATCTTGATGGGAATCCTTGGACAGATAGAGTAGACGACCCACAGCATAAGTGGCTACTTGATGAAGAATGAGAGGTTAGAGTATGAAATACATAAAAATGACCATGGCTCAAGCCTTGGTGAAATTTCTTGACAATCAATATGTGAGCTTTAACGGTGAGGAAACAAAGTTTGTAGACGGAGTTTTTACGGTTTTCGGCCACGGAATAGTCTGCGGTCTAGGTCAAGCACTCGGTGAAAATCCAGGAGGGCTTAAGGTCTACCAAGGCAGAAACGAGCAAGGCATGGCGCATGTTGCAACCGGCTTTGCAAAGGAGTATAACAGAAGAAAAATCATTGCCTGCGCTTCATCGATAGGCCCTGGAGCCGCAAATATGGTGACGGCAGTTGCGACGGCAACGGTTAATAACATACCGCTACTAGTCTTTACAGGCGACACACACGCCACAAGACAGCCCGACCCTGTACTGCAACAGCTAGAGCAAGCTTATGATTTATCCATCACCACAAGTGATGCATTTAGGCCTGTTAGCAGATATTGGGACAGAATACATAGGCCAGAGCAGTTAATGAGTGCAATGATAAATGCAATGAGAGTGCTCACAGACCCTGCGCATACAGGTGGCGTTTGCATAAGTATACCGCAAGATGTGCAAGGCGAAAGCTATGATTACCCTGAATATTTCTTTAATAAAAGAGTGCACAAAATACCACAGCCTACAGCCGAGATTGACGCTGTGTTAGAAGCGGTGAAAATTATCAGCAAAAAGAAAAAACCGCTGGTCATATGCGGCGGCGGTGTAAGATACTCACAAGCGGGAAAAACACTTGAAGCATTTTGTGAAAAATTCAATATACCCTTTTCAGAAACACAGGCGGGAAAAAGTGCGTGCTTATCGTCTAATGCCTATAATTTAGGCGGAATCGGTGTAACGGGAAACTCCGCTTCAAATACGGTAGCAAAAGAGGCTGATGTGATTATTGCCGTTGGTAGCAGGCTGTCAGACTTCACAACTGCATCAAAATCTGCATTTAAAGATGAGGACACGCAGTTTATCACAATTAACATGTCACAGTATCACGGAAATAAAATGGATGCCCTTTCTCTTGTGGGTGATGCCGATAAAACGCTGAAAATTTTAATGGAAGAGCTAGCAAAGGTGAATTATAAATCTTCTTATAAAGACGAAATTAAGACTGCTAAAAAGCTTTGGCAAGAGGAAATGAAAAGGCTGACAAATTATAAATACTGTGAAAATTTCGAACCTTTAGTAAAGGCGAGAAATGAAAAAACCATAGATGAATTTGTTAAACTTACAGGTGGTATGCTAACTCAAACACAGGCTTTGGGCATTATAAGAGAAAAAATTGCGAGTGACGCGATAGTTGTGGGTGCTTCGGGCTCTTTACCGGGAGATTTACAGCGTATGTGGGAGACCGATGCAAGGGATGCATACCACATGGAGTACGGCTACTCATGCATGGGTTATGAAATTCAGGCGGCTCTTGGTGCTAAAATGGCAAAACCTGACACGGAAGTGTACTCAATGGTAGGCGACGGAAGCTTTATTATGCTTCATTCAGAGCTTACAACCTCACTTCAAGAAAATAAAAAAATTATAGTGCTACTATTTGACAACTGCGGTTTTGGATGTATCAATAATTTGCAAATGGGGCAGGGCATGGATAGTCTTGCAACAGAGTTTAGATATAGAACAGATAGTGGAGCACAAGACGGTGCACTCATAGAAACCGACTTTGCAATGATAGCAAAAGGCTATGGCCTAAATGCATACAGCGCTAAAAATGAGGAAGAGCTTATAAATGCGATAGAAGCGGCAAGGGACGATGAAAAATCTGTGCTTATAGACATTAAAGTGCTTCCAAAAACCATGACAGACGGCTATGGTGCATGGTGGAATGTAGGCGTTGCGGCTGTAAGTGAAATTGAAACGGTAAATAAGGCATATAATGACAAAGTAGAAAATTTTAACAAGGCAAGAAAATATTAATCGGAGGAAAGAAAAATGTTTGAAAACA
Organism: uncultured Eubacteriales bacterium; assembly: GCA_964370635.1. GTDB lineage: Bacteria > Bacillota > Clostridia > Oscillospirales > Acutalibacteraceae > SIG603. The sequence continues at coordinate 60,973 of CAYJJU010000007.1, read as the reverse complement.
GTAAAATTAAACTAGGAATAGCACCCATAGCTTGGACCAATGACGACATGCCCGATTTAGGCTCGGAGAACAGTTTTGAGCAGTGCATAAGCGAAGCGGCGCTTGCAGGCTTTAACGGCACAGAGGTAGGTAATAAATATCCAAGAGATGTAGAAGTTTTAAAAGCGCATCTTAAAATCAGAAATTTGGAGATAGCAAGCGCTTGGTTTAGCTCTTTTGTGCTCACAAAAGACTTTGAAGAGGTGAAGAAAGACTTCATAGCGCACAGAGATTTTTTACACGCAATGGGCGCAAAGGTAGTCGTAGTGTCTGAGCAAAGCCACAGCGTACAAGGCCAAATGGAAACAGCTCTTTTTGAGAGCAAATACACCTTAAATGAGAAAGAGTGGAAAGTGCTTGCAAGCGGACTTGAAAAACTGGGTGATTTAGCACTTGAAAAAGGCATGAAACTTGTGTTTCATCATCACATGGGCACAGTTGTGCAAAACGAGGATGAAATTGACAGGTTAATGAGTGAAACAGACCCTGAAAAAGTATTTTTGCTATACGATACAGGACACCTCTTTTACGCAGGAGTTTCGCCTATTTCCATACTTGAAAAATATATGGATAGAATAAAACACGTGCATTTAAAAGACATTAGAATTAAACAAGTCGATAAGGTGCGTGAAGAAAAGTTAAGCTTTTTAAAAGGCGTAAGACTGGGTGCTTTTACAGTGCCTGGCGATGGTTGCATAGATTTTAAGCCACTGCTTCAAATGCTCTCGGACAAAGGTTATGAGGGTTGGTTATTAGTAGAAGCAGAACAAGACCCCAAAATAGCAAATCCATTTGAATATGCCGTAAAAGCAAGACAATATATAAGAGAGCATGCAAAAATATAGTTGCTTTAAGGATAAAATGGAGGGATCGTATTGCTAATAGATGTTTTCCCATGGCTTAAGGATTTAAGCTTTTTGAGTATGGCAATTCGAATAATCTTGTGCATAATTTGTGGCGGTATTGTTGGGGTTGAGCGTGGTATAAAGGGCAAACCCATGGGAATGAAGACACATATAATTGTTTGCATGGGTGCTACTATTGCGATGCTCACAAACCAATTTATTGTAGAGTATTTTGAAGGTTCAGACCCTGCAAGATTTGGAGCACAAGTGATAAGCGGTATCGGTTTTCTCGGTGCAGGTGCAATAATAGTCACGGGTAGGCAGAAAGTTAAAGGGCTTACCACAGCCGCAGGACTCTGGACCTCTGCAACTTTGGGACTTGCAATCGGAATAGGCTTTTATGAGCTTGCACTTTTTGGAAGCTTTATGATAATTGTTGTTGAAACCGCAATTTCTAAATTTAATACCTATATGATTTCTCGTTCAAATATAATGAATGTGTACGTCGAGTTCAACGAAATTGGACATTTAAGCAAATTCATGGCAAGACTTCGAGCGAGAGACCTTACAGTGGTAGATATTGAACTTACTGATATCAATGTTGCCACAGGTTCCTCAGTTGCCTCAGTCATGACGATAAAAGCAAAACAAGTTGTAAATGTAAACGAAGTTATCGAAACCATAAGTGACATAAAAGGCGTCAAATTCGTCGAAAAAATATAATGTTGCCGTAAAACGGCAGAATGGAGTATGAAATGGAAAATTTAAAATATTTCGTAAACGGGGAGTACAAAAGCTCCTCTACCACAAAATTTACAGAAATTTATAACCCAAGCACAGGTGAAATTGTAGGCATGGCACCATGCTGCACCGCAGATGAAGTTACAGAGGCAATAGCCGTGGCTAAAAACGCATACGAAAAATGGTCAAGGACTCCCGTGGTGAAAAGAGTGCAAGTGCTTTACAAGGTGCGCGACTTAATCGATAAATATTTAGACGAGCTAACACTGCTTGTTGCGACAGAGCACGGAAAAGTTCTAGAAGAAGCAAAGGGCGATGTCTTAAAAGCAAAAGAAGGCACAGAGCTTGCCTGCTCTGCACCGTCGCTTATGATGGGTGAGTCCTTAATGAATGCCTCACAGGGTTTTGATACTGTGCTATACAGAGAGCCTATAGGCGTGTTTGCCGGCATTACTCCGTTTAACTTCCCTGCAATGATACCTATGGGTTGGATGACACCCTTATGCATTGCAACAGGTAATACGATAGTCTTAAAAGTTTCGACAACTACTCCGAGGACTGCTTTAAGATTTGCCGAAATTTATAAGGAAGCAGGACTTCCAGACGGTGTGCTTAACATAGTTAGCTGTTCAAGAAATGAGGCAGAAATTTTCTTAAATCATGAAGATGTTAAAGGAATTTCATTCGTCGGAAGCACAGGAGTTGGAAAACATATTTACTCAGTTGCTGCGAAAAACGGTAAAAGAGTACAGGCTTTGTGCGAGGCGAAGAATCATGCGCTCGTGTTAAACGATGCGGCGATAGACAGAACGGCTGCCGGTATAATAAATGCGGCATTCGGCTGTGCCGGCGAGAGATGCATGGCTCTTCCTGTAGTTGTGGTCGAAGAGCAAATTGCAGACAAACTTGTGGCAAAACTTGTAGAGCTTGCTAAAAATGTAAAAGTAGGCCCTGCATATGATAAAACATCTGGCATGGGTCCTGTTGTGACAGAAAGTCACAAACAAAGCATTTTAAAATGGATAGAAAAAGGCATAGAAGAGGGAGCAGACTTAATCCTTGACGGCAGAGAAGTCACAGTTTCAGGTTATGAAGACGGATTTTATCTTGCACCGACAATCTTTGACAATGTCAGCGAAGAAATGTCTATAGGAACAAGCGAAATTTTTGGCCCTGTGCTTTGTGTTAAAAGGGTGAAGAATTTTGATGAGGGCGTTAAAATAATGAATGACAATCCATTTGCAAACGGCTCTGTTATTTACACTCAAAATGGTTACTACGCAAGAGAATTTACCATGAAAACAGACGGCGGAATGGTCGGTGTCAATGTTGGCATCCCTGTGCCAATTGGGATTTTTCCATTTAGCGGACACAAAGACTCTTTCTTTGGTGATTTACACTGCCTTGGAAAAGACGGGGTTAAATTCTACACAGAAAGCAAATGTGTGACAAGCCACTGGTTTGATGAAGAAGAAATGAAAAACACCAAGGTAAGCACTTGGGATGGAACTATTTGATAATTCACTACGTTTGTAGTCAAGAGAATAAATTAAAGTAATTGGGCGGATTTTAAATCCGCCCTTAATTAATTAGATGAACATCTAACTTCTGTATTGACAAACATCTAATCATATGCTATTATGTGTTTAACGAACATCGAATGGAGTGATTAGAATGTTATCTAAGTATAAGAATTTGGGAAACGACAAGGGATATATTAAACTCATTATAGCAAATGTGATTAGCGCCTTTGGTTCAAGTATTGACAACATCGCCTTTACATGGCTTGTGTATGAACTTACGGCAGACCCCGTGTGGATAGCGGTAATTGCAGGTGCGTCGCTGTTTCCAATGCTTGTCATGCAGTCATTTATTGCCGTTTGGGTGGAAAGACAAAATAAAAAGGTTATTATGATGCTTGCCGATTTATCAGGCGCAATAATTATGGCACTGGTGGCCGTTCTTTATCTTGCAAATTTATTAAATCCTGTGCTACTGCTAATAATAACGCTTGTAAATGCAACGGTTGAAACAATAAGAACGCCTGCAGGTGTCGCCTTTGTACCGCATATTTTAAGTAAAGAAAATTATGAAACAGGTGTGGGGCTTAGCCAAAGCTCTTCACAAATTGCGACGGTGGTAGGCCTTGCGGTTACTGGATTTATAGTTGCTACTTTAGGTATATACTTTGCATTTATTATTGATGCAGCGACTTTTGTTATCTCATTTTTCATTATTTCAATGATTAAACACAAAGAGGAAAAAGTTGAAAAAAAGGTAAAGGAAAAAGGAAGATTTATAAGAGAATATAAAGAGGGCATTAAAACATTTTTTAGCATTAAAAAAATTTTTTATGTGTGTATGATTGCAATTATAATAAATTTTTTATCGACGGCAATAAACACTTATGCGGCACTTTTTATTGGTGATTACCTAAGTCTTTCGGTAGATATTTATGCATATGCATCGGTGGCACTGACTGTAGGCACGGTAATTGGTGGTTTACTTGCGCCTATAGTTTGTGATAAAATAAGTAGCAAGAAAGTTTTTGCCTTATCGGGATTTTTTATGGCAGGAATATATGCAGTTTGGGTATTAAGCACCATGATTTTAATTGTGCCGATTAAAATATCGGTGGTATTAGGCATATGCATACTTTTTGGAATATCCTCGGGTGTGCTTAGCGTAAATGTAAGCACAAGTTTTATGAAAGCCGTGCCAAAAGAGTATCTTGCAAGAATAGCAGGCATATTTAATTCGCTTGCAACCGCCTGTGCGCCCGTGGCGTCATTTGCGCTTGCTTTAATGTCCGCATTTATCGGAGTTGACATTATATTTATAATTTTTGGATTAATGTGTGCCATATATGCTGTATATATTTTTATAAGCAAAAAAATTGACATTATAAATGAAGAGGAAAATGAAAATGGAACAGAAGCTACATAGTTTTGAAATAGCAAAAGAAATTGAAATCATGGTGTATTTAGAGTTTATGGCACGCATAAAACGTGATAAAGAAGATAATGGATACACTGTAATTTCTTGGGCGGAAAAAGTTTTAAAAGAGCATGATATTTCAAAGGCTGAGGGAAAAGAGCTGCTAGACGATGCGAAACTTTTGGGGGAGTTTTTTAATGCAGTATACGAAAAATCAAACATAGACGATGAAACTTTAGAAAAATATTTTGGTGCGATAGTAGAAAATGAAGAGCAGTTTGAGGAAACCTCTATAACCGCAATGCTCACCATGTATTTACCTCATGTCTGCGGTGTGATAGGCTGTGATGAAAAAACAGGCATTTACTCGGCGGCGTACCATGCCTTTATTTACAAAGGGGAAATAAATCCTGCGTTTGTAGAAAGAGAAGGCTTAGAGCATATAAATAGTTTTGAAAAATTTTTAGAAGAGCTTGAAAAATCAGAGCTTGAAGACGGAAAAAAATGGAAAATTTTAAGTGCTGTAACAAATTTTGCGACGTATAAAGAAAAAGTAGAGAGTATGCTCAGTACGGTGTATGAGATATATGTCGATAATTTAAAAATGATAGAGCCTATAATGGAAAAATACAGAAAGGCGCTCGAAGATTTTTTAGAAAATGCGACGGACAAAGATTTGTTAAAATATTTTCATATGAATTTTTCTGAACAAAATATGCCGAAAATATATTTTTCTCTGGCGGTGTTTAACGGCGCAGGGATAACAGATTTGGGGAAAACCAGCATAGAAAATTATATGTTCGTAGGCGTATTTTTCTACTATGCCTCAAGTTTAGTGAAAAATAAACCGTCTAAAAAAGAGATGCAAAATATAATTAAATGCTTGGGTGAGGCGAGGAAATACGAGATAGTCATGTCACTTTTAGACTCGCCATGCAACGGAAAAACCCTTGCAGAGCGCCTTGGCATAACGCCTGCAACAATTTCACATCACATAGGAGCCTTGGTAAGTAGCGGTATAATTTTTATTGAAAACATGAACACTAGCACTATGAAATATTATGTAAACCGCGAAAAAGTTGTGAGCATACTTGAGAGCCTGAATAAAATGTTTAAGGATTAAGCACTCGGTGTCGCAGATTTTATCCTAAAAATTTACAAGAGGTGCACTTGAATTTTACAATTTGAACTTCTTCTTGCACTTATATTTTTCTTAGTATATAATAAAAATAAAGGGTTGTTTATTTAGAAAAGGGGTGCTAGCGTATGACGTTTAAAGGCAAAACAGGATTGTGGGTGCCATTTGTAATTATATTTTGTGTTTTATTTATGGTATGTGGATATTGTTTGAATAGTTTACCTACTATACTTTTAGCAGCACTTGGTATCATATTTCAAACGATATGGGTATTACCTAGTGTTGTTTTTGTAGATGAAACACAAGTAATTGTAAGAGTGGGAGTTAATAAAAAAATTATAGAAATTCAAAATATTGAAAGTGTTGAAAAAACAAATGACCCTAGGCAAAGTTTTGCAACAGCACTCGATAGGCTTAAAATTGTTTATTGTAGTGATGTGAGTGTAAATGATGAAATAATGATTTCGCTTAAAGATAATGATGCCTTTATCAAAGCACTAAAAAATTTCAATCCGCTTATAATTTATAAGTAAGGACATATTTTATGAAATATAAAAATATTGTTTGGGATTGGAACGGCACTTTATTTGATGATGTTGATGTGTGCAAAAAATCTTATTAAAGAAATTGGAAGAGAAACTGTTTTTATAGGCGACACAATACATGACTGGGAGGTTTCAAGGGAGGTTGACTGTCCTTGTATTTTAATAGCAAATGGACATCAAGACAAAAAATTACTTTCTACTACCTCGGCTATTATTGTTGATGACATGGCAGAAATATTAAATAGGATGTAGGGGACGGGTCGCCCGTCCCGTGAGATTTACGCAAAACCCAAGGCAAGAGCAGAGCCCTTGCCCTACACTGTAATGGCAAATTTGAGGGAACAACCACTCTCAACTAAAAAAAGCGGACAGATTAAAAATCTGTCCGCTTTTCATGCGACTGAACCTATAAGCCGAGTTCTGTTGAAAACAGTCATCTATCTTGTTTATGCGTTGCCACATAAATCATGCCACCTCCATGAAACGTGCCGGGCAGGCACAAAATGTTTCGCCACGGTGTTGCTCCGAATAGGGTTTACATCCTCAAGAAGTCTCCTTTTGAGGGGTGAGCTCTTACCTCGCCTTTCCACCCTTACCGACAAAGTCGGCGGTATATCTCTGTTGCACTTTCCCTAGGGTCGCCCCCGGCGGCCGTTAGCCGTTATTCTTGCCCTGTGGAGCTCGGACTTTCCTCAGGTAAAACCCTTTAGGGTAATACCCGCAACTGTTCAGTTCACTCGCAAATTTAATTAGCCAAGCTCGTATTATGTGAGTTCAGCTTTACACTAATAAAGTGGTTTTGACAAAAGTTTTTCTCTTTCGTCCCAAAGTTTTTTTGAAAAGTCTACATAATAGGTATGTGGATTTTCAAATCTCTTGACTTCGTCCCAAAGTGTGTCGAGTTGCTCTTTGCAATAATTTTTAATTTCTTCTAAAGTTTTTTTATTGTAAAGGCACTGGCCGTTTTCGTAAATTTTGTTTCTAAGGGGTACTGCTGTAAAGTTTTCGACCGTCTTTTTCTTCCAAGTGTGCTCTGGGTCGAAAATTGTGTACGGCTGTTGGTCGTCTATAATTTCACCGTGAAGCGTAATTACGTCTGCAATAGCCTTGTTTGTTTCATTGTCGATAAGACGCCAAATTTCTTTGAAGCACGGTGTTGTGATTTTTGAAACATTTTCGCTTATCTTAATTTTTGGAATAAGCTCACCGCTATCATTTTCAGTGGCTACAAGTTTGTAAACTCCGCCAAACACAGGCTCTGATGACGAGGTGATTAGCCTTTCGCCCACGCCAAAGCTGTCTACTTTTGCCCCTTGAACGAGCATGTCGCGTATTATATACTCATCAAGTGAGTTAGATGCGCATATTTGGCAGTCGGGAAAACCTGCCTCGTCAAGCATTTTTCTTGCCTTTTTTGATAGGTAGGTGATGTCACCACTGTCTATTCTTATGGCCTTTGGCCTAAATCCTTTTGGGACTATGACCTCGTTAAATACCTTTATTGCATTTGGCACTCCCGATTTCATCACGCTGTAGGTGTCTACAAGCAAGGTGCAATTTTGTGGGTACTCCTGGGCATAAGTCTTAAATGCCTCGTACTCACTGTCAAAAAGTTGTACCCAGCTGTGCGCCATGGTGCCAAGGGCAGGCACACCGAAATCGATTTCGCTTATGGTGCAGGCACTGCCTGTACAGCCACCTATATAGGCGGCCCTTGCGCCGTAAACTGCGCCGTCAAAGCCCTGTGCACGCCTTGAGCCAAACTCTAGCACGGCACGTCCGTCTGCGGCACGCACGATTCTATTTGACTTTGTAGCAATAAGACTTTGATGATTTATCGAAAGTAAAACCATAGTTTCTATAAACTGCGCCTGAATTACTGGGCCTTTTACCGTCACTATGGGCTCGCCCGGAAAAATCGGTGTTCCCTCGGGTACTACCCATACGTCACATTCAAAGGTGAAGTTTTTAAGATAATCTAAAAATTCTTCCCTAAATATATTTTTAGAGCGAAGGTATGATATGTCTTCGTCGGTGAAATTTAAATTCTCCAGATATTCGACAAGTTGTTCGACCCCTGCCATAATGGCAAAACCGCCCTTGTCGGGCACACGTCTAAAAAACATGTCAAAATAGCAAATTTTATTTTCGATACCTTTTGAAAAATAACCGTTTGCCATTGTAAGTTCATAAAAATCCACTAGCATTGTGAGGTTTAATTTGCGCGAAAGTTTGTTCATTTACTATACTTCCTTTCACTATATAAAATATATTGAATTTTAACATAAATTGCCGAAGTTTTCAACAATTATATTAATATTTTTTCGTTATTTAAATCATATGTTTTTAAACATATCCACCAAATTTATTAATTATTAATAACGTTTACTTCAAAAATCGAAATAATTAACAGAATGTTCATAAATTAAAGCTAAATAAATATTATAATATAGACAAATAAATCATGTTTCATTATGAAAGGAGCTCCGTATGCGTTTAAGAAAACAGCCTCTCGGCGATAAGAACTTGATAGGAGCAAGGGTCGAGTCAGCACGTAAAAACCAAGGAATGAAGCAAAAGGAATTGCTTGCCCAGTTGCAAGTTAGAGGAGTGGATTTGAACTCTTCGGGTCTTTCAAAACTGGAAGGACAAATTAGATTTGTATCCGATTTTGAGCTCTTGGCTCTGGCTGACATACTAAATGTTTCTGTCATGTGGTTATTGACTGGAAAAAACAAGTAGAAAAGTAAAAATCCACCCGAAAAATAAACGGGTGGATTTTTTATTAAAAAAGTGGAGGGAAAGATATGCTTGAGAAAAGTTTTGGAGTTAAAAAAGATGGGGTGCATTATCATGAGCGTATTGGCGTGTATGGCGTAGATTTTAACGATAAAGGCGAAGTCTGTGTAGTAAAAGCACCGTTCTTTGGCGGGAAAGAAGAATTTTTTATGATAGGTGGAGGGGTAGAAGAAGGAGAGACTAGAGAACAGTGTCTCAAACGTGAATGTTTGGAAGAGGTTGGTTTTGATGTTACTCCTAAAAAATGTGTGTGTAAAGCGGATTACTATTTTTTTAATGAAGAAAAAGGAGATTACTTTCATTTTATAGGATATTTTTACACAATGGAAATAAACGGAGTGGTAGCAAAGCCCGTAGAGCTTGACCACGAGTTAATGTGGATACCTACTAAAGAGCTTAATTTAATACTACACCATCAAAGCTGGGCGCTAGAGCGAATTTGCGATGAGGGTATATAATAAAAACCTGTGACGAAAAAACGTCACAGGTTCAGACTGTCAATAAACCTCTGTTAGGAAAATAGTTGCACAAATGGGTAGGCATAAGGAAAGTTTTTTATCGCAAAACTTTCCTCTTTTGCCCTTTTAGGGCAAAATTCACCTTTAAAATGCTCTTCTAAGGATAAGATTTCGTTTTCTGCGGAAAACGCCTTAGGGCTCTGCCCTAAGTACCCGAAATTTTTTGAAAAAAATTTAGTAAAACTTTTAATAATTGTCATTATGATGAAACGCCATGCCTTTTTTGACACGCTGAAAACTGTGACGAAAAATCGTCACAGTTTTGGTTTAATTATTTAATCAATTTCTCACAAGCGGCAAGTTTTACACATACACAGAAAAGTTTCATTGCTGTGTCAAGCTCATCAAGTGGGGGATAGGTTGGTGCAATTCTTATGTTGCTGTCTTTTGGGTCTTTATAATATGGGAAGGTAGCTCCTGCACCTGTTAGCACAACACCTGCGTTTTTACAAAGCTCAACTACACGTTTTGCACAGCCGTCCATTACGTCAACGCTTACAAAATATCCGCCTCGTGGTGTGTTCCACGCCGCAAGTTCTAAATCTTTAAGCTGATGTTCTAAAGTATTACATACCATATCAAATTTTGGTTTTAATATAGTTTTGTGCAAGTTCATAATATTTTTTACACCGTCTAAATCTTTTAAGAAATTAGCATGTTTTAATTGATTTAATTTATCAGGACCTATGGTTTGTACAAAAAATTGTGATTTCAAATCTTTTGCATTATTTTCACTAGATACCATGGCGCAAACGCCTGAGCCTGGGAAAGTAATTTTTGATGTTGATGTAAACATAAAAACGGTGTCTTCGTTGCCGTTTTCTTCTGCTAGAGTATAAAGATTTAACAGCTCATCTGTTTTGTCTTCTAAATCATGTACGCAGTAAGCGTTATCCCACATGATTTTAAAATCTTTTGCTAAAGGCTTAAGGTTTGCAAATCTTTTTACAGTGTCATCACTATAAGTGATACCTGTGGGGTTTGAGTATTTTGGTACACACCAAATTCCTTTAATAGAAGAGTCACTTTGTACAAGTTCTTCAATTTTATCCATGTCTGGGTTGCCATTTACCATTGGGATATTTATCATATCAAAACCGAAATATTCAGTAATAGCAAAATGTCTATCATAACCTGGGACTATGCATAAGAATTTTCTGTCAGATACAGTGTGCCAAGGTGCACAACCATTAAAGCCGTGTGTGAAGCCTCTGTTTATAATTTCAAACATTAATGTAAGACTTGAATTGTTGCCAGAGATGATGTTTTTTACATCTACATCAAAAATTTGTGCAAATAGCTTTTTAATCTCTGATATACCATCTAAAATTCCGTAGTTTCTGTAATCGTCACCATTTATGCCGGTTGTATTAGAATTTTTATCAATTGCACTTAATAAATCATTTACAAGGTCAAGTTGGTCGGCTCCGGGCTTTCCTCTTGACATATCAAGTTTAAGTGATTGTGAAACAAAATTATCATATTCATTTTTTGTTTTATCGTAAAAATTTTTAAGTTCTTGGGCTGGCATTTCTTTTAATGTCATATTAAATTCTCCTAAATTTGAATTATGCAAACGTAATAACTGCATATTTGTTTTATTCTATGGCGATATTTTACCATAATACGCAGAAAAATGCAAGTCATTAATTAAAATCTTGCATTTTTCTTATAACTGTTAAACTCTTTGGTCAAATCAAAATAAAATATGTGTAATTTGCCGTCAAATTCTTGTTGTATGAGGCAGATACACCCAACCTATCATAGTTTTTCCCCAGTTATCGTCTGTATTTGTGATGGTTAAAACTGTGTCCCTAGAAAATGTGGTCACCGAAGGGTAATTTATGCCGGGACCTGTTCTGCAGTTTAAGCCCTGCCTAGTACTTACAAATACCTTGTAAGTACTAGCAGGTTTAATTACGGTTAGATATTTGATATGAATTTGCGTTTCGATAGACTGAGTGCCCAAAATGTTTTTATTAATAGTTACGCAGTCGCCGTCGACTGAGTCGACATACCATTTATCGTTTTTAATAAATGAGGGCAAGGCCTTACTGCTTTTATAATAATGTGCATTTGAAAGTATGGACACTAAATCTCCTGTATAGATGCATTTTTGCTGAAGCGGTAAATTTTTTGTTTTTTCTTCAATTTCTATAAAGGAATTTACAAGACCGATAAACAAATCCCAGCCCATGTCTAAATTTCTGTGTGGACAATAGCTCATATCAAAATCTTGGTGCTTCTTAACGCTTTTTATGTCCCAAGAGTAGCGCTTCAAAATATCTGCCGTAAGCTTTGCCGCATTTCTTTGCGCGGCATCAAACCTAGCACCGCCGCTTAAAGAGTAGCAAATTTCTATGCTAATTCCTTGCCTGTTGCCCTCGTCGTTATTGACACTTAAAGAGCAGCGGTCTTCCGGTATACAGCGGACAATTTCTCTTTCATCTACCACATAGTGAAACGAATATTTTTTGCTGTTTTTAAGCATAGAGCAGGCCTCGCTTGCCGCACAGGCGTTGTTTGCTGTGTTGTGGATGATGACATAGCTGGGCGTTATGCTGCAGGGAGATTTTAAGCTATAACTGCTTTCGGGGCATAAGAGCTCTTTAATCGGTACCACTGCTATCCTCCTTAAGCTCCGGAAGCCCTGCTGCGGAGGTAAGTAAAGATAAGACGGCGGCCAGCACGGAAGCGGAGCCAACGGTAATCCAGTTGACCTCACTTACAAGTGCGGAAGTTCCTATAACAGCGACGGCTGTTTGGGCGAATGTCTTAAGCGCACGCATTCCTGCGGCTAAAAACCAAGTTTTCATAGTTTGCTCCTTTCTAATATAGATTAAGGCGTGATAAGTAAATATATTATAAAAGTTTCTATTTAATTACTTATTTTTTACACTTAATCAAAGAAAGTGCGCTTGTGTAGGGGAATGAGAATATCTCATATTGTGATAATATCACAATCAAAAACATTTGTCAATCCCTAAACGGGATTTTTCCTTTACTTTTATCCCAAAACATGATAAAATGTACTTAAGGCGGTGAGAATATGAATAATTTAATTAAAATAAGAAAGAAAAATAATTTAAGCCAAAAGGAGTTTGCAAGTATTTTTGGTGTTGCACAAAACACGGTGTCTAACTGGGAAAAAGGCAAACGGGACATAGATAATGAAAAATTAAAGGCGATATCAGAGTATTTTAAGGTGAGCATAGATTATATTTTAAATAGAAACACAGAAAGTATAATTGATGAAGAAACGATTAAAAGAGTCTTGCTTGGTGAAAAGATAGAAGAAAAAGCATGGGAAGACCTTAAGGATTATGTTGAGTTTCTCAAAAGTAAATACGGAGAGGCATAAAAGTCACAGCAGTTATTAACTATTAACTATTAACTATTAACTATTAATTATAAATACCCTCTTGACAAACGTATAAAATGATATTATAATGATATCACAATAATATGAATGGAGGCTAGGTTATGAATAACATAGTCAGTGAAAAAATTTTAAAAGCAAAAAGCGGTTTACCGGTACTTATATTAACAATTTTAGGGTACTTTGCCGCAATAGCGGGATTGGTGCTAAGCATCATAGGGCTTGAAAGCGGAATGCTTCCGATAGCTTTAGGCGTCACATGCATAGTACTAGTTGGACTTTACATTCTTTTTGGCTGGATTTTATTTATCGGAATAAAAATACTTCAGCCACAAGAAGCTTTGGTACTTACACTTTTTGGTAAATACATAGGAACACTTAAGGGCGAGGGCATATACTTTGTAAATCCTTTTGTAGAGGGAGTAAACCCAGCCTCACAAACTAAACTTCGTCAAAGCGGAGATGTCACACAGAAAACATCAAAACTTTCAGTAGGCAGTGACATGAACGTAAGCTTTGAAATGGTATCCAAGAAAATTTCTTTAAAATCTATGACTTTAAACAACAACAAGCAAAAAATAAATGACTGCCTTGGAAATCCAATAGAGATTAGCATAGCCGTCATTTGGAGGGTAGTAGACACTGCAAAGGCTGTGTTTACAGTAGATAATTACAAAGAATTTTTATCGCTTCAATGTGATGCATCTCTTAGAAACATAGTAAGGGTTTATCCTTATGATGTGGCACAAAATGTCGACACAACAGGGGATGGCTCGCCAGATGAGGGCTCACTAAGAGGCTCTAGCGAGATAGTTGCCGAGAAAATCAAAGAAGAAATAGGCCAAAAAGTGCAGGGCGCAGGACTTGAAATTTTGGAAACTAAAATTACTTACCTTGCATATGCACCTGAAATTGCGGCGGCTATGCTTCAAAGACAACAGGCGGCAGCTTTGATTGATGCAAAAAAACTCATAGTTGACGGTGCTGTTGGCATGGTTGAGATGGCACTAGAAAAAATCGAAGAAAACGACAGCATAAACCTTGATGAAGAGAGAAAAGCGGCAATGGTATCAAATTTACTTGTGGTTTTATGCGCAAATAAAGACACTCAACCCATAGTAAATTCGGGAAGTCTTTATTAATTATTATGGCAGATAATCAGAAAAAACAAATTCCTTTACGCCTTTCAAAAAAGCTTTATGACGAGATTATGGCTTGGGCAGAAGATGATTTTCGCTCTGTAAATGGTCAGATAGAGTATCTGCTCACCGAATGCGTGAAAAAGCGAAAAAAAGGTAGTAAAAAGGATAATGACAATTTAGAGGGGTAATTATGAAAAAAGTAGCGACATGTTTTTGTGTTATACTTGTGGCGATTTTCACCTTTGTTTCCTGTGCTACAACATCAAGTGTGGAGCTAGTCTATGACCAAAATGAAGTTTTTGAACTTGCAAAACAGCATAGTCAAAGCTTAATCAGTGGAGAATATGCAGAAGTCGCAAAGGATTTTAGCGATGAGGTTGCGGCTCAGCTTGATGAAACAGCGCTTAAAACCGTATGGGAAGACACTGTAACATCGCTTGGGGCGTATGTAGAGCATGTAAATGTTGCAGGCGGAGTAAGTGAAGAATTTTACACTTGCTCCGTGGTGGAAAAATTTGAAAACGGCGGTTTGAAAATTACACTTACCTATAACATCGACGATGAGATTGCAGGAATATTTTTCGCATACGAAAGTTTAGAAGAAGCAGAAGAAAATGATGCTTTTGAAGAAGTGAGCGTTACTGTAGGCGAGGAGTATCCGCTAGAGGGACTTCTTACCTTGCCTAAAAATGTGGAAAATCCACCTGTGGTGCTACTTGTGCATGGCTCGGGTCAAAGTGATAAAAACGAAACAATTTATCAAAACACACCGTTTAAAGATATTGCGCATGGTTTAGCAGAAAGCGGAATAGCAAGCCTTAGATACGACAAGAGATTTTATGCGCATAGTGGAGTAGACTTTGGTGAAGGTATGGGCATTTATGAAGAGGTTTTAGAAGACGTTGAGTTTGCACTAGATTTACTTAAAAATGATGCTAGGGTAGACCATGAAAATATATATGTTTTAGGCCATTCCTTGGGTGGAATGCTTACGCCATACATAGCGTATGAAAACGATTACCTTGCAGGAATAATCTCAATGGCAGGAACTTTAAGGCCTTTATATGAAGTGCAGTACAGCCAAAACATGGCGATAAAGGACGATTTTGGAACAGGACTTTATACTGACGAAACAGAGGCTATTATAGAAGAGCAACTAGAACAGGTAGAAATAGACATAGAAATTTTACGTGGCGACATGACAGATGTAGCCGACGACACCAGTCTTTTAGGACTGTCTGCAGGGTATCAAAAATCTGCAAAACAGTATGCGGGCGAGAATTTTATTGATGATATCGCTTTGCCGATACTCGTTTTGCAAGGAGAGGAAGATTTTCAAATTTTTCCGGATATCGACTATAAGTTATGGGAAGAAACTTTAAAAGACAGGGACAACGTCACATTGAAATTATATCCGGGGCTTAATCATCTAATGATGCAGTCAAACGGAAAAAGTGATTTAAGCGAGTACGAAGTAAAAGCTGAGGTAAGCCCTGATGTGATAGACGACATAGTAGAGTTTATAGGTAGATGAGATTATGTTAAGACTTATTAAGAATGTTTTGGCGATTGCGGCCATGCTTGCCACGTGGATAATAATTCTTGTGCGCTGGAACAATATACCCGAAAAAGTACCAATGCAAACAAATTTTCAGGGAGAGGTCACAAGCTATGGTGACAAATGGACTATAATTATATTACCCCTAATAGCTCTTGTACTCTTTGCTCTTACATCGTTTATAGAGAGAAAGCCGAAAATGTGGAAAAAGAGAATTGTTTTTGTAAAGGCGGATTACCAAAACCCAATGGTAGCAGGTGTAACGGTAAATATGATGGTGCATTTAAAGTTTTTGCTGGTACTATTTTTTAGTACAATCGCAATACTCACTGCGTTTAGCACAGTAATGCCTGTAGCCGTGACATTTTCATACATCGGTATAATGATGGTGAGTATAGTGTATTATTCGATTAAGATGATGAAATATAACAAATAAAAAATGGGGGCTGTGGCAATTTTGATGTCACAGCCCCTCGAATTTTTAATGGCACTATATTTTTTACTATACATTTTTTAAAATACTTGATATAATAAGAGCAGAGTTTATTACAAAATCAACATTTAAAGGGAGAAAATTTGACAAATGGAAATAAATTTACATTTCATTAAGCACAGCAGCTTTATGGTTGAAACCGAAAAGCACATACTTTTATTTGACTATTTTGAGGGAGATTTGCCGGATTTTCCAAAGGATAAAACTTTGCTGATATTTTCAAGTCACTTTCACGGCGACCATTTTAGCGATAAGATTTTTGGTATCAAACATCCGCAGATTAGCTATATATTAGACAAGGGAATTAAGCCGAAAATTAAGGAAACACAAAACCAAGATAGCATCCTATTTGTAGATTCAAATTGCTGTTATAATTTGGGCGATATAAAGATAGATACCCTAAAATCGACCGACGAAGGTGTGGCGTTTATCGTAAAATGCGACGGTGTGAAAATTTATCACGCAGGCGATTTAAACCACTGGCACTGGGACGAAGAAACTCCCGAGGCCAATTTTGAAATGGCGAAAAATTATTTTATGGAGATGAAAAAGCTAACGGGTAAGAAATTTGACCTTGCATTTGTGCCGGTAGACCCAAGGCTTAAGACCTCGCACGACTTAGGTATTAAAGGCTTTTTAGAAAATTCAAACGCCAAAACCGTAGTCCCCATGCATATGTGGGGCGATTTTAGCGTTGTCGACAAAATTAAAGAGCAGTTCCCAAAGGAAAATATACTCGATATAAAAGAAGAAAACCAAAATTTTAAAATTTAGGAGAAATAAAATGAAATTTACATTTGCACACAATAATTTAAACGTAAAGGACCTAGACAAGTCTGTAAAATTTTACGAAGAAGCGCTATGTCTTTCGGTAAAAGAAATAAAAGGCCCTGAAGACGGCAGTTTTAAACTGGCATTTTTAAGCGACGGCAATGTGCCACATCTTTTAGAGCTTACATGGCTTAGAGATTTCACAAAAGAGAAATACGACCTAGGCGACAATGAAATTCACCTTGCTTTTACAGTGGATAATTTCGAAGAAGCTTATGAAAAGCATAAAGAAATGGGCTGTATTTGCTATGAAAACACGGCAATGGGACTGTATTTCATCTCAGACCCCGACGGTTACTGGATAGAAATTGTACCAAATAGGGTTAAGTTTAATTAAAATGAAAATTATTAAAAGTTTTACTAAATTTTTTTCAAAAAATTTCGGGTGCTTAGGGCAGCGCTCTAAGACGTTTTCCGCAGAAAACGGAATCTTTATCCTTAGAAGAGCTTTTTTGAAGGTGAATTTGCCAATTTATTGGCAAAGAGGAAACTTTTTGCGATAGAAAAAGTTTCCTTATACCTACCCATTTGTGCAACTTTTTTCAGGACAGAGGTTTTTTGACAGTCAGACAGCGTGTGCAAAAAAGTAGGACTTTTTTGACACGCATAGAGGGCAGTGACGCAAGCGTCACTGCCCTCTATGTTATTAAATATTATCACCTATTTAGACAGGCTTAAAACTACTCCTCGTTCACCTTCAATTTGAACAGTTGTTCCGCTTGTGAGAATTTCGGTGGCGTTTTGCGCATCTATTAGCACGGGTATGTCCAGTGCTAAACCTGCTATTGCCGCATGAGAGTTTTCGGACTCTTCCTCGGTGACTATTCCGGAGGCCTTTCTCAGTATGGGCATAATTGTGTTTGAGGTTTTTGGAATTACCAAAATATCGCCGTCTATAAAGTTCAGTTTTGCCTCTTCTTCGGTCTTGCAAACGCAAAGTCTACCGGACACACTTCCTTTGTTTACAGTCGTTCCCTCTACTAAAATATTACCGACTAAATGAACCTTTAGCATATTAGTTGTGCCGGATATTCCAAGCGGAATGCCCGCTGTTATTACGGCTATGTCACCGCTTTGCACGTATCCAGCCTCTTCGGTTATTTTTACAACATTTTCAAAAAGTTCGTCGGTGCTTTTCATTTCAGACATTAAAAGTGGTGCAACACCCCATGACATGTTCATTTGCCTTAAGACTTTTTCATCGATACAGCCACAAATAATGGGACAGGCCGGCCTGAATTTTGAAATAAGCTTAGCCGTTTTACCCGTTTTCGATGCGGTTAAAATTGCAACAGCTCCTAAATCATGAGCCGTGGTGCAAGTGGCGTGCGAAATTGCCGAGGTAACGTCCTTGTTGTCTATAAAGGCGCGCGATTGATGTCTTGCTATATAATTTATGTCTTTTTCCGTGTAGCAAGCTATGGTATTCATGGTTTTTAGTGCTTCAACAGGATAGTCGCCAGCCGCGGTTTCTCCGCTTAGCATGATTGCGCTTGTTCCGTCGTAAATTGCGTTTGCAACGTCTGTGGTTTCCGCCCTTGTAGGCCTTGGGTTTTTCACCATCGACTCTAGCATTTGTGTGGCGGTAACGACATGCTTGCCTGCGGTATATGCTTTTTTAATTATCTCTTTTTGAATTTTAGGTATCTCTTCTAAGGGGATTTCAACACCCATGTCGCCCCTTGCAATCATTATCGCATCGGACACCCTTATTATCTCGTCGATATTATCAACGCCCTGTGCATTTTCAATTTTTGAGACGAGCTTGATGTCGTTGCAGTTGTTTTCTTCAAGAACTTGTCTTATCTGTGCGACGTCTTCCTTGCTCCTTACAAAAGATGCCGCTATGAAGTCGAAATCTTCCGTTATGGCAAATTTTATATCGCTAATGTCCTGAGAGCTGACATAGGGCATGGAAAGCTCACAGCCAGGCACGTTAATGCCCTTGTTGTTTGAAACTTTTCCGCCATTTTGCACCTTGCACAAAATTTTATCTTCAAAAATTTTTTCAACACTAAGAGCTATAAGACCGTCGTCTATCAAAATTGAGGTTTCTTTAGTGACGTCTTTTGGTAGGGCGGAAAAAGTTATGGCACAGCCGTCTTTATCGCCATCTCTATCGTCGGTATACAGGGTGAACTCCTGTCCTTTTTCCAGCATTATAGGGCCGTCTTTAAATTTTTTTGTCCTAATTTCAGGGCCTTTAGTGTCCATCAGTAGTGCTACGGGCTTGTTAAGCTCGGTGCGGACTTTTTTAACCATATCGGCACGCACTCTTTGTTCATCATGTGTTCCGTGTGACATATTAATTCTGGCAACATTCATTCCATTGAGAATTAATTCTCTTATGATGTTTTCATCGTCAGTTGCAGGGCCTAAAGTACATATTATTTTAGTTTTACGCATATATTTTCTCTTTGACATAAACTACCTCCACATTGCTTATTTATTCCTAAATTAAGGATAACATAAATTCAAACAATATTCAACACTAAGTCAAGTTTCTATTTTGCAAATGGGTTTATCCGCTTCAAACAGCTGATTTTCTTTTATATACATATGGCAAATTTTTTGAAGCTTGTCATTTTTTATGTCAGAAAATCCTAAGGGTATAGAAATTCCCGTGTCTCTTAAATAGTAGAACATTTCTCTGAAAATTGCAGTTTGATATATGTCAATATCTTTAGCAAATTCATGGCTATCATCAATATCAAAGCAGTCAGATATGTTTATATACAAGATGTTTTTCCTCTTAAGCAAGGCGTTTGCGACATCTCTTAAATATGCCCTGTAAAATCCCCATTCATAAGTCCAAGTAAAGCCGGCTAAAAGTTTTTCGATAGAAAGTTCTCCGTCGACAATGCGTACATATTTGAAAAGTTCAAGAATGACTTTAGTGTTTTCGAGTTTGTCTAAAACTGTATTTAAGGTGTCGATAAATTCATTGGGGTGGCTTTGATAACTGCCAAATGATAAAGGAAGATAGCAAAGCTCAAAACTTGTGTCAAGATTTAGGTTTTTGTTAGGGAAATGATTCCACCAAGCCTTTGGGTGTATTCCTGTGATGAGTTGTTTTGCAAACATAAGCTTCTCCCTTCATTAACAGTAGTCGTTAAAGACCTCATGGCCTTCACGTAAAGTGTAGTCTTCATTAATAAAATTAAACTGACCTGCATCATGCCAAATTGCGCCGCCTTTAATGTCGTGCAAATCGGCTACCTTGCTGTAGCATAAGCCATGGGCTAAAAAGCCTATTTCGTGGCGGTTTAAAACACTTAAATTCACTTTCATGTTTTCTACCCTCCAGCTAGGGTCAACGCTACCCCAACAGGTCTCGGTTACTAAAACTTGCTTGCCAACACGCTTGCCGTATTCCTTATATTCATTTATTACATCATAATAAGTATCAAGTCTTCTTTGCATTTCCCTATGGTCGTTGTTTGCCTGAATGTATGGATGAACAAGAATTACGTCTACATAAGGCTCAAGATGTTCCATGGCGTTAAAATAATCGTGTCCGCTAAGGCTTAAGCCTACAGGTGCTAGGGGGTTATGGCTCTTTATCCTTTTGCAAATATCAATAGAAAGCTGGGCGTCGCCTAAGGCAAGCTCTCCCATTTCTTTTAATGATTTATAAAATGAGAAAGGCTCATTGCATGCATCCCAAATAATTATTCGCTCATCGCTTCGATGTTTTGAAAGTATGGCGTCTACATAAGACAGCAGTTTATCCCCAACATAGTACTTGGTGCCTTTAATAGTATGCTCAAGATACAGGCCTCCGTTGTCGCAAAAAACATTATGCCAACGGTTTTCGAGGCAAGGGATGACTTTTAAGCCCAAACTATCACAAATGCAAAGCATTGCTTCAAATTTTTCCATGAATTTGTCATGGTCAAAATACCAATCTTGAAATGAAAGCCACAGTCTTATGGTATTAATTTTTGGAAAATATTTCTTGCCAAGCGCAATTTCGGTTTTTATTTGCTCGTAGTCAAAAAATGCAAATGCCTCATAAGAGCTGTTTGCATATCCCGGTTGATAATTAAATCCACGAATTTTAGAACAATCTATATTTAACATATTCCCACCTCCAAAGTATAATATACTTACATGTTACATTATAATATCGTATAAAGTCAATACAATACATGCGTTTAGCACTTGTTTTAAGGTATAAAAAGTGGCAGATGTAAATAATTTCACATCTGCCACTAAAGGTTCTTTAAAATATTTAACGCTAAGTTAAGCTAGTTTTGCTATGCCTTCGTAAAGTTCAAAGTAGCGGCCTTTTTTCATGAGGAGCTCGTCATGGTCGCCTCGCTCGATTATTTCGCCGTTTTCTAAAACCATGATGGCGTTTGAATTTCTAACAGTGGAGAGTCTGTGCGCTATGACAAAGGTGGTGCGAGTCTCCATGAGTCTGTCCAGCGCTTGTTCAATATGTTTTTCTGTGCGAGTATCAATAGAGCTTGTGGCTTCGTCGAGTACTAAGATAGGGGCTTTTGAAATGGCGGCCCTTGCGATATTTAAAAGCTGCCTTTGTCCCTGACTAAGATTTGCACCGTCGCCCTCGATATAGGTATCATAACCATTTTCTAGTCTTTTTATGAAGGAGTGCGCATTTGCGGCCTTTGCGGCAATTTTCACTTCATCGTCTGTAGCGTCTAGCCTGCCATAACGAATATTCTCCATAACTGTGCCCTCAAAAAGGTGAGTATCCTGCAAAACCATGGCAATGTTTTGGCGCAAGAATGCTTTTTTATAAGACGTTAAATCAATGCCGTCGATGGTAATTGTTCCGCTTTGAATGTCGTAAAAGCGATTTAGTAGATTTGTAATGGTCGTTTTTCCGGCACCCGTTGAACCAACAAAGGCGATTTTTTGCCCCGGTTTTGCATATAGCGAGATGTTTTTTAGAACTAAATTATCTTCTCTATAACCAAAACTTACATCGTCAAGTTTTACATAACCGCCTATTTTTTCGGGTGCGACGGCATCTTTTACATCTTCACATTCAGGAATTTCGTCCATCATAGAAAAGACACGCTCTGCGCCTGCAAGGGCAGAGTAGATGACGTTCATTTGCATAGAAATTTCGTTTATAGGCCTTGTGAAATTTCGTGAATAATTCAAAAATACAGCATAAGCGCCTATGTCAACATAAGAAGTTAAGCACAAAAATCCACCGATAAAGGCCGTGATTGCATAGCTTAAATGTCCCATTCCGCCCATGATTGGGCCCATAGAGCCTCCTAAAAATTGAGCCTTAACTACTTTTTCTTTATAGACTTTATTATGCTCTTTAAAATCTTCAAACGCTTCTTCTTCATGATTAAAAACCTTTACTACCTTTTGTCCTGTAATGGTTTCCTCTATAAATCCATTTAGTTCGCCAAGGCTTTCTTGCCTGCCCTTAAAATATTTTCGTGTCTTAGAGCTTATAAATCTTCCGACAAAAAAGAATAAGGGGATTAAGAGAATGGACACAATAGAGAGCAAAATATTTGTAAAAATCATCACTATTAAGGTGCCGACAAAGGAAATAATTGCAGAGAAAAGCGTGATGGCCGTGTTTGACATCATCTCTCCTACAGAGTCCACGTCGTTTGTGTATCTGCTCATCATGTCGCCGTTGCTGTTTGTGTCAAAGTATCTAAGGGGGAGCTTTTGCATTTTTACAAACAAGTCATTGCGGAGGCGTTCGAGCGCTTTTTGAGCCACGTTAATCATTATCCTTATTTGGATAAAACTTGCAAGCAGTGCAACGGCATAGGCCACCGCCATTATTACGACATTTTGAATTAAAATTTCTTCGCCCCTGCCTTCAAATAAATTGTTAATTATCGGTCTTAAAAGATATGAGGAGAGTAGATTTAGTCCTGTGTTTGTGGCAACACATAAAAAGACTAAGATTGTCAGAAATTTATCTTCCTTTAAATAGCTTAAAAGCCTTTTAATTGCTTTTGAGGTGTTTTTCGGTTTTACCACTTGCATTCCTATGTTTGGGCCGGGGCCGCCGCCTCGCATTACAATTGGAGGGCTGTTTTGAGTGCTTTGTGGTTTTTCTTGGTTAGGCGCTGCGCCGTTTGGGTGAGGTTTATTCATAGTTGTTCTCCTTATTAAGCTATTGCTTCTTTGTCACGTTGAGAATCATAGATTTCCTTGTATATTAAACTGCTAATTAAGAGCTCGTCATGCTTGCCTATAGCTTCGATTTTACCGTCGTTCATAACTACTATTTTATCTGCACTGATAACAGAGGATATCCTTTGTGCTATGATTATTTTTGTGGTTTCATGAAGTTCATCCATTAAATAACTGCGTATTCTAGCTTCAGTTGCTGTGTCTACAGCACTTGTGGAGTCGTCTAAAATAATAATTTTCGGTTTTTTCAAAAGTGCCCTTGCAATGCAAAGTCTTTGTTTTTGTCCACCCGAAAGGTTTACGCCGCCTTGCCCTAAAACCGTATCGTATTTTTCTGGAAAGCTCTCAATAAATGAGTTTGCGGCGGCAAATTCTGCCATTTGCTTTACTTCTTCTATATCGGCATTTTTATCGCCATAGCGCAAATTCTTTTCGATAGAGCCTGAGAAGAGAATATTGTTTTGCAAAACCACGGCTACACCGTCACGCAGGCTTTTTAATGAGTAATCTTTGACGTTTTTTCCATCGACTAAAACCTCTCCGCTTGTTATGTCATAAAGCCTTGGAATAAGCGAGACCAAACTGGTTTTTCCGCAACCTGTTGAGCCGATAATTCCGACGGTTTCGCCTGAAGCTATGTTTAAGTTTATGCCACTTAATACATTTTCTGTGTTTTCTTTATAATATTTAAAGTCTACATTTTTAAACTCTATACTGCCGTTTAAGACGGTGGATTGAGAATTTTCTTTTTCGGTGACGTCCACACGGGTGTCAAACACCTCGTTTACACGTTTAACACAGGCAAAGGCACGAGAAGCTATAATTAGTACATTTGCAAGCATCATAAGTGAGGACAAAATTTGAACAGTATAGGTGACAAAGACCGATATATCGCCAATTTGAACGCTGCCGTCCATTACACCCATGCCGCCGAGATATAGTATTGCTACTGTGGCAATATTGACGGCTAAAGTCATAATCGGTATTTGTAGCATAGTAATTCGAAAAACTCGCAGTCCGCTGTTTTTCATGTCGGCATTTGCGGTTTTGAATTTATCTACCTCGGTATTTTCTCTTACCAAAGATTTAATTACACGGATATTTGTAAGATTTTCCCTTACAACAGAGTTTATTTTGTCTATCTTCTTTTGTAAGACTGCAAATTTTTTGTAGCTCAAAGTCACGATTATAGAAATGGCTACAACCAAAAATGGAATTACAACAACAAATATCATGGCAAGACTATTGTTTACGGTGAAGACCATTATGAGTGTTCCAATTAATAAGGCGGGTGCCCTTACAAACATTCTAAGCGCCATCTCTACAAGATTTTGGATTTGTATGATGTCGTTTGTAAGCCTTGTGACCAAGGAGGATGTGCTAAATTTATCGATATTAGAGAAAGAGAAGCGCTGGATTTTTTTAAATAGTGCCTCTCTTAAATCGCAACCAAAATAAACCGAGGCCCTCGTCGCACAGTAGGCGCAGGATATTCCTACTATTAGCCCAAAGGCTACAAAAAATAGCATCCTAAAGCCATATCCCCATAAAATAGAAATGTCGTCGCCTGCAACAAATCCATCGATGATTTTTCCGGCTAAAATGGGAATATTAACCTCTGCATACACCTCTAAAATCATGAGTATGGGAGATAAAATAAAAAAGATTAGGTGTGGTTTTATAAATTTAGCGTATCTTTTCATTCGTTTTCACCCAAAATTCCGTTTAAATTTGTATTGAGCCTGTCTATAAAATTATCGAAAACTTCCAGCTCTTTATCGCTAAAACCGTCAAAGGTATCCTTGTCTAGCGTTTGAAAAATTACATGAGCCTTTTCAATAAAATTTTCACCCTTTTCGGTAAGTGAAATTAAAATTGCCCTAGAGTCGTTTTTGTCCGAAACTCTTGTAATATATCCTTTGTTTTCAAGCTTTTTTAGGCTAACTCCGACAGAGGCTGCACTGGTGCCTCCTAACTTTGCAAGCTCACGCTGAGTGAGATTGTCGTTTTGCGAAATAGTCATAAGCAATCTGGCCTCACCTACAAAAACTTCGCTCTTGCTTAAACGCAAGGTCAGTGCCCTGTCAAACATGTGGTGAAATATTTTCATTTTATGCTTAACAATTCGCTGTTTTGTCATTACATCGTGCTTGTATTTTCTAAAACTTGACATAGTATCATTCCTTTTTATGAAATTTAATAAACAAGTGTATTGTATTCTAGTTTACTATAATTGTCAAGTGCAAAGAATTTTAAATGAAATGTAAAAAACTGATGCTTTCGGTTGAGTTTTACTAAAAGTAATGATATACTAAAAGTAAATAAATATTATAAGAGGTGTAATTATGCCGGAATATACAATTGCGTTGAAAAAAATAATAAAAGAATTATCGCTTGAAGAGATTTGTATAAACGAGGACTGCTCTAATATACTCATACACTCAAGGGAGGTAAACAGACCCGGAATAGAGCTTAATGGCTTTTACGATTATTATGATAATTCAAGAATCACTATTATTGGGTGGGCTGAAATTGCCATGCTTGAAAATTTTGGAGAAGAGAAAAGAAGCATTGCGATTAAGAAGCTTTTTAGCATGAAACCGCCTGCAGTAATTGTGGCACGTGGCATAGAAGTTGACGCTGTGATGAAAGAAAGTGCTATAGAAAATAATGTGGCACTGCTACTTTCAAACGATACAACATCAAATGTTGTTGCCTCTTTAGTTGCGTACTTAAATGTTGAGCTTGCGCCGAGAATTACAAGGCACGGCGTTTTGGTTGAAGTTTACGGCGAGGGAATCTTGCTTGTGGGCGACAGCGGTGTTGGTAAAAGTGAAACGGCAATAGAGGTTATAAAAAGAGGGCATAGGCTTATAGCCGACGATGCGGTTGAAATTCGCAGGGTATCGACAAAGTCGCTAGTAGGGCAGTCGCCTGAGAACATAAGGCATTTTATAGAAGTGCGTGGCATAGGCATAATAAATGCAAGAAGAATTTTTGGTATGGGTGCCGTTAAACCACAGGAAAAAATTGACATGATAATTAATTTAGAGCTTTGGGACAGCACAAAGATGTATGATAGAATGGGAATGGACAGCGAGTATACGGAAATTTTGGGCATAAAAGTGCCTGTAATGACCATACCTGTAAAGCCGGGCAGAAACTTGGCGGTAATTATTGAGGTTGCGGCAATGAATAACAGACAAAAGAAAATGGGTTATAATGCTGCAAGAGAACTTCTTTTGAATATGGGAGTAGATGCCGAGAGCATTCAGCCCGAAGAAATTAAGAGAGACTTAGATATTTAATCACAATTTGGAGGTTTACTTTGGGAAAAATCTATAATAAACTTGACAGGCACTGTGAAAATTTAGAAATAAAATTTTTAATTGATGAAAAACTGAGTCGCTACACAAGTTTTAAAATAGGCGGCAAAGCGGATAGAATGATATTTGCAGAAAGCAAAGAAGATCTTAAGGGCTTGATGGCCTTGATAAAGGAAGAAGGGCTTTCATACTTTATTTTAGGCAAAGGCTCTAATTTACTGGTGTCGGACATGGGTTTTAGGGGCGTCATGATTAAACTTTCGGGGGATTTTAATGAAATTACCCTCTTAGACGAAGAGACAATTTATTGTGGCGCAGGCGTAAATCTTTCGAATTTATGCATATTTGCAAAAGAAAACTCTCTTTCAGGGCTTGAGTTTGCTTACGGAATACCCGGAAGCGTCGGCGGTGCAGTTTATATGAATGCAGGCGCCTATGGCGGGGAAATGAAAGACGTCGTTATAGAGTGTCAGCACTTGGACGAGGGCTTGGAGTTTACTAAATTTGAAACAGATAAGCTAGATTTTTCTTATAGAAAAAGCGCATATAGTAAGGGCGGTAAAATTATTGTCGGTGCTGTGATTAAGCTAAATAAGGCGGGTAAAGAGGAAATTTCAAAAACCATGGAGGAAACACTCCATAAAAGGGTGTCAAAACAACCGCTTGACTATCCGAGTGCCGGAAGCACTTTTAAAAGACCTGAAAACAATTTTGCCTCGGCACTTGTAGATGTTTGCGGTTTAAAAGGCAAGAGTGTCGGAGGCGCTATGGTGAGTGAAAAGCACGCAGGGTTTTTAATAAACTATAAAGATGCCACTTGCAGTGATATGTTAAGCCTTATAGAACTAGTTAAAGAGGAAGTTTATGATAAAAAAGGGATAGAGCTTCAGTGTGAAGTCGAGATAATTGGAGAGGTTTAAGGAGAGGGATAGACATGGAATTTATTATAGTGACAGGACTGTCAGGTGCAGGAAAATCGAAGGCTATTGATGCAATGGAGGACATAGGTTTTTATTGCGTAGACAATTTGCCGCCCACCATGATACCTGTTTTTCATGACTTATGCGTAAAATCAGAGGGCATGCCACAAAGGGTTGCGGTGGTAACAGACACAAGGGGTGGAGAGCTTTTTAAATCCTTTTTTGATGCACTAAGCACACTTGTCGAGCAGAATATAGAATATAAAATTTTGTATTTAGAGGCGAGTGAAGCTGTTTTAGTAAATAGATATCAAGAAACAAGAAGAAAGCACCCGCTTGCAGCAAGCGTTAACGGCTCACTGGAGGCGGCTGTTAAAATTGAAAAAGAAATTCTGAGGCCTGTAAAAGAGAGGGCGGACTTTATAATAAACACCAGCAATATTTCGGCTCAGGCAATGAAAGAGCGCATAGTGAAACTGTTTTTACAAGACGTGGAAAAATCCACGGTGGTGCACTGTATAAGCTTTGGGTTTAAACATGGAATACCGCTAGAGTCTGATTTGCTTTTTGATGTAAGATGCCTTCCTAACCCGTTTTATATAGACGGCTTAAGGGAGAAGACCGGACTTGATAAAGAGGTGTATGACTTTGTAATGGAGGGCGAGGAAACCGTAGGTTTTGTGAAAAGATTTATCGATATGATAGATTATTTGCTTCCTCTTTATATCAAAGAGGGCAAAAGCCAGCTTGTTGTGGCAATAGGCTGTACAGGAGGACATCACCGCTCTGTTTCTCTTGCAAGATTTTTGCACAGTCACCTAGAAAATAAAAAAATTAGAAGCACGGTAAGTCACAGGGATATAAAAAAATAAAGGATAATTTCATATGTTGTTTTCACAGGAAGTAAAAAGGGAACTTTTGAAAAATGAATATAAAAACGACTGCTGTAAAAAGATAGCGCAGTCGGAAATTTTACTTTCAAATAAAATAGAAAAAGAGTGTTGTAAAAAAGCTTTCTTAAGCACGGCTTTTTTGTGCTTTGGCACAGCAAGCGACCCCGAAAAAGATTATAGGATAGAATTTGTAACAGACGATAAAAACCTGTCACTGTTTATAATGCATATGGTAAATTCCTCGCTTTACGAGGTGGCAAAACTGCAGGAGCGTGGCAAGAATTTTGTCGTATACATAAAAGGTGCAGTACCTGTCGAAGACGCACTTACATTTATGGGTGCGTTTAATGCATCTATGAAAATTATGCAGGTGAAAATGTTTAAGGAACTTGTAAATAATATAAATCGCCAGTCAAATTTTCAAACAGCAAACATGGACAAGGTGTTTTCCGCCTCGGCAAAACAGACGGTTGCAATTGCTATTATTAGCGACAATATGGGGCTTGAAAACCTAGACGACAGGCTAAAGGAGCTTTGTTATGCAAGGCTTCACGACCCTCATGCAAGCCTTAGAAAACTTTCCGAAACCTTAAATATAAGCCGTTCGGGAGTAAATCACAGGATGAAAGAAATTTTGGAGCTCTCTGACAAAATAGAGAAGGAAAAAGGCATAAAAGGAGTGTAAAACATGGCATTTGCCCATTTACATGTGCATACAGAATACAGCCTCTTAGACGGTGCTTGCAGGATGGAGAGAATGCTTGACCGTGCAAAAGAGCTTGGGCAGACGGCTGTTGCAATAACAGACCACGGCGTAATGTATGGCGTGGTGGATTTTTACAAGGCGGCAAAAAAAAGAGGAATAAAACCTATAATAGGCTGTGAAGTCTATGTCGCAAAGAGGACAAGGTTTGATAAGGTGCATGAATTTGACCGTGAAAACAGGCACCTTGTTTTGCTATGCAAAAATGAAACGGGATACAAAAATTTGCTACAATTGGTATCAAGCGCATGGACACAGGGTTTTTATAATTCTCCAAGGATAGATTTTGATTTGCTTAAAGAACACAGCGAGGGGCTCATAGCCTTGTCGGCATGCCTTGCAGGAGAAATTCCGAGGGCCTTGATGCGAAATGATTATGAAGAGGCAAAAAGGGTAGCGCTTAGGTACAAAGAGCTTTTTGGAGAGGGGAATTATTATTTAGAGCTTCAAGACCATGGTCTTTTAGAGCAAAAAAGGGTAAATCCACAAATCATTAAACTGTCACAGGAAACGGGCATACCGCTTGTGGTTACAAACGACAGCCATTATATTTTAAAAGAAGACTCTAAAATGCATCATATTTTAATTTGCATACAGACAAATAGAACGGTAGAGGACGACGATGTATTAGAGTTTGGTTCTGACGAGTTTTATTTTAAATCAGAGGAGGAAATGAGGGCGCTTTTTCCAAATTTCCCAGAGGCGGCAGATAATACGCAAAAAATTGCCGACGCATGTAATTTGGAATTTGAATTTGGCGTGACAAAACTCCCTGCGTTTAAGACGACAGACGGCAGTGATAATATAGACTTTTTTAAAAAGTTATGCTATGACGGACTAAATGAGAGATACGACGGCAAAATCACAAAAGAGCTTACCGACAGGCTCGAATACGAGATGAACACCATAGAGAGCATGGGGTATGTCAATTACTATTTGATAGTATATGACTTTATAAGACATGCAAAAAGTTTGGGCATACCCGTAGGGCCTGGAAGGGGCTCGGGTGTTGGAAGTATAGCGGCTTACTGCATGGGAATTACGGGTGTAGACCCCATAAAATACGACCTTATTTTTGAAAGATTTTTAAACACTGAGCGTATAAGTATGCCGGATTTTGACATAGACTTTTCCGATGAAAGACGGCAAGAGATTATAGATTATGTTGTAGAAAAGTATGGCGCCTCACACGTTGCGCAGATTATAACCTTTGGAACTATGGCGGCAAGGCTTGCAATACGTGATGTAGGACGTGCTATGGCAGTGCCTTATAATGTGGTAGATGCGGTTGCCAAAATGGTGCCCATGGCTATAGGAATGACCATAAGCAAGGCGCTTGAACAAAACCCTGAACTAAAGGCACGCTATGAAACGGACGAAAAAGTGCGAGAGCTTTTAGACATGGCATTAAAAATTGAGGGCATGCCAAGGCACAGCTCTACCCACGCCGCAGGTGTTGTTATTACAGATAAACCTGTAATGCAGTATGTGCCACTTGCAAAAAATGACGACTCCGTTGTAACGCAGTTTACCATGGGTACTATCGAAGAGCTGGGTCTTTTAAAGATGGACTTTTTAGGTCTTCGCAACTTATCGGTAATAGACAATACCCAAAAAATGCTTAGGAAAAAGGGAATAGACTTTGATATAGATAAAATTAATTATGAAGAAAAATGTGTTTACGACATGATATCAGAGGGCTATACAGAGGGTGTTTTCCAGTTTGAGTCAGACGGAATGAAACGTATTTTAATTAAGAGCAAACCGCAAAATATTGAAGATTTAACGGCGATAATCTCGCTTTACAGGCCGGGACCTATGCAGTTTATCGACACCTATGTTCAAAATAAAAAAGACCCTAAGAAAATCACATTTAAACACCCACGACTTTCAAAAATTTTGGATGTAACCTTTGGCTGTATTATATATCAAGAGCAGGTTATGACAATATTTAGGGAACTTGCAGGTTACTCGCTTGCAAGGGCGGATATAGTAAGGCGTGCCATGTCAAAGAAAAAGTTTGATGTCATGGAAAAAGAGCGTGAAGTCTTTATAAACGGACTAAAAAGAGAGGACGGTACGTGGGAAATTGAGGGCTGTGTAAACCGTGGTGTTTCAGGGGATATTGCAAATTCAGTCTTTAACGAAATGGAAAGTTTTGCGGCCTACGCTTTCAATAAATCTCATGCGGCGGCGTACGCAACGCTTGCATATCAGACGGCGTTTATGAAATATTTTTATCAAAGAGAATATTTTGCGGCACTGCTTACAAGCGTGCTTGGCTCGTCGGCGAAGGTTGCGACTTACATGGAAGAGTGCACGAGAATGAACATAACAGTGCTTCCTCCTCATGTGAACTTTAGCGATAACAGCTTCACTACACAGGAAAACTCTATAAGATTTGGGCTTTTGGCGATTAAAAATCTTGGAAAAGGCGTGATTTCTCACATAGTAAAAGAAAGAGAGACCGGCGGGGCGTACAAAAGTTTTTACGACTTTTTAAAAAGGGTTCAGGGCAAAGATTTGAATAAAAGGGCGGTAGAAAGCCTTGTTAAAAGTGGGGCGCTTGACGGCCTTTTAAATAACAGACGTGAAATGCTTTTGAATTTGCAGTCGGTGATTGACACTCTTGAAGCGGATAAAAAAAGAAATATTGAAGGGCAAATTGGCTTTTTTGACATGGGGCGAGAAAATAAGGAGGACGAATTTTTCATAGTTCCGGCAGAAGAATTTCCTCAGAAAGAACTTTTGGCCATGGAAAAGGAAGTCACGGGAATGTATCTTACCGGCCACCCCATGGCAGAATATTTTGAGCTTTATAAAAAAGGCAAGGTTGCAAGAATTGATGAAATAATAAGCTCCGCCTCGGGAGAGAGCGAAAAATACAGTGACGAGCAAAGACTTAACTTGCTTGTGGTTGTAGACAGCGTGAGGAAAAAGATTACTAAAAATAATAATACACTTGCGTTTTTGGTGGTTGAAGACATGTATGCATCTATGGAAGTTCTGGTTTTTCCGACTATTTACGAAAAATATAAAGAGCTTTTATTAGAGGGCAACATATTAAAGCTTCACGGAAGAATTAGCTTTACAGAACAAAGAGAACCCAAGTTTATTTTTGATTATGCGGTAAGTCCTGAGGCGGATAGCGAGATTAGCCCTGGCAAGGCGCCTGCAAAAAAGGCTAGTAAAAAGGGATTGTTTTTAAGATTTTCTTCAAAAGATAGTAAGGAATACGAAACGGCCATGGAATATGTAAAGGTGTTTTCGGGAAAAAATGATTTGTATCTTTACTTTAAAGACGAGGATAAATGGCTTAAGGCACCACAAAACATGAAAGTAGATGCTAATGAAGTGCTACTCTTAAGGCTAAGGGAGCTGCTTTTAGAAGAAAATGTTGTGATTAGGTTGTAAATAATTTATCTAGGTACTTGAAAAGTCGATAAAAGTTATATATAATAATAGCGTTGATGTAAAAATAAATATTTTTAATATATGGAGGAAATGAAATGAGTACAAAAAAAATTGCTGTTTTGACAAGCGGCGGAGATGCACCGGGAATGAATGCCGCAGTAAGAGGTGTTGTGCGCTCTGCAATAGGAATGGGCATGGAAGTCTATGGAATTAAAAGAGGCTATAACGGTCTTTTAAACGGAGATATCTTTAAAATGGACATAAGGTCTGTGTCGGATACCATACAATCAGGCGGTACCTTCTTATACACTGCAAGAAGCCCTGAGTACAACAGTAAAGAGGGTGTAGCAAAAGCTGCAAATGTGTGTAGAGAACTTGGTATAGACGGCGTTGTCGTAATAGGCGGTGACGGCTCATTTAGAGGCGCAAGAGATTTAACAGAGGCTGGTATTCCATGCATAGGCGTGCCAGGCACAATTGATAATGACATTGCAAGCTCTGATTATACTATAGGATTTGACACAGCAATGAACACTGCAATGGAAATGATAGATAGACTAAGAGATACCACAGAATCTCATGACAGATGCAGTGTTGTTGAAGTTATGGGTAGAAGATGTGGCGATATAGCAATGAGCACAGGAATAGCGACAGGCGCCATAGCTACACTTGTTCCTGAAGTTGAATTTGATTTTCAAAAAGATGTAGCAGACAGAATACTTGCTTCGCAAAAAACAGGCAAAAGACATTTTATCGTGGTTGTTGCCGAGGGCGTAGGACATACTCAGGAAATTGCAAAGAAAATCGAGGAAGCCACAGGAATAGAAAGCCGTGCCACAATTTTAGGACATGTTCAAAGAGGTGGTTCACCGACACTTAGAGATAGACTAGTGGGCAGTGTAATGGGCTATCACGCTGTAGAGCTTTTATCTAAAGGTCAAAGCAACAGGGTTGTAATCATGAAAGATTCACATGTGACCGACATGGATATCACTGAGGCTTTAGACAAGCCAAAGGAATTTGATAAGAGGCTTTATGAAATAGCAAAAATTCTATCAAACTAAGAAAAGAATTAAAAATTTTTCATACTTATAAAAAACACTTGACAATTTGTAATAATAGAGATATAATTATCTTTGTTATAAATTAACGAAATACCCCTGCCTTGCGGCGGATGGGAGGGATATAGATGGCTGAAATCAGAATTAAGGATAACGAAACTCTTGACAGTGCGCTAAGACGCTTTAAAAAGCAATGCGCTAGAGCAGGTGTTATTGCTGAAGTTCGCAAAAGAGAAGCTTATGAGAAACCTTCAGTTAAACGTAAGAAAAAATCCGAAGCAGCTCGTAAGCGCAAATTCAAATAATTAAATTTATTTAGCGTAGAAAGTGGGCATTTTTGCCCACTTTTTTTGCAAGATTATTTTATGGAGAAAAAATATGCCAGTTTTAAAACCTACCTA
This sequence comes from uncultured Eubacteriales bacterium, assembly GCA_964370635.1. Classification (GTDB taxonomy): domain Bacteria; phylum Bacillota; class Clostridia; order Oscillospirales; family Acutalibacteraceae; genus SIG603. Next base: position 27,083 of record CAYJJU010000007.1, on the reverse strand, counting down.
TAAATGCAAAAATATTCATGATATAAAGGTAGATATATTAAATAAAATGTCAGTAAAAGTTGTGCTGCTTGATGTTGATAACACGATAACTTCGTACATATCAAAAACACCCTTAGACGGTTCGGTTATGTGGGCTAAAAATTTAGAAGACAAGGGCTTCAAAGTTTATATAGTATCAAATAACTTTGAAGAGAGAGTATCAAAAATTGCTAAAAAATTTGACTTGCCGTATATTTCTTTTGCCATGAAGCCTTTTCCTAAAGGATTTAGGAAGGCAAGAAAGGCATTAGGCGTTAAAGCACAGCAGTGTGTCGTGGTAGGAGATCAAATTTTTACCGATATCTTAGGTGCAAACCTTGGAAGAATGAAGTCTATTCTTGTAGAGCCTGTTGAAATTGAAACAGGATTTACATTTAAAATACGAAGAGCACTAGAAAAAAGAGTTCGAAGCAAGGCTCTAATTATCGAGTAAATGGAGGAGATAGGAAAATGAAAAATAAAATTGAGCGTTTATCGGAAATTTTAATTAAGGGAGATAAAAAAGCTGCTGCCATAATATCATCAGATACAAACAGAAGATATTTTACAAATTTTAAATCGTCGGCAGGTTTTTTAATCGTCACCGCAGAAGAGTCTTATTTAATTGTCGACTTTAGATACATCGAGGCTGCAACAAATAAGGCTGAAAATGTTACTGTTTTAGAATTTAGTAATTCTGATGAAAAAATAAAAGAATTACTTAAAAAGCATAATATTAAAAAAGTATATATGGAAACAGACTCGCTTCCATACTCGCAGGCTAAAAAGTTTGAAAAACTTTGTGAGTCGGCATCTGCTAAGGCAGAATTTTGCCAAAGTCTTAATAATGCAATAAAAGACATAAGAATAATTAAAACACCCGATGAAATTGAGAAAATAAGACAGTCGCAGGCACTTACAACTGCAGCGTATAATCATGCCTTAACTTTGATTAAAGAGGGCATGACAGAAAAAGATTTAGCGCTTGATATTGAGTTTTTTATGAGAAAAAACGGTGCGGACGGCGTTGCGTTTAGCCTTATAGTTGTAGCGGGTAAAAATTCTTCAATGTGCCACGGTGTTCCGGGCGACAATACCATAAAAAAAGGCGATTTTATCACAATGGACACAGGTGCGCTTCTTGATGGTTATCACTCAGACATGACAAGAACAGTCGCTTTAGGATTTGTAAGTGATGAACAAAAAGATGTTTATGACACCGTGCTAAAAGCGCATAATGAAGCAATGGAAGCCATAAAACCAGGTGCTATATGCTCTGATGTAGACAAGGTTGCAAGGGATATCATAGATGCAAAGTACAAAGGCACTTTCGGCCATGGCTTAGGACATGGGGTAGGGTATGACATACACGAATGGCCAAGACTTAGCGCACTTGACAAGACTGTGCTTAGTGAGGGCATGGTAGTAACCGACGAGCCGGGCATTTATTTACCCGGTAAATTTGGTGTTAGAATTGAAGATATGGTGGCAGTAACTAAAGACGGACACGAAAGTCTTACAAATGTACCAAAAGAGCTATTAATTCTTTAATAACTTGTACTTGAAAAAGTTAAGAAAATAGTATAAAATAAATATATAATAAATTAAGCCAAATGGAAAGGAAGTTAAATATATGATTTCAGCAGGAGATTTTAGAAACGGTGTAACATTTGAAATGGACGGTAACGTTGTTTCAATTATTGAGTTCCAACACGTAAAACCAGGTAAAGGTGCTGCGTTTGTTAGAACAAAAATCAGAAACGTTATGACAGGAGCGGTTACAGAGAGGACTTTCAACCCAAATGAAAAGTACCCACCGGCATTTGTTGAGAGAAAAGACATGCAATACCTTTACAGCGATGGCGATTTGTATTATTTCATGGACGTTGAGTCTTATGAGCAAATACCCATTAGCTCAAGCGTTTTAGGAGATAACTTTAAATTCGTAAAAGAAAATATGGAGTGTAAAGTTCTTTCTTACAAAGGCAGTGTTTTCGGCGTAGAGCCTCCAAACTTTGTAGACCTTGTAATCACACAAACAGACCCAGGCTTTAAGGGTGATACGGCTACTAATGCGACAAAACCGGCTATCCTAGAAACAGGAGCAGAGGTTAAAGTTCCACTATTTATTGACGAAGGCGAATTAATCCAAATAGACACCAGAACAGGTGACTATATGGGACGTGCATAAGGAGAAATCAAAATGATGACAAATTTAGAAAGAGTAGCATACATCAAAGGACTTGTAGAGGGTCTAGAGCTTAATGCAGACACAAAAGAAACTAAAGTTATTAAAGCTATGCTAGAGCTTTTAGAAGACATGGCGTTTAGCATTCAAGATTTAGAAGACGATTTGGCTGAGGTTGACGAGAGAGTCGACGAGATTGACCGTGACTTAGGCGAAATTGAAGAAGATTTTTATGAAATTGACGGCGGTTGCGATTGTGGAGATGACTGTGGCGATGACTGCGGTTGTGGCTGTGGCGACGACGATTTCGATGACGACGATTTTTACGCAGAGGTAGTTTGCCCTACTTGTAACGACACAATAGAGCTAAACTCACAAATGCTAGAAGAGGGTTCAATAAATTGCCCAAACTGTGACGAGCTTTTAGAGTTTGACATGGATTTCCTAGACGAAGAGGGAAATGAAGAGGCATAAGCTAATTTAATAAATCCGAAGTGGAGTCATGAGCTATCATGTCTCCACTTTTTTTGGTCACTTTGTCGCAGAAAGCTTTAGTTATCTTTGTGTAAAATGTGTATTGTATTGTTTTGTGTTTGCATATATAATAAACATGTATATTATTATGAAGGAGATTGAAAATGATGGATTTAACAAAAAAACCGTTTTATCTGGGTGAAACAGATATTAAATGGGTAGAAGAGACACTAAAAGGAATGAGTGCCGAGGAGAAAATAAAGCAATTATTCTTTTTAATCGCATACAGCGCAGATGATGAGTATTTAAAAGGGCTAGCGTCTGAGAGCATAGGTGGATTTATGTGTAGGCCTATGCCAGCCGAAGAGACTATAAAAACAAACGCATACATGCAACAAAATAGCAAAATTCCGCTACTTATAGCCGCAAACTTAGAGGCAGGCGGAAACGGTGCTGTTGTGGGCGGCACAAAAATTGGACGTCAAATGCAAGTTGGCGCTACTGCAGATGTAGAAATGGCTGAAAAACTTGCAATCACCTGTGCAGAGCAGGGCCTTGCCGCAGGTGTTAACTATAACTTCGCACCTATCACAGATTTAGATTATAACTTTAGAAACCCAATCACAAACACAAGAACTTTTGGAAGCAACGAGCAAATTGTTAAAGATTTTTCTGTAAGGTTTGTCGAAGCCTCTCAAAAACTTGGCATGGCAACATCGCCAAAGCATTTCCCAGGTGATGGCGTAGATGAAAGAGACCAACATCTTGTTACAAGCATTAACTCGCTTTCTTGCGAGGACTGGGACAAAACGTATGGCGAAGTTTACAAGGCTTGCATAGACGCAGGTGCGCTTACAATTATGATAGGCCATATCATGCAACCTGCATACTCTAAAAAGCTAAATCCAAACTTAAAAGACGAGGATATTATGCCTGCAACACTTGCTCCTGAATTATTAAACGGCCTACTTCGTGAAAAACTAGGCTTTAACGGCATGATAATTACAGATGCTACAACTATGGCAGGCATGACCATTCCTATGTCAAGAAGAAAAGCCGTGCCTTACACAATTGCGAGCGGCTGTGACATGTTCTTGTTCACCAAAAACTTGCAAGAAGACATAGACTTTATGCTAGACGGATATAAAGAGGGAATTATCACAGACGAAAGACTTGATGAGGCTGTTACAAGAATTTTGGCAACAAAGGCGTCGATAAAACTTCACGAAAAACAAGCAAGTGGAGAAATTGTTCCAACACTTGAAAATCTTCAAAAAGTAATTTCTGATGATAAATATCTAACATGGCGTGATGAGTGTGCCGACAAGGCAATTACACTTGTTAAAGAGCAAAAAGGACTGCTTCCTATTTCTGTAGAGAAAACACCCAGAGTCTTGCTTTACGGAATTACACCATCGGGCGAGAGCTTCTTTGGAAGAAACGCCGATGCGACAGAAGTAGTACCGTATGTCAAGGCAAGGCTTGAAAAAGAGGGCTTTAAGGTTGATGTTTGGGAAGCTCCAAAGGGAATGGAAGGCAGAATGCAAAGAATTAGCGATGTTACAGACAATTATGATTTAATAATCTATTTTGCAAGCCTTTCTACAAAAAGCAATCAAACTACAGTAAGAATTGAGTGGGCACAGCCCATGGGCGTAAACGTTCCACAGTTAATACAAGATATTCCTACAATATTTGTATCGACTGAAAATCCATATCACCTACTTGATGTGCCAAGAGTAAAAACATTTATAAATACTTATAACTCAGAGCCTTGGGCGCTTGATGCTCTTGTTGACAAACTAATGGGTAAATCAGAGTTTAAAGGCGTAAGCCCCGTAGATGCCTTCTGTGGCATGTGGGACACAAGACTTTAAGGAGAGAGTAAATGAATTATAAAGCAGTAATTTTTGACCTTGACGGGGTCATAGTGCACACAGATAAATCTCACTATTTAGCGTGGAAAGAAATTGCCGACAAAAAAGGGATTTATTTTGATGAAGTGATAAATAATCGTCTAAGAGGTGTTTCAAGAATGGAAAGCCTTGAGATTATTTTAGAGAGATATGAGGGCAAGACCCTAAGTGAGGAAGAAAAAGTGGCATTCGCAAGCGAAAAAAACGAGAGTTACAAGCGCATGCTCATGCATTTAACACCCGAAGATGTAGCGCCGGAAGTGTTAAAAGGACTTGAGTATATAGCAGATAAAGGCCTTAAAATGGGAATAGCTTCCTCGAGTCAAAACGCAAAAACCATTTTAACCCAAATAGGGCTTATAGACAGGTTTGATGCAATTTGCGACGGAACTATGATAAAAAACACAAAACCCCATCCCGAAGTATTTGCAAAAGCGGCAGGGATGTTAAATTTCGACCCAAAAGATTGCCTAGCGGTAGAAGATGCGATATCAGGCGTCGAGTCCGCAAAAGCTGCAGGAATGAAAACAGTAGCAATAGGCGATGCCTCAGAAAATAAAGCAGGGGATTATAATATAGTAAGTTTTGACGAAATTTGTGACTTGATTTAAAAAAAGCAGGTGGCCGACGGCCACCTGTTCTTTTTAGTTGATAGTTGTAGTGAAACATTAAATTACGGCGTAGGGGCGGCCGCCCGAAAGTGAAGAGTGAAAAGTGAAGAGTGAAGAGTTGTGGTGAAAATCCTGCGGATTTTTTGATTATATTTGTTTTCGTAAAATTATCAATTACGGTGTAGGGCAAGGGCTCTGCTCTTGCCTTTTTGGTTTAATGAATTTCGTAGTGACCGTGAGGGCAATTCGTGAATTGTCCCTTTCATTTTTCTAAAAACTCGTAAGTATAAGAGACACGGCCGATAGGCCTAGCATTATTATTATGAATTTTTTTGCCATTTTCTCGTTAATTTTCGTCGAGAAGAAAAGGCCTATTCCAAAGCCTATTGCCATGATGGGCATTAGCATTAATGCGGTTTGGAGTATTTCTAAGTTTATTATTGATATTGCGGTGTATAGTATTAATCTGCATATATTTTCAACACCGAACACAAAGCATAGGTTACCTTTAAATGCCTGTGAGTTTTGGGTTGTTTTTCCAAAATATGATGCGAGCATTGCGCCAATTCCGAAAAGTCCGCAAAGTATTCCTGATAAAATCGCAATTATAAGCAGGCTTGATTTGTGTGGCTTTTTAACCCTTGTCCTGTACTCGCCTATAAGCATGTCTATGGAAAGATAAAGCACAAAGAAGCCGAAAAATATCTTAATTATATCTACGTTTACGTATTTTAATAGCAGTGCGCCCGGTATAAGTCCGGCGACTAGTATTAAAATAAGGGGGATGCACTGTTTGTACTTGATTTCTTTCCTGTTTTTAATGACAAAATAGAAGTTAGAGGGCAAGCCTAGTACCACTTCTATGGGGCTTATGTTGGCATTGCTACCTGCAAAGCTTAGGGCAGTGCTAAATACAAGGGTGTTTGCAAAACCACACATTCCTTTAATTATGTATGCCACAAGTGCGGCAAAAATCATTAATGCTATGGGCATTATACGTTAAACCTAAATAAAATTACATCTCCGTCTTGTACCACATACTCTTTGCCCTCAGAGCGTACAAGGCCTTTTTCTTTTGCATTTGCTATGCTTCCACATTCTACTAAATCTGTGTAGGCTATGGTTTCCGCTCTAATAAATCCACGCTCAAAATCTGTGTGAATTTTACCTGCTGCACCCGGCGCTTTTGTGCCCTTTGTTATGGTCCATGCACGCACTTCTTGCTTGCCTGCTGTAAGGTAGGAGATAAGTCCAAGCAGGCTATAACATGCATTTATAAGCCTGTCAAGGCCTGACTGGGTAAGTCCCATTTCCGATAAAAACATAGATTTTTCTTCATCGTCCATTCCTGAAATTTCCGCCTCTATTTGTGCGCAGATGGGAAGTACAACTGCATTTTCATTTTTTGCTATCTCTTTTATTTTATTAAATCTTTCGTTAGTTTCAACATTATTTACAAAATCGTCCTCACTCATGTTTGCTGCATAAATAATGGGTTTATTCGTAAGTAAGTTTATTGTGCCTAAAATCTCGGCTTCTGCCTCTGTGCACTCTACACTTCTCGCAGATTTTCCACTGTCTAAAGCTTCTTTCACGCGCTCTAAAAAGTCGAGTTCAACTTGCAGGCCTTTGTCGGCTTTCATGCCTTTTTTTGTCTTGTCTATGCGTCTATCTAAGACGTCCATGTCGGATAAAATAAGCTCCATGTCTATGGTTTCTATGTCCCTTGATGGGTCAACATTTCCCTCGACATGAATGATGTCGTCGTCTTCAAAACATCTTACAACATGCACTATTGCGTCTACTTCACGGATATTTGATAAAAATTTATTTCCAAGTCCTTCGCCTTTTGATGCGCCCTTTACAAGTCCTGCTATGTCTACAAATTCTATAGATGCAGGCGTCACTTTGTCAGGGTCGTAAAGCTCAGTAAGTTTGTCAAGTCTATAATCAGGCACGGCAACAACCCCTATATTTGGGTCTATGGTGCAAAATGGGTAGTTTGCAGATTGCGCTCCTGCGTCTGTTATTGCGTTAAAAAGTGTGCTTTTTCCTACATTTGGAAGTCCTACTATTCCTAGTTTCATAAATTAATTTCCTCTTTCTTCATTTTCATTTAAATTTGATAAATATGCCTCTACTATATAGCGTGGTCTTCGTTTGACCTCGCTGTAAATTTTTCCTACATAAGTGCCAACGACGCCTAGGCATAAAAGTTGTATTCCGCCTATAAGCCAAATTGAGGCAACAGTTGCCGTCCAGCCTGCCACGGCCACTCCCATAAAATATGAGATTAGCGCATACAAAAGGCCTATAACGCTCAGTAATGAAATTAAAATTCCAAAATGAGAGATAAGCTTTAAGGGTTTAACGCTAAAAGACGTTATTCCGTCTGCGGCAAAGGATAGCATTTTTTTAAACGGATATTTTGACTCGCCTGCAAACCTGTCGTGTCTATCATAATAAACACAGTCGCTTTTAAAGCCGACTAAGGGGACTATTCCTCTTAAAAACAGGTTGACCTCAGAAAAGTCGGACAGCGCTTCAAGTGCATCTTTGCTCATCAGCCTGTAATCCGCATGATTAAAGACTATATCAACTCCTAAAAATTTCATTACCTTATAAAAACTTTCTGCCGTAAAACGTTTAAAAAACGAGTCTTTATCACGTTTTTTTCTGACACCGTACACCACCTGACAACCCTCGTCGTACTTCTTAACAAAGCCGTCTAAAATTTCAATGTCGTCTTGTAGGTCGGCGTCAAGGCTTATGGTGAAATCACACTTGTCTTTGGCCGCCATAAGTCCGGATAAAAGTGCGTTTTGATGGCCACAGTTTCTCGAAAGTTTAAGACCCTCCACACAGGTATACTTTTTGTGTAGCTCGTCTATAATGCTCCATGTGCTGTCACGACTGCCGTCGTCCACATATAAAATTCTACTCTTTTCGCTTACTACGCCTGAGTGAATCATGGTGGCAAGTTTTTTCATAAGTCTACTGTTAGTTTCGTTTAAAACTTCCTCTTCGTTGTAGCAAGGCACAACTAAATAAGCAATATTCAATATAAAAACTCCTTTATAATTTTTAATCTCTATTTATAATAGTGTTGTCATTAAAACTGCAATTTTTCATTTTGCGGTACTCGCTGAATTTTTTGTTTACCCTCAGTCTTGCAAATTCCTTAAGTCTGTCACTTTTTAAATGCTTCTTTTTTGACTTGTTTGAGATATATACATATGGAATTAAAACAACTACGGCAAATACAGTCAGCATAATTCCTACATTAAGTCCGGGAGTGCTGTAATAAAACTGGATAGTAACATTTTCTCCTGCAGGTACTTGTACGGCCATAAATCCTATGTTTACCTTATATATTGGGGTAATTTCACCGTTTACCGTTGCAGTAAATCCGTCCTCATAAGGAACACTGAAAAATACAAATTCTGATTCATCATAATTGGTGTGGGAAATAAATCCTGTGCTCGTGTATTCAAAATCACTTGCGCTGTCGTCTATGAGGGTGAGGCAGGCTTCTTCGTAATTAAACTCGTTGCGCCTTAAAACTGTAGCGTCATAAGGCTGTAAAAGTCCTGAAAAAACGGCTTCGTCTTCGTCCTCTATAACAAGTGCCGAAAGCATTGCATATTGACGCTGATAATCGCTAAGCTCTGAAACCTCAGTTTTTGTAAGGTAATAGTCATAGCTAAATCCCATGGGTATATAGTACTCATTTTCCCAAATGTCAAAGCCGTTTGCATTAGAGTGATACACAAATCCCGGCATAGCGGGGTCGGTAAAATCTTCGCCTGCAAAATAGTCGTCGTCGCTGTCGTCATCAAATAAATAGCGCACAGAGGTAAGTGCCCTTATGGCGTAGTGTTGTACTTCGGGGCGTGAGCCTACATCTCTTTGCACGCCGACAAAGTCGTAGTACTCCATTATAGAGCCCGGGACTATGCTGTGAAATGCCTGAATTGTTGGTATTTGCCAGTACATTCCGGAATTATCTAAAGATTCATAAAAATCGCTTCTCACCGTGTCTAAATCTTCAAGCTCAAGGCTTTCGGTGCCACTTAGCATATTAGGTATGATTTTATCGTAAGGGCTTGCGCTTTGCGTTTTGCCGGACATGATAAAGAAAGTGCTGTAAAACACTATAATTGCCGAAAGTGTTATGAGGGTGCGCTTAATGAATTTTTCTTTATTGTTTCTATAGTATAAGAATAAATATGTGAGTGCGGCAAGGCTTAACAGCGCAAGCGCCACGTAAATCCAAAATCTCTCGAGATACTCATACAGGCCAAAAACGAGAGTTTCTACATCGTCGACCTCAACAATTTCAGGAGTAAAGCCTATGACAAGAGCCAAAATTACAGTGATAATTGAGGTGCGCTTTATTGCCTTTTTAAAGTCTATCCTCTTGTTTTCAAGCGCCATAATGGTAGCAAGTGCTAGCATTAGGGTGAACATGTAGTACCACCTAGCATAGTACGAGGCATTGAAAAGATGGAAGGCCGCATTAAGGCCTGGCACAAGCGCCATAACTATGCAAATGGCAATCATTTTTTTAAGCCAGTGCTTACGCCTCATTTGAAGCCACGCCATCGCTCCACTCACGCTAAACAAGGGAAGCCAAGCGCCGATAGACGCCCATTTTGCGCCCGAGTCCGGTGCAAAATTCGGCCTTGCGGCAAGGTCGGGTGGAAAGAAAAACGAGGTGATAATGTGTACATAGCGCTGAGTGTTAGAGTAAACAACGGCGTTCCAACCCTCTATGGGGTTTGATACCCTGTAGTTTTGTACGATGGTTAAAATAGACGGTATAAGCAATACACATGCCATCAAAACACCTAAAACCGCTTCTAAAACCAACATGAAAAATTCCTTAACCGAAATTTTGTAGCTTTTGCAGATAAGCCTTAGGAAGAAATAAATAAGGGTAAAAACAACTTGTCCTACAAAGAAATAATAGTTTGAAAGGCAAGAAAGTGCAACAACTACGCAGAAAAGCCCACGACGCTTATTGTGCACAAACTCATCTAAGGCATAAAGCAGTAAGGGGAAGACTACTATCGCTTCGTGAAAGTGGTTGAAAAATACATTGTAAAGCGAATATCCCGAAAAGGCATATAACAAGGCGCCGATAAGCGCAAAATTTAAGTCTTTTACATATCTTTTTAAGAATAAGGAGGCGCCAAGCGTTGCGCAGGAGAATTTTAGCATTAGAAGTGGAGCCATTAAAAATGGTATCCAATCGTTTGGGAAAGGTATGGTAAGCCAAAAGAAAGGACTGCCCAAAAGGTAAAAGGAGTAAGAGCCGATGAAATTAGCGCCCAAATCGGTAAGATGACTCCAACCCAAATTGCCGCTTCTTACGGCTTCATGTGCAAGTTTGTAAAAAGGAACTTGCTGTACGTTAAAATCGCCATAAAAGAAAAATCTTCCTCCGTCGGCAATTATGTATGGTATAAATATCAAAAATGAAAGCAAAAGTCCCATTAAAAAAGATTTAATCAAAAATTTATTGGTATCACTTTTTGCGAGTAAACTATTAAATTTGGGCATATAGGCGCTCCTTTCAAAATGTTTTTTATATTAAGGAATAACACATACTCTCTAAAATGCATAACTAGAAACTTATTTTACCACAAAACTTCAAAACAATAAAGACTTTATTTTAAAGAAACTATATTTTTATGGGGTAAAGTTATTGAAAAAAAAGTGAATTTTAGATATAATAGCTTTAAGAGGTGATAAGGTGACACATTTTTACGCAATGTTATCGAGAATGAGGTATATAAATCGCTGGGGCCTTATGCGAAATACCAGAGATGAAAATATAGGTGAACACAGCCTAGAAACCGCAATTATAGCCCATGCCTTAGCCATTATAGGCAACAAAAGGCTAAATAAGAATTATGATGAAAATAGGGTGTGTGTGTTGGCAGCATTTCACGACGTGACAGAGATTATTACGGGCGACTTGCCAACCCCTGTAAAATACCACAGCCCTAAAATAAGACAGGCTTATAAAGAGGTAGAGAGTTTGGCGGTGGACAAGCTTGTAAACATGCTTCCAAACGATTTAAAAAGCGAATATAAAGAGATTTTAGAAATATCGAGTAAAGAAGACGAAAAATATAAACTGCTAATAAAGGCGGCGGATAAAATTTCTGCAATAATTAAATGCATAGAAGAAAAAAAGTCGGGAAATACAGAATTTAATAAGGCAGAACAGAGTTTAAGGCAGGCGGTGGAGAAACTGAACTGTGAAGAGGCAAATATCTTCATAAAAGAGGCACTGCCATCGTATGAGCTTACACTTGATGAACAGGAATGAGGTAAAATTTGAAGATTGGCGATATTAATATAGAGGGTAAGGCGGTTTTAGCACCCATGGCAGGTGCAACAGATGCAGCCTTTAGAAAAATTTGCGCACAGTACGGCACGGCATTTACCGTGACTGAAATGGCAAGTTCTAAGGCTATACATTTTAATGACAAAAAGACGCATGAACTACTAAATTTAAGTGAGGACAAAAGGCCTGTGGGTATTCAACTTTTTGGAGACGACCCGCAGATTATGGCAGAAGCAGCAAAGAAAATTTTAGACAAAAATCCAAGTTTCATCGACATAAATATGGGTTGCCCGGTACCAAAAGTAGCGGGCAATAACTGCGGAAGCGCACTTATGAAAACACCTAAATTATGTGGCGAGATTGTAAGTGCTATTAAAAATGCTGTTGACATACCGGTTACGGTAAAAATGCGAAAAGGTTGGGACGATAACAGCATAAATGCGGTAGAAGTCGCAGGGATTTGCGAAGAGGCAGGGGCGGCGGCAGTGTGTGTCCACGGCAGAACGAGAGCACAAATGTACAAGCCTTTTGCAGATTGGGATATAATAAAAAAAGTAAAGCAGGCGGTGAAAATTCCCGTAATAGGAAATGGCGACGTTACAGATGCCGTGTCGGCTGCAAAAATGATAGACGAGACAGGCTGTGACGCTGTAATGGTTGGCAGGGCAGCCCTTGGAAATCCATGGATTTTTGCGCAAATTAATGCATGTCTAAGAGACGATGTAAGAATTTTGCCAGCTCCGCCACTATCAAAGAAAATTATAGTGATAAGGGAGCATATAGGGCTTATGTGCGAGCTTAAAGGCGAGGCAAAGGCCATGAGAGAGGCTAGAAAACATGTCGCATGGTATATACACGGCATGAAAGGTGCGGCCCAGTTTAGAAACAGAAGCGGAACGCTTTTAACACTTGATGACTTAGATGAATTATTAAAAGATTTGTTTTTGCTTAATCGAGAAGAAGAGGTAAATTAATGAATATAAGAAGTAAGCTTGGAACAGAAAAAATAGGGAAACTGCTTGTAAGCCTTGCAATTCCCACTATTATAGCGCAGGTTGTAAACATGCTTTACAACATTGTGGACAGAATTTATATAGGAAGAATGCCGGACTCAAGCCTTGCGCTGTCAGGCCTTGCCGTGGCACTTCCAATAATTACGCTAATTATGGCGCTCACTCAGCTCTTTGGCATAGGCGGTGCGCCACTTGCGGCAATAAAACTTGGCCAAAACGACAAAGAGGGTGCGGAGAAAATACTTGCAAACTCCTTTACCTGTCTTATAATTAGCGGTGTTATAATCACGATAGTAGTTGCGTTTTTTGCAAGGCCTATACTTTATCTGTTTGGCGCAGACGATAGTAATATAAGTTATGCCGTGTCTTATATCAGCATTTACAGCCTAGGAACGGTATGTGTGCAAATCGCATTTGGAATGAACGCCTACATAAACACGCAGGGAAAAACCAAAATAGGTATGGCAACTGTGGTAATCGGTGCGGCACTTAACATTATTTTAGATCCAATTTTCATATTTGTTTTTGACATGGGAGTGCAAGGTGCGGCGCTTGCGACGGTAATTTCACAAACCGTGTCTGCAATTTGGGCGCTAAAATTCTTCTTTGGAAAAGGAAGCGTAATTAGAATAAGAAAAGAATTCTTATTGCCTAAGATTAAAATAATATTCTCAATAATGTCACTTGGAATATCGCCTTTTATCATGAGCACGACAGAGAGCCTACTGCAAATTACGTTTATAAATCAGCTTTCTCAGTTTGGTGGAACCATGGCGGTGGGAACTATGGCAATACTTTTAAGCCTTTACCAGCTCATCACTTTCCCAATAAGTGGATTTTGCCAAGGCGCACAGCCTATAATGAGCTTTAACTACGGTGCGGGCAATCTTGAAAGGGTGCGAAATACCTTTAAACTTACCTTTAAAGTATGCGTAATTGGCGGATTTTTGGGTGTTGGAACAATACTTGTCTTTGCCGAAACTTTTGTTTCAATGTTCGCAACAGACCCCGATGCGATACGATTTGCCACATGGGCGTTAAGGGTTTACCTAATGGGTGGACTTACATTTGGTTTCCAGATGTGCTGTCAGCAGTCGTTTATGGCGCTCGGACAGGCGAGAAATTCCCTGTCTATGGCGGTGTTTAGGAAAATTATTTTATTAATCCCTTTGCTTTATATCTTGCCTGCAACTATAGGCACAACGGAGTTTGCGGCAAATATGGCGGCACCTATAGCCGATTTAGTATACGACGGCGGAGCAGTGTTTGGCGTGTTCCTTGCAGAGTCGGTATCAGACGTTTTGGCGGCCTTTACCACTTTTACATTGTTTATGGTATTTTACAAAAGAAATTTAAAAGACTAAACGGAGGATTTTATGAAGCTATTAGTACTTGACGGAAACAGTATTTTAAACAGGGCGTTTTACGGTATAAAAATTCTCTCGACTAAAAACGGTGAATTTACAAACGGAATTTATGGGTTTTTAAACATTTTAGAAAAAATTAAGGACGAAACTAAGCCGGAGGCTGTCGCAATAGCCTTTGACTTAAAGGCGCCTACCTTTAGGCATAAAATGTATGATGCATATAAGGCAAACAGAAAAGGCATGCCACAAGAGCTTGCAATGCAGCTGCCAATTTTGAAGGATTTACTCACGTTTTTAGGATATAAGCTTGTAAGCTGTGAGGGTTATGAGGCAGACGACATCTTGGGCACGCTTGCAAAAGTGTGTGAAAAAGAGGGGCATGACTGCGTCATAGCGACAGGGGATAGAGATAGCCTTCAACTTGTTTCAAAAAACACAAGCGTAAGGCTGGCTTCTACAAAATTTGGTCAATCTATCGTAACGTTTTATGATGAAGAAAAAATTATGGAAGTATACGGTGTAGAGCCTAAGGCTCTAATAGACATTAAGGCGATACAAGGCGACAGCTCTGATAATATACCGGGTGTTTTGGGCATAGGCGAAAAAGGTGCAAAGGAGTTAATAACAAAATTCCAAAATCTAAATTATATCTATGACAATATAGAAGACTTAGACATCAAAAAAGGCATGAAAGAAAAACTTATAAATTCAAAAGATAATGCCTTTTTAAGCTATGAACTAGGCACAATAAACACAGACGCACCTATAGACAAGGATATAAAATCCTATGTAAGAGCAGAGATGAACACCGAAGAAGTGTCAAAGCTTATGCAAAGGCTTGAGCTTTTTAAACTTATGGAAAAGCTCGGTGTAAATGATTTAGCAGAAGATGAAAATGTAGAGCAAAGTGATGCAGGTCAGTGCGAGGCAAAATACTATGAACATGCATTTACCGTACTGCCCATGCTTGAAGATTTTGGTAAGGCTTATTTTTCTTATGAATTAGCCGAGGGAAGTATAAGCAAAATGTGTTTTTCTATAAAGGGAAAGGTTGTTAAAATAAAACCGACAAAAGAATTCATCACGGCGTTTTGCAGTAATGAAAAAATAGAAAAATACACCCATGATTTAAAGCCGCTATATAAAATTTTTGGAGATATAAGCGCTGTAAAACTCGACACGCTTATAGCGGCGTATCTTTTAAATCCCTCTTCATCAAGCTATGATACCGAAAAACTTGCGTTTGAATACGGCGTGAAAGCTGTAAAAGGCGAGGATAAAGAGGCGATAAATGCCTATTATACGGAAAAAGTAGCGGACAAAATACTGGAAGAAATCGAGAAAAACAATCAAGGAAAACTTTTAACAGAAATTGAAATGCCACTGATTAAAGTTTTGGCAGACATGGAAAATGCAGGCTTTATGGTGGATGGCAAAGGAATAAAGGAATTTGGCAAAAAACTGAAAACTCAAATCGACATACTGCATAAGAGTGTAATGGAGCAAGTAGGCGAGGAGTTTAATTTGAATTCTCCAAAACAGCTAGGAGAAGCATTGTTTGTTAAAATGGGGCTTCCCCATGGCAAAAAAACAAAGACGGGATATTCCACAAATGTTGAAGTGCTTGAAAAATTGAAGCATGAAGCCCCTGTGGTGCAGGATATTTTAGAATACAGGACGCTCACAAAGTTAAATTCCACATACTGCGAAGGCCTATTAAAGGTTGTGGGTGAAGACGGCAGGATACATTCTACCTTTAATCAGGCAGAAACAAGGACGGGTAGAATTTCATCGACCGAGCCTAATTTGCAAAATATTCCTGTAAGGACAGACTTAGGGCGAGAGCTCAGACGCTTCTTTGTTGCAAAAGAGGGGCATGTTTTAGTGGGTGCGGACTATTCTCAAATTGAGCTTAGGGTGCTTGCAGATGTGTCAAAAGACGAGGTCATGTGCGAGGCGTTTAGAGAGGGCAAGGACATTCACCGCTCTACGGCGGCTAGGGTGTTTAACATGCCGGAAGAGATGGTTACATCTAAAATGCGTAGCAGTGCAAAGGCGGTTAACTTTGGAATAGTTTACGGAATAGGTGCGTTTTCTCTATCTCAGGACATAGGAGTAAGCCGCTTTGAGGCGGAAAATTATATTAACGAGTATCTTAAAAACTTCTGGGGAATTAAGGATTACATGGAAAATGTGATTGCCAAGGCAAAAGAAGACGGCTATGTGGAAGATATTTTTGGCAGAAGAAGATATTTACCGGAGCTTAAAAGCGGCAATTTCAATATGAGGGCCTTTGGCGAGCGTGTGGCGAGAAACATGCCAATACAAGGAGCGGCGGCGGATATCATTAAAATTGCGATGATTAAGGTGCAAGACGCGCTAAAAGACATGCAGGCAAGGCTGATTTTGCAGGTGCACGATGAACTTATAGTAGAGTGCCCGTTAAACGAGGCGGAGAAGGTGCAAGAACTGCTTAAAAAAGAAATGGAAAATGCGGTTAAACTGTCTGTTCCGCTTTTGGTAGATGCAAATATAGGTGAAAACTGGTATATAGTGAAAGGTTGAGTATATGAATTTTACTTGTCCTATTTGTAAAAATGAACTTACGCAAAACTCGGGCGGTGCAAGCTGTGAAAATGGCCACAGTTATGATATGGCAAAGCAAGGCTATCTTCATTTGCTAATGTCAAATAAAATGAACTCTAAACTGCCGGGCGACACGGCCGAAATGGTGAGGGCGAGGCGTAGTTTTTTAGAAAAAGGGTATTATGATATTTTTTCAAACGAGCTTGCAAAAATAGCAGAAAGACTGCTTGAAAACAAAAAGCACAGCGTCATTTTAGATGCTGGCTGTGGTGAGGGGTATTACACCTCTAAACTAACTGGGAAAAACAGAGAGGTTTTTGGGATAGATATTTCAAAGCCGGCAGTAAAACTTGCAGCGGCAAAGTATAAAAGCATAAAATTTGCCGTGGCAAGCCTGTTTGACATACCGATGAAAAAAGACAGTGTAGACCTGCTTTTGAATGTGTTTGCGCCCATAGTTGAAAGCGAATTTTTGTCTGTAGCTAAAAAAGGCGCATACATGGTGATAGCAGTGCCCGGACAAAAACATCTTTGGGAGATGAAAGAAGTTTTATACGATGAGCCTTATGAAAATGAGAAAAGGCACACAGAGTATGAGGGTTTTGAATTTGTAAGCAGAGACGAAGTCAAGGGCGAGATAGAGCTTTTTGACAGTCAAACGATATTTGAGCTTTTTTCCATGACCCCGTATTACTGGAAAACAACGATAGAGGGCTCAAAAAGGTTAAAGGAGCTTGAATATTTAAAGACTCTGATACATTTTGATTTTTTGATTTACAAAAAAATATAGCATTAAAGAGGTAATGATGGTGAATGTATTATTTGTATGCTCGGGAAATACTTGTAGAAGTCCTATGGCCGAGGGTATATTTAGAAAATATTTAGATGAGAGAAAAATTAAAGATATAAGTTGTGACAGCGCAGGAATAAGCGCAAAATCACTAGACGATGCTTCAAAAAACGCAGTTGAAGCCTGCAGAGAAATTGGTGTAGATATAAGCGGAAAAAAGGCGCAGGTATTTGCCCCACGACACGTGGCGCTTTACGATATTTACTTTACCATGTCGGAAACACACGCATATATTTTGCAAAATTTAGGCGTTGATTTTCATAAAATTTTTGTGCCAAAATTTATATCGGACCCCTTCGGCTGTGATTTGGACACATATAGAGCTTGCAGGGACGAGCTCAAAATCTTAGTCGAGGAATTTTTAGATAAGTTGGCGGCTGCGGAGAGATACGATGAAATTTGAAAGATTAAATGAAGGCCATGTACTACAAGTTGCAAAAATAGAGCAAGAGTGCTTTTCAAACCCGTGGTCTGAGTTTTCGATAAGAAATGAGATTGACGCTACACACAGTGTGTTCATTGTAGCGCTTGATGAAATGGATAAAGTATGCGGCTACGGGAGTATGCACACGGCGTATGAGCAGTGTTATATAAATAATATTGCAGTAAAGAGCGAGTGCAGACAAAAAGGCATAGCCACAAAACTTTTAGAAATTTTAGTCGACATAGCACGGGAGATAGACGGGGAATTTGTTAGCCTTGAAGTGCGAAAAAGCAATGAAAATGCAATAAAATTATATGAAAAAATGTCATTTAAAGCACAGGGACTGCGCAAAAATTATTACGAAAAACCAAGCGAGGACGCAGTAATTATGACAAGGGAAATAAAGTAAAGAGTGAAAAGCGGAAAGGAAATTATATGAAAATACTTGCAATAGAATCTTCATGTGACGAAACAGCGGCGGCGGTTATTGAAGACGGAAGAAAAATTTTATCGTCGGTAATAGCCTCGCAGGTAGAAGAGCATAAATTATATGGCGGCGTAGTGCCCGAAATTGCATCAAGAAGGCATAGTGAATCTATTTTTGGTGTAGTTGAGGAAAGCCTACATGATGCAGGAGTTTTAGTAAAAGATCTAGACGCGGTTGCCGTTACCTATGCGCCGGGGCTTATAGGCTCGCTTTTGGTAGGAGTGAATTTTGCCAAGGGTTTGGCGCTTGCAAATAATTTACCGCTCATACCCGTGCATCATTTAAGAGGGCATATAGCCTCAAATTACCTGTGTCACGAGGACTTAAAGCCTCCGTTTTTATGCATGGTGGTATCGGGTGGACACACCCATATTATCGAGGTAGAAGACTATACAAAACTAAGTATAATAGGCAGAACCTGCGACGATGCGGCGGGGGAGGCGTTTGACAAGGCGGCAAGAAGCATGGGCATGCCGTATCCCGGCGGAATTATGCTTGACAAAATCGCCGAAACGGGAAATCCTACAGCCTTTAAATTTCCAAGACCATCGGTAGACGGCAGGCCGTATGACTTTAGTTTTTCAGGCCTTAAAACCTCGGTGATAAACATAATTCACAATGCAAAACAAAAAGATGAGGATATTAACATACCCGATTTATCGGCAAGCTTTAGGCATGCGGTGGTAGACTGTCTTGTGACAAGGCTATTAAAAGTGGCAGTTGATAAAGCGTGTAAAAAAATTGTAATAGCAGGTGGAGTATGTGCAAACTCCCTTTTAAGAAAAGAGCTTAAAAGAGAGTGTGATGAAAGAAATATTGGGCTGTTCATGCCCGATATCTCACTTTGTGGCGACAATGCCGCAATGATAGGAGCACAAGGCTATTATGAATATTTAAGCGGAAACATAGCAAAAGAAGACCTAAACGCAAGAGCGCAGAGGTCTGTGGATTTAGGATAAAAAAGTATAAAAGTTTTACTAAATTTTTTTCAAAAAATTTCGGGTTCTTAGGGCTGAGCCCTAAGGCGTTTTCCGCAGAAAACGAAATCTTATCCTTAGAAGAGCATTTTAAAGGTGAATTTTGCCCTAAAAGGGCAAAAGAGGAAAGTTTTGCGATAAAAAACTTTCCTTATCTCGTCTTTTTTGTAGGACTTTTTTCACACGCTAAAACGGCCTTTCGGCCGTTTCAGACTGTCGAAAAATCCGCAAACGCAAAAAAATGAGCCAGCTTGGCTCATTTTTTTGCTTCCTACGTCACAAACACTTGCAAATTTCCCTCATATACCCTCGTATTACTCGGTCATTTGCAAGTATTTGTTCCTTGTCTTGCAGATTTTTGGACAGTCCGACAGCGTGCGCAAAAAAGTAGGACTTTTTTGACACGCTGAAACGGCCTTTCGGCCGTTTTTTTAAGTGAAGAGTGAAAAGTGAAGAGTGAAGAGTTGTGGTGGAAAATGCTTTGCATTTTCAATCATAGTCTACTAATCACTTTTTATGATTTGAAAAATCCGAAATATTCTACTGCGTTGTTGTAGCAAATATCACTTACTATTTTCCCTAAAATGTCAAAATCGCAAGGGAATTCGCCGTTTTCTACAAGCTCTCCTAAGAAACTGCAGAGTATACGTCTAAAATACTCGTGTCTTGTGTAGGATAAAAAGCTTCGTGAGTCGGTGAGCATTCCTATAAATGTAGAAAGCAGTCCCGAATTTGCAAAGGATTTCAGCTGGGCTGTCACGCCGTCTTTGTGGTCGTTAAACCACCAAGCACTGCCGTGTTGCATTTTTCCCTTAAATTCGGCCGTTTGAAAGCTTCCTAAAACGGAGTCTATCACCTCGTTATCGTTTGCGTTTAGTGAGTAGACTACGGTTTTTGGCAGTCCGCACTCTTTTTCTGCAAGGCTTAAGAAACTTGCAAGCTTTTGGGCAGGGCCAAAATTATTCATGCAGTCATAGCCCGTGTCTCTTCCTAAGGCATTAAACTGTGTTTCGCTGCTGTTTCTAATGCAGTTATAGTGAAGCTGCATTACCCATTTTCTTTTATGATACTGTGCAGTCATTTTTAATAGGAAATTAGTTTTGTACTGCTCAAGCTCAAAATCACTTAAATTGTCGCCATTTAGCGCCTTTTTAAAGATTTCTGCCGCCTTTTCATCACTGCAAGGTGCAAAATAAATATAGTCGGGTCCGTGGTCTGATATGGTACAGCCATGCTCCTCAAAATAATCAAGCCTTATAATCAGGGCTTTGATTAAGGTTTCGTAATTTTCTATGTCGAAGTTTACGGCATCTGACAAGGTTTTAATATAAGGCAAAAATGCAGGCTTTTCTATGTGCATTGCATTATCGGGTCGCCATGCAGGCAGTACTTCTACATCAAAACTTGTGTCGGCCTTAAGTTTTTCGTGCCACTCTAGGCTGTCTGCCGGGTCGTCTGTGGTGCAAATTAGCTTAATATTTGACTGTCTTATTATGTTTCTGACCGTCATGTCGGGGGATTTGAGTTTTTCATTACACAAATCCCAAACTTCCTCTGCGTTTTTTTCACTGAGATATGAGTCAAAACCAAAATACTCTTTAAGCTCCATATGACTCCAGTGGTAAAGCGGATTGCCTATCGCAGTTTGCAGGGTGTATGCCCAGTGCATAAATTTTTCCTTGTCATCGCCACTGCCCGTCACAAACTCCTCTTTTACGGCGTTTGCACGCATTAGGCGCCACTTATAGTGGTCGCCATAAAGCCAAGCGACGGTGATGTTTTCGATGTTTTTATCCTCATAAATCTCTTTTGGATTTATGTGACAGTGGTAGTCTATTACAGGCATTTTTTTGGCATAGTCGTGATAAAGAGATTTTGCCGTTTCGTTTTGAAGTAAAAAATCTTTGCATAAAAACTTTTTCATAGTCCTGCCTCCAATTTTATTAAGTCCTCAGTTTAATTCCTTTTGAGAGTAAATTTTCTAAAATTTTATCAATATTTACTTGAAGCTCTGCCTTTGACAGAGTTTTTTCTTTTGATGAGAATAAAAATCTTAAAGTAACGCTCTTTTGTCCGTCTGTTTCATATGAATCTATGAAGCTTACCTTTTTAAGTAGCTCTGTAACGTCTGCCCAAGCAAAAGTGAGTTCGTCATAAGTTGTGGAGTTATTAAGGGTTAGCGATAAATCAATTTCTATTCCGGGGAATTTTGACGGCTCGTCATAGCTTAGGGTTTTGGTGTTAATTTCTGCTAGAGAGTGCATGTCTATTTCGGCGCTTACTATGGCTGCCTTTTTATCAATGTTCTTTGAAACTGCAGGATGTAAGGTGTTCATAGCGCCCAAATTTATGCCGTCTACAGAAATTTTAGCCGTGTTTTTTGGATGCGCAAACGTTTGAGTGGCTTCACAAATTTCAAATTTAGGCGTGATGTGTTTGATTTTTGTTATAAGGCTGTAAATTATGTCCCTAAGTTTAAAATACAAATCTTTTTCGCCTAAGGTTTTGCTGTATAAAACTATTCCAAGTTTTTTTCTCTCGTTGCAATCGCCGTTTTTGCTTATACCCTCTACTACTCTACCTATTTCAAAAATGCCAAAATCGCTGCCGAAATTTTTATTTTCATTTACGAATGAAAGCAGGGTAGGTATCATGGACTGTCTAATCACTGTGCAGTCGGGATTTATTGCATTGACAAGGTGTACATTGTCGACTAGCTCTATGCCTAAGTCCTTATACTTTTTACTATCGCACCAGAGATATGAATGAAGCTCATGAAGTTTATAAGAGTTTACCAAAATATCCTTTGTAAAATTGTCGCAAAGTCTTGTGCTAGAGGCTAAAACAGGGTAAAGTGGGCTTTTTGAAGTCTTAATTTCAAAGTTGTCATAGCCATAAATTCTTGTTATCTCTTCAATAATGTCCGCCTTGATTGTGACGTCCTTTGTCGCCCTCCAAGATGGAACGGTCACGCTGAACACATCGCCACTTTCTTTAGCATTAAATCCTAAGCTGTTAAGTGTGCTTAAAATCTTTGCATTTTCAATCTCTATGCCGGTGTATCTGTCCACATAGGCTTTAGTGAAATCAAGTTTAATTTCGGGATAGGTTTTTGCGTATACATCTGTAAGAGAAGAGGTGATTTTTATGTCACAGTCTATCTCCGACAGCAGTTTTACAAAGCGCTCTATTGCAAGTAAGGTGATTTCAGGGTCTAAGGTTTTTTCATAGCGCATGCTTGCGTCTGTTCTTAGTCCCATTCTTGTAGAGCTTTTTCTTACACATATTGCATCAAAGTTTGCAGACTCTAAAAGTAGACTGCTTGTGTCGTCAACTATCTCAGAGTTTAAACCGCCCATGATGCCGGCAATTGCCACAGGGCCGTCTTCGTTACAAATCATAAGAGTGTTTTCATCAATTTCACGCTCTATATCATCGAGTGTTTTAAATTTAAATGCTGAATCAAAACGCTTGACATCAATTTTTGTGACTTTTCTGTTATCAAAAGCATGCATAGGCTGGCCTAGCTCTAGCATGAGGTAGTTTGTAAGGTCGGCGAGTAAATTAATTCCACGTGTGCCACAGTAGAAAAGTCTAATTCTCATGTTGACAGGGCTTAGCTTTTTTGTGACGTTCTCAAGGGTTAAACCGCTGTATCTAAAGCAGTTATCAGTGTCTGTTATTTTAATTTCCACAGGGGAGAGGTCGTTATATTTTGACAAATCCTCTTTAGGCACAGCTTTAAGCTCTCTGCCTGTAAGGGCGGCAAATTCACGTGCTATGCCATAGTGACCCCATAGGTCAGGCCTGTTAGTAAGAGATTTATTATCGACTTCAAACACCACGTCTTCTATGTCAAATACGTCTAAAATATTTGTGCCGATTACTAGATTTTCATCAAGCTCCATAAGCCCTGCGTGGTTATCGCTTATAGAAAGCTCTGCCTCTGAACAGCACATGCCATGTGACTCGAAACCTGCAATAGTAGCGCAGTTTATTTTTAAATCGCCCACTTGTCCGCCTTCTTTTGCAAAGGGAACAACTAAACCTTCACGCACATTTGGCGCACCGCAAATTACATCATATACTTTGTCACCGCCGTCGACTTTTAAGATATGCAGTTTTTTTGATGTTGGGTGATTTTCTACAGACAGAATTTTACCAACTACTACATCTTTAAGATTTTTGCCCTTATATATTATTTCCTCAACCTCGGCAGTCGATAAGGTGAAGCGTCTTATAAGCTCCTCTTTATCAAGCCCTTTTAGGTCGACAAAATCCTCTATCCAATTCATTGAAATTAACATGTTTTTACCTCCTATTCGTGAACAAACTGTTCAAGCGCTTTTAAATTACCGCTGTTTAAGTCCCTGATGTCTTTAATGCCATAGCGCATCATTACAAGTCTTGTAAGGCCTAGACCAAAGGCAAAACCTGTGTATTCTTCAGGGTCAATTCCGCCGGCTGTTAGCACGTTTGGATGTATCATTCCGCAGGGGCAAAGTTCTACCCAACCTGAGTGATGGCAGGTTGAACAGCCCTTACCGCCGCAGATAAGACAGCTTATGTCAAGCTCAAATCCCGGCTCAACAAAGGGGAAAAATCCAGGGCGAAGCCTTACATTTACGTCTTGTTTAAACACTTCAGACAGCATCTTTTTCATGAAATAGATAAGGTTTGATATTGAAACGTCCTTGTCTATCATCATGCCTTCCATTTGGAAGAATGTAGTCTCATGGCTTGCGTCTGTCGCTTCATTTCTAAAACAGCGACCGGGGAAAATTGCCCTTAGAGGAGCGCCGTATTTTTTCATAATGCTGTTTTGTGCGGCAGATGTATGGGTTTTTAAAAGCTGACCGTTGCTTAAATAATAGGTGTCCTGCATGTCTCTTGCAGGGTGATGTTTTGGAATATTTAAGGCCTCAAAACAGTTGTAGTCGTCTACTATTTCGTTAAATTCTTCAATGGTAAAGCCCATAGATGCGAAAATTTCCTCGATTTCACGCTGTATTAAAGTTACAGGGTGAAAAGAACCTGACTTCTCGCTTACAGGAAGGCTTACGTCATAAGTCTCGGCAGAATTAATAAGCGCCTCTTCCTCTAATTTTTTAATTTCTTCAAGTTTTTGTGCTATTTTTTTGTCCACGTCATTTTTAAGGATATTTATAACTTGGCCAAACTGCTTTTTCTCTTCATTAGTTAAGTCCTTCAAAGCCTTTAAAAGTTCTGTAACCTGTCCTTTTTTTCCTAAAAAACTTACTCTTACTTTTTCTAAAGCGTCGCTGTCTTTTGCAAGATTTAATTCATTTTCAAGCTCTGCCTTAATTTGCTCAATTCTTTCTAGCATCTGTATAACAACCTTTCATATATTAATTTTGGGCATAAAAAAACCTCGCCCATGATTGGGACGAAGTAAAATTCGTGGTACCACCCAAATTCAGCAAAAATTGCCCTTTAAAAGTCTTTAACGAAACTAGCCGTCTGCACTTACTTTAATTTCGGCACAGCCACTCCAAAGGGAACTTCAAAAAGTCTTTACAAAGCCACGCTTTCAGCCTAGGGCGCAGCATCTCTTTTTGCTTAGAGCAAGTTTACTTTCCTTTTTCATTGTGTTTAATAAATTTTAGCACATATTACGCCTCATTTCAAGAAAAATTTTTTAAACTGATACAAAAAATTAATATTTACATATTGAACTTTTTATGCAAATATGCTAATATATTTGTTAGATGGAAAATATAACTGATGAAAAGGTGAGAAGATGTCAATTTTTGATAAAGATGTATTTGTTGAGCACATGGTAGTAAGGAAAAAAAGCATAAGGGATAAAATGTTTTATTTAGCAATTTTTTTAGCGGCATTTGTAATAATTTTAGCGGCACTCTACTTTTTGCCAAGTGTCGGCCAGATAGGCCCGCTTATCATGATAGTTGCAGGCACAGTGGTGGGACTGTTTTATCTTATAGGCATGAGAAACATAGAATTTGAGTACGCTGTCACAAACGGAGACGTGACGGTGGATAAAATTATAAACAAAAAAAGCCGCAAACGACTAATGTCATTTGAATGCAAGACCATTGAGCAAATGGGCAAATATAATGATGTGGATAAAAAAGACTTAGATGTTAAAAGAGTTCTTTTCGCCTGTGAAAATGAGGATGGAAAAGACGGAGTGTATGTAGTTGCAAACAGCAGAAAATACGGTATGACTATGCTGGTTTTTGACCCTGACGAGAAATTTTTAAAAGTCATGAAACCATATGTGGCAAGGTCTGCGCAACTTGAGTTTTATAGAAAATGAGTATTTTATTTGACGAAAATTATATAAAAGAAAAACTGGTAAAAAGGCCGGAAGACAGCAATAAAGGCGATTTTGGAAAACTTTTGATGATTTGCGGTTCATACGGCATGATAGGGGCGGCAATAATGGCAGGAAGGGCGGCACTGAGAAGCGGGGTCGGACTTTTAAACATGGTAGTAGATAAAAAAATATATCCACAAATTGCACAAGCCCTGCCCGAGGCCGTTTTTACCGTGATAGACGTAGATAAAAAAGAAGATAGTGAAGAAAAAATTGCAGACGCACTTAGTAAAGCCACTGCCTGTGTGATAGGTTGTGGACTTTCTTTCTCTGCAAATTTTTTTATGCCTGTAGTCATTAAGCACTGCAAAGTGCCAATTTTAATTGATGCGGATGGGCTTAATTATTTATGTAAAAATTTAGATGAATTTAATGATTTTTTATGCCCGGTGTGCATAACACCTCACCCCGGTGAAATGTCACGACTTACGGGGAAAAGTATAGCAGAAATACAAGATAACAGGGAAGAAATAGCCTTGGAATTTGCGAAAAAACACGGCGTATATACCCTGCTTAAGGGGCATAACACCGTGATAGTTGGCGAAAATTTAGAGATGTTTATAAATCCAACGGGCAACAGTGGCATGGCAAAGGGAGGCAGTGGAGATGTGCTTTCAGGCATAATTTCTTCATTTATTGCTCAGGGAATGAGTGTTTTTGACTCGCTTTGTTGTGGGGCGTATATTCATGGTCTTGCAGGGGACAAGGCTGCAGAAAAACTATCAAAACAAAGCATGATTGCGACGGATATAATTGATTTTTTGCCTGAAATCTTTTTAAGACTTGAGAATTTTGTAAATTAAAGCAGTTTTATCGGTAACAAATTAAGCGTTTTTTATATAGTATGTAATAGTTAAAAAAATCTGTTTATTTTAGCTTGGAAATGGCAAAAATACTATTGCATTAAATATACGGAGCGTGAAAATGGTGAATATTAAACGAGGAGAAATATACTACGCAGACTTAAGTCCGGTAATAGGTTCAGAGCAAGGCGGTGTTCGCCCTGTTCTTATAGTACAAAACGATGTGGGAAATAAATACAGCCCCACCGTGATTGCGGCGGCTATAACCAGCCAAAGAAGCAAAACGAACTTACCGACTCATATAAAACTGGACGCAAACAGCACAGGACTTCAAAAGGATTCTATAGTTTTGCTTGAACAGATACGCACTATAGATAAGCATAGACTAAAGGAAAAAATGGGCAGACTCGACGACGGAAGCATGACTATGGTAGACGAGGCAATAGGCATAAGCTTTGGGCTGTGACTACATAGTCGCTCGTTAGTGAGAAGTTATAGAATTTATAAATACAAAATGGAGGGCGTAAAAGCCCTCCATTCAGCGTGTCGAAAAACCCGTAACTGCAAAAAAATGCACTACAATAGGGATGAGATGAGGAAAGTTTTTTATCGCAAAACTTTCCTCTTTTGCCCCTTTAGGGCAAAATTCA
>CAYJJU010000006.1:0-116644 GCA_964370635.1 uncultured Eubacteriales bacterium | reverse complement strand
GCAAGTGTTTGTGACGCAGGAAGCAAAAAAATGAGCCAAGCTGGCTCATTTTTTTGAGGTTGCGGGGTTTTCGACAGTCTGCGGGTCGATGTTGGCATCGACCCCTACATTGTGTTTGTGTAAATTCACCGATCTCAACTGTCAACTCTCAACTATTAACTACTTTCCCCTTTATTTTTAGCATGTAATATGTTATCATTAAATTATTAAATGAATAGTAGGTGGATGTTTTGGCAGATTTTAAATTAATTACCCCTTGCCGTTTAGGGGTTGAGGGTTTGGTTTCAACAGACCTTAAAAATATGGGCATGGAAAATGTCATGGCGGAAAATGGCAGAGTGTTATTTGACGGAGACGAGAGGGCTATAGCACGCGCGAATATTAATCTCAGATACTCAGAAAGGGTGCAAATTCTAATCGGCGAATTTATGGCAATGGATTTTGACGCACTTTTTGACGGCGTTAAAAACTTGCCATGGGAAAATTTTGTAGGGAGAAACGATGCGTTCCCCGTAAAGGGAAGCTGCGTGTCAAGCCAGCTTGCAAGCGTCACAAACTGTCAGTCTATAATAAAAAAAGCGATAGTAGAGCGTCTTAAATCAAAGTATAATATCGAATGGTTTGAGGAAAATTCTACAACAAATCAAGTCCAGTTTTTAATTATGAAAGACAAGGTAAGTCTTATGATAGACACAAGCGGTGCAGGACTTCATAAAAGAGGATATAGAAGAAAGTCGACAGATGCGCCAATAAAGGAAACACTTGCGGCCGCTATGGCAAATATCGCAAGGCTTAGAAGTGACGGAACATTTTATGACCCGTTTTGCGGCTCGGGCACTATGCTCATAGAGTCTTGCCTTTATGCGCTAAATATCGCACCGGGCATAAAGCGCTCTTTTTCGGCACAAAATTTTAGATGGATAGATAAATCAATTTGGGAAGACGAGAGGGCACGTGCGAAAGATTTAATTAAGAAAAACACTGGCTTTACAGCGACAGGTTTTGACATTGACCCGCATGCGGTAGCGCTTACACTTGAGAATGCTAAAAAAGCAGGAGTCGCACCATGCGTTGACGCCATGGTAAGAGAGGTAAAGGATTTTGCTCCTTTAAGCGATTTTGGCTGTGTGGTTTGCAACCCTCCTTATGGCGAAAGACTGCTAGATGTAAAAGCGGCACAAGATATATATAAGACCCTAGGAGAGGTTTTTGAGCGAAAAAGAGGGTGGGGCTATACAATTATCAGCCCTGATGAGGACTTTGAAAAATGTTTTGGTAGAAAGGCCGATAAGAGAAGAAAACTATATAATGGCATGCTAAAATGCCAAGTTTTTCAGTATTTTAAATAGGGAGATGAGGTTTTGCGGTACATAATTATTTATAACCCTGTGGCTGGGATAAGCTCCGTTGCTAAAAAGTGCCTGCAGGTTTTAAAAACATATTTTGAGGAAAATAGTCTGGACTTTACCTTGTACGAAAGCAAGGCTAAGGGCGACATTACAAGGTATTGTAGCAGTATATGTGATGAAAAAACTCCGCTTAGAATTTATGGTGTAGGCGGAGACGGCACTTTGCTTGAAATTGCAAGGGGCGTGTATGGGCGTAAAAATGTGGAAATAGGCATCTTCCCGACGGGAAGCGGAAACGATTATGTGAGAAGTTTTGGCGAGTTTTCACGGTTTTTAAATATTAAATCTCAAATTAATTCAAAATCTATAGAAGTCGATGTGATGGACAGCGACGAGGGCTGTTCAATGAATGTCTGCTCTGTAGGCTTTGATGCAAAAGTTGCATATGAAATGGTAAAATACAAAAATAAACCATTTATTAGCGGCTCAATGTCCTACGATTTAGCCGTGGCTAAATGCTTTTTAGGTAGAGTTGGCGACGATTTAGAGCTTAAAATAGGCCTTGAAACCGGAGATTTAGAAATTAGCGGAAGGTTTTTGTTTGCCCTCTTGGCAAATGGAAAATATTATGGCGGCGGCTACAACTGCGCTCCTCACGCAAAGCTTGATGACGGAGTTTTAAATGTCATACTAATTAAAAAACCACCTCTTTTTAAAATTCCAAAAATGGTTAAAATATACAAAAAGGGAGAGTACCTAGACTCTCCAATTTTTAAACCGTATTTATTTACTTATAATGCAAATTCACTGGAAATTACTTCAAAAAAAGATATGTATGTCAACTGTGACGGCGAATGTGTTAAGGGTAGACACGCGAAATTTTCTCTAAGTAAATATAAAATCAAATTTATTTTACCCGATGAGAAATAAATTTATGCTTTGACCTTAGTGTCTAAAATTAAAGTTATAGGACCGTTGTTTTTTGCGGTGATGTCCATATGTGCGCCAAATTCTCCGCTTTTTACACGTTCTTTTGTCATTCTTTCAAAAAGAAGCTCTTTAAAATACACATACAAATTATTTGCCTCTTCTTGCTTTGCGGCGCTATCAAAAGACGGTCTTTTGCCACGCCTTAAATCGGCAGATAAGGTAAAATTTGATATTAAAAGAATTTCTCCGCCTATG
The DNA here is from genome assembly GCA_964370635.1 of uncultured Eubacteriales bacterium. Classification (GTDB taxonomy): domain Bacteria; phylum Bacillota; class Clostridia; order Oscillospirales; family Acutalibacteraceae; genus SIG603. The sequence goes on along the minus strand of CAYJJU010000006.1, from coordinate 114,110 downwards.
TCGTCAAGACTTAGGTTTAGTTTGTCATTTTCGTCGGAAAAAATTCTTAAATCGCATATTTTCTTTGCTAGATAGTTTGCGTCTTCATGGCTGTCGTCTTTCATGACGCCTAAAAACACAAGCAAACCTTTATCTACGCTTCTTTCTTCGTTTTTGTCAATAAGCACGGTGGCACTGTCTATTCTTTGTATAACTGCTCTCATTTTTCAACCTCGCAAATTTTTTAGGACTTAATTTTATCATAAATATAGAACTTTGTATATAATAAAATAATTAATGGAGGACTATCATGGAGATTTTACTTAAAAACAATAACACGATCGCAAAAATTACGACTTTAGGGGCGGAGCTAAAGTCCCTAGTAAGGGAGGACGGGTTTGAACTGTTGTGGCAGGGAGACCCGAAATTTTGGTCAGGTCAAGCGCCTGTGCTATTTCCTATAGTCGGAGCGCTGAGAAATGAAAAAACAAATATTGAAAACAAAACTTACCAAATGGTAAGACATGGTTTTGCTAGAAAAATGGAGTTTGATTTAGTAGAAAAAAGTGAAACACATGTGGTTTTAAGTTTGAAATCAAGTGAAAAAACAAAACAGTTTTATCCGTATGATTTTATTTTTCTGGTAAGTTACACACTTTGTGATAAGGGTATAGTGACAAAGTTTTCTGTGAAAAACACAGGGGAGGGTGAAATGTGCTTTTGTGTGGGTGGTCACCCTGCTTTTAATGTGCCGCTATTTGAGGGCGAGGCGTTTGAGGATTATGACATTGTGTTTTCCGAAAAAGAAAATGTCGCCTGTCCTCAAATTGACTTAAAAGAATGCTTGATTGACTTTACAAAGACTGCGCTTGCACTAAGTGATGAGAATTTAATTCCTTTAAAACACAGTCTTTTTTATACTGATGCCTTGGTGTTTGAGGGCTTAAAGTCAAAATCTGTATCTATTATAAGTAAAAAAAGTAATAAATCTTTAACGATGGATATTTCTGATTTTAAAATGCTGGGTATTTGGTCGGCTCAAAATGATGCACCTTTTGTCGCACTTGAGCCGTGGGTGGGTTGTGCCACAACCACCGATGAAAACGATGAGTTTTCTCAAAAAAGGCATATGGTTTTCCTAAAATCTAATCAAATAAAAGAATTTGATTTTACTGTTACCTACAATTAATTAAGCTTATTAAACCGAAACTTTTGCCGCAAGTTCAAGAGAAAGCTTGTCTGATATCATTGCGATAAATTCACTGTTTGTTGGTTTTCCTCTGGTATTATGTATGGTGTAGCCGAAAAATGAGTTTAAAACGTCTACATCGCCTCTGTCCCATGCGACTTCAATTGCGTGTCTTATGGCTCTTTCTACTCTTGAGCTTGTGGTGTTGTATTCTTTTGCAACACTTGGGTAAAGCTGTTTTGTGACGGCATTTATTATGTCAGGTTCACGTATTGCCATGATTATTGAATCTCTTAAATAATGATAGCCCTTAATATGCGCCGGAACGCCTATTTGATGTAAAATGTTTGTTACTTGCACTCTTAAAGAGGGCGAGTTTGCATCTGCTTGTGGTACGTTGCTTTTTGAATTAAATGATTTCATGATTTTTTCCCCAATTTCAATTTTGTTAAACGGTGAGAGTATAAACATGTTAGCACCTGCGTTTATGACTTCTCTTTCAAGCATAGGTGTAGAGTAGGATGCTATTACGATGAAAAACGGAAGGAAATTTGCCGTACTTTTTACAGAGGATATTATGCTTATTGCATCAAGATTTGGCATGAATAAATCCATGATAACAATGTTTGGCTTAATTTGTAAGATTTTGTCCAGTAGCACTTGACCGTTTTTTCTTACAAATTCAATTTCCGCTCCAAGTGAAGATAGTTTTTCGATTGAATCGCGACCCCATTCACCGTCTTCAGAACAAATAAGGACTTTTGATAAATTTTCCATTTGAACCTCCTAAAATATTTTGTGACCAAAGTTTACCACAGATTTCCAGTAATTTCAAGGGGGTTTGGCGTAAAATGGTGAAAAAATTATTTGTCGAAAATTGTACACTTTGACCTTGATTTAGCAAAAATTTAGAAGTTTCAGTATATTTTGAAAGTTTATGTTTTCTTAGAATTTTTATATAGAATTAACAGCAAATTTAAGTTGCTTTAAATTTTTTACATTTTATTTCCATTCTCGTATTGACTTTTATGTTATATATTGTTACAATTTTTTGTGGGAATACTATTTGTCATATATGATGGGGAATAGCAAAATTACAAATATTTAAATGAGTGAACTTGTGTAGTTTACTTTTTTCTGCATACTTACGGAGGTTTGCAAAATGAATGGTGATAGATATATCGATTTAAACGAGGTTCATCCGGATTTTAATGTTTTTAGGCTTGAAAAATTTAAAGAGGACATAAAAAGGCTTAAAATTAATAAAATCTGCATGACAGAAATTGTAAACGCAGACATGATGATTGCGACTTTTGGATTAGATTCCTATGCTTTAGGTTGCAAGGAAGTTTTAACACAGGGAAGACAAGATATTCAAAAGATGGGTCTTGGTCACTGCGTTTTTCATTATATTTATAACTACAAAAACTTTATAGTTGCTGCGACAGAGGATATGAGCGATAAGGATTTTGAAAGGCTCATGCAGGAAACGTACGAGCAGTACATGATATCCACCTCAAAAGAGGCCCAGCTTAATGCGCTTTCACGTTTTGTTGTGGTGTATGGCAGTGAGGATATTATAGACAGGGCACATAGTGCCTTTTACTTTCACCGAAAGTCTCAAAATAACTATATAGTTGCTTCAAACGAAAGAGAGCTGCTTAACACAGAAAACAAACAGGCAGTGGAGATTTTTGATCTCATTAATTACGCAATCAGTGAAGATAAAGTTATCCCGTATTATCAAGGAATACATAATAATGCAAGTGGTGAAATCGATAAATATGAGGCTCTAATGCGAATAAAAGACGCCGACGGTAAGGTTTATCCGCCGGGAATGTTTTTAAATATTGCAAAAAAATATAAACTCTATCACACACTTAGCAGAATAATGATAGAAAAAGTTTTGTCTGATTTTGAAAATAACAGAAAAGTAATTTGCATAAACATATCTTTGTTTGATGTTGAAAACACCGAGTTTTCAAATTGGTTCTTAGAAAGAATAAAACGTTTTAGTAATCCGGATAGACTTATAATTGAATTTGTTGAAACGGAAAATTATAATACCGGTGAAAAACTATATGCCTTTTTAGACGACTTACGAGAAATTGGCTGTGAGATAGCAGTAGATGATTTTGGAGTAGGTTTCGCAAATTACACATCAATTATATCGCTTAAGCCGGATATAGTTAAAATAGACGGAGAAATCATTAAAAATTTGCCGGTAAATCCAGATAGTAGGACGATTTTAGAGTCAATATGCTTTATGGCAAATTTAATAGGTTCAAAAACAGTAGCCGAGTTTGTAGAAGATGAAGAAATTCAAAGAATACTAATAAGAGAAAAAGTCGATTATTCTCAAGGTTATCATTTTGCAAAACCACAGCCGCTTGAAGAACTTGATATCCAGTAAGTGCTTTAAAACTTTACTAAAATATACCTATGGGCATCTTTTGTGATAAATTCACATAAGATGCCCATAGTTTTTATATGTTTGACAAAAACCTGTTATATTTATTATAAATCCAAAACTTTAACTGCATCGAGCAAAGTTTTCTCAAACGCCAATTTACCGTATTTATCGACCTCGGCCTTGTCTTTAGGTCCGTGAGTTAGGCAACCTGCACCACCGACACAACCGCCGATGCATGCCATGCCCTCAATAAAGTTGACATCGCTTAACTTCCTAGAAGCTTTCAAAATTGCCACTTTGCAGGCTTCTATTCCGTCGCATTTTTCTGCCTTTAAATCAAATTCTATGTTTTGTTCTTTCATGGCCTGTGCAACTGCATCTGATAGGCCACCGCTTCTTGCGAAAATTCGTCCAAAATACGAGGCATTATCCAGCACGTCGACAGGTAAATCTTCTAAGATTAAGTCACGGCTGTCAAACAGCGCCTGCAGTTCCTCGAATGTCAAAACAGTGTCGATATAAGGACGGACACTATCAAGCTGGAACTCCATTTTTTTGGCGGTACATGGTCCTATAAAAATAATTTTTGAGCTGGGGTCGGTCTTTTTTATGTACTGCGCAATTCTTGCCATAGGCGATAAATTATGAGATATGTGCTGAATAAAACTTGGGAAGTTTTGCTTAATATACATTACAAAGGCGGGGCAACAGGAGCTTGTAAGGAACTCTTTTTCGGCAAGCTCTCTCGATTCTTCTAGCGCCACTGCATCGGCACCCAAGGCCGCCTCGACTATCGTGTGAAAGCCGAGCTCCTTAATTCCACTTACCACTTGCCCTAAGTTTGCGTGTTGAAACTGGCTTGAAATAGAAGGTGCGACGACCGCATATACCTTGTAATCTTTGTTGCCATTGCTGTTTTTAAGTATGTTTACAGTGTCCAAAATAAACGATTTATCAGCAATTGAGCCGAATGGACATTGGTAAACGCAAGCACCGCAGGCTATACATTTTTCATTAATTATCTCGGCGCTGTTGTCCTCGGCCTTTTGTATTGCCTTTACCTTACATGCAGTTTCGCAAGGTCTTTTTCTGCTGATTATAGCATGATAGGGACATACTTTTGCACAAGCACCACAGTCCACACATTTTTCTTCATCGATATGCGCAACATAATTGTCATCAAATGAAATAGCTCCAAACCGACATGCGTCATGACATCGGTGAGAAAGACAGCCTCTGCACGACGACGTCACGGCATAACCTGACTTTGGACATTCGTCACAGGCTATATCAATTACCTCTATAACGTTTGGGTTAGACTTGTCTCCACCCATGGCAATTTTTACTCGCTCTGCCAAAATTGCCCTCTCTTTATATACACAGCATCTCATGGTAGACTCTTTACCGGTTATTAATTGCTTAGGTATATCTGTAATGTTCTCAAGCAAAGTGTCCGACCATGCGTGCTTTGCGACTTCTCTTAGCACCTTGTATTTAATATACTGAACTTTAGTATCGAATTTTTTCATTTAAAATGTACATCCTTTCTAAAAATAACTCACTTTAATTTTCTTTCCGATTTTCTTTAGATAATCTGCAAGCTCGTCTATAAGCTGCATTTTTATGTTAAAGCTAATAGGTAATTCGGGGTTTTGATGCGCAGGATTAACCGCCCTGCCGACATAGAAATTAATGTCAGTAGCTTCTTCAAACAATAATTTTGCAATGGACGAAGCGCCATCTGTTTTATTGCTCCAGTGCGAATAAAGATTATTTTCACCTGAATAATCCTTTGCGTAATCTAGCACTTTATTTATCGTAATTATCCCCTCAGTTACGAGTTCAACACCCTCAATTTTTGCCGTAGGCGGAACATCTGAACTGATAAAATCAAGTGAAGGAATTAACTCTTTGCCCAAAAACTTTGCAACTATGCCTGAAGTTGTGCCTCCGCATACTATATGTTTGCCCTCTTTAGAGAAAAACAGTGACATCATTTTGTCGGCATCGTTTCTATTAGACGGTGGACCTATTATCAAGTTTACAGGCTCTCTTTTTCTCATTTTAACACTGCATACCGTGGTATCGTCTCCCGGCCAACCTCCATACAGAGAATAGCACTCGTTTAGAAGTATAGTGGTGAGTGTTTTTGCGCTAAAACCAACATGGCAAAGTGGTTGCATGTATTTAATAATGTCGTCTCTTTCCCAGCCGAAATTTAGGGCGCTTCCAACTCCTGCATGGATGCAACCGTCACTCATTAAAAAGAATGTGTCATTCTCATAAAGATTTATTTTCGACATCAAGATTTTTTTACCGCTGATGATTGTTTCGGTGTAGGCGAATTCATGATTTTCAAAATCACGAATTAGAATTACTCTTGGGTTATCATACTGAATAATTTCAGCCTCTTTGCTTTCGTTTAATATCCTCAAAATTGTAAATGTAGAGTACGCCACGCCTCTTACGGCGCAAACAGGCAAGGTTTGTGCTATAGTTTCGACACAATCCGTGATGCTTAAACCCTCTGATACCATAGTGGATATGATTTTTGATGTTAATGTTGAGAGTATATTTGCCTTTACTCCACTTCCAAGCCCGTCGGCTAAAACTATGGTGGTAGAGCCGTCGTCGCCCTCTATAACACATACTTGGTCGCCACAAAGCTCTTCGCTATATTTATTCAAGCTATTAAAACCAATATCGGGACATAAATTAGTCATCATTAATCGACTCCTTTAACTTGGTAAGCGCAATTTTTGTCTCGGCCGCCGTCTCTCCTAATAGAGATGCAATTTCATGGACTACTCGCATTTGCTTTTCTATAACCCTATCGGTAGTATCGATGGTTTTACGGCTAATCTCTTCTTTCTTAGATCTTTCTTCTTCTTTTTCGGTTATATCTTTCATAATACATACTAGCATCTTATATTGCTTGTCAAAAATAATAGTCTGATGCACATGTTTTTTGTATTCTGTCAAATATACTTTTTTGTCTCTAACAGACACGCCCGTGTTTCTGACTCCGATAAAGTCAATAGGGTCTAATACTTTGATGATTTGTTCGCCTAAAATATCTCCTTGATGCCTTAAGTTTAATAATTTAACGGCAGATTGGTTGAGTTTTTGTACTTCTAGGCTGTCGTTTAAAACAATTATCGCATTTGGCGTGTTGTTTACAATTAATTCTGAGAAAGTTTCTGCTTTTTCGCTTAAAAAGGGTAGGCACATGGTTAGGTCGGCCTTGCCATAGTACACGGCAACAGCCTTTTCCTTACATGAATTGTAACCGCATGAACCACAGTTAAGCTCGTCTGCCTCGGTTTCTTTTCCTATTTGTTTTAGGATATTTGCTATATCGTTTGCCGATGGAGGGAAGCTTGACTGCCTTATAGGCTCAAAGCTTTTATGCGAGCGTTCAGACGGCAAAGGGGAGACCGCAAAGTCTTTTTTGCCGGCATAACTGCTAATGTTTATATTATCAAAAATAGAATTTTTCCTGTTTTTTTCCATAACGGGACCTCCGATACAGCTTCCAACGCAGGCAGACATTTCAATGAAACATTTCTCGACTTTTCCCTCAAGAATTTCATCTAATACTTTCATACAGTTGTCTACTCCGTCAATCGCAAAGTACGAGTAATCGGGCGATTTGTTTGTTATGGTCTTTAGAATTCCGCCTGTTGTAGGGAAAAATCTCGCTAGGCTTTCCTCGGTGCTATCTTTTTGCTCAGTTGCATCAAGCTCTATATTTTCCTCACATAGCCACTGGCTAAATTCCTCAAAAGTCAAGGCTTCATCTACTATTCCTTTGTAATAATCCGTCTCATCTTTTTTTGCAACGCAAGGCCCTATGAACACCACCTTAGCATCGGGGTATCTTTTTTTAATGTCTATGGCGTGAGCCTGCATGGGAGATACGACGTCTGCAAGGTAAGGCAGTAAATTTGGATAGTACTTTTGAATAAGCAAATTTACCGAGTGGCAAGATGATGTGATGAGTATATTTTGATTATCTTGGGTAATTTTCTTCTCGTACTCATTTTTTACAATAGTTGCACCTATTGCCGTTTCCTCTGCATGATGAAAACCGAGTTTTATCAGCGCTTTTTCTATGGTTTTTATTCCAATTCCGTTATAATTTGCTATAAAGGAAGGGGCGATAGATGCAATAACGGGTGCACCGGAATAAAGGTGAACCTTAGTCGCTTCAACACTGCTTTCAATTTCTTTTGCATTTTGCGGACAGTTAACAAAGCACTGACCGCATAAGATACATTCTTTGCTGACAATGTTTGCCTGTCCGCCCGAAAAGCGTATGGACTTAACAGGACAGCTGCGTATACATTTATAACAATTCTTACAGTTTGATTTTTTTAATTTTAAATATTCAGGCATACTTACACTTCTTTCTACTTAGTTATAATTTTTCCATTATTTCTCTTTCAAAAAACAGCTCCGTATGCTCCGGTTTAACCGAATGAATTGCATCGTCTAGTGAAACACATACGCCCTCCTGACATTTTGACATGCAAAACGCACCCGATAAATTAACCTTGTCTTTTATATCGGAACATTTAATTAAGTCTTGCAGCTTTTCAACCACGAGTTTTGAACCCTTTAGATGACATGAACTTCCAATACATACTTTAATATTCATAATTGTTTTCTCCTTTAAAAGTTTGTTAATATTTTAACATACTTTTCTAGACATGTAAAGAAAATAAGTGTTGTTAAATCCTGTAAGTGTTATTTTTATTAAATTAAGACAATAAAATACGCTATGTGTTCAATTTTTAAGTGAAAAAACATATGAGCACTTCCGATTTTTCGAAAGTGCTCCTTAAATATAATAAATTTTTTGTTATGACTTAATTTTTTGCGTACCCTCTGAGCCGATATTGCCTTTAAGTTCAAATCTTTCTGTGTACTTTAAAATTACTTTATTAAGTGCGGTTTCTATATCAATGCCTAGCTCGCTGCTTAATGCAATCAGAGAAAAAAGACAATCTCCAATTTCCAGTTCAATTTCAGAGCTGTTCTCATATGGCTTTGCTCCGTACGCACAACCTTTAATTAGTTCTTTGCCCAGTTCTCCAATTTCACTGACCAAGTCCATGTATCTAATTTCATGATTAGATTTTAAATCATATTTCTGAGTTAATTCATTTACAAGTTTTTGCATAATAAATTCACCACGCTTTCTACTTTTTCGATTTTTTATCTACATTAAGTTTATTCCATTTAACTTCACTGTTTCTTTCATAACCTCATATTGCCTTCAATCCACTATATAAATACTATCCCATTACCCACAATCAAAACAAACCGTAGAATAACAAGAATTTTCTGTAATATTTATATTATATACCTCGCTTTTAATCCAGTCAATAAAAATGTAGGGGACGGGTTGCCCGTCCCGATTTCATTTAACCGTGCATTCCAAATTCGGGAGGGGTCGTCTATGAATACGTGGCTTATTGCCGCTGTTAGTTCTCCGTCTTTTATAACAGGTGTTCCACTCACGCCCCAGCCAAGTAAGGGCTAACATTTTTTGCGAAAAAGGCACAGCCGAAGCCGTGCCTTTATTAATATGTATTTTATGTTGTGGGTGATAATTATTTTCTGTAGTAAGATAATGAATTAGTGTGCACCGACAAATGCTCATGGGTAGGGTATGGGTATAAGTTTATTTGATTTTTTGCGAAGCATATAGTTCACACACATAAATCCTTTTAATTCCATCGTACTTATTGCATAATTCCTTTAAATCATCATAACAAGAACGCTTGTCTTTGTCTGAATTCTGAACGAAAAACTGACCAGTCATACAAAATCCTAAGTATTCTTCAGCTGTATATGTTTTGTCCCAATATACTTGTATTACCTTTGGTTTAGAAAACTTTCCACTTTGCTCTATTTCATTTGATATTGACTCGACTCGATTTTCATAATCTCTTTTTTTCATTGTTGAAGTATAGGCATCATATCTTTCGATGATTTTATAAAGTTCAAAATCTAATTCAGTTTCTCCTACTAACTCTATATTCCAAAATGGCATTAGCCAAGCTTTTGAATTTAGAGCATCTGCGCACAAATCATAGCATTTTGGTCTTTGCAGCCAGTGAAATGCCTGTGCAGATATAATTGCATCAAAATAATGATTAGGAAAATTGTAATTTTCAAAACGTGAATTTACAAAGTTAATATTTCCGTCATTGAACCGACTTTTTGCTCTGCTTATCAAGTCTTCACCTGGGTCAATTGCCAGTATTTCGAAATCTCTGTGTGCAAATTGCTCAGTAGCTTTTCCACTTCCACACCCTATTTCAAGTAATTTTGAACCCGAACACAAATTAGCTTTATCAATAATAGTTTTAATTATTTCGTCTGGATAATTAGGTCTATACTTATCGTAATATTCTGACATCTGATTAAACATTTCACTTTCTTTAATGCTTCGATTTTTGTATTCACTCACAGCAATCACGCCCCATATAAATATTCTCCCAATATCCACAAGTCAAACAAACCGCAGGATAATAAGAATTTTCTGTAATAACTATATTATACGCCTCGCTATTTAGCATGTCAACAAAAATGTAGGGGACGGGTTGCCCGTCCCGATTTCATTTAACCGTACATTCCAAATTCGGGAGGGGTCGTCTATAAATACGTGGCTTATTGCCGCTGTTAGTTCTCCGTCTTTTATAACGGGCGTTCCGCTCACGCCCCAGCCAAGTAAGGACTAACATTTTTGTTCGAAAAGAGCACTTTCGATTACTCAAAAGTGCTCTTAATATTATTTTTTACTCTCCATAATCGTACTGTGTACTTGTGTGAAAAATTCACCATATCGCAATGCCCCAGGAATCGTCACAATACCGCACCACAAAGAAATCGGAATATTTTTCTCTTCAAATAAAATTGGTTCCTCGTTATGACTTAATATTTTTTTCATTAAAATTTTAGCTTCTTTCTCTTCTTTTAAGCAGGTGATGACCACAAACTCATCTCCGCCTACTCTCAAAATGCACATTTCATCTGTTGCGTATTTTTCGAGCCTTTTTACCATTTCTAAAATTGCCAAATCTCCTGCTTTGTGAGAAATCTTATTTATTCCCATCATACCTTTAATATCAAAGCATAACACATAAGTACCGTGATTTTCTTTTAAAAAATCATATGCTAAGCTAATGTCAACTTGTTTTCTTGCCATATACAAACACTCTCCTTCTATGTAGTTAAAATTGATTTTCGGGAAAAGTCCGGTGAATTTATGTTTTTTATTAAACTCAGACGGAATTATTCCCCACACTCGTTTGAACGCTCTGGAAAACACCTCTGGCGAGGCATAGCCTAATTTATAGGCAATCTCGGTTATATTGTCTCGCTTTTTGGATATTTCCATTGCTGCCACTGTCATTTTTCGTCTTGTGATATAATCTGAAATGCTTAAATGAAGTGCATATCGAAAAATTTTTTCAAGCGACGAAAGAGAAACGAATGAATTTTCCGCAATGGTTTCTCTTTGCAAATCTTCATATATATTTTCATCAATATAGTTTATCGCTTCTGTGAGTGCCATGAAATTTTTCATCTACACACTTCCTTTCTGCAAATTGATAAACGTTTATTATGAAGTTATTATAACATAGGCTTTAAGTTATTGCTTGATGTTTTGAGCAAAAAGTGTTAGTCCTATTATTTCTCAGTGGTTTTCGAGACATTAAGGACTAACACTTTTGTTTATTCCGCTATATTTTCCGCACTCTCAAGCATATTTTCAATAAAAATCCCATATCCACGGGTGGGGTCGTCTATGAATACGTGGCTTATTGCCGCTGTTAGTTCTCCGTCTTTTATAACGGGCGTTCCGCTCATTCCTTGAATTATTCCACCTGTAATCGCCATCAGTCTTTCATCGGTTATTTTTATTACCACATTTTTTATATCGCCATCGGGGTTTGGAATGCTTTCTATATTTACGTTAAAAATTTCTGCTCCGTCGTTTGTCACACTTGCAAGAATTTGTGCGGCACCCTTTTCCACTTCTTCTGATGGAGTGACGGGGAATTTTTCTTTTTGTGGAATGTCGTATAGCGTGCCGTAAATTCCTGTTTCGCTATTATGAGATAGGGTGCCTATTGCGTTTGTACTGCTGAAAAAACCGTTAATTTTTCCCGGCAGTCCTGCCTCGGCTTTTTCTATAGTGCTTATTGTAATTGCGGTGGGGCTTCCGTCTTTTAATGGCATTATAGCACCCGTGTCGGGTTCGCAAATCGCATGGCCTAGCCCTGCAAACATTCCTGTTACTGGGTCTACAAATGTCAAAGTGCCTATGCCTGCCGCACTGTCCCTTATCCACATGCCACATCTGTATGCCGTTCCATCAAAAACTGGGGTCAAGTTTGTTATTATAGTTTCTTTGTTTCTGATAATTGTAAGCTCTATGGAGTTTGGCATAAACTGCGCTAAAAGCTCTGTAAAATGCGCATTGCTGTCAATCTGAATTTTGTTTATATGTGTAATATAATCACCCGGCATTATATTTGCATCGTCTGCGGGGCAGTGGTACTCTCCATCTGCATAAATTTCACTTAAAGAAGTCACGATTATGCCGTCGGTGTAAAGCTTTATACCAAAAATATCGCCAAGCGGTATAAGGTAGATGTCGCTCTCGCTTACAGTTGCGGGCTGTAAGTCAGGCTCGTTTGCTTGAGTGTAGTCGCTGTTTTCTATAATTGATGCCGTGTTAAAAAGCGATGCTTCCTTGATTATATTTTCGCTTGCGACGGGTGAATTTTCTATAGTGTTTATAAATAGAACATATAAAAAAATTGGCACTGAAAGGACCGTAAAACTAACTATTGTGCTTAAAATAAAGACTAAAAAATTATTATCTGACTTTTTTTTCACATTTAATCACTCCCTTTATGTTTATCTTAAATTTACTATTCCACATAAAAGGTGATTTATAGCTTGAAATAAAAAACACCTTTGCAAAATTTTTGCAAAGGTGGAAATTTTGGTCTGCCCGTTTACAAAATTTGTTTTTCAAATTTTAGTAAGTTTGGACAGTATGTATAAATGTGAAAACTAGATTTGATTAAAATGCTTTAATTAGCATTTCTTGATTCCCCGTGACTATATAATAAACCCTAATTATTAAATCTAAGTATATAATTTTTGAAAAAAGTATGAATTAAATAAAAATAATGTCGAATTATGTACTTGTATAGTGCGTTTAGCATAAAATGTTTACAATTTTTAATAAATCAAAGCGGTAAAAATTCTTGAAATTATTATGTGCTTGTGGTATAATTACTTGGATTAAGGAGCGTGCATATTGGTGGAAAATAAAAATAAAATAACTGTAGTTTGCGGTCATTATGGATGCGGAAAGACTAATTTATGCCTAAATTTGGCAAAGGAAAGCGCAAAAGAGGGTAAAACCTTGCTGATTGACTTTGACATTGTAAATCCGTATTTCAGGTCCTCTGATTATGAAAAACTGCTGAATACTTGTGGCATAGAGCTTATAGCGCCAAACGGTGCGGGAAGCACAATCGATATACCGTCGCTATCTCCTAAAGTCTCTAAGGCTTTTTTAAATGAGGGTGCAAATGTCATAATTGATGTAGGCGGTGACGATGTAGGAGCTACGGCCTTGGGCGCATACGCTAACAGCATTGATGAGCATGGTTATGAGATGATATATGTCATTAATATGTACAGAGTGTCGTCTTCAACACCAAAAGACGCAATAAATATTTTAAAAGAGATAGAAAAAGTTTCAAGACTTAAGGCGACTGCAATAGTCAATAATTCACATTTAAGCACCTATACCACGTGGCAGACTGTAGAAGACTCTTTTTCATATGCAAAAGAAGTCGAAAAACTGTCTGGACTTCCTTGTCTATACAGCACAGTGCCAAGCTTTGTTAAACCGGAGAGCACAGACGAGAAGATTAAAATAATCGACAGAGAAGTCACTTTTTTATGGGAATAATTTAATTTTAATATAAAAACTTGGGAGGTAAATACAATGGCAAAAGTAATAATTGATGAGAACATCTGTAAAGGATGTAAGATGTGCGTGGTAGCATGTCCCAAAAAGATAATTTCTTTAAGCGAAGAAAAATTCAACGCTAAGGGTTATCGCCCCGCAGTAGTTACCGAAATGGAAAAATGCATAGGCTGTGCTTTTTGTGCAACCATGTGTCCAGACAGCGTTATCAGTGTTGAAAAATAATAAAATTAAAGAAATGGAGAAGGTTTTATGAAAGTACTTATGAAGGGCAATGAAGCACTTGCCGAGGCGGCAATAAGGGCAGGTTGCAGACATTTTTTTGGATATCCAATTACTCCTCAGACAGAGCTTGCGGCCTACATGGCAAAAATGATGCCAAAGGTTGATGGCACATATTTACAGGCGGAATCTGAAATAGGAGCGGCTAACATGGTTTTAGGAGCGGCGGCATCTGGCGTTCGTGCCATGACATCGTCGTCATCGCCGGGAGTTAGCCTTAAAAGCGAATGTATATCATACATGGCAGGCTCAGACCTTCCTGCACTTATAATTAATATTCAGCGTGGAGGCCCGGGTCTTGGCGGAATTCAGCCCTCACAGGCGGACTACTGGCAGGCGACAAAATCTGTAGGGCATGGCGACTTTCATCTTTTAGTTTTTGCACCGTCGACTGTACAGGAAATGGTCGACTTGGTATCTACCTCCTTTGACTTGGCGGATACTTACCGTATGCCTGCAATGATTTTGGCCGATGGTATGCTTGGACAAATGATGGAGCCTGTAGAGTTACCTGAACTTAATGCAAACAAAGTGTTTGATAAGCCATGGGCGACAAACGGACATAGGGATAAAAGAGATAAAAATGTTGCAAATTCACTTTATATAACTCCAAGTATTCTTGAAGAGTTGATAATGGAAAGATATAAAAAATACGAAGTTATAAGTCGAAAACATCAAATGTCTGAGAGCTATCTTACAGATGATGCCGACTTAACAGTGGTTTCATACGGTGCGTCTTCTCGTGTGGTTAGAAGCGCCGTGAACATGGCTCGTGAAGAGGGGCTAAAAGTTGGAATGATAAGGCCTATTAGCCTTTGGCCTTTCCCAAGCGATGTTATAATAGAAAATGCCAAGACGGTAAAAAGTATGCTCGTGGTTGAAATGAGCATGGGTCAAATGGTTGATGATGTAAGACTTGCTGTAAATAACGCAGTGCCTGTCGATTTTTATGGCAGGACAGGTGGAGTAATACCGACACCTGGTGAAGTTTTAGAAAAAATTAAATCGATGATTAAGGAGGGCTAAGTGATGGCTGTTGTATATAAAAAAAGTGCAGGGCTAACCGATATGCCAATGCATTACTGTCCCGGTTGTACTCATGGAATAATACATAAACTTGTGGCGGAAAGCCTTGAAGAACTCGGTGTTTTAGGCAAAAGCATAGGAGTTGCCTCGGTTGGCTGCTCAGTGTTTTCATATAATTATTTTAACTGCGACATGGTGCAAGCGCCTCACGGAAGGGCTCAAGCGGTTGCTACAGGCATTAAAAGAGCAGTGCCAGACGGCACAGTGTTTACATATCAAGGCGACGGTGACCTTGCGGCTATAGGCACAGCGGAAACTGTGCATGCGGCGGCAAGAGGAGAGAAAATTGTCGCAATATTTGTAAATAACGCAATTTATGGCATGACAGGCGGACAAATGGCGCCTACAAGCCTTTCAGGTCAAGTCACACAAACAAGTCCTTACGGACGTGATGTCTCTACTGCGGGCTATCCGATAAAAGTATGTGAAATGCTTTCTACTTTAGACGGTGTCGCTTTGGCACAAAGGGTAAAAGTAGACGACGTTAAAAGCGTTAGAGAAGCTAAAAAAGCCATAAAAAAAGCGTTTGAGTATCAAATTGAAGGAAAAGGCTACTGTATAATAGAAGTTTTATCGACATGTCCGACAAACTGGGGCATGACGCCTATAGAATCCTTGAAATGGCTTAATGACAATATGTTGCCTCATTATCCTTTAGGCGTTTATAAAGACAAAGGGGAGGATTTGGCATGAAAAACTTAAACATGATATTTGCAGGTTTTGGCGGACAGGGAATTTTGTTTGCCGCTAAAGTAATTGCCTATGCAGGCCTTATTGAAAATAAAGAGGTTTCGTGGCTTCCGTCATACGGGCCTGAGATGAGAGGCGGCACGGCTAACTGCTCTGTTTGCGTTTCTGATAAAGCCATAGGCTCGCCGCTTGTAACACATCCCGATGTCTTGGTCGCTATGAATTTGCCTTCTTATGAAAAATTCATTGGCGAAGTTAATAGCGGTGGAACCGTAATAATTGATAGCTCAATTGTAAGCGGCCACAGTATAAGAGAAGACGTTAATTTGTATGAATTAGAGGCCACAAAGCTTGCGCAGGAAAACGATTTAGTTGGACTTGCAAATATTATTTTAATAGGAAAATTATTAAAGGAAACAAATTTTTGCAGTGAAGAAACACTTAAAAAAGCCATTTTGGCTTGTGTTCCAAAAAGCAAAGAGCAATTAAAAGAGCTTAATATGAAAGCGCTAAAACTTGGAGAATGAGTTTTAAAAATAAACCCGAAAGGATAGTCACGGGAAGCAAACCCGAAATTTTCATCACATTTTTGCTATGAAAATGACAAGGTCATAATTATGAATGTAGAGCTAATTACATATACACCACTGCCGGAGCAAACCATTGCCTGTGCGGCAAAACTTTGCTATAGTGCGGCAGATATAAAGACGGTAAAAGATGGGCTTACAGCCGAAAAAACTCAGTCTTTCCTTGAAATGCTCACCCAAATAGGACACGAAAGCCCTATAGAGCATGCGAATTTTACTTTTGGAGTAGAGGGCGTGTCGCGCTCGCTTTTAGCACAGCTTACAAGGCATAGGATAGCCTCGTTTAGCGTGCAAAGCCAAAGGTATGTAAAGGAAACTGCGTTTGAATTTGTTGTTCCGCCCGAAATTGAGAGCATTAAAGAGGCAAAAGAGCTTTACTTAGAGGCCATGGAGCAAGACCAAGCCACTTACGAAAAACTTACAGCCATTCTTTATAAAAAGCACTATAATGACATGATTGAAGACAAAGTTGATGAAAAAACGGCAAAAAGAAATGCAGAGAAAAAAGCTATAGAAGATGCGAGATTTGTTTTGCCAAATGCCTGCACTACTAAGCTGATTTGCACTTTTAATGCAAGAAGTTTAATGAACTTTTTTGCGCATAGATGCTGTAACAGGGCTCAGTGGGAGATAAGGGATATGGCCGTGGCTATGCTTTTGAAAGTCAAAGAAGTTTCTCCGACACTCTTTAGCAAAGCAGGCCCTCCGTGTGTGCATGGCCCATGTCCTGAGGGAAAAATGACTTGCGGAAAAATAAAGGAAGTCAGAGAAAAATTTTTAAAGGTGAGTGAATAGCTTGAGTTTTGTGGTAATTGAAGGCTTAGATGCAAGTGGAAAAGGCACTCAAATCGAAAGACTTAGATTAAGACTTGTAAATAGTGGCAAAACTACACATAAAATTAGTTTTCCCGATTACGAGTCGCCGTCTTCTTCCTTGGTTAAAATGTATTTAGGCGGTGAATTTGGAGAGAGTCCAAGCGATGTAAACCCATATGCCGGCTGTGTTTTTTATGCTGTTGACAGATTTGCAAGTTATAAAAAACACTGGGGCAAGCACCTTGATAATGGAGATATCGTGATTGCAGATCGATATACTACATCAAACATCGTCTTTCAAATGTCTAAGCTTCCAAAATCCCAGTGGGATGCTTTTATAGAGTGGGTGGAGGATTTGGAGTATAATAAAATGGGACTTCCAAAACCTTTGCAGGTAATATATCTTGACATGCCTCCCTTGGTGTCTCAACAGCTTTTAAAAGTGAGATATAAGGGCGATGAAAATAAAAAAGACATACACGAAAAGAATGTGGATTTTTTGATAAAATGCAGAGAAAGTGCGTTTTTTGCGGCTGAAAAGCTAGGATGGAATGTCATTTCCTGCGCAAAAGACAATGTTCCACGCAGTATGGACGACATTGAAGAAGAGATTTTTAATACTTTAAAGAAAGTGGTGCAAGTATGATTTATATGTTTTTAGCGGAAGGGTTTGAAGAGATAGAAGCTTTGGCGACTTTGGATATAATAAGGCGTGCAGAGCTTGATATTAAAACTGTCGGAATAGGTGGAGATGTCATAGAGGGCTCTCATGGGATAAAAGTTTTTTCCGACATGCAAATTAAGAACATAAGCTGCGATGACATGGATATGATAATACTGCCGGGTGGCATTCCCGGAACGCTAAATTTAGAGGCAGAACCGCTTCTAAAGACCATAGTAGATTACTGTTATAGAAATGACAAATTTATATGTGCAATTTGTGCCGCCCCGTCAATTTTAGGGCATATGAACCTATTAGAGGGCAAAAATGTAACTTGTTACCCAGGATTTGACACCCAGCTTAATGGTGCAAATTACACGGGTGAAAATGTTAGTGTAGACGGTAAAATAATTACCGCAAAAGGCGCAGGAGTAAGTTTTGATTTTGCGCTTAAAATAGTAGAACTTTACGACTCAAAAGAAAAAGCGGATAAACTTTTTGCGGCAATGCAGTGCAAAAAGTAATGAATAGTATCGATATTAAAAAGGCAAGGCTTAGAAGTAAGATTAAGGATAAGCTGTCTTTTATCAATAATTTTGAAGAAAAAAATGATATAATTTTCCAAAAGCTCATAAAAGATAAAAATCTTATAAAGGCAAGTAAAGTACTTGTGTTTTCAAATTTGTTGTTTGAGCCGGATACGAATAGGCTGATAAACTATCTTTTAAGTAAAAACAAGTCGTTATTTTTCCCAAAATGCAGTAAAGTGGATAACAGCATGAAGTTTTATAAGATAGAAAGTTTAGACAAACTTGTTTTGGGAGCCTATAATATTTATGAGCCACAAGGCAATACTCTGGAATTTGATTTATCAAGCAGTGAAAATGCTCTGTGCATAGTGCCTGGGCTTGCGTTTACAAAAGATGGCGCAAGGCTTGGGCGTGGAAAAGGATATTATGATAGATATTTAGAAAAATTTAACGGTTTTTGTGTAGGACTGTGCTTTAAGGAACAAATTTTAATGGAGCTTCCTACAAATAAAAATGATTTTTCTGTGCATTATGTTATATGTGATTAATTCATGATGTTAATCTTAAGATTGGAGAAGAAGTATGGATGAAAATAAAAACTATCCTCAAAACGATTCATTTGATGTAAATCGTGATTATGAGAGGAAAAGTGTTGAGGAATTTAAGGTGAATATTGATGACGAGGTATACAATACTGTCAGCAATATAGACATCAAAAATCAAAGTTTAAAAGCCGGTAAAAAACCTGACACAAACACAGGTTCTATCCCGGTGCAGGATATAGGCGCAAGCGTGTATTATTCTGAAAAAAAATCAAAAGATTTGAAGAGAGAACATAAAAAAAGAGATAAGATTAAATCTATTAAAAATAGAAGAATTTTTAGAATAGTATGGATATGCATGGTTATTTTGGTCTCTTTAAGTGCGTCAAGCTACCTCATTTTAGGCTCAAACGATTTGTTTGCCATAGGACGTGAAGAAGCAGCTACTACGATAGTCGACATTCCAAACAATACAAGTTTTGAAGAACTTGCCGAGATTTTGCACGAGGGTGAAATAATTTCGCAACCGGCATTTTTTGAAATTTATGCAGAGCTTACGACCAGTGCAGAGTATACAGAAGGCGGCTCTTACGAAATTGCCACAAATTTAGATTACGAAGAGATTATTAATATAATCCAAGGTGGGCCTAATAATTTAGAGGTTGTCACTATTACTTTTACCGAGGGTATGAATATAGTCGACATTGCAAATTCACTTGAAGAAAACGGAGTAATAGACGCCGACGAAATTCTTCAAGCGGCAAATACTGAAAATTATGATAATTACGACATGATTTCCTTTATAGAAAACGAGGAAGAGCGTTACTATACTTTAGAGGGCTATATGTTCCCGGATACCTATGATTTCTATAAGGGTGAAGACATAGATGTTGTAATAGGTAAATTCTTAACAAACTTCCAGCTTAAAATAACAAAAGAAACGCTTGAAGAAATTAATGCCTCCGGAATGACGCTTGACGAAGTAGTCGTGCTTGCATCGATTATTCAGCGTGAGGCGGCAAATGAAGAGGATATGCTAAATGTATCGTCTGTATTACACAATCGTTTAGACTTTGGTGCGGATTATTCAATTTTCTCGCTAGACTGCGACTCCACAATTTTCTATCCATACAGAACAAGAGACGACGTTCCGGAAGACATGCCTGACTATGTAAGTAACTATGACACTTATAGCATACAAGGCCTTCCTGCAGGTGCGATAGCAAATCCGGGTATGGCGGCAATTAATGCGGCGATTAATCCAAATGACACAGATTATCTATACTTTGCCCATAGCAGTGACGGAACTCCTTATTATGCTGCAACTCAAGAAGAGCATAATGAAAACTTGATAACTGCAGGATTAGGATGATTTTATGAATAGTGAAAAAACTTTTAAACCAGAAATTTTATCGCCGGCCGGCGACATTAACTGCCTTAAAACCGCACTGGACTTTGGTGCAGATGCGGTTTACCTTGCGGGCAAATTGTTTGGAATGAGGACATCTTCTCAAAATTTTGACATAGCAGATATGGCTAAGGCTGTAGAGCTTTGCCATGAACGAGATGTAAAAGTATATGTAACTTGCAACATAGTCGCACATAATGAGGAGATTAAACTTTTACCAAATTTTATAAAGGAATGCGCTAAAATAAATATTGATGCATTTATTGTGTCGGATTTAGGAGTGCTTTCTCTCATAAAAAAACATGCGCCAAATGTAGATATTCATATTTCTACCCAGGCAGGTGTTGCAAACTACGAAACGGCAAACATGCTTCACGCTTTAGGCGCAAAAAGGGTTGTCTTGGCAAGGGAACTTTCTTTTGAGGAAATAAAAGAGATTAGAGATAACACGGACAAAGATTTAGAGATTGAATGTTTTGTCCACGGTGCAATGTGTGTTTCATTTTCGGGCAGGTGCTTGCTTTCAAGCTATATGACTAAAAGAGACCCAAACAGGGGAGACTGTGCCCAGCCGTGCAGATGGGAATACGAATTAATTGAAAAGAAAAGGCCAAATCAAGGCTTTGAAATTTTTGAAGAAAAATTTGACTCGGGCAGGTCTGCTACATATATTATGAATTCAAAAGATATGTGTATGATAGAGCATATGCCAAAGCTTATCAAGGCTGGAATTAGCAGCCTCAAAATTGAAGGCAGGGCAAAATCGGAGTATTACGTGGCAAGCGTCACCTCTGCATACAGAAAAGCGTTGGATTTTGTGCTTTCAAACGAGGGCAAAGAGCTTCCCTTAGAAATTTTAGAAGAAGTGGATAAAATAAGCCACAGACAATACAGCACAGGTTTTTATATGGGCGACGAGCCCGGTCAAAATGTTGATGACGGTGGATATATTAGGACTTGGGATGTCGTGGCTGTCTGCGAAACTTGGGAGAACGGCGTTGCAAAATTATCTCAAAGAAACAAATTTTTACTAGGCGAAGAGGTAGAAGTGCTTCAACCTAAAGGAGAGCTTATTCATTTGACGATAGAGGAGATGAAGGACGAGCGTGAAAAGGAGATAGAAAGCGCACCCCATGCAACAATGACAGTCTACATTAAAAGCGAAAAAGAAATTCAAAATGGTTCATATATAAGAAGAAAAAGAAAGCTTTAAATTGGGTTTGCAAAATTTTTATGACAAAATTATAAGGCTGTCGCATTAAGGAAAAAATAAACAAAAAGTAAGGGAGGGCTTCCACGCCCTCCCTAAAAATATGTTTTTACGAAATAATTCGTTAATGCGACAACACCTTAATTTATTATTTATTAAGATGTAAGTATGTCGTGTGCTTCCTTTAGTTTTGCAGGAATATCAAACTTTTGCGGACACATTTTTGAACATTTTCCGCAGTTAATGCAGTTTGTAAAGTCTTTTCCCGCTTGGGTCATCATAAGATTGTAAAGCCATTTTTGTCCAGGTGTTTTAGCGTAGTCATTCCAAACTTTAAAAATTGTAGGAATGTCCACGTTTTTGGGACATGGCATACAGTAACCACAAGCCGTGCACTCGATGTTTACAAAGCTTTCCCACGCTTCACGGGCTTTATCATAAAGTGCTTCTTCTTCATCGCTTAGTATATTACATTCGGCTTTTTCAAAGATTTTTAGGTTTTCATCTAGTTGTTCCATGCTTGAAACACCGCTTAAAATGACTGTAACTTCGGGTTGGTTATATAACCACATGAAAGACTTCTCAGCATTTGACACATCTTTTTTCCAGTCGCCAAAAGCGTCCTCAACCTTTTTAGGTACATCGGTAGATAGCATTCCGCCGTGAAGTGATTCCATAGATACAACAGGTATACCTTTTGCTGCTGCATAATGTAGTCCTTTATAGCCTGCTTGATAATATTTGTCATAATAGTTATATTGTATCATTGCAAGATCCCATTTAAAATAGTCTAAAACCATCTCAAAATGCTCGTATCTTTCATGCATTGACACCGCTATGTAACTAATTTTGCCTTCTTCCTTTAGTTTAGATACAAAATCAAGCGCGTTGTGCTTTACAACTCTTTCCCAGTTTGACATATATAGATTATGTAGAAAATATACATCTATATGCTCAACTTGTAGTCTTGTTACTTCTTCTTCATAAAGCTTTTGCAAGTCTGCTTCAGAATTTACAAGGTTCATGGGAAGTTTTGTTGCAAGTATAACTTTTTCTCTGTAGCCGTCCTTTAAAGCCTTGCCGACTACCACTTCACTGCCGGGATATAGATACGCTGTATCGATGTAGTTTACACCGTTATCTATAGCCTTTCTAATAAGGGCAATTGCTTCTACTTCGTCAATGATTTCTTCGCCTTTTGCGTCGGTCGTTTTAGGTAGACGCATACAGCCAAGGCCGAATCGAGAAACTTTTTTACCGTCTAGTTTAAAATCAACGTATTGCATGTTCATTTCCTCCAAAATAATTGTTATAATATCGTTGCGTAAGCAACTAATTAGTATAATAACATAAAATAGTTTCGCGCGCAACTATTATTTGACAAATTTAATTTTAAAGTATATAATGTTTACAATATGTTAACATGCAGGGGAAAAGGGTGTGTTTCTTACAGAGAGAAAAGCGTTTGTTGAGAGCTTTTTAAGACAAAAATTCATCTGTGCCACCCCTTGTTTTAAGAAATAAAACACGCATTTTGCGGCATCTTTTATGAAAATAAAAGCGCTTGACCTACGTTAAAGGTTTACAAGTGGCATAAATTTATGCAATTTGGGTGGTACCGCGGATTTCTTCGTCCCATATTTTTGGGGGAGAAGTCTATTTTTTTATCATTTTATTTAGAAACGGAGTTAAAAAATCATGAAACAATTAGGTCTTAATGAGTTAAGAGAAAAATTCCTTAAATTTTTTGAGGGCAAAGAGCATTTAAGGCTTAAAAGCTTCTCTTTAGTGCCGGACGGTGACAAGAGCTTGCTTTTAATAAACTCGGGCATGGCGCCTATGAAAAAATATTTTACAGGTGAAATTACACCGCCTAAAAAACGTGTTGCAACCTGCCAAAAATGTATAAGAACACCAGACATAGAAAGGGTTGGAATTACAGCAAGACACGGAACTTATTTTGAAATGCTTGGTAACTTCTCTTTTGGCGATTATTTTAAGGTAGAGGCATGTAATTGGGCTTGGGAGTTTTTCACAAAAGAACTTGAAATCCCCGTGGACAAACTTCACTGCTCTGTGTATGTAGACGACAATGAGGCCTATGACATATGGACAAAAGAGATAGGCGTTGACCCGTCGCATATGCATAGACTGGGTAAAGAGGATAATTTTTGGGAGCATGGTGCAGGACCTTGCGGACCCTGCTCTGAAATTCACTTTGATAGGGGAGAAGAAAACGGTTGTGGCTCACCGGACTGTAAAGTAGGCTGTGAGTGCGACAGATTTATGGAAGTGTGGAACCTTGTATTCACTCAGTTTAACAGTGACGGAAAAGGAAATTACACACCGCTTGAAAACCCAAATATAGACACAGGAATGGGCCTTGAAAGGCTAGCCTGCGTAATGCAAGACGTCGACAATCTTTTCTTAGTCGACACCATGCAAGACATAATGAATCATATTTCAAAAATTTCTGGCGTAAAATACGGCCAAAGCGAAAAAACCGATATTTCTTTAAGAGTAATAACCGACCATATAAGAAGCACTGTGTTCATGATGGGAGACGGCGTAAGACCTTCAAGCGATGGCAGAGGATATGTGCTTAGGCGCTTGCTTCGTCGTGCGGCAAGGCATGGAAAATTACTCGGAGTTAACGAGCCTTTCTTATCAAAAATTGCAAATACTGTTGTAGAGTGCAATAAAAATGCATACCCAGAGCTTTTGGATAAAATTGATATGATAACAAAGCTTATAAATTTTGAGGAAGAGAACTTCTACAAAACTATAGACCAAGGTTTATCGCTACTTTCAAATCTAATTAACGAGGCAAAAAATGGCGTTTTATCGGGTGACCATGCATTTAAACTTAACGATACCTACGGTTTCCCCATAGACCTTACAAAGGAAATTTTAAGTGAAAGAGGAATAGTCGTAGACGAAGATAGATTTAAAGCGCTTTTAATGGAGCAAAGAAACCGTGCAAGAAGTGCTAGAAAAAATGCAGGCGCAGACGCATGGAAAGGCTCGTCAGAGCTGTTTGATGGCATAGAAGCCACTAAATTTGTCGGCTACGAAATGCTTAAAACCGACGCTAAAATTTTGGCGATAGTAAAAGGCGATGGGCTTGTAAATGAAGCGTATCTTGATGATGAAGTTGGAATTATACTAGATACCACACCGTTTTATGCAGAAGGCGGCGGACAAGTGGGTGACACAGGTGTGTTAGAGGGCAATATGTTCAATGTTGACATCACTGCCACATCAAAAAATCAAGACGGCATATATATACACACGGCCATAGTAGAAAAAGGCGAAATCAAAGTGGGCGAAAGCGTTAAAGCTATTGTTAATGTTGTAAAAAGGCGTGCTACAATGAGAAATCACACGGCTGCACATTTGCTTCAAGCCGCTTTAAAAAAAGTACTCGGAAACCATGTTGAGCAGGCAGGTCAATTGGTAGATGCAAAGCGTATGCGCTTTGACTTTACACATTTTTCGGCACTCGACGATACGCAAATTGCGGCAGTAGAAACAATGGTAAACTCGCAAATTCTTTTAGATGAAAAGGTAGACTGCGAGGAGATGAGCATAGCACAGGCTAGGGAAAAAGGCGCTATTGCGTTATTTGGTGAAAAATACGGAGACTTTGTAAGGGTTGTAAGCGTAGGCGAGTTTTCAAAAGAATTTTGTGGTGGTACACATGTAGAAAATACAGGAAAATTAGGCCTATTTAAAATTTTGGCAGAGTCGTCGGTAGCCTCGGGTGTTAGAAGAATAGAGGCGGTCACTGGAATGGGCGTTTTAAGGCTAATTCACGACAACAATCTAGTGCTAAAAGAAAGCGCCTCGCTTATTAAGGCGCAGAGCGTTTCAGACATTCCAAATAAAATAAAGCAAGTCGTAAGCGAGCTTAAAAAGACAGAGACAGAGCTTAAAAACCTTAATGAGAAAATAAGCAAGAAAGATATTTCTTCAGTTTTTGAAAATGCAGTAGATGTAAACGGCGTGAAAATAGTATCGGCGATAGTAAACTCGGCCGACTCAAACGCACTAAAAAACATGTGCGACAGCGTGAAAGACCGTGGAAACACTACGGACACTGCTATAATAGGAGTGTTTGTCGGTGTTATGGGTGAAAAGGCTAGCATTGCAGTTACTTGCAGTAAGCCCGCAATGGATAAAGGCCTAAAGGCAGGCCTTATAGCAAAAGAAGTTGCACAGCTAACGGGTGGTAATGGTGGCGGTAAGCCTGAATTTGCCATGGCCGGGGCTAAAGACATCACTAAACTAGACGAGGCAGTGCTGGCACTTCCTAAAATTATTGAAAAAATGATGTAAAGGGGTACTTGAAAATGGACTGTATTTTTTGTAAAATAATAAGTGGAGATATTCCGTCAAATAAGGTGTATGAGGACGAAGACTTGTTTGCCTTTCATGACATTTCGCCTCAAGCGAAGACACATGTCTTGATAATTCCCAAAAAGCATATAAATAGTGCGGCGGAAATTGACGAGTCAAACAGTGCTCTCGTGGCTAAAATTTTTGAAACTGCCGCAAAGCTTTCTAAAGATTTAGGCTTAGACGGTGGTTTTAGAATAGTCACAAACTGTGGTGACGACGGAGCGCAAAGTGTTAAACATTTACATTTTCACCTTTTAGGCGGAGAAAAACTGTCGGGTAAAATGGGTTAAGGAGAAAGAAAATGAGTGAATTTTATAAAATTACTATAGCAGGGGTTGAAAGGGATTTACCGATATGCCCCATAAACGATAAACTTGATATTGCAGGCTTTGTAATGTTTTCGGACGTTGAAATTACAGAAGCGGTGGCAAAAGCACTGATGAAAGTTTGTCCGGAGCATGATGTTGTAATAACAGCAGAGTCAAAAGGCATACCGCTTGCCTATGAAATGGCAAGAATAGGTTGCAGAAATTATGTCGTTGCAAGAAAAGGCATTAAGGCATATATGCAAAACCCTATTAGCGTAAAAGTGAATTCTATCACTACGGCCTCAGAGCAAACCTTATACCTCTCACAAGCCGATTGTGAGAATTTAAAAGGCAAGAGAATACTGATAGTCGATGACGTCATAAGCACAGGCGAGTCACTTATAGCCCTTGAAAATCTACTTGAGAGTGTAGACGCTAATATAGTAGGAAAGGCATGCGTCTTGGCCGAGGGCGACGCGCAAGACAGAGACGATATAATATTTTTAGAGCCTTTACCTTTGTTTTTTAAGTAAGATGATGAGAGGATAAGATTATGAAGCGACCATTTGCCTATTTGGGATTTTCCTATGCACTATGGCTTTTGGTCGCCTTTTTTCTGCCTGAAGAATTATTTATCTATATAATAATTTTTGCAGTTGCAGCAAGTTTATTATTGTCTTGTTTTGTCTTTATCAAGAAAAGCGTGATTTGTAGATACTATTTGCTCTCGGCGGCGTCACTTATAATATGTCTGGTTGCACTGCACATAAATTCAAACAGCTTGATAAAATCGGTCGACATGCTTTCGGGAAGCGAGTATAAAGCAAGTGGAGAAGTCATAGAAACCTTGCCAAAAGAAGGCGCTTCTAATGTTTTGAAAATTAGGGTTGATGCCTTGTATGATGACAAGAAAAAGGTAGATATCAGCGATGTAAATGTTACTTTGTATAGCTTTGAAGAAATTCTTGTTGACGACTATGACGAAATTATTTTCACGGCGGATTTTTACGCTTATGAGGAAAACCTCGGCATAAGTTCTGCTAAAACAAAATACGCAGATGGACTGCATCTGTACGCATTTGAAAGTGCACAGGAAAATATTCAGACAAGTACAAGTGAAAATAAGCCGATTTTTTATTATTTAGGCCGTGTAAAAGCCTATTTTGAAAATGCGCTTTCCGATAATATTTCAAATGAAAACGTGGACCTATTATCGGCAATGCTTTTAGGAAATAGAAACGAGGTTGATTATGAAAATAACAGCCTTTATAGCTTGCTTGGAATAAGCCATGTTTTGGTGGTATCGGGCATGCACATTGCCGTCTTAAGTTTTGCGCTAATATTTATTTTGAAAAGAACGATAAAAAAGGACAAGATAGTCTACGCAGTAGCTATAGCCTTTATAATTTTTTATATGGCAATTTGCGGTTTTGGCTTTAGTGTCATAAGAAGCGGCATAATGCTCATACTTATTTGCCTGTCAAAAATTATAGGCGCAGATGTAGACGGGCTCAATTCCCTTGGTTTGGCGGCTTTTATCATTTGTGTAATCAATCCCTACGCCGTAGTGGATTTAGGCTTCATACTGTCGGTATCTGCAACACTCGGGATAATTTTAGTCTATGGCAAGTTAACTTCAAAGAGGGATAAGCTCTTTAAGCCTAAGCGTAAGTTCACAAAATTCATTTATAATGGCATCACTGGAGCTTTTCTGCTGGCCTTTAGCGCAAATTTATTTACCATACCCGTAATACTACTCTTTTTTAACTCTGTAAATTTATTGGGTTTTATAAATAGCGCATTGCTGTCACCTCTATTTTCGCTATTAATCATAGTGGGTTTCATACTTTTGTTGATATCTGCACTGCCTTTTGCGGCACTTTGGGGAGCTTTTATAGATATGTACATGAATTTGCTTAACAAAATACTGCTCGTTTTTTCAGATTATCAAACTCTAACACCAACATTGCCCGACAAAATCGCAACGATGGTCTTCTTGTCTTTTGTGGCCATTTTGCTCATACTGTTTATAGTAAAAAGGGGAAGATATACGACAATAGTGGCAGGGGTGTCGCTTGCTATGATATACTCGGTCGCTATATTTAGCAGTGCACTATTAAATGCAGACACGATAAAGCTTATTTATATGCCGACAAACGGAAAACCTTTTGTTGCTGTGGTCGAAAATGATAAGGCGGCAGTGGTATCAAGTGGCGAGTCAGGCTACAGCGATGCGGCATATTTTATGAAAGATTTGGGTGTAAGAGAAATTGTTTCTTTGCAAATTATAGATGCAAGTACAAAAGAGCGGCAAACTATATCTGAAATAGAAAAGTTGTTTGAAGTTGAGACAATAATCACAGATGATAATGCCCAAAATGGATATATACCATTTGAAAGTGAAAAAGTGGCGATAAACTACAGCTACGGCATAAGTCGAATAAATGTTTATGGTAACGAAATTATTTTAGAAGAAGAGGGCGCATTTTTTGAAGAAGAAAGTGCTGATTTAGCATTTTTAAACAGTGCAAGCAGTGATAATATAGGCACGTTAAATGTTTTAGCATATCACAGCTTTCCAAGTGATGTAAAAAGCGGGAATTATATAATTTCCGGCGAAGAAAAATATATATTTACCTTTGATAAGGACGATAGCATGAAGATAAGGAGTGAAAAATAATGGACGAGCAGGGTATAAGAAAACATATAGCAGGCGGAGAGCTTTTGCCTTTGTATTTTTTTATTGGCGAAGAAAAACTTTCGCTTAAAAAATATTTAAACAGGCTATTAAAGGTTTCAATTCCGGAAAATTTTACCGATTTTAATTTCAATGAGTTTAAAAGCGATGCGACAGTCGATGAAATAGCGGATGCGTCCATGGCGCTTCCCTTTATGGCACAGCGCAAATGTGTTTTGGTATCAGATTTTGTGCTTGACGAAAAATCATCTACGGACAGGGACAAGTTTGAGGAGTTGCTTACACTTTTGCCGGACACAACAGTGTTAATATTTTACTATCCTACGGCAAATGTTAAGGGTTTTTCAAAGTATAAAAAAATAGACGCACTTATAAAAGAGCGTGGCCTTGTGGTCGATTTTAAAAGAAAAGAAGGGGCAGAGCTATTAAAATACATTTGTAAAGCTGCCGAAAAACAGGGTTCAAGAATAGAAAAAAACAATGCACAAAAACTTGTGGAGTTTGTAGGAAACGATTTAAATACTATAAACAATGAACTAATTAAACTTTGCATGTATGCAAAAAACAGAGAAATCAGCCTAGATGATATGGAGCTTTTGGTGTCGAAAAGTGTTGAAGCAACCGTGTTTGAGCTTTCAAAATGTATACTTGCATCAAACTTTGCAAAATCGTATGAAATTTTAGACAAGCTATTTTATATGGGTGAAAAAGCGGTGCCGATTTTAGCGGTAATGTCCGCGTCTTTTATTGATATTTATAGGGTGAAATGTGCCTTAGAGGCGGGGAAGACGGTTACGTCGCCATCAGAGTACGCAGACTATAAGGGTAAGGATTTTAGGCTAAAGTACGCACAAAGGGACGGTCGAAATTTATCGACGGCAACGGTGGGGAAGTGCTTAAAGTTACTTTTAAAGGCTGACCTAGATTTAAAAAGCTCTAAACTTGACGATAAAACAGTGCTTGAAACCCTGATTGCAAAGCTTTTATATTTGACTAAGGCTTGAGGTGGCTATGAAGAAAGAAACAATAAAACAGGCTATAATTGTCGAGGGAAAGTACGATAAAATTGCCGTGCTTTCTGTGGTGGATGCCATAGTAATTCAGACAAATGGATTTAGGATTTTCAAAGATGAAAGCAAAAAAAATTACATAAAAAAGCTTGCAAGCGAGTGTGGAATTATCATTTTAACAGACAGTGACTCCGCAGGTTTTTTAATAAGAAATCATCTTAAATCTTTTGTGCCTGAAAATATGATAGCAAACGCCTATGTCAAACCAAAAGAGGGCACAGAGAAGAGGAAAGATAAATCCTCAAAAGAGGGTCTTTTGGGGGTAGAGGGCATGGGTGCTAAGGAAATATTAAATGCGCTAAAAAACTGCGTGCAGTCGCAAGAACTAAGAGGTGATAGAATACTCTTATCGGTGGCTGATTTATACACTTTAGGGCTTACGGGAAAAGAGAATAGCAGTGAAAAAAAGCAAGCCCTACTTAAAAAACTTGCTCTTCCTTCATATTTGTCAAATAAGGAACTGCTTAGATATTTAAATTTTAATACAAATTATAATTTTTGTGATTTAGAAGAATTATTAAAGTAAAATTTAAATAAAGTTCTTTTAAGTAATTGACATTTTGCGACGAAAAATTATATAATGTATTGTAATGATTTACTTTTAGGAGGTAGAGGAATGAAGAACCCCTTGGCCTATCAAAAGTCAGAGTATGACTGTGGCCCAACTACTATGATGAATGCTATTAGCTATCTGTTTGACAGAGAAAAAATACCGCCTGACGTCGTGAAATATGTGATGATGTATTGTCTTGACACCTTTGACGAAAAGGGTGTTTGTGGAAAAAGCGGAACATCTAAAATGGCGATGATGTTTTTAAGCAATTGGCTTAATCAGTATGGAAGAGTAAGAAATTTTCCGGTGCACTGCAAATATATAGCAGGCGCAGGAGTAAATCTTCAAAAAGACAGCGAAATTATGAGAGGCTTAAAACAAGGTGGAGTGGTAATAACTAGGCTTATTCATGAAAATTGGCATTATGTTGTAATGACAGGCTATGACAATAAAAATATTCACTTATTTGACCCGTACTACAGGAAAAGGCCATATTTGCAAGACGGAATTAAAATAGTAAATGACCACCCGACAAAATATAATAGATTAGTAGATTTTGATCATTTTGACAGCAATTCTAAATCTCATTATGCACTAGGTGCACCTGAGAAGAGGGAAGCGGTGCTTATATTTAATTCAAGCATCACAAATATTCAAAGTTTTAAATAAAACGAAAACCCACAACCATTTAGGCGGTTGTGGGTTTTACTTTATCTGTTAGAGTCAAGCATATAGCAAAGTGCCATTAAACTGTCGTTGAGATGAACATTTTCAACTATGGCATCTTCATATACCATAGAAATATCATAGTGGCTAAAATTCCAAAATGCCCTAACGCCGTTTTCGTAAAGTATAGCCGACACATCTTTAACCACCGAAGTTGGCACGCAAATTATTGCCATTTCTACACTGTTTTCTTTACAAAAAGTTGCTAATTGCTCGGTGCTTAAAATGTCAAAAAACTTTATTTTATGCCCGATTATCGAAGGATTATTGTCAAAAACTGCAAGTAGTTCGAAGCCTAACTTGCAAAAATCAATGGACAGTAAGGCTCGGCCTAAGTTACCTGCGCCTAAAATCACGGCCCTTTTCTTGTTATCAATCTTCAAAATGTCCGCAATCTTGTCCCTTAGCTGAGACACGGGATAACCATAGCCTTGTTGGCCAAAACCTCCAAAACAATTAAAATCTTGACGTATTTGAGAGGCGGTAAAGCCCATTTTTTTGGAAAGCTCTTTTGAAGACACTTTGTCTATGCCTTTTCTTTCGAGGACATTTAAATATCTGTAATATCTTGGCAATCGCCTAATAACAGACATCGATATATTTTCTCTGTTATAATTTAAATTAACTTTATCTTTCATTTTGAGCGCCATTTTAAAGTCTGCAAATAATTTTATGTAAACTTTATCCTTTATAATAATTGTTTTAAATTTTCGTTTACTGCAAATAGGAATTCTTCAGTTGTAACCGATTTTTTGTTATCTAAATTTGAAAGGATGTATAAATCTCCTGTCATGACTCCGCTTTCTATTGTGTCGATAATTGCCTTTTCAAGGCAGTCGGCATAATTTTCAAGCTCTTTGTTATTATCGAGTGAACCTCTTTTTCTTAAAGCGCCGCTCCAAGCAAAAAGGGTTGCAACACTGTTTGTCGAGGTGGGTTCACCTTTTAAGTGTTTGTAATAATGTCTTTGCACAGTGCCGTGTGCGGCCTCATATTCGTATATTCCTTCAGGAGATACCAACACAGATGACATCATGCCAAGGCTTCCGTAAGCCGTAGCTACCATGTCGCTCATTACATCTCCATCATAGTTTTTGCATGCCCAAATGTATCCACCTTCACTCCTTACAACACGTGCCACCGCATCGTCAATCAAGGTGTAAAAATATTCAATTCCGGCATTTTTAAATTTTTCTTTATACTCAGCCTCGTAAATATCTGTAAAAATATCCTTAAAACTGTGGTCGTAAATTTTTGAAATAGTATCTTTTGTAGCAAACCATAAATCCTGTTTTATGTCAAGTGCATAATTGAAACACGCCCTTGCAAAACTTCCTATGCTAGAGTCTAAATTGTGCACGCCTTGAATTAGGCCGTCGCCTTTAAAGTCGTGAATTAACACACGTTCTTCTACTCCGTTTTTGTCGGTGACTACAAGTTCTGCTTTTTTATCGGCCGAAACTTTCATTTCTGAATTTTTATAAACATCGCCGTATGCATGCCTTGCTATTGTTATCGGCTTAGTCCATGTTGGAATGTATGGAGTAATTCCTTTTACTATAATCGGGGTCCTAAATATTGTACCATCTAGTATCGCCCTGATAGTTCCGTTTGGTGATTTCCACATTTCGCTAAGATTATACTCTTTGACCCTTTCGGCATTTGCGGTAATTGTTGCACATTTCACGGCTACACCGTATTTTTTTGTCGCTATGGCAGAGTCGATTGTTACTTGGTCCTTGGTTTTTTCTCTGCACTCAAGCCCTAGGTCGTAATACTCTGATTTAAGGTCTATGTATGGATAGATTAAAATATCTTTAATCATTTTCCATACTATTCTTGTCATTTCGTCGCCGTCCATCTCTACCAAAGGTGTGGTCATTTGAATTTTTTTAATTTCAGCCATATTTTCCTCCGTTAATTATGAATTTTCTTTCGTGTAATTAAGCAGTCCGCCTGCGACTATCATTTTTTGCTCACGCTCGGTTAGTATTGCATTAACTTTTATAGAAATACCCTTAGTCTTATTGACTAAAGTAACTTCGCCGCCATTTTTAATTTCTTCTAACACATTAGGAAGCTCTAAATCGTCCATTTGCTCTATTAAATCGTAATCTGTCTCGTTAATAAACTCTAAAGGAATTATTCCGGCGTTTGCAAGGTTTGCGCAGTGAATTCTTGCGTAAGATTTTGCGGCAACAGCCCTTATCCCGAGATATAATGGCACGAGTGCCGCGTGCTCTCTTGAAGAGCCTTGACCGTAGTTTAAACCGCCTATCACTATTCCGCCGCCGTTTTCTTTACATCTTTGTGGGAAGTTTTCGTCACATACTGTAAAACAGAAGTTTGAAAGATGTGGAATGTTTGAGCGGTAGGGGAGTATCTTAGCGCCCGCAGGCATGATATGGTCTGTTGTGATGTTATCGCCCACTTTGAGGATGGCCTTAGTTGCAATGTTGTCTTCAAGCGGCTTTGACACTGGGAAAGGTTTAATATTAGGTCCTCTTAAAATTTCTAAATCCTTCGCGTCTTCTTCGCTAGCAGGGGAGATTATCATGTTATCGTTAATTATAAATTCTTCTGGGAAAGAAATATTTTCGTAATTTGTGAGCTCTTGAGGGTTAGTAAATACGCCTGTAATTGCAGAGGCAGCGGCCGTTTCGGGGCTTACAAGATAAACTTGACCGTCTTTTGTTCCGCTTCTGCCCTCAAAATTTCTGTTAAATGTTCTAAGTGACACACCGCCGGAATTTGGGGAGAAGCCCATTCCGATGCAAGGTCCGCAGGCACATTCTAAAATTCTTGCGCCGGCCTCGACTAAATCTGATAGTGCGCCGTTTAAGGCAAGCATGTTGTAAACTTGTTTTGAACCCGGTGAAATTGATAGGCTAACATCAGGATGGACTGTCTTTCCTTTTAAAATAGAAGCGACACGCATTAAGTCCATATAAGATGAATTTGTACATGAGCCTATGCATACTTGGTCAACCTTGATTTTGCCGACCTCATCGACTGATTTTACCGCATCAGGGCTATGAGGACATGCGACCATGGGTTTTAATTTAGATAAATCTATGTCTATTACTTCGTCATAGACTGCATCTTCATCTGATTTTAACTCTACCCAGTCGTTTTCTCTTTTTTGAGCTTTTAAAAATTCTTTTGTAATTTCATCAGATGGGAAAATTGAAGTGGTAGCGCCAAGCTCTGTTCCCATGTTTGTTATGGTTGCTCTTTCGGGAACGCTTAAAAGTGGTAGCGCGTCTCCGCCGTACTCAATAATTTTACCAACGCCACCTTTGACGCTTAAAATCCTTAAAACCTCTAAAATGATATCTTTGGCACATACCCAGTCGGATAATTTGCCGTTTAGATTAATTTTTGTCATTGAGGGCATGTTTATATGATACTCTCCACCGCCCATAGCGACTGCGACGTCTAAACCGCCTGCGCCAAAAGAGAGCATTCCAAGGCCTCCGCCTGTTGGCGTGTGGCTGTCAGAGCCTATAAGGGTTTTGCCGGGGATACCAAAGCGCTCTAAATGCACTTGGTGGCAAATACCGTTACCCGGTCTTGAAAAATAAAGGCCGTGTTTTTTTGCAATGCTTTGTATATACCTGTGGTCATCTGCGTTTTCAAAACCGGCTTGAAGAGTGTTGTGGTCTATGTAAGCAACGCTTTTTTCTGTTTTGACTCTGTCAATACCCATTGCTTCAAACTCTAAATAAGCCATAGTGCCTGTAGCGTCTTGTGTAAGTGTTTGGTCAATTTTAAGTCCTATGTCTTGGCCAACATTCATTTTTCCGCTTTTTAAATGTGAAAAAATAATTTTCTGTGCAATTGTCATGCCCAAAAGTATCACTCTCCTAAATATTATTAATTTAACTTATTATATTATCGCTCATTTTGAAGTTTTTGTCAATGTTTTTTATGAGCAAAAAAATGCAAAAATGCAAGATTTGCATCTCTGACTTGCATTTTAGAGCAAAGAAAGGGAATTTAATGTAAAAATCCAAATAAACATGGTCAGTATGGAAATGGTGGAAGTGAACACCACAATATTGCCGGCTAATTTATCGTCGCCTCCCATAGATTTGGCTAATGGATAGGAAGCAACGGCTGTTGGAGATGCGAAAATTGTTAAAAGTATGATTAAAGATTCTCCTCTAAATCCAAAGAAAATTGCAAGGCTCACAAAAATTAACGGGAAAAATACGAGGCGCATTAAAACTGTAAGTGACAGAGCGGGCAAATGTTCTTTCATGCTGTTGATTTTGAATGAGGCTCCTAAAAAGACGAATACCAGCGAGCTTGCGGCATCTCCTATATCGCTTAAAGGGCTATAAATAAACTGAGGAAGGGGTATGTGCGCAAATGAAAAAACTAGACCTATAACAGAGGCTATTATGAAAGGATTTTTGGCGATTTTTAAAAGTAGGCTTGAAATTTTAAGCTTTTCGCCAGAATAAAGTGCAAATACCGACACGGATATCACGTTAAACATAGGTACCACAAGTATGGAAGCGATGGCGGCACTAGAGGCCCCATGTTGGCCGAAAACTGAAATTGCTATAGGAATGCCAAATATAACAAAATTGCCTCGAAGCATGCCCTGTATCATAACCGAGCGTCGCTTTATGTCTTTTTGAACACATTTACAAAGCACAACACTTATAATGAGTTCTAAAATTATACCGATAAAAATAAATAAAAATACGGTTGAGTCCAGTTCTAAAGAACCGCCTGTATCATAAATATTACAAAAAATAAGAATCGGTAAAAACACCGTAGATAAAACTCTGTTCATGGAACTTATAACCTCTGTAGATAAAAGAGGCTTTAAAATAATTCCCAGCAGTAAAAAAAATATTAAAGGTGCGACGACATTAAAGGATAGTAATAGATTGTCCATATGCAAATATACCTTTCAAAAAAACTTATATTACTAATAATAGCATGAAATTGACCAAGTTACAAATAAATTTAGCAGTTTTTTCTTGCCCAAAACAATAAAATATGCTAAAATTAAAATTAAATAAAGCAAGCTTTGTTTGCTTTTTTATGTTTATTTTAATTAATTCTTGAGAAACTATGTTTGTAAGGAGTTGATGTAAATGAACAGTAAAAATCAAAATAAATCAAAACAAAACGAATATAGCTTTTTCGCAAACGAAGATGAAGGCAGTGAAGCAGAGGAGCAAGAGCAAGTAACTACACCGCAAAACACCATGGGAGACGATGGTTCTGTCCTTATAACAAAAAATTCACTTAAGATTTATTGTATGACAATTATAGGCCAAGTCGAGGGACATTATATTCTTCCGCCACAAAATAAAGCTACGAAATATGAGCATGTAATACCTCAAATTGTAGCGGTTGAAGAAGATGATAATGTCGACGGCCTGCTTATCATACTAAACACTGTCGGTGGAGACGTAGAGGCAGGCCTTGCAATTGCAGAGCTCATAGCAGGCATGAAAAAACCTACCGTTTCGCTTGTTTTAGGCGGAGGTCACTCCATAGGTGCACCACTTGCAGTGTCGGCAAAAAAAACCTATATTGCACGTTCGGCATCTATGACGATACATCCTGTAAGGCTTAACGGTTTAGTGCTTGGTGTTCCGCAAAGCTTTGAGTATTTTCAAAGAATGCAGGGCAGAATTACTAAATTTGTCGTTGAAAACTCTGGAATAAGTTCCGATAAATTTACTAAGCTTATGATGAACACGGGCGAGCTTGTAACAGATGTGGGCACCGTACTCGACGGAGAAAACGCAGTGGAAGTGGGGCTTATAGATTCTTTAGGCACTTTGTCTGACGCGCTTGCCTCTTTGGCAGAGATGATTAATTTAGGAAAAAATCAGACAAAACCCCGAAAACCAAGAGCCAAAAGCACTAAAAAAGTTGTGACAAGAAAAAAATAATTCGGCTTTTGCCGATACATAATTTGGAGGAAATATGACAATTATAGAAGCGATTATTCAGGGTATAGTGCAAGGGGCCACAGAGTTTTTGCCTATATCAAGCAGTGGGCATTTATCTCTTGCCCAACATGTGATGGGTGTAGAGATAGAAAATTTATTTTTTGGAATTATGCTACATATTGGTACCTTGGTTGCGGTGGTGATGGTGTATTATAAATTAATTTTGCGTCTAATTGGTGAATTTTTCATCATGTGCAAAGACCTTGTGACAGGTAAATTCAAATGGAAAACCATGAGTCATGACAGGCGACTTGTTATGATGTTGATAATAGGGCTTCTTCCGCTGTTTTTACTATTTGTGCCTTTGCCGGTAGTAGGTTTGAATTTAAGCGATTTATCCACAGCTTGGGCGACCGATAGCAATCTTTTAGTCGAAGGGCTTGCACTACTGCTTACAAGTGTCTTACTGTTCCTTGCGATAAGGGCAGGCAAAATCACTCAGAAAAAATTTGATAACAGAAAGGGCAGTGACATGCCCGGAAGAAAGAACTTCAATGTGGTAGATGCCGTGTGTGTAGGTTTTGCACAGTGCATGGCGGCGGTTTTACCCGGCCTTTCACGCTCGGGCTCGACGCTTTCTACCGCTATGATGCGTGGAATTAATAAGCAAAAGGCGCTAGATTATTCATTTGTTTTGGGAAGTCCTGCAATTTTGGCAGCTGCGGTGCTGTCGATAAGCGATGTATCGTCTGAGCCACTTAACATAGGCTATGAAGTCTTGGCGGCAGGTTTTATAACAGCTGTGATAGTCGGATTTTTAGCGATAAAGCTGTTCAAATGGCTTGTTGCATCAGATAGGCTTTACATTTTTGCGATTTATACTTTGGTAGTCGGTGTGGCGACTATTATTATATCGATTATAGAAAATTCACTCGGAGTAAACCTATTTACGGGTGTGGCATTATAAATTTGGAGGGGTAAACCGTGGAACGAAAAAAAACTACAAATAAAAATCAGCCTGCAAGAAAAAACACTGGCACAAATAATAGAAAACGCAACACGAAAAAAGATGTTAAAAATGTAGAAGAAGCGGTAAAACATACAGACCATAAAAAGTCTATTATTATGTTTGCAAGCGCACTGCTCATGTTTTTTATCATTATAATTCCGGGAGAAAATGTGTGGAACTGGATGCACAACACCTTTTTGGGGCTTTTTGGAATATGGGCGATTTTATGGCCTGTTCTGCTTGCCTATGTTGCAATAATAATAGCGCTTAATAAAACCGTACATAAACTCACAACCAAGCTTTGGCTTACTGCAGCTACCATTGTAATAGTGTGTTCTACTGCATATATTTACAGCGACCCTGTGTTCTCAGAAGGCGCAAATTTCTTCGATTTTTCCTATGCGCTGTTTGTTATGGGCGAAGGCGGTGGCGGTGTCGTTGGTGGATATATTGGCGAGCCCATCATGCTTGCCTTAGGCACTATAGGCGCAAGAATAGTAATAACGATACTTTTAGCAGCCATTATTATGATACTTACAGGAGCCACCTTGGGACAGGTGTTTAAAGCGGCAAAAAAACCCGTAAACATGGTGTCGGAATCTATTCAAAGTGCAAGAGAAAAAAAGGCAGAGCAAAAAAAACGTGCAAGCGGTGCGTATATCGACGATAGCGAATTTGTAATTCCGAACGACCAAGTTAAAAGAAGCAGAAAAACAAGAGAAACAAAAAGTTTAGAAAATCTTAATAAGGCATTTGGCCTTGAGGACGATACAGACGAGGGCGTAAGTGAAAAAATACCAAAAACTAAGGCAGATGATTTTTCAAGCAGCGCATTTAACATCAATTTCGGAGTAGATGAAGTCGAGACAGTCCAAGAAAAACCTGTAAAGCCTGAAAAGCCTGTTAATGAGTTTAGAACAAACGGAACCAGAAGAGAGGTAGAGCTTACTTCTTCTACAAGTATTCCGATAGATGCAACACAAGAAGCGCTTGACACGGCATCAAAACTTGCCGAGGCGTTTATAAATAAAAGAGAAGAAAGCGAAAAAGAGCAACTGGCAAACTCTGCACAAATGGCACTTTATGAAGAGCAGAAAAACAAGGCGAAAACCTATGTTTTTCCACCGATAAGCATGCTTGAAGCAGGTCAAAAATTAAATGTAGAGGTCGAGAGGGAAGAGCTTCAGACAAATGGCAAAAAACTTGTCGATACCTTAAAAAGTTTTGGCGTGCAAACGAAAATTATCGACATTTGCAGAGGTCCGTCTGTTACAAGGTATGAGCTTCAACCGGCTGCGGGTGTTAAAATTAGTAAAATCACAAATCTTGCCGACGATTTAGCACTGAATTTAGCGGCGACAGGCGTTAGGATAGAAGCGCCGATACCGGGTAAACCTGCGGTTGGAATTGAGATACCAAATAAAAATAAAACCGTTGTCAAGATGAGAGAACTT
Source organism: uncultured Eubacteriales bacterium (assembly GCA_964370635.1). Lineage (GTDB taxonomy): Bacteria > Bacillota > Clostridia > Oscillospirales > Acutalibacteraceae > SIG603. The sequence goes on along the minus strand of CAYJJU010000006.1, from coordinate 74,544 downwards.
GTTGAGTCAAACGCATTTTTGGCATCAAAAAGCAAGCTAACCGTTGTTTTAGGCAAGGATATTGCAGGGCAGGTGACGGTGGCCGATCTTGCGAAAATGCCACATACACTCATAGCAGGTACTACGGGCTCTGGTAAATCAGTGTGCATAAACTCGCTAATTATGAGCCTTATTTACAAATCAAGCCCCGACGAAGTCAGATTTTTAATGATAGACCCAAAAGTGGTTGAACTAGGCATATATAACGGAATACCGCATCTTTTAGTGCCTGTTGTAACAGAGCCAAGAAAAGCCGCCGGAGCCTTAAACTGGGCGGTTACTGAAATGCTTAACAGGTATAAGATGTTTGCAGATTTTAGCGTTAAAGACTTGCATGGCTATAACGAGCTTGCAAAATTTAATGGTTATGTTGATGAAAACGGGCAACCCATGCTTAAAATGCCTCAAATAGTCATTATCATAGACGAGCTAGCCGACCTTATGATGGCGGCGCCAAATGAGGTTGAAGACTCAATTTGTAGGCTTGCGCAAATGGCACGTGCCGCCGGAATGCATCTGGTGGTTGCAACACAAAGACCTACGGTTGACGTTGTAACGGGACTTATTAAGGCAAATATTCCAAGCAGAATAGCCTTTGCGGTGTCGTCGGCGATAGACTCAAGGACTATTTTAGACTCGATAGGTGCAGAAAAACTCTTAGGTCAGGGCGACATGCTGTTTTCGCCTGTCGGAATGCATAAACCTACAAGAATACAAGGCTGTTATGTCACCGAAAAAGAGATAGAAGCGGTGGTGGATTTTGTCAAGAATAGCCGAGAGATTTCTTATGATGAAAAAATCATAGAAGATATAGAAAAAAATGCAATTGTCGACACGGCAAAAGGCGATAAGTCAGAAAGTGACGGCAACACAGACCCCATGCTCGAAGATGCGATTAAATGCGTAATCGAGGCAGGACAGGCGTCGACCTCACTCTTGCAAAGACGACTAAGACTAGGATATGCAAGGGCTGGAAGACTTGTAGATGAAATGGAGCAACTGGGAATAGTCGGCCCTCACGAGGGCTCAAAACCAAGACAGGTATTAATGGGATATTCGCAGTGGCTTGAAAGAAATATGCAAAAAACCGAAAGTGCAAGCACCGACGGTGAAACTTAAGGAGAATATGATGAAAAAATTAATTGTAGACAGATTTGAAGGACAATACACCGTGTGTGAGGATAAAGACAAGAAGTTTTTTGCCATTTTAAGCACTGAAATGCCAAAAGAAGCAGTGCCGGGCACGGCCTTAGTCATCGACGACAGCGGTGTGATTAAGGTAGATGAAGAGGAAACAAAAAGACTTAAGGAAAGAATACTTAGAAAAAAAGCAAAGCTTTAAATTTTAATGAGGTCAAAAAAGCGAGGATTATTAAAAGTTTTACTAAATTTTTTTCAAAGAATTTCGGGTCCTTAGGGCTGAGCCCTAAGGTATTTGCCACAGTTTTTTCGACAGTCCGGCAGCGTGTGCAAAAAAGTAGGACTTTTTTGACACGCTGAAGGGTCGCCTGTAAGGGCGACCCTCTATTTATTATACCATAACCTCAAAGCCATCATAGGCTACATTTATGTTTTTATCGGACACTATGTCTACTAAATCTTTATAAAGCGCATGTCCGTTGTGGGAAAAATGAGTTATAACCATTTTTGTGCTCTCGTCAATACAGCCAAGCGACTTAAGCTTCTCTCGCACGAAAATAGTGTCTTCAATGCCCATATGATTGCTGCCCTCTTTGTATTTTCCGGTGGTGCAGTCAAGACTTAAAATTGAAATGTGTCGACCCTTTAAAAATTCAAAAGTCTCATCGGGGAAAATTCCTGTGTCATTTCCGTATAAAATGCTCTCACTTTCTTTTTCTATAAAATATATAAAGCAGTTCTCTCTCTTGTCGTGATTTGCCGTAAGTGGAGTTACTTTATAGCCCATGATTTCTACAGTGACAAAATTTTTAAGCTCTACACAGTCAAGATTTTCCATGGCTCGTTTATTTTTAGCTACATATTCATCAAATTTTCTCTTTAACGCATCGTTTCCGTAAATAGTTAAATTTCCGTTTATTTCAAGCGAAAATGGGTCGTGTCTTAGCCCGAAGTCCTCAAGATATAAATGGTCTTCGTGCGTGTGCGTTATTAGTACATGGTTTATGTTTGCTATGTCTATGTCGTGGTTTAAAAAATGGCTGTAGCTGTCGGGCGGGTAGTCAATAAGCAGCTTATCGTCAATTATAGATTGAGAGCGAGTCCGTATGTCCTTGCCTTTGAGCTCTCTTGCCTTGTTGCAGTACTGACATCTGCAAAATAAACCCGGTATTCCCTCGGCGGCACCTGTGCCTAAATACTTGATTTTCATAAAAACACTCCGTTCGTAATAGTTTTATACAATTATAGTCCCTAAATTTCAAAAATACAAGCTTGTATTTTTAGCTTTAATGTAGTAAAATAAAAATAAAGATTATATAAGGAGCTTAACACTATGAATATTTGGCATGACATTTCACCTAAACGTATTAGACCCGAAGAGTTTATTTGTGTTATCGAAATTAAAAAGGGAAGCAAGAAAAAGTATGAGCTAGACAAGGAAACTGGGCTTTTAAAGCTTGACAGGATACTACATACCTCGACGCATTACCCTGCAAACTATGGCTTTATACCAAGAACCTATGGCGACGACTTAGACCCCCTGGATGTTTTGCTCGTCTGTTCTGAGGCAATTACACCGCTGACGCTTGTAAAAGCTTATCCAATTGGCGTTATTTTGATGAAGGACAATGGGCGAAACGATGAGAAAATTATAGCAATCTGCTTTGATGACCCCATGTATAATTCTTATAACGATATTAGCGAGTTGCCTACGCATGTATTAGAAGAGATGTCGCATTTTTTCTCTGTCTATAAATCTCTTGAAGGCAAAGAAACCGTGGTAAATGAGTCGGCAGGCAGGGAAGAGGCTATTAAAGTTATAGACCACTGCATACAAAATTATAAAGATAATTTTTGCTAAGCATTATTAAAAAAATGAAACCTCCTATTTGGTAAAAGCGCCAAATAGGAGGTTTTTAACTTACTTAATATTAAACATCATTCTACGGATGTTATCAAAAATTTTTGTAGGGAAAACCGCTCGGGCGAACATTGCCAATTTGCAGTCTTTTCCCACGGTGTATCTTGCCCTTGGGTTTTTAGAATTTGTTGCCTTTAAAATTGTCTTAACAACCTTTTCAGGCCCTGGTGCGCCGGCATATTGTTTTTTAAATCCCTCTATAAAATGTGAAACGTTTTCCTCATATTCTCGTGGATGCTCTACGTCTTGAATTTTTTTGAGAGAGACCTCTAAAAATTCCGTGTTCATCGCACCAGGCTCAATAAGTGAAACCTTTATTCCAAAGCTTTTCACTTCTGCCCTAAGTGCATCGCTTAGGCCTTCTACCGCATGTTTTGAAGCACCGTACCAGCCTATCATGGGAAAAGTCACTCGACCTACGACAGAGGACATGTTGATTATAGTGCCGCTCCTGTTTTTTCTCATATACGGCAAAACTGCCTTAGTGACCCTTGCAAGCCCGAAAACATTTGCGTTAAACTGCTGCTTGGCCGCTTCTATTGAAACCGCCTCTACCATACCGTAACTCCCATAGCCTGCATTGTTTACAAGCACATCTATTTTGCCTTCGTTTTTAATCATGTCTAATACAGTAGCGTCTACGTCTTCATCGAGCGTTACGTCCATTTTATATATTTTTGCACCAAGTTTTTCTATGTCACGCATGTGTTCAAGTCGTCTTGCAACTGCATAAACTGTGTGACCTTGCTCTAATAATTCCTTAACGGCAAGTTTGCCAAATCCAGCACTTGCGCCCGTGATTAATATTACTTTTTTCATCAAGTTCACCTCATCTTAAAATAATCTAAATATTTTTTAAACTTATCTTGTGCTGTAAGGCAGGTATCAATTAAAAATCGTCTTTCATTTGTCCACTGACTAAGACCTCGATAATAGAACATTTTAAGATCTTCATCTATTATAAATGGCACAATATTATGCTTAAGGCATTCTTTTACCATTACAAGCCTACCTACACGTCCATTACCATCTTGAAAAGGGTGTATTTTTTCAAACTCATAATGAAACTCAATTATATCGTTTATTGTTTTTGTCTTATCCTTATTGTAAAAATCAAGCAGAGCTTTGATTTCGCTCGCCACTTTTTCCGGTGCAGTAGTTTGCGTTCCACCAACTTCGTTAGGCATTTTTTTATATTCACCCACGCAGAACCATGATTTTCTCGAATTGCTTGTTCCGTTTTTAAGCGTCAAATGAAGCTCTTTAAAAAATTTCTCGCTTAGGGCGAAGTTTGCGTTATCAATAACGATGTCTATACATCTAAAATGGTTGGCTGTTTCAACTATATCATCAACATTCAAGGTAGTGTTGTAGGAGCCTATGGTATTGGTTTCATAAATATACCGTGTTTGGTCATGAGTGAGTTTGCTTCCCTCAATACGGTTTGAGTTGTAAGTGAATTCAACCTGTAATTTATGGTAAATACCGCCTGAAACTTTAGAGTTTTTTTCGTCTTTAAGAATTCCAAGTAAGGTGGTACGAGATTTTTCGCTTTTATTTTTTCTGGCTGGTTTTACTGCAGTTTCTGGAATAGTCCACGTTTTTCCAATTAAAAAAGCGCCTTCTATACGCCCCTCACTACAATAATTGCGTACACTTCGCTCTGACATTTTCCATTTAACCGCAATTTCTGCTACCGATAAATAACTCATCTACTCGCCCCTTCTAAATTACTAACATTAGTATAACATATTATCGGCAAAATATCAATGGTGTCCAAGCTGAGTTTCGGCCATTATTGCCGATAACGGAAGTTCATACATATAATATTGCACAGTTCTGGGCATATTGAAGAAAAGATAAAAAGACTATGAAACTTATATTATTTATAGGGGAAAAGACAGCGAGGGGTGAGGGATTAGCGTGGATAAATATTAAATGAGGCATCAATAGTACTCTTAATAGAGTTATATGAAGTTTTAGTTATGCCTAAAGTCTTAATTGTAGATAATGTTATTCTCTATTCACGGCAGTTGCTACAATAAATTCAGCGAGTTTTCCTCTTTCAATATTTAGCAGTAAGTCTGAATGAGCAAAACTCCAATAATCAACAATGTTAATATCTCTATCCATGCCAACAAATTTTTCAGTTCCAATTTTTTTCTCTTGTATAACATCTAAACTCATAAACATACCTACTTTCAAAGTATATCAGATTTTAAAATTAGCAGTTTAGGTATAACCCCTAACTGCTAATTTTGGTACGCCTGATTGGATTTGAACCAACGACACCCAGCGTCGGAGGCTGGTGCTCTATCCACTGAGCTACAGGCGTATATTTTACTGCTTGCAAATAAATACCGAACGATTGATATTATACATCAAAGTTCGGTAAAAATCAAAATTAATTATTTTTGTCTTTATCATCAAATAAAACATTAAACGCCTTGCGTTTTGTTTTTGGAGTGGCCACTCTTAGTGCGGCTATAATTTTGCGCTCTTCGCTTGATAAATCACGCATTGTTTTAGGGGGTTTTTTTAAATCTCTTAGTGTATGAGACGAAGCGGCGTCGCTTTCCCTTAAAACCATTTTATCTCTATCGTCAGAAAGAAAAGTGTGTATATCCACTCCGAAAATCTTGGCGAGATTGCAAAGCATTTTAAAATTTGGTTCAGTTTTTCCTGATTCATAATAACTGTATGTCGACCTGCATACATTTAATAGCTCTGCGACATCTGACTGTCTTAATCCGTTTTTTTTGCGAAGCTGCGTAAGCATTGTGGCTATATATGACCGATTTTCTTTCATTTTTTTCACCCTTTTTTTGTCGTAATTTGTAAATTAATATATTATTGTGATTATACATGTCATAATTTGCATTTTAAAGGATATGTGAATATTTTTCACTGGGGAATTATGGAAATATATGGAAATAAATATTAATACTTTAATTAGAAATAAATTTTATCGGTTGACAAATTTTTAACTGTCTGATATAATAAAAAAAATTTGATGCGGGCGTAGCTCATCTGGTAGAGCGCCACCTTGCCAAGGTGGAGGTAGCGAGTTCGAGCCTCGTCGCCCGCTCCAATTATTCTCTCAACTGTATCAAAGTGCAGTTGAGAATTTTTTTATGGAGTTTTACATGGATAATAATAAGTTTGAAATTGACGATATTAAAAATAACAGGATTTTTGCAGTACTTTCTTATATTCCGTTTTTATTTATTATTCCACTGATTGTAAAGCGAAATTCAAGATTTGTCAAGTTTAGTTTAAATCAGGGCATATGTCTGTTTGTTTTTTTAGTTATTGGAATTGTGGTTCAAGTTTTTTTAAGGTTTATTTTAGCATCTTCTTTATTTACGGGAGTTTTAGTGGTGCTAAATGTTTTTTTTGCTTTTTACTATATATTAATTGCCACATTTTTAGTCGATGGAATTATAAACACGACAAAAGAGAGGGTAAAGGTTTTACCGCTTGCAGGCAAATTTAAAATATTTAAGGGGTAATTTTATGGCTATACAAGGAAGTCTTTTAGGGAATATCTGTGCCGTGCTATTCTTTTTGTCTTTTCAGGCTTGTGGCACCGTTATAGCGTTTTCTATATTTAAAAAATTTTCAAGTTTAAAAAAGATATTATTTTCAAGCCTTTTTGGCACCGTCCTTCTCATGTGGACTCCTGTTTTATTTTCCTTTTTTATAGGATTTAATTTGCTTTCTAACCTGCTTGCGCTAGCACTCTGTGTGGCAGTTTCGACCTTAGTTTTTATAAAATCTAAAGACAATATTAAACGTTTAAAGTCACCACAAAGTAAGGAAATTTTTTATTTATATCCCATATTTTTAGTATTTGCTTGCTTTGTGCTATTAATTTTTAATAGCGTTTTTATAACGGATGGACAGCTTTATTCCTCTCAGTCTACTTTTGGCGATATGAGTATGCATTTAGGCTTTATAACCAGCATTGCAAATCAAGGTGTTTTTCCTCCTGAGTACTCAATTTTGCCGGGGAATTTACTTAGCTATCCGTTTTTATCAGACAGTATTTCTTCATCGCTCTATATTTTTGGGGCATCACTTCGTTTTTCTTATATACTCCCGATGTTATTTGCAGGAATGCAATCGATGCTTGGTTTTTATATACTCTTTGAAAAATTTTTAAATTCTAAATTTAAATCTTCTATTACCACCTGCCTGTTTTTTCTTTTCGGTGGCTTTGGCATCGTTTATTTTTTAAATGGCGCATGGGGGAGCGAGGGTAATTTTTTCGATATTTTTACAAATTATTACACCACTCCAACAAATTATGTGGGTGAGAACATTAGATGGGTGACTCCGATTGTCGACCTATTGCTTCCACAGCGCACGACTTTATTCGGATTTGCGGTGCTATTTCCCACGCTTTACCTGTTATATAAGGCGGTAAAAGAAAATAAAATTATTTATTTTGCAGTAAGCGCCGTGCTCACGGCAAGCCTTGTAATGATACACACGCATTCATTCTTAGTCATGGTCTTTTTCTCGGTCGCATGGCTTTTTACAAGGCTTGTTTTAATACTAAAAAAAGAAGCCTTGCTTGCAAGATGCATTCGCATATCATTTATAGCAATTCCCGTATTTATGCTCATACTTCAGGGATTTACCAATAATCAGACAAGGGGAAGCGAGCTGTTTTTGCAAATTGCAGTGGTTTTTTTACTCCTGTTTGTGTTTTTGGGAGTATTTATGCTAGTGAAAATAATTCGTGACAATAATTTTTATAAAATAAAGCCGTGGCTAATTTTTGTAAGCCTTGCGGTAGTATTATCTTTAGGACAGCTCATATTTTGGACTTTTTCTCAGGCACAGGGAGAAAGTTTTGTAAGAGGGTATTTTAACTGGGCGAATATTGTCGATAATTATTTATGGTTTTACATTAAAAATTTGGGCATAGTAGCGCTTTTAATCATACCGGCAATTTTTTATTTAAAGGACAGGCTTGTAATTTTTTTATCGCCAGTTATTTTAATTTGGATAGTAAGCGAGCTCGTAGTTTTCCAGCCTAATACCTATGATAATAATAAACTTTTATATCCTGCCTTTGCATTTTTATGCGCTGTAGTTGTTAATTTTGTAGTCGATATGGCTTTACGGATAAGGCGCAGGGGCGCAGTAGTCGCCGTAGTTTCTGTATTCGTATTTGTCGGGACTATCTCCGGAATACTCACGATAGGCCGTGAATTTGTATCGGAATATGTTGTGTTTGAAAAATCTCAGCTTGATTATGTGGAATTTATAGAAAACAATACAGAGGCAGATGCGGTAATTTTGACAAATACCAGGCACAATAATGCAGTTGCGGCAATTTCAGGAAGAAATATAGTCTGTGGCTCTGATATTTATCTGTTTTTTCATGGGCTAGATTATTTTGAACAACAGACAGACGTAGAAAAAATTTATTCAGACCCCGAAAATAGTGAGGATTTACTGGAAGAATATCAAATTGATTTTATAATAATCAGCGATTACGAAAGAAATTCTTACACTGTAGATGAAGAAGCATTTGACGATTTATATGAAACAGTATATAATAATGAAAGTATAAAAATTTATGAAGTAGAAAAGGGGTAGGTTTTGAGTAAGCTTACAGATATATCATACATAAAAGAAGTAATGTCAAAAAACGGGGTAAATTTTTCTAAATCGCTTGGACAAAATTTTCTTATTAATAAAAGCATTTGTCCTAAAATGGCAGAGGAAGCCGTGTTTTCGGAGAATGTAGGAGTCATTGAAATAGGCACGGGTGTTGGAGTTTTGACATATGAGCTTGCAAAATTGGCGAAAAAAGTTGTGGCGATAGAGCTTGATAAAAAGTTACTGCCCATACTCGATGAAACTTTAAGTGAGTTTGATAATATAAAAATAATAAACGACGATGTGCTTAAGGTAGACTTAAACAAACTAATTGCCGAGGAATTTGCCGGCATGGATGTAGTTGTATGCGCAAATTTGCCGTATTATATTACATCTCCTGTAATAATGAAGCTTTTAGAAGAAAAACTTTCGATAAAATCTATCATTGTTATGGTTCAAAAGGAAGCTGCGGACAGGCTTTGTGCAGCTCCCGGAAGTCGTGAATGTGGTGCCGTAAGCCTTGCGGTAAGTTATTATAGCAATCCGCAAATTCTTTTTAAAGTAAGCAGGGGAAGCTTTATGCCCTCGCCAAATGTTGACTCGGCCGTTATAAAACTTGATGTGTACGACACGCCCCCTGTAGATATAGTTGATGAAAAATTCATGTTTAAAATAATTAAATCTGCATTTTCACAAAGGCGGAAAACCTTAGTGAATTCGGTGTCGTCGGTGGGAGGCATTGCAAAACCTGTGCTATTTTCGGCACTTGAGAGCCTAAATATTAAGCAAACTGTAAGGGCAGAAGAGTTAAGCCTTGAACAGTTTTGTGATTTAAGCAATGAATTACTTAAAAATAGATAAATCGGAGGGTAATTATGGATAATTTAAAAAAGAGAATTACGTTTATTTTACTTATATTTTCGGCAATTTTACTACTTGCCGGTATGGTTCTGGCGATTTTGTCATATAGTCAGCTTGCAGTGGCTTTTATTGCCGCGGCAATAATAATTATGGCAGCAATGAAATTTACCATGTATCTTAAATGGAGAAAATCTTACAAACAGCTGTCAAAAGTATTTGACGATTCAGATTTAGAAGAATAATTTGAGAGGTATTTATGCTTGCACAAACATATCATAATAATTTTGATGCCTACTTAAAGCTTGTAGACGGCAAAATTTTAGCTTTTGGTAAAGCTTCAATAGAAATTGAAAAACATGCGGTTTCATTTACCAGCAGTTTTGTTCCGCTTTATCCAATGGGAACTAAAATGGAGATAGTAAGGCTTCATAAAGGCAAAAAAATTCACAGCTTTACAGGCGGGGTTTATCTATCGGATAAGCATTTTATGAATATAGTATCGGTAAGCGACGTGCTTCTTCCGGGGTCTGAGCTTTGTTATTGTGGAGAGCTGAATTTTCCCATGCAAATGCATCAGATTGATACAGATAATAAAAACAAACTTTTTTCTATGTTTAATAATAAGAAAAAAAAGCCAATGGATGCAATCATAACAGAGCTTACACCGCATAGGCTTCATTTTCAAATAAACGATAACATTAATTCAAATTTAACTGAAAGTATAGAAAAAAAGGTTAAAAAATCGGTAGGCAACAAGACTTTTATAGAGGAAAGAGCAAGGTTTCAAAAGGGAATGAAGTTCGCTGCGGATTTAGCAGGCGCTCTTCCGAAGATCTCTATAGAATTTGAGATAATTGAACCATTTTATTTTGGAGCAAAGGCGTGGTATTCTTGCGATATAACAAATATTTCACAAGACGACAGATATGCTCTTGGTAAATTTTTATGGAAATATAATTTAGAGAATAATACAGTGTTTAAATGAGAACTTTTGTAAACTAGTAATATAATGCAGGGTACGGTCGAAATCGTACCCTGCATTATTTTCAAAGTCAAATAATACCACGAAGTAGCTTTTCATTAAGTTCATAAAGAGCTACTTTTTGGTCGGTATAAAAAACTAAATCGTAAGCTTTTTCATATTCCAGCCATTTTACGGTTTTGTGTTCGTTTGATAAAATAATATCGCCGTCAAATGGCATGGCAAAAAAATACATTGGTATTACTACTATGTTTTTGCCCCATAACTTTCTTGTCTTCTCTGAAAAAATATTGTCTGGTAAAAAACTCACGCTTTCTAAGATGTAAAGCGGGAGTTTTTCTTTTATTCCTGCTTCTTCAAAAATTTCTCGTCTGGCAGCTTCTTCTATACTTTCATTGCCTTCCACACCGCCGGACACTCCTTGAAAGCAAAATTCCATATCCGCCCTTTGGAAAATCGCATATTCATAATTTCCATCTTTTTCCCTATATAAATATGCATGAATTTGTTTTGCCTGTCGCGCCATAAATTCCCCTCACTTTTCAATATAAAAAAGGGGAGGGCATAAAACCCTCCCTTAAATTAACTTTTCATGTCTAAAGTTTTGTTAATCATTTCTTTAACAACGCTTAAGACGGTTAAATTTGCATCATAGGCATTACTTGCCGCCATTAAGTCAATCATTTCTTCTGTGGTGTCGACATTTGGATAGGCAACATAGCCGTCCTCGTCTGCTTGGGGGTGAGTTGGGTCGTAAACCATTTTGAAATCTCTATCGTTTTCAACAACTTCAGAAATCTCTACACCACCTTGCACATTTGAGAGGGTTTCAGAAAATGTTAGCTCTCTTTCAGAAAAAACAACTTGTTTTCTTTGATAAGGGCCGCCGTCTTCTGTCTGAGTGGTAGATGCATTTGCAATATTTTGAGTTATAACATCTGAACGATAGCGCTCTGCGGTAAGTGCCGAGCCTACAATGTCAAGTGAAGATAAAAATGCCATAATATACTCCTTTACCTTAACTCATATTACTGTTTAAAACAGTAGTAATATTGTTAAATTGTCCCATTGCTTTGTCAAGTAACATGCTGTACTGGGCATAAGACTTATAAAGCTCTATATTTTCTTTTTCAAGATTTACATTATTTCCATCTTGAAGAACACTGCTAGGATCTTCTATTACGCTGACACTAATATTACCGCCGTTTCCAGCGCTCATAGCCTCATTTAGAACATCGTCAAAAACTAGTTGTTTTGCCTTATAATCAGGTGTTTCTATGTTTGCAATGTTTTGAGAGTGGATTTGCTGCTCAAGCCATGCGATGTTTACACCGGCTTCTATAGTTTTAAAATTTGTAGAATTAAAAAACATATGTAAATCTCCTTTTCTGTAAAATAATATTATTAATAGTATAATAACACAGTATAAAGGAATAATCAAGTTAAAATTAGCCTACTTTTTCACCGCTTCTAAGTTTTTTATCTGCTTGGATATAAGTGTTTCTAAGTTCTTCTATCATATTAATCACAGCAGACAGCTCGCCAACTTCTTTTTTCATGTTAGATTGAATTGAAACATATATGAAATAATCATAAAGTGAATTTAAATCTTTAGAAATAGCTATAGAGTCGTCTAAAGTAGTTTGCAAATGTCTTAAAATCTTTTGACCTTTTTGCAAGGTAGTGTTAGCAGTGCTATAATCTTTTTCTTCAATAGCCTTTATTGCAAGTGTAAACTGCTTTAAAAGACCGTCATAAAGCGCAGTGAGCATGTCGGCAGGGGTCATAGTCATGATTGATTGTTGTTTGTATGCTTGATATGGATTGTTTCTCATAATTAATTCCTCAAATCTTTATTTAATACGATGAACCGAATTGTTGTGTTAAATATCCTAAGTCGGTGTTATAGTTTGAAAGTGCGGTTTCCATAGCGGTAAAACTTGCCCAATACCTTGCGCTTTCTTGCTCGTATCTATATTTTAGGTTTTCAATTGTGCTTTCAATGGTATCAAGTCTGCTACTTAAATCATTGTTTTCTTCAGTTGCCTTGCCTTCGACACCTGCTAAAGCTACCAGTGTTCCGGGGTCGGCCGAACTTGTGTTTGCTGTGCTTTCAAATATTTCTTCAAATTGAGCCGCAAGTCCATCGCTAGAAGAAGTGAACAAAGTCATGACGCTTGTAGGGTCACTTGAAAGGGCCTGTCTTAGTGCGTCTTCATCGATAGTCAAAGAACCGGCTACATCTTCATCGTCAAAGAAAGATGTGGTTTCAATGCCAATTTGGTAAAGCGCAAGGCTTGAATCTTCAGGTTTGGTGTAAATTGCAGACCTTAGCTGGCTTAAGAAGGTATTTATTGTGCTGTCGTTTCTTAATAGTCCAACTTTTGTTTTCTCTTCCCAAAGCTCAATTTCTCTGTCTGTCATTTCTTCTTTTTGAGCATCTGTTAGAGGTGGGTAGTCTTTATAATCGGCATCTTCGGAAACGTAGCCGTTTAAAACTTCTATCATTTTATTGTAATCTTCTACAAAACCCTTGAAAGCGTCTACAATTGCATCGTCGTCTCTCACGGTTGAAATTGTGGTTTCAATATAATTTCCGGCATCGTCTTTTTCGCTTAAAGATGTAAGTTGCATTGAAACGCCGTCAATTTCAAAGGAGTTACTGCTTCTTGTTGTTTCTACTCCGTTTATAGTCACCTTGGCATCTTGCCCCTGTGTCACGCTACCTGCAACCAAAGAGCCGGCACCCTCGCCTGAGCCTAGTTGTATATTAGAATTTCCGAAAAGTCCATCCATAGGAGGGGCAGGGTGGAACATAACCTCACCGCTTGCGCTTAGAACAAGCCTACCGCCTGAGAATGATGCTATAAAGCCGTCATAAGTGGTAACGCTCGGTGGATTTGTATTAGGGTCTGTAACGATTTGGCCTGTCATGCCTGTAATTTGAGAAAGTGTGGTGTCGCCTGTTGCGGTACCGCTAGCTGTCTTAAAGGCCGAGACATCTATACCGTAAACGTCTGAAAGTTTTGTGTCTTCTGTAGCTATATTTGAACTTGCGGTAAAGTTAAAGCCCATTGCAAGTGCTAAATCGGTTTTTTGTGCCTCTGCAACTGCCGAACCGCTTGTGGTGTTGACAGAAGTTTTATTAAATTCAACCAAATAACCCTCTTTAACATCTAGGTTACCGCTTGTGGTATTGTATGTAATATTTCCCTCAAACTCTTCTGTAAGCCATGCGTTAAAAGCAGTTTTAATTTCTGCGGCAGAATATGTCGCATCGCCCTCTTTTGCGGCAAGGGTGAAAGTTTTGGTTTCTCCGTTTACCTGCATAGAAAGAGTGGCTGCTGTTGTTTCATACGAATCACTTAGTCCGCCGTTTGAAGCGCTTACTGTATTGGTTGTTAAGTATTCGCTTGTGATAGAAGACGGGCCAGAGATTACAGAATCTCCGAAAAGTTCAGATAAAATATTACCCGATGTTTGCTTCATGTCTATTCCAAAGCTTGAGCCCGTATTATTTGCGGTGATGCTCATGGTGTCGGATAGGGTGGAGTAATTCATTGTAACGCCTGCAGAGCTTCTATTTACTGTGTCTATCATTGAAGCCACCGAAGTGTCGCCGTCAAAACTAAAATCTACACCGTTTATTGTAAATTCAAATTTATCGCCAGCACCAATTTCGCTTAAAGTTTGACTTGTGTTAAACGTAGATGTGCTACCTGGTTTTATACCCAAAACAGAGCTGTCTGAGCCTGTGATTATAAGTTCATGGCCTGCTTGAGTCGTGCCATCATCGTTTTTTAGACCTATTCCAAAAACAAGGTTTTTATTTTCTGTATCATAAGAAACCTCAACAGCAGAGCCAAAGGCCTTAGAAATTTTGTCTTGAAGTGCTGTAAGCACATCTGTTTCAGAAATTGTATAACCATCTATTGAAGTACTGCCCTGTACGTCGCTTAAATCAATAGTTTTTGTTACACCGTCAAAAGTGATATCAAAAGAAATACCTGCATTAAAGTCTGCGTCTGTGCCTTGCAATGATTTTCCGACTACAGCACCAGCTGTGTTAGTCACATCAGAAACCGACGCGTCTGAAAAACCTGTAAGCGCAAGACCTTTTGCGGTCGAATTTGCAGTATCAACGCTTACAGAGGTAGAAGAGTCTGAAACTATTCTTAGTTTTCCTTCATATATTTCGGCGCTTGCACCGCTTACACCTGCTGATTTAAAGGCGTCGTTAAAAGCCTTTGCAAGTTCGTCTTCATTAGTCACGTGGTTTAAGTTTACATCGACCGTTTTTGAACCAACTTTTAAGCTGACAGTTTCTTCAAAATTCTTTGAGAGATTGGCGGCAGAAAAAATTTCTGTGCCATTATCAAGTGTAGAGTTTCCGACTATTGTTTGATCACCGCTTAATTTCTCTTTAGATATCAGACTTGCCGCACTAGCAAGCCCGGTAACAGCAATTTTAAGATCGCCTGAAAGTGCATCTGTAGATGTGCCCGACACTTTAACGGCGTTTCCACTTGTGACAGAAGATATCATGCTGTTAAAGAAATCTGTTGTTGCGAAGTTAGTTTTTAGTGTTGAACCGTAAGAGGTGTCGAAATACTTATTATAAAAACCATTAATTTCGTCAATTACTTCACGATAAAGTTCCTGTTTCCATTCTGTTTGCAATTGTTCGGCTTCCGCCCTGTCAATTTTAGTCTGTGTAGCAGAAAGCATTTGTTCTACTAGTGCATCGGTGTCCATTCCGGACATAAGACCCGATATTCCACTGGTACCTGTGCTAGCGCTGTAGTATGATGAGGAGTTAATACTGCTCATTTTTTATTCCTCCGTTTCTAAATTAGCTTACCCGGCTTAACTTTTTTTGCGGCTTTAAGCTTAGTTGTATTGTAGTATCTGTTTGCAGCGGCAGTTCCGCTTTTGTTTAGTTTTTCTATTTCCTTTAAAATTGAGTTTCTTTCGGCTTTTAAATGCTCAAAAAGTAAGGATTCATTTTTTAAAAGCCTATTTGCTATTGCTTTTATTTTAAGAGAGAGGTCAAAAATTTCTAAAAGGCTGTCATCGACATCTTTCTTATTGGTGATGTTATTTAGGGCATCTCGAAGTTTTCTGTCATTTATGGCTTCTGCGGTGATTTTTTTATCAAGCTCTCGCAGGCTGTCAAATAAATCTGCTCTTTTTTTCATGCTGTCGATAAATTTTTCTGATTTTTCAACTACAGTATTACTTGTGGTTTCCTCAAGCCTTAAAAACAGTTGTTGTTTTTCGTTTAACATGTCTAAAACATGTAAGTAATTAACACTCATACTACACGGCTAATGCGTTTTGATATGCCTTTGCCGCACTGCGAGGAAAGTACAAAGGCTCACCGACATACTCGATGTCTACATTGGCTCTTTCTAAAACATTGAGCGAAACACCACCGCGAGTATAGGTGAAATCAACGCCTTTAATATCCCATTCATAGTCTGTTTGAGAAGGTGTGTAGGAAGATGTAAGCTTATCGTCTTGCCATGATATGCTTACCGTGCCTGAGGCTGGAATAAACACAGTCATAGACTTTGATATTTCTGTCATTTTATTGCGCATAAGGGAACCTATAGTGGTGCCATCGGTGACATCTCCTACACCTCGGCCTATTGAAATAGTGTTTGAAATATAATCGCTAAAATTTGCTTGCGCCTTGTTTGAAAATTCTGCGGCGCTGTCGGTCAAGTTTAAATGTCCCATAGATCTTCTTGACTGATAAGTATCTACACGCAGTCTTGCAGGCTCTGAATCAAGTTCAAATTTCCCTCTTTGTGTATTTACTTTTGCAAGAGGAAGTGGATTGTTTTTATACTCAAGTTTTGCATGTTCTACTTGAAGTTCATATTTTCCTGGGTTTGTGCTAATTTGTAGTACGTTTTGCATATATAAGTTCACCTCAAATCTATATAAATATTTTTAATTATCCTAAATAGCTCATTAAACTGTTTGGTAAAATTCTTGAACCCATTTGCTGTACTGCCTGCAGGATAAACTCGTCTTGAGCCAAGGTTTGAACGGCTTCGGCATCATCAGTTCCCATAAGTTCATGAATTCTTACAGTGTAAGTATCAATACTAGTTTCAAGCTTAGTTTCCATGTTTTCTAAAAAGTTAACTCTCGCACCCATGTCTGAAAGATGTGCGCCAAAAGTATTTGCAAGTTCATCTAAATTGTCTGTAAGCGCTCCAATTTCGTCAATGTCACCTGCATTAACAGCGTCTTTAAGCTCGACTAATGCATTGAAGATGTTGTTTGAATATCCGGTAGTTGGGTCTTCTCCAAAACCGAAAATGTCTATTCCGGAGTGGGATACCAAGAATGCAGTGTCTGGGTCGACATTGCTTCCACTCATCTTAATTCCAAGGCCTATATCCATATAAACCTTTTCATCAAGTGGAATTTCTTTTTCAACCATCACGCCACCTTCGTCGGCCATGTAAAAATATGTTCCGTCGGCACGTTTTTGAATGTCTTCCATCGGTATTCCGTTATACTCAAGCATTCCGTCGTCTGCGATAGAAAACGGGGGAGTGTCACTTGAGTTTGTTCCACCAAAGACAAATCTCTCACCAAAGATAGTATTAGAATAAGCATGAAGCTCTTTAGCGATTGCGTCTAGCTCTTTTGCTATAGCCTCCCAACCGGAAGAACCTTGTGGCTCGTTGCCTGCTTTAATTCCAAGAGTGTTTGCCCTTGAAAGTAAATCCCTAACTTGTAGCATGGCGTCTTCTGCAATTGCAAGCTCGTCTGAAATTGTTCCTATGTTTTTAAGTTGAGTTTCGGCATTGTACTTGTCCATTTTTATGTTCATAACCTTAGAGCCTGCCGATAAATCGTCGGATAACTTTGTAAAGCGATTACCAGAGGCGATTTGCTCCATGGTTGTTGCAAAGTCATTTTTTGCGCCCGACAAATATTTAAGGTAGTTTCTATTCATTGATGAATCTGCTACTCTCATAATTTAGTTCCTCCTAATTTTATAATCCAACACGACCCATTCTGTTGATAATGGTATCGAGTAGTTCGTCCATGACTGTCATTATTCTTGCAGCCGCTTCATAAGATTTTTGATATTTTAGCATATCTGCTGTTTCTTCATCACTGCTGACACCGGAAACGGCTTCTCTTTGATTTAAAAAGTCGTCTGCGATATTACCATATGATTCTTGACGTCCGTTGTTAAAGCTTACATCGGATGCAAGGTTTGTAAGGTAGTTTACTTCAAAATCCACAAGGCTTCCTGTGAAAGTTTCTCCGTAAGTGTTAAAAGTATAATCGGCAGAGGTGAGTTTTGTTGCGATTTGCTGAGCAT
Organism: uncultured Eubacteriales bacterium; assembly: GCA_964370635.1. Taxonomy (GTDB): domain Bacteria; phylum Bacillota; class Clostridia; order Oscillospirales; family Acutalibacteraceae; genus SIG603. The sequence continues at coordinate 56,631 of CAYJJU010000006.1, read as the reverse complement.
AGTCTTCAACATGCTCGTCTAAACTATACATAAAGAAGGTAGCGCCGTTTAACTCCCAATCTTGACTAATCGAAATATTTTCTGCGGTAATTCCGTAAAGTCCTGTAGTGCCGTTGTCTTTTTGAGAACCTAGAAGTTGTTTGTATACTATGTTGCCCGTCACAGGGTCAGTTAGTGGATTTCCGTCTGCTCCGAGTACTGGCAGTGAGTTATTTGCTATGTCTGCAAGTGCAGATGCAAAAGTATCGAGTTGGTTTCTGTAATAAACTATGCCTTTGTACGGTTCTGCATTTGGGAGAGATAAATTATTTCCAGCGCCGTTAATATGATGCATGGACGCTAAAATTGTTCCACCCGTAGCCTTGTATAAATCTCCGTTTGATACCCAGTTAAGGCTTACTGTGTAATTATCTTCGTCAACTTGTAAAACAAGTCCGTCGCTTTCATTGCCCGACACTATAGAGTGTCCGCCAAAATCTATATCTACAGTTCCGTCAGATTTATCTGTAACCAGTATGTCGCCGTAGCTTGCAAGCTCATCTATAAGTAGATTGCGTTGGTCTAAAAGTTCATTTGGACCATAGTGCTCATTCGGGTCGTTTATGAGTATGGTAGGGTCAGAGCCGATTACATAGTTTAAATGTGCAATTTGCTCTGCTATGTCGTTTACACGGCTTATGTCGATTGCTAAATCCTCTGTATACTGAGTCGCAACAGCGGTTAAATTTGAATCAAGCTGATGTAAAACCTGTGTGATGTTTTCAAAAGCCGACAGTACTAAAGTCGCGTGGCTTTCGCTTGTAGGTTCTTGGATAAAGCCGTTTAATCTGTCGAAAAGTCCGCTCATAGCACCGTAAAGACCTGCCTCGTCTGTAAGGTCGGCACCGTCGCCAAGGGCATCTTGAACGGCATTTAGAATTTCTGCCGTCTTACCGTGGTAGGCGGCGTTAGAATATTCTTCTCTAAAACGTTTATCTAAAAAACTATCTCTAATTTGGGCAACACCTAAAGACTCAACACCCTGTCCAAGTGAACCTAAAGTGCTTGTGGCAACCCTTTGTGTTGCTATCGATGGATAAACCGAGGCGGTTTCAACACGCTGTCTGGTATATCCTGCAGTAGACGAGTTTGATAGGTTATGCCCTACGATATCAAGAGCCTTTTGGTTTGAAAAAATTGAGCTTTTTGCAGCTTCAAAGCCCATAAATGTAGATCTAATCATTGTAAACTCCTTTATATTTTACCTGTAAAAGTTGATTTATTATAAGTAGCGCCTGTTTTCTTCCCACTTGATGAATAAGTGCCGCTTCCGCTATTTTGGTAATTTCCTAATACCCTTAATTCCATGTTTACTATGCTCATTGAGACACTGTTGAGTTGTTTAATTAAATCGGCAGAGTGAAGTAATTTTGTAAACACAGGGTCAAATTCCTTTTTATCCTCGTCGCTTAGGCGCTCAAGAATTTGAGTAATGCTTAAATCCTTAAATCCGCAAAGCTCGCCGATTGTCATTCTCTTTTCTTCGATGTTTTTAAGCTGCATGTATAGCGCTTGCCCTGCCTGCACGGTGCTTTCGGTCTTTTCAGAGTCATGCTCAAGCAGAGAACGTCTTTTTTCTTCCTCAATTTTCACCATGGAATCCAAAAGCGATAAAAGCTCTAAATTACAATTTAAAAACTGTGTAAGTTCTTTAGTCATATAAATTTCTCCCGGCTTAAATTAGCATAGTTCTGTGCATGATAGCACTTGCGATTTCGTCTGATGAAGTAGGGCAGTTGTCGTCTTTGTAAAGTTCTTTAAGTGCGCTTAATCTGGCCTCACTCACGTTTAATTCGGCTTTTGCCGCATTTGCATAGGCCTTAACTTCTTTAGAATATGTGGTTTGAAAGCTTGCTGTCGAGCTCACACTTATCGTGTCAGTTGTTGGCATTTCTCTCTTTTTTTCGGTTGCTTCCTCGGCTTTTGCAGAGGGTTTATTTGCAACAGGCAACTGAGTGTTCATCTTGTATCTGTCAAATACTCCTTTAATTTCCATAACAATACTCCGTTCCGCCGAAAAACTCGGCATAAGTTTGCTGAATTTATCTGCTATTTGTCAAAAATCTATTAAATAAAGGCACATAAATATCTGCTTATATTTATCCCTGTTATATTTATACGACAAAATCTTAAAAACTAAATAGCAAAATTAAAAAATATTTTATATTATTTTTTGAATAATACTGAGATTTTTGCAAATTTACTGGTGTGGCAACTTACACTTTTTTTGGCAAAAATTGTATGTATTATACGTATTAAAATATTTTGTGTAAAAATTAACTGACTTTTTTTGTTTAGTTCTACTAAAAAACTAAGGTTCTTATTCACCTGAATGATATGTGCGTTGGTGTAAGAGCGGTATAATTACATATTAACACTAAGACTGAGTATTTTATTTATGCAAAATGTATAAAATATTACATAGATTTAACATTGAAGAAGATATTTATTTTGTCGAAAAGATATACTTTTTCTCTTTACAATTTTAATGAGTTGCAGTATAATTATTTCCAAAGGGAATAGTATATTATATAAGAAATACAAAATTCGCGAAATGTTTTAGTAATTTTATTTGAAGGAGATTAAAAAATGAGTACATTTATCGATCCTAACTTTATAACACCTATAGAACTAGAGAGTAAACTGTCAAAACAGTCTGAAATTAACGCTTTACCCGAAGACCAAGTGCCGTTTCAAAATATTTTGACGGATTTAATAAGTGAAACACAGGCGGCGATGGAGGTTTCGCAGACGGATTCATACAATCTTGCAATGGGAGAAGTTGACAATTTAGCGCAGGTTCAAATCAATTCGCTAAAATCTAGCACTTTGCTACAAACTACAGTTCAAGTAACTACAAGGGCTGTCAATGCGTATAAAGAAATTATGAGTATGCAACTTTAATATTTTTTTAATAAAAATAATCGGGAGAAATGAATGTGGATAAAATTAAACAGGGATTTAACAGTATAAAAGTCTATATAGTTGAGTTACCCAAAAAGAAGAAAGTTATATTCGGTGGTGTTGCCGCGGGAGTAATTTTGTTTGCCGTATTGCTTACTGTGTTTTTAAACAGTGCAAACGGGAGGTATGCTGTACTGTATGAGAATTTAGAGTCGACGGAAAGTGCACAGGTGTTTAGCGAGCTTAAAAGCATGGGTGCAGATGCACAGTTAAGTTCGAGCGGACAGGTAATGGTACCGCAAGATGAATTTGATATATGGCTTTTGCAACTTGCGGCACAAGGGTACCCAAAATCTGCTCCTACATATGACATTTTCGAAAGTAATACTAGCATGTCTGCGACAGAAGCTGAAATGCAACAAGTGCTTGTGCATCAACTTCAAGACAGGGCGCAGGTTACACTTGAGAGAATTGACGGCGTACTTGAAGCTATAGTTACGATTAACATGGCTGAGTCTAGCGACTACATATGGGATGAGGCGACAAATGATGCAGTGGGAAGCACCAGTGTTTTATTGACACTTTCCGACGGCGTTGTGCTTGACTCTACACAAGTTTTGGCAATTAAAAACCTTATAGCCTTTGGTGTGCCTAAGATGGCGCCTGAAAATGTTGTGGTCGTAGATGCCTCAACCTCGCTTGAACTTGGGGCAGAGGACAGCCTTGAAAACACAGTTTCTGTAAATGAAAATTTTGAGCTTGAGTCCATAGTTCAAAGTCAGCTTGAAGAAAGTATCGTTCGCCTTTTAGCGCCAAGATATGGCGATGATGGCGTTGTCGCTTCGGCAAAAGTTACAATTAACTATGACAAGATGATAACAGAGCAAATGGAGCTTTTGGAAAACGAAGACGGTGAAGGCTTCCCTACACATACAGACGGTGAGTATAATGGTCCAGGAGATGAGACGATAGAGGACATAGTAGGAGAAGAAGATAACACGGATATACCCGATTATTCTTACACAAACCCAGATGATGAAACCTCGTATTACGCTTGGAACACGGACATAGATTACTCTTATATTAAAACTCAAGTAGAATCTGGAAATGCAGAGCTTGAAAGGGCGACAATTTCTGTCATGGTAGACGAAGAAAACATGACGCAAGAGCGAAGAGACGAGCTTACAAGCTTGATATCTACAGGCGTAGATATTCCGGCAGAGCAAATATATGTGTCTTCCTTTGTTGCTACAGGCGAAGTTATAGATGAGCCTACAATAAATCCTGAACCTGAAATAAATCAGTGGTGGACAATAATTCCTTGGTGGGGCTATCTTGCGGCAGGCGGCTTGCTATTTATCATTATAATTTTATTTATAATAATTTCATTTAGGCGTTATCACAACGCAAAAGCGGTTGAAATTACAAATATTTTAGAAGATGAAAAGAATGCCGAAATCGAGGAATACAAGAAAAAACTTGCAGACATGGCTAAATCGGAAGATCAAGAGAAAAATGCTGCAATCATTGAAGAAGTTAGGGCATTTGCACAGGTCAATCCCGAGGCTGCGGCTAGCCTCTTAAGATCTTGGCTTAAGGAGGAATAATTCATGGCAACGGCTAAAAAACAAGACAGTATTTCTGCGGCTACAAGGGCTGCTGCGGTTGTAGTTGCCGTAGGCTCTGTCAGTGCTTCTCATATTTACAAACATTTAAGAGAAGAAGAGATTGAAAAATTAACACTGGAAGTCGCAAAACTTGATGAATTGCCACCTGATGAAATGCAGGGGATAATCGACGAATTTTACGGCCTTTGCATGACGCAAAAAATCGTCTCTGAGGGCGGTGTAGGCTATGCTAAAGATATTTTAGAGAAAGCCTTCGGTCAACAGCAGGCAATGTCTTACATGGAGCGCGTTTCACAGGCAATGCAAGTGCGTGCGATGGAATTTGTAAGAAAGGCAAATTATAAAAATGTTTTGATGATAGTCCAAAACGAGCATCCTCAAACCATAGCATTTATACTTTCTTACGCAAAGGCAGCTCAGGCATCTAAAATCATTGCCGAGCTTCCAAAAGATATTCAACTAGAAGTAATTAAAAGAATTGCTTCACTTGAAACAATAAGCCCCGAAGTTATCTCTACGATTGAGCGATTGATTGAGCCTAAATTCACAAATGCCGTTTCGGCAGATGCTGTTGAAGTCGGTGGCGTAAACTATGTTGCAGACATCATGAATAACATAGATAGAAGCACAGAAAAACGTATCTTTACAGAGCTTACAAAAATTGATGCTCCGCTTTCAGAAGAAATCCGCAAGCTTATGTTTGTATTTGAAGACATCATCTTGCTTGATGATATGTCTATACAAAGGGTGCTTCGTGATGTCGACCAGCAAGACCTTGCGGTTGCAATCAAGGGTTCTAGTGAGGAAGTTAAAGATACACTGCTTGATAACGTTTCTGCTCGTGCCAGAGAGTCTATACTTGAAGACATTCAATATCTTAAAAACTTGCGCATAAAAGATGTAGAAGACGCACAGCAAAAAATTGTTTCAATCATTAGAAAGCTTGAAGAAGAAGGCGAAATCGTAGTATCCAAAGGAGGAGAGGACGATGCCATCATCGGCTAATGTATTAAAAAAACAGAATGTTTCTCAAGTCCAAGAAATGGTGAAAATCCCTGACATTCAGGTTAAGGGAAATTTTGTTGAAGTGATAAAAAACACAGCGAGTGTCAAGCAAACACCTGATGCAGATGCGCTTGAAACCTTAATTAAAAGTGATGAAAAATCACCTGCTTTAGAGGATAGCCAAACTCAGGCACAGGAAGTTTTGCCAAGCGAAAATGAGTTTGTTCCCTTTGTGCCTGAAAGAGTTGAAATTGTAGAGCCAAAGCCTGTTTTGCCCACAAAAGAAGAGCTTTTAGAGCTTTTAAAAGACGATGTGGAAGCAATAAAAAAAGAAGCTTATGAAAATGCGTATAATAAGGCTTACGAAGATGCTTTATCAAGAAAAAAGGGAGAGTTTTCAAAAATCATTTCCGATGTCGACGACTGCCTTTTACAAATGCAAAATCTACACAAGGAATACTTTGAAAAATATGCGCTAGAGCTTAAATATTTTGCAGTAGACATTGCCGAAAAACTTGTTATGGATAAGATTTATGAAGACGAACTCGTTTTAAAGAAACTAGTAATGCAGACTGTAGACAGTGTAAAAAACTCGTCGTGGCTTGAAATTGAACTTAGCCAAAGGCTTGAACTTTTAATTAATACCGTTAGAGATGAACTTGCAAAGAGTAATTTGCAAGGCAGGGTGTCTGTAAGCGGTAAATCCGGTGCCGACGACCATATAAGGGTCAATTCCGAAAAAGGGACTATAGTAGCAGATGTTTCAAGACAGGCTGTGAATTTGAAAGAGCTTTTTAAATCGGCAAAATAGATTTTCAGTGAGGTGTTTAAGTGCTTAAAACAAAGAATATGTCTGAACTTTTTGACAATACAAAATCAAGACAAATACTTCGCTTTGCGGATTTAAAATCTCATGAGGGAAAAATAAGCAAGATACAAGGAATGACAATAGAGGCAACCGGTCTCACGGCGAGCATTGGCGATATTTGTCATGTAATTATAAACAAGGGTTTAAATCCTTTAGTGTGCGAGGTTGTGGGTGTTTCTGAAGACAAGGCGTATCTCATGCCTTATGAAGAAACCGATGAAATAGGCTATGGCTGTCCCGTGATAAATACCGGAGACAAAATGAAGATTTATGTGTCCGATGATATTATAGGAAGAACGGTCAATGCCTTAGGAGTGCCAATAGACAACGGTCCTGAGCTTACAAATGTTACAAGCGTTCCCATAAACGGCGTGCCGGTAAATCCACTGGATAGACCGCCGATTTCCGAGGTTATGGAGCTTGGAATTAAAGTTGTTGACGGACTACTAACTATAGGAAAAGGGCAGAGGATAGGCATTTTTGCAGGCTCGGGTGTCGGTAAAAGTACACTTATGGGAATGATAGCACGAAACGTTAAGGCGCAGATGAATGTCATAGCGCTTGTAGGTGAGCGTGGTCGTGAGGTTTTGGAATTTATAAACAGGGATTTAGGGCCTGAAGGACTTAAGCGCTCTGTGCTTGTCGTTGCAACATCTGACCAACCTGCAATGATGAGATTTAAATGCGCACAAACAGCCACAGCGATTGCAGAGTATTTTCAAAAACAAGGCAAAGACGTGCTTTTAATGATGGACTCGCTTACAAGGTTTGCAATGACTCAAAGAGAAATAGGCCTCAACACAGGCGAAGCACCTGTTGCTAGGGGTTATACCCCGTCAATTTACTCGGCACTCCCAAAACTTTTGGAGCGCTCAGGTAATTTTGAAAAGGGTTCTATCACTGGAATTTACACGGTGCTTGTGGAAGGCGATGACACAAATGAGCCTGTTGCGGATACGGTGAGAAGTATAGTAGACGGTCACGTGGTGTTGTCGCGTTCCATAGCTGCAAAAAATCATTATCCCGCAATAGACGTCTTAAACAGCGTCAGCCGTTTGATGAATGACATAGCAAGCAAAGAGCAAAAGGACATAGCAAGTAAGCTTCGAAATATGATGGCTATTTATAAAGATAATGAAGATTTAATTTCTATAGGTGCATATAAGTCTGGAACAAATCCTCAGCTTGATAAAGCGATTATGCATATGAATAAAATTGATGACTTTTTAAAACAAGACGTTAATGTGTCTATAAATTATAATGATACCTTAACACTGATGGAGCAGGCTATAATTTGAGGAGTAGTTTATGAAAGCTTTTACCTTTTCTTTGGAAAAAATGTATAACTATAAAGAGCAAATTTTAAATGTAGAGAAAAACACCTTGGCTCAACTTAGGGCAAGACGAGATGAAATTTCAGATGAAATTACTTATTTAGAAAAAAGTAGACTTCAAAAGAAAATAGAGATGGACGAAAAAGCACTAAATGGCATGTCTGTTTTCGATTTGCAGTCTTATAACTTTATGATAGAAAATATGCAAAAGCAAATTAAAGTTTTAAAAGAAGAGCTTAAAAAACAAGAAATTTTAGTAGAAAAACAAGTCGAAGTTGTAAAACTTGCCAACATGGACATGGCAAGCCTTGAAAAACTTGAAAGCAAACAAAAGGAAAGCTACAAAAAAGAAGTATTAAAACAAAATAGCGAAGAAATTCTCGAAATCGTAACAAACGCTTTACATCAAAATTAATGGATAGATATTTTTTTGAAAGGAGGTGAGAGTATGAACATGACAAATGTGCAAGACATGGTTTCGATGCAAGGACTAGTAGGTAGCGCAAGAAGTACCGGTGTTACAACAAGCACTCAAAACGCTTCGGACAATCCGTTTTTTCAAATTTTTTCAAATATGGTAGAATCTGCATTTTCACAAAACGAAGATGAACTTACTTTAAACGGTAACATTTTATCGGCTCAAGATTTGATTTTAATGCTCATGAATAACAGCGGGTCTGGTAATAATACTTCGCTTGAACAAAGCGCCCTTAATTTGACAGCCACCCCAAATGAGCTTGTCTTAAATTTCCCTGAAGAAATTTCTAGCCAACTGCTTAACACACTGTTAAATGTCGATAATCCTACGGACAAGCAGTCATCTTTTATAGATTTCTTGCTTAGCAAAGGGCTTACAAGCGAGAATATTAATCAGTTAAATCTAGGAGCAGTAACAAACTCAAACAGCAACGAAGGCTCTGATTTTGTGAATTATTTTTCGGGCGAGAGCAATTTTTTAAAGGCTGTTGAAATTAGCAAAAAGACGCTTACAGGCAGCGAAAGCGATATGGACATAGCCGCAATTATTGCAAATTTAAATGGCACGGCAAAGACTGAAAGTTCGGTTGTTGAGAGTTTATCTGAAAACCCTATGCTAACAACGCAAATTGAAAGCGGAGTAAAGGAAAATATAAAGGCAAATGTTTCAGAGTTTACCTTAAAGCTTTATCCTGAATCTCTAGGCGAAATCACGGTTAAAATCATTAATGAAGATGGAATAAAATCCCTTGAAATTATAGCTGCAAGCACAAAGACAGCACTGCTTATAAACGACGAAATTCCAGCACTTAAAGAGGCACTTGCAGGAATGCAAATTGAAGTTAAAAATGCTGTAGAGGCATCGAGTAGCTCAAATTCCTCAAATATGCAAAACTTTAATTTTTCATCGAATGAATTTAGCGGTAGACAGTGGAATTTTAATGAAAATAGTCAAACAGCACCAAACCATATACAAAGTGAGATAACAAAGGAAGAGCCTATTCAAAACACTCTACACGCACCCGATAGCGCACTAAATGTATATGTGTAAAATTTTTAAAGAAAGGAAGAAAACAAAGTGAGTAGTATCAGTTCATCAAGTTCAGTGCATAATACATCTTCACAATATAATGTTGTATTTGAAGAGGCAGATGCAAATGCTGAGCTTACATCAAATGACTTTTTAAATCTTTTGGTTTTACAAATGCAAAATCAAGACTTTATGGAGCCTATGGATAACTCGCAAATGATGGAACAAATGGCGACCATGTCCAACATGCAAATGATGGAAGAAATGGCGGCATATTCAAAATCAAACTACGCTTTATCGCTTGTTGGCAAAGAAGTTACAGCCTCAAGGTTTACCGTAGGTGGCGATTTAGACACTACATCAGGCGTGGTTGAAAAAGTTTCACTTGTCGATAATGAGTATGTGCTTTATGTAGGTGGCAAGACCTATACTTTAGACCAAATCATGTCGCTTGGCGCATCAAACACTCAAATATCTGCTTCAAGTTATTATGTGGAGTCAAGCAATCTAACATCAGACTCCGTCACACTTGACTGGCAAGTTCCTACAGAAGATTTTACCGTTGCCCAAGATTTAACTTACACGGTTTATTATTCTGAAACAGGGCCTTTTGAAACGGTTGAAGACGTAGAAGCCGCCCAAAAAGTAGGAATTGGAAATCAAAAAGAGCAATTTAATGAAGTCGTAACAGGATTAAACCCAGGCACTATTTATTATTTAAATGTATTGGTTACAGACAGTTTAGGAAACAAAACTGTATATAAACCGACACAAATAAGGACACTTTCGTTTGAGGATGAAGCTTATGGATGATTTAAGAATGAGGATGTATAACCCCCTAATAAGCCAAACTCCGATAAACACTAAGGCGCAAACCACTAATGTCGCCAGTACCACTGCAGAGCAAGGGGTAGACTTTTCTCAGATTTTGGCAGAAAAAATGTCTACAGTCAATTTTTCAAAACATGCCGCACAAAGGGTAATGGAAAGAAATATTGATGTGAGCGAGCAAAACTTGGAAAGACTTAACGAAGGCGTTAAATTAGCAAGCGAGAAAAACCTTAAAGACGCACTAATAATTGTCGACAAAACGGCATATATCGTAAATGTTCCAAGTAACACGGTAATAACAACTACGCAAAATGAAGACTTAAAAGGTAATGTGTTTACAAATATTAACGGCACTGTAATTATATAAACGGGACTTTTAGACGTTTATCATATCTTGACCGACAGATAGATATGGCAGTGTATAAAAGGAGAAAAGATTTATGAATAGAGCAATGTTTTCAGGTGTTGCCGGTTTAAAGACACACCAAACAAAAATGGATGTTATCGGTAATAATATCGCAAACGTTAACACTTATGGTTACAAAGCACAACGTGCTGTATTTAGCGACGTATTTTATCAAACCATAAGAGGCGCATCCGAAGGTACCGCAACTCAAGGCGGTACTAACCCATCAAGCGTTGGTTACGGTTCAATTTTAGCAGCCGTTCAAGCGCAAATGTCTACCTCTAGCATGCAGTCAACAGGTTTTGGACTTGACGTTTCAATTGCCGGCGAAGGATTTTTACAAGTAATGGACGGCGATGGAAATATTTTCTACACAAAGGCCGGTCTGTTAGACTACGATGCAAACGGTTATTTGATTGACATTAACGGTAACTTTGTACTGGGTTCAACTCAAGTAGACGGCGACCCTAACTCACAAAAAATTAAACTTGATGACATAGGAATAGTTCCATCACAAACTCCTGAGGCCGAGGTTACAATCAATAATATTGATTACACTATAAGCACTACTGTTCCTACAGAGTATGGAAACAGCAACCTAACATTTAGCACAAGTAGCACTATGCCTGCAGGTCTTGCGGCACAGGCAACAATCTCAAGCACAGGTTCACTGCTTGTAGAACTAAATGAAACTCAAGCATTCAGCTCTCTTGCTGAACTTAATGCGGCGATAAATGATGCTATTTTAGAGGCAAACGGCGGCGTTACACACCCTGCGGGAACATTTACAATTTCTGCGTCAACCGACCCATTTGCAGGCGGTCCTTTAACAGGTGAGCAAATTGTAGGAGCGGCCGGAGGTATAGACAAAGGCTCTATCACAGGCGCCGATGCAACGGCTGGATTTTTTGGCGGAATAATGAGCATAGCCGATGTAAGCTCTGACTTTACAGGCTCAGGCACAGTTCAAGGCGGTGGATTTACGGCTACTTTTGACGATACAACTCCCGCATGGGATTTATCGTTCACAGTAGGCGGTAAAATTTATGAAGGCTCAATTAATGAAGGCGAGCAGGCTGCCACTCTTCTTTTAAAATCGGCAGACGGCGATTATATAGAAGTGGACAACCCAGGCTTTAGTGCCATGACCTTGGCTTTTGGTGCAACTCCTCCTATAGCAGGCAATAGCATGAATGCCTTTGACGCTGCAAACTCAATAACAGTTACACCTTCTGTTGTATCTCCTAACATGGGCTTTGGAAATGAAAGCTTTGCACTTACAGGCGGTACAGAGGGCGGCCCTGTTGATTTAAATCAGCTTTCAGGAATTGCTATAGGTCAAAACGGTACAATATCTGTAACTCATTCGGTACTTGGAACGGTTGCAGTAGGCAAGATTTCACTTGCAACTTTTGCAAATCCAAGCGGTTTACAACTTGAGGGTAGCAACTACTACTCAACAACAGTAAACTCCGGTGATCCATTCCTAACAGATCCAGGAAGCGACGGAACAGGCCAACTTATGGCAAGTACTCTTGAAATGTCAAACGTTGATTTGTCAGAGCAGTTTGCCGAAATGATAACAACACAGCGTGGTTTCCAAGCAAACTCACGTGTTATTACGGTAACAGATACCATGCTTGAAGAACTTATTAACCTAAAACGATAAATTATTTATCCCATGGTGGCAGTTTTGTCACCATGGGTACTAATAAAGGAATTTGTAATTTTACTAATTATTTTGGCTAATTTAATTATAAATTAAAATTTTACTTGTAAGTTTTAATTATTTTTGATATTATATGTCTATACGGAAATTTTACTTTGGGAATGGAGAATTATTATGATTGCGTTAACAAAGCTTGACGATACGAAATTTATTGTAAACTCAGATTTAATAGAAACAATCGAAGAGAGACCCGACACTACAATTAGACTAACAACTAAATCTTACTACATAGTAAAGGAAACTATGGATGAGGTAGTCAATAAGGTCATTGACTATAAAGTGAAATCAAATGGTCATCCCATTGGTCATTTTTAATTAATACTGTAAGAGAGGTTTAACATATATGAAAAAACGTGGAATTGATATTGCGTCCATTGTCGGATTAATACTGGCATTCGGACTGGTAGTTTTCGGTATTATCATGGGTGAGGACGATAGCGGAAACGCCACAGTTATAATGGAAAACTTAGGAAGCTTTATCGATGTCAACAGTATACTTATTGTTGTCGGCGGTACTATAGGCGCTTTGCTTATCATGTTCCCTTTAGGACAGGTAATGAAAATGCCTAAGCATTTAATGATACTTATTATGCCACGCCAATTTAACCCCGAGGCATACATAGAGGCTATAGTTGAAGCCGCAAAAAAAGCAAGACTTAGCGGTTTGCTTTCTTTAGAAGACGACATAGCTCAAATGGAAAATGTGTTTATGAAGACTAGCCTTCAAATGGTTGTCGACTCTGTCGACCCTGAAGATGTTAAGACTCAAATGGAGTCTTGGCTTGATGGACTAGAAGAAAGACATATTCAAGACAGTGCGTTTTATGACAAGGGCGGAGCACTAGCGCCGGGCTTTGGTATGATAGGTACACTTATTGGTCTTGTTAACATGCTTCAACAACTAGATGACCCAGCAAGCGTTGGACCGTCTATGGCGGTTGCTCTTATCACAACATTCTACGGTTCGCTTCTTGCAAATGCCTTCTTCTTACCGATTGCAAATAAACTTAGAGTTCGTCATGATGAAGAATATCTTTGTCTTCAAATAATAAGCGTTGGAGTTGAAGCGATACAAGAAGGACAAAATCCAAACGTAATACAAGAAAGACTTTTAAATATGCTTCCTGAATATAAAAGGACAAAAGCAAGCAAAAAAGTAGGCGACAGCAAATCGGAATAAACATGTATTACTGACTTTTTAGGAAGGGAGTTCAGCTATGAAAAAACGTAATGCCGGTGGCGGCGGAGACGATTCTGGCGGTTGGCTTAATACCTATGCCGACATGGTAACACTGCTTTTAACTTTTTTTGCGGTTTTGCTGAGTATGTCTACCACCGATACACAAAAATTTAATGCGTTTATTGAAGCATTTTCCAGCTTGCCTCCTGAGGAAGTACAAGAAATTATAGCGGCAGGAGCTACTGGAGAGTCTGAAGAACCCATGTCAGACCTATCAGAGCTTTATGATTCATTGACAGAATATGTTGAAGAAAACGCCTTGCAAGACGATGTTAAAATTCAAATGCGCGGCGATATAATAAGCGTTACCTTTGACGGTGCGGCATTCTTCTTCCCAGACTCATTCGCAATACTTCCGGAGAGTGTCTCGACAGTTCACGCAATAGGCGAGGCGCTAGTAGAATTTGAAAGCCAAATTCGTATGATAAACGTACTGGGCTTTACTGCAACGGTTGAAAACGGTACATACTGGGTACTTTCAGCCGAAAGGGCTGCGGTGGTTGTAGAATATTTTGAATTTGAAAATGGCTTCCCTAAAGAAAAAATGGTGCCACAGGGATATGGAAATCAGTATCCCGTTGCAAGCAACGACACCGAGGAAGGCATGCGACAAAACAGGCGTGTAGAGCTTGTTATCATGGGAACTAATACAGACTCTGCCGTAGATATTCCTGAAATACTTGAAGATTTCCAATCGGGTGGCGACGAAGGTTCTTCTTCTACTAACGCCACAGAGGATGATACCGCAGACAGTACAAGCGATGAAACACAAGGCAGTGAAGACGCAGATGTGGATGTAGTAGACGATACTACACAAAGCACAGACACTGCACAAGACAGTGAAAACGATACCCAACAAAACACAGAGGACACAGCAAGTGGAAGTGTGGAAGATAACAGTGAAACCGATGATACACAAGTTAGCATTGGAGCACTTGAATAAATGAATTTTAAAGGAGTGAGATTTAGTGGCAGAGGCATTATCCCAAAGTCAAATTGATGAATTGTTAAAAAGTGCAAGAAATAATACTGGCTCAAAGTTAACACCTACCGTGCCTCAAGTGAGGATAAAGGAATATGATTTCTCATCTCCTAAGAAGTTTACTAAGGATCAGCTAAGGTCACTTGGCAATATATATGAAAATTTTGCCAGAGTTTTAACATCATACTTGTCGAGTGTTTTAAGAAACACTTGTACTATGAAAGTACTCGATGTCGAAGAGCAAAGATATGTTGAATTTAGCAACTCGCTTCCCGATAGTACCTTAGTAGGTGCAATTGCTTTTGAAGCGCTGGGACTTGGAGGAATGAGTGATACCTTGCTTATGCAGTTTCCGACAAGTTTAGGATATCTGCTTTGTGAAAGAATGTTAGGTGCTACGGATACTCCCTTTTTACCAGACAGGGGATACTCGGAAATTGAAATGGCAATTATTAACATGATTTTTAATAACATTACTAAATATATGCAAGATGCATGGAGTAATTTCTTTGACATAAAAACATCACTTAGAAGTATAGAAACAAACGGCAGGCTAATTCAAGCCTATGCACAACAGGATATTATAGTTATTACATCTATAGAATTTACCGAAGGCGATTATACAGGGCTTTTACATATTTGTATACCTGCCGATAATTTAGAAAATATCATAGACAGCTTTAGTATTAAAAAACCAAAATCCAATGTTACGCATGCTCAAGAAGAAGAGGAAATGCAAAAGAAAAAAATGCTTTTTGGATACTTAAAAGAATCCGATTTACATATGGAAGCTATACTGGATAATTTTGAAATTCCACTTTCCGACATAGTCTATTTACAACCGGGCGACGTAATATCGCTAAACAAGAAGATAGACCACGATATAAATGTCATAGTAGAAGGTGTTCCGTGGTGTACTGCAAAAATTGGTGAAAGTAATCACAAAAAAGCAATTAAAATAGTTGAAGTTTTGGAAACAAGGAAAAAAGGGGGAATGGATTTTGTCAGATAAAGAATTAGAGTTACTTAATAACGATGAACTTGATGTAATAGGCGAAGTCTTAAATATGAGTATGGGAGCCGCTGCAACTGCCGTTTCTACCATGCTTGACAGACAAGTTTATATTACCACTCCTAGAATTGAGCAGGATATATTTAGCAATATAGATTGTTCAGATTTAGAACCTTCTTTGATGGTTAAAATTAAATATATTCAAGGAATCGAGGGTATAAATGTTACCCTGCTTAAAAGAAGCGATATCCAAGTCATTATTGATATTTTAATGGGTAATGAAATAGTCGACTATTCTAATTCTGACGATGAATTTGAGTTTGACGACATGACTATGAGCGCTGCGAGTGAAGTAATGAACCAAATGATGGGTGCTTCTGCGACGACAATGTCTGAAATTTTAGAAATACCTATAAATATTTCTACCCCTGAACCCAGTTTAGTGTCTTCAAAAGCGGACATAGACGACAGTATTTCTGAAATCAAAAAAGACGAGCCTGTGGTTTCGGTATCTTTTGATTTTAAGGTTTCAGACATACTCAATACAAGATTTATCTGCTTTTTATCCATTCCGCTTTCAAGATGGATTATAAGTACGGTGAATTCAAAGTTTGAAGACCCTGATGAGCTTCTCAAAGAAATCGGAGAAGAAAAAAATATCGTCGAAGCTAAGGCGGAAGAGGTACAAGCGATGACTACAGAAGAAACTCCTATTATGAATGCGCAAAATACTCAGATAAATGAATCCCCACCGGTACAGCCAGCACCACCTCCGGTACAACAAGCACCTCCACCGGTACAGCAAGCACCTCCACCGGTACAACAGGCACCTCCACCGGTACAACAGGCACCTCCACCGGTACAGCAAGCACCTCCACCGGTACAACAAGCGCCACCACCAGTACAACAGGCACCGCCACCGGTGCAACAGGCACCGCCGATGCCACAAAATTATGCACAACAAGCACCACAAATGCCTATGGGCTATCCACAATACGCCGCATCACCGCAAAATCAATTTTATCCTTCGGTAAAAAATCCGGCATTCCCAGATTTTTCACAACAGGGTATGATAATGCCGTCGGATTCAAATATTGGATTATTAATGGGCGTTAAACTTGATGTTTCGGTAATTATCGGACGAACAAAACAAAAAATTAAAGACGTGGTAGAATTTGGACAGGGCACGGTAATTGAGCTTGATAAACAGACCGGTTCCCCTGCAGAGGTTATAGTCAATGGGCAACTTTTAGCATATGGAGATGTTATTGTTGTCGGAGATAATTTCGGTATTAGAATTACTGAGATTGT
Organism: uncultured Eubacteriales bacterium; assembly: GCA_964370635.1. Lineage (GTDB taxonomy): Bacteria > Bacillota > Clostridia > Oscillospirales > Acutalibacteraceae > SIG603. Next base: position 39,835 of record CAYJJU010000006.1, on the reverse strand, counting down.
AGGAACAAAAGAATTATTAGATTCACTTGAGAATAGAAATTAAACTTTGGAGGATTAATATTATGTATAAAATTTTATTGGTTGACGATGCCGGATTTATGAGGAAAATGGTTCAAACCCATTTAAGCAAGGCCGGATATTCAGATTTCATCGAGGGTGGCGACGGCTTAGAGGCAATTGCGGCTTTTGAGCAACACAGCCCTGACCTTGTAATCATGGATATAACTATGCCTAACATGGACGGCATTCAAGCCCTAAGAGAAATTAAGACAAAACATCCCGATGCAAAAATTGTTATGTGTTCTGCAATGGGACAAGAGGCAATGGTTATGGAAGCTATTAAGCTTGGTGCTCTCGACTTTATCGTAAAGCCATTTAAACAAGAGAGAATTGTGCAAACGGTTTCAAAAATTTTGCCATTATAATATTTATCAATTAGTGAGGTTTAAAACATGCCGTTTGATTTTTTAGATATTTTATCTGTGATTTTCATGCTTTTACTAATTATTGCTGTTTTTGTTGGAGCATATTTTACGTCTAAGTTTGTTGGTGGAAAATATCAATCATCTGTTACAAAGGGTAAAAGTAAAATTGAAATCATAGAGAGAAAAAACATAGGTAAGGATCAGTTTTTACTTTTGGTTAAAATTGAGGACAAGACTATGTTTTTAGGTGCAACACCGCAAAATATCAACAAAATAGACGATGTAGAGCTTACACAAACACAAGAAGATTTAGACAGTGAGCAAAAAAGTATAACACCGCCTAAATTTGTAGATGTTTTGAAAGATATGATAAATAAGGGCGGTTTAAAAAAATAATCGTCTACTTGGCAATCAAATTTTTGTGAAATTTGAAAAATGTGCGATTTTTGCTAAATTTAGCTGATTTCGTCGGGAGATGTTAATGGGAAATACGAAAATTTTACTTTCCGATAGGGGGCAAGTGAAAAACAATAAACTGCTTAGACGGCTACTTATTATTACTTTACCCTTAGTGCTTATGCTTTTGTTTGCGACTACCGCAAACGCCGCGGAAATTAATTTAGATTTTAATACAGAGCAAGACGGTGCAAGCATGGGTGCTTTAGAGCTTCTATTTCTTTTCGCCCTGCTTTCTTTGGCTCCATCAATTTTAATAATGGTGACAAGCTTTACAAGAATTGTAATAGTCTTTTCATTTATGCGAACTGCAATGGGGCTTCAGCAAACACCACCAAGTCAGGTTATTATTGGAATTGCGCTTTTTCTGTCACTTTTTATTATGCAACCTGTCATAGTAGAAATAAACGACACTGCACTACAGCCTTTTTTAAATGAGGAGATAACGCAGGAAGAAGCATTTGACAATTTCCAGGACCCCTTAAAGCGTTTTATGCTTAGACAGACAAGAAGCGTCGACCTTAATATGTTTTTAAGTCTCTCCGGAAGTGAAGAACAGCTAACGGAGGTAAATGTCGATAGTTTGCTTGATTTAGGACTCGAGATAATTATTCCGTCTTTTATAACAAGTGAGCTTAGCCGTGCATTTACTATGGGATTTTTACTCTTCTTGCCGTTTTTGGTAATCGATATGATAGTTTCAAGCACGCTTATGTCTATGGGTATGGTTATGTTACCGCCGACTATGATATCTATGCCGTTTAAGCTTTTACTTTTTGTAATAGTGGACGGATGGCGACTGCTTATGGAAATGCTTGCAGGAAGTTTTTACTAGCTTAAGTTTTAAAGGAGTGATGGTGTTTGAGTCAAGGAGATGTACTGGTAGTCTTTAGGGAAGCCATACTATTGATACTTACTTTAGCGGCACCTTTACTTATAGTTAGTATAGGAATAGGACTTATAGTATCAATTTTTCAGGCCGCAACACAAATTAATGAGCAAACTTTGACCTTTGTTCCGAAAATTGTTGCCATTGCTGTAATATTAATTTTCGCAGGTGCGTGGATGCTAAATAGCCTTGCAGAATTTTTTAATATGATAGTACGACTAATGTTGGAGCTGTAGTTTATGGGAATAGATATAGCAGTACAAAGTGTCGGTGTATACATTTTGGTCTTTTGCAGAGTGGGTGGAATGATATTTTTCAATCCGCTTTTAGCAAGAAGAAATTTACCAAGCCAGTTTAAAGTGGCGATGGTTTTAGGGCTTTCACTGGTGCTAGCACCTATGACGGCTTATCAGTTTCCTACAAATGTTGGGGACTTTGAGTTTATTATCATGATGATACTTGAACTTTTAATAGGTTTTGCCTGTGGTTTTGTTTTTCAAATGTTTTATTATCTGCTTTTTACTGCGGGTGATATCATAGACATGGGTTTTGGTCTTGCTATGGCAAAGGTCTTTAACCCTGCGGCAAACATTCAAGTGTCGACCTCTGGTAGTTTTTTTGAAATACTTTTTGTATTATATATTTTCGCAACCAACTGCCATTTGGTTCTTATAAGACTCATTTTTTCATCATATGATGTCGTGTCTATGGGCGCGGCAGATTTTGGGATAGATGTCATAGGCTTTGTCTTAACGCTTTTTTCTACGGCTTTTATGCTGATAATGCAACTTGCAATACCTTTTATGGTTGCAACATTTGTATTAGAAATTTCAATGGGTGTTTTGATGAAACTTGTGCCACAAATAAATGTTTTTGTAATTCACTTTCAGCTTAAAATTATAGCTGGTATGGTATTAATGTTTATTTTTGCCGTGTCCACCTCAGGTTTTATGCTAGATTATATAGACGCACTATTTACTAATATGGAGAAATTGATTAGAGCTTTCTAAAGGGGGGATAACGGTGCCGGGAGAAAAAACCGAAAAGGCAACGCCCAAACGGAAACAGGACGAGCGTAAAAAAGGCAATATATTTATGAGCCGTGAGGTTACAACTGTTTTTTCGCTGCTTGCTGTGTTTACAGCACTAAGAATTTTGCTTCCGGGTTCGATTTTGTCCATGGAGGAATTTGTGGCAAAATATATTAAGATGGGTAGTGATGTCGAGAAGCTCTCAAACGGAGAGCTTGGTGATATTTTTTTAGATGCAATTTTACTTTTTGCAAGTGTTGCGCTTCCTATATTACTTGTCGCAATGCTTACGGCCGTCGTAATAACGATGGCACAAACCAGAATGCTTTTTAGCACAAAGGCATTTGCCTTTAAGGGGGATAGGATTAATCCTCTAAAAGGATTTAAACGAATGATATCTATGCGCAGCTTGGTTGAGCTTGTAAAATCTGCCTTAAAAATTGCTGTGCTTATATATATTTTTTACTCTGTTTTCAGCGGCAGACTGGAATATCTACCAAATCTAATGAGCATGGATTTTAACCAAGCCTTAGCCGTCGGTGGAACAATGATTTTTGATATAGTGCTGTTGTGCGGAGGAATATTCGCATTTTTAGGAGCTGCCGACTATTTTTATCAGTGGTGGCAGTATGAAAAAAATCTGAAAATGAGTAAACAGGAAATCAAAGACGAATACAAACAAATGGAAGGTGACCCACAAGTCAAGGCGCATATACGTTCGCTACAACAACAAATTGCGAGAAGGCGTATGATTCAACAAGTGCCCGAGGCCGACGTGGTCATAAGAAACCCTACTCACTTTGCGGTTGCAATTAAGTATGATAAAGAAAAACATGCCGCTCCGATAATAGTTGCAAAGGGTGCAGACGATTTAGCTTTGAGAATTATTAAAGTAGCACAGGAAAACGATGTGCATGTTACAGAAAATAAACCGCTTGCAAGGGCACTGTTTGATAATGTTGACTTAGACGCTCCTATACCTTTTGAATATTATCAAGCCGTAGCGGAAGTACTTGCCTTTATCTATAAACTTAAGAAGGGTATATAAAAAATGGGCTATAAACTTTTAAACAATATGATATCAATCTTTGTAGTGCTTATAGTGGCGTTTTTGATTATTCCACTAAGCCCTCCTGTGCTTGATTTTATGTTTATACTAAACCTTAGCTTGTCACTTATTATTTTACTTGTGACAATGTATATTAAGGAAGCGCTGGATTTTGCAATTTTCCCTTCTCTACTACTCATTACCACCTTGTTAAGGCTGGTGCTTAATGTGTCTTCTACCCGCTCAATTTTATCCGAGGGTGGATATGCAGGTGAAGTTATTGCGACTTTTGGTGAGTTTGTAATAAGAGGCGATGTAGTTGTTGGTCTTGTAATTTTCTTAATTATAGTCCTTGTACAGTTTATTGTTATCACAAAAGGTTCTGAAAGAGTCGCCGAGGTATCTGCTAGATTTACACTTGATGCGATGCCGGGTAAACAAATGGCAATAGATGCCGATTTAAGCTCAGGACTTATTGATGAAACACAGGCAAGAGACAGAAGATCAAAAATTCAAAGAGAAGCAGACTTCTTTGGTTCTATGGACGGTGCGTCCAAGTTTGTAAAAGGCGATGCCATAATCTCCATAATTGTCACACTTATTAACTTAATCGGTGGTATAGCCGTAGGTTTTGTAAATAATGAGGGAGATATTAATTATATTTTAAATACCTATGCAATTTCTACAGTTGGCGATGGACTTATGAGCCAAATTCCAGCCTTGTTAATTTCAGTTGCAACAGGTATGATAGTCACAAGGTCGGCATCTGATGCAAACTTAAATGCCGATGTCATAAAGCAGTTTATATCACAACCGATAGTACTGGTAATTGCAGCCTCTACTTTGCCGTTTTTAATGTTAATCGGCTTCCCGCCTGTACAAATTCTTATAATTTCGGCAATGCTTATGACTTTAGGCGTGATTTTAATGAGAAAAAACAAACAGGCACAACTTGCAATGGCAAATGATATACCAATGGTAAAAGAAGAAGTTACCAGTGAAGTAGATTTTTACAAGAATATTGATAATATATATGGCTTATTAAATGTTGACCCAATAAGTGTTAGCGTAGGCTACAGCCTGCTTCCACTTGTAGATGAGTCAAACGGTGGATATTTCCTTGACCGTGTCGTAATGCTTAGAAAGCAGTTTGCAGACACCATGGGCATGGTTATCCCTCCACTAAGGCTTACAGACAGCAGTGAGTTAAACCCCAATCAGTATGAAATTAAGCTAAGGGGAGAAACAGTAGCGGCAGGTGAAGTTTTAGTTGACCACTACTTAGGTTTGGGTCCTGATGAGCTTTTAAAATCAAATGAAGTCGACGGAATAGACACTGTTGACCCCGCATTTGGAATACCAGCTAAATGGATTAGCGATGACAAGAGGGTCAAAGCTGAATCTTTAGGATATACCCTAATAGATGCCACCTCGGTAATCATTACCCATCTTTCCGAAATAATTCGGATACATGCATATGAACTTATCAACAGGCAAGAAGTAAAACGTATGCTTGAAAATCTGAAGAAATTCAATGAAGATGTAATTAAAGACATAGTGCCGGATGTAGTATCGCTAAATGATTTACAAAGGGTGTTAAGAGCACTTTTAAAAGAGGGCGTACCCATTATCGACTTAGAGATAATTATAGAAACTTTAGCAGAATACATGCCTACAGTTAAAGACAATGATATGCTGATTGAATATGTCAGACAGGCACTGAGAAGAACAATTACCCATCACTATGCTGAATCGGGACAACTTAAGGTTGTAAGCCTTGATAATAGCATTGAAGAAATAATTATAAGAAACTTAAAAAGAGTAGACGGTGGTGCATATTTAAACCTAGACCCCGAAACCATTCAAAAAATAATGCAAAATACTAAAGCGCAACTCGATAATATCCAAAATTTAGTTCAAACCCCCGTAATACTGACGTCTCCTTTTGTAAGGGTTTATTATAAAAAACTTTTAGATCAATTTTATCCGGACATAACAGTGCTCTCACTTAATGATTTAGACACGAGAGTGCATGTGCAGTCACTAGGTAATATATCCATCTAAGAAAGGAGGGCGTGTAATTTGGACAAGATTAATAATTTGCAAATTAAAGAGCATAAAGTGGACAACCCTGAAGAGCTTATGTTAAAATATAAACAAACAGGCAACATAGAAATAAGAAATCAACTTGTTATGCACTATCTGCAATATGTTAATATAGCAATTTATAATATGCGTTCAATACTGCTCTCTAATATACCTTTTGAAGATTTTTTTAATCAAGGAATTATAGCCCTTATAGACTGCATTGAGCATTATGATGTGACAAGAGGTGTCGCCACTTTCGATACTTACAGTTACACATTTATAAGGGGTGCAATTTTAAAATATTTAAGAAAACAAAACTGGCTTCCAAACAGGCTTTGGGAGGCAAGAAAAAAAATATCTGAGGGTCGCAAGATTTTAGAGCAAAAGCTAATGCGAGAACCTACAAACAAAGAGCTTGCAGACTATTTAGATATAAGCGAAGAAAAACTTTCTAAGAATATTTGTGAAATTTCGGTAATAGACAGCGTTTCATTTGAAGAGCTACTTTCTGAAAATTATGGGAATTCTGTCAAACTCAACCTTGAAAGTCAAGAAAACAGTGTCGACTTTGATATAATGGCAAAGGAACTTCACTCAGGGCTTTCTAAGGCGATAGACAGTTTACCACCAAAGCAAAAACAAATTATCAGTTTATTTTACTATGAAAACCTAAATTTGCGCGAAATAGGGCAGGTGCTTGACATATCTCAACAACGAGTGTCTCAACTAAGAAAAAAAGCCTTAGAGCATCTGAAATTATCGCTGCAAGATTACACATAAATTTTAAGGACTTACAGTAAGGAGTGAATAATATGCTATCAAGTTTTTACACAGCGGCCTCTGGAATACTTACTAATCAAAGGGAAATAGATATCATAGGTACCAATCTTACAAATATCCAAACTCCCGGTTATAAGACAGACAGGACCGTCATAAGCGCATTCGAGATGGAACTTCTCACCATTCAAGATGCACAAAAAAATGAAGTTTTAAGTCAAAGCATGGCAACTTCAGCAATAGTTGATGATGTTTACACTATTTACGACACAGGAATTATTGAAGCAACAGGAAGAACGCTGGACTTTGCGATAAATGGTGAAGGATTTTTCAGTGTAGCGGATGCCGAGGGAAACATTAGCTATACAAGAAACGGTGGTTTTCAAGTTGGTGAAAACAGCAATTTAGTTTTGACAGGCTTTGGAAATGTACAGGGCGAAAGCGGTAATATCACAATAAATGACATAAATATCACTGTTTTAGAAGACGGTAGCATTTACGATAGTCAAGGGAATTTTGTAGACAGAATTTTAATACAGGCTCCGGCAGAGGGTACAAGCCTTGAAAAACTTCCAAATGGCTCATTCTCACCTGTAGATGGCCAAATGCAAGATGCTGGAAACAATTTTACATTAATTCAAGGTAATTTAGAGCTTTCTAATGTAGACATGAACTTAGAGATGACAAAACTAATTGAGGCTCAAAGGGCTTTTCAGTCTTGTAGCTCGGCGCTTCAAATTATAGATGAAATGAACTCTAAGGCTTCAAGTCAACTTGGAAGCATAAGATAGAAAGGGGGATATATAAATGAAAATGGCATTTTACGCAGGAGCATCGGGAATTATAGCGCAACAGCAAGCCATGGATAACATAGGTCATAACATGGCAAATGTCAGCACTACCGGATATCTTGGCACCGAAGTTTCTTTCTCCTCTCTTTTAAACACAGAGATGTACGTCAATACTCCAAATGACCCGTTAGGAGGAAATGGAGCAAGGGCGGTTAATATGGGATTAAGGCTTGACGGAGGCTCTTTTGTAAGCACATCAAACCCCTATGACTTAGCGATAATGGGGGAAGGCTTTTTTGCAGTAGATGCAGGCGGACAGATTGAGTACACCTTAGACGGAACGTTTAATGTGTCGCTTGAGGGCGAGCTTGGATATCTCACAACGGTTGATGGCTCATATGTTTTAGACGAAAACTATGAGAGAATACAGCTTGTGTGGGACGACCAAAAAGGCAGATATGATTATGAGACCCTAACCGAGCAAGTTGGTGTCTTCCAATTTCAAAATCCATCGATGCTAAACCCTGTCCATTCAAATAGATTTACCCAAACACCCCAATCAGGTGAGCCAATTACTGTTTTAGACGATTCGGTAGAGGTGCGTCAAAGTGTTTTAAGAAATTCAAATATTTCAGTGGAAGATGAAATGGCAGAGATGATTACAACGCAAAGAGCATATCAACTCAGCTCAAAAGTTATTCAAGTAGCAGACGAAAACGAACAAATAGTAAATAGCCTTAGGAGATAAGCATGATTAATAATTATAATGATTTAAACGAAATACAACTGGACGCATTACGCGAGGTTGGAAATATAGGGAAAGGCAATGCCGGTGTGGCCTTGTCAGAAATTTTAAACAATAAGCAAGTCGACATGAATATATCAAGTGTCAAGATGCTTGACTATGAAGAGTTTGTCGGAAGTTTTGGCGGAAAAGAAACTTTGCTTGTAGGAATAGTGTCTACTCTAACAGATGATTTGTCGGGAATGATTATGGTTTTAATGCGTAAAGAATGCGCAGCCGCCATAATTAGCGAGTGGGTAGGAAGTGACCTTGAAGACTTGCTAAGCATGGACGATTTTAATAAATCAGCAATTCAAGAGGCGGCAAATATAATGAAGGCCTCATACCTTAATTCAATTGCAGAGCTAACAGGCCTTAAAATAGGCATGTCTGCGCCTGATATTTGTATAGACATGGTAGGCTCTATTTTAGATGTTCCCGCAACTTACTTTGCCGACATGAGTAGAAAAATTATTGTTATTGAAGACGATTTTGCGAGTAAAAATTGGAGCGATAGTAGAATTACTCTTCTACTTGAAATGGAATCACTTCAAAAACTGCTTGAGACATTAGGGATAAATTAATGAACAATATTGTAGTAGGAATTTCCGATTTTAAAGTAGCTAAAAACTCTGAAACGCTTATAACTTATGCACTGGGGTCTTGCATCGGGATTTGTTTATATGACAAACTCACAAAAGTGGGCGGTCTTGCGCATATAATGCTAGGTTTTAGCAAAGATTATAAGGTTGTTTCAGGGTCTGAAAATCGCTTTGCCGATTTGGCTATAAATAATATGATTTTAGAAATTGTAAAAATGGGTGGAAACGCCGGTAGACTTACTGCAAAGATTGCCGGTGGAGCACAAATGTTTAAAACTTTTGCAAATTCTGAAGTCAGCAATGTAGGCAAAAAAAACATCGAAGCTGTTAAAACTATCTTATCGCAAAAAAATATCGTTATTTTAGCAGAAGATTTAGGTCTTGATTACGGTAGAACTCAAGTTTTTGACACAAATACCGGTGTGATGAAGATTAAATCTTTTACTAAAGGAGTTTTAGAATTTTAATACGCTCTTACCACGTTAAAAAGCGCTGTGATAAAATAGTTATTAAATAGGGATAACTATTTTGTCACAGCACTTGTGTTTAATAGGGTTTAATTTTATATATGAATACAAAATTAAATTGTTATTTTTTTGTTTCTGTTTTTAGTATTTTCTCTTTCGATTTTAAAAATTGCCTTGCAAAGAAGGTCGACCGTGAATTCGGATAAATCTACAAAGTTTCCTCTACACTCATAACCTGAGTCAGTTTCCACCATGGCTACTAAAGCGCAGCAAAACTCAAACGGTGGTAAATCGGGAGTTAAGTATAAGTTGAAAATATTAACCTTTTCATTTGCTTTAAATGGATACTCGCAAAAGAATTTCATACCAGATAAGCTTATGTCGATAAGCTTTATATCGTGGGTGTTTTGTAGGTTTTCATCAGTTGCATCTGCAGCACGTGCATAGGCAGAGCTTGAAACCCTGAAGAACTTTCTTCTTTCGGAGTCTTGAAAAATTTTTATATTGATTATTCGCCAAAATGTTTTAGTTGAAGCATACATCTCTCCACCTAAAACCAAAAATTTATTATTTTTTCTCAAAACTAATTTAACGTGAAGTCCATATTCAATAAATTGAAGTGGTTCTCCGTCTTTTGATACTATGTCAATTGTCACCTGATCGTTTCTTTCAATTTTTTTAACTACCCCAATAAGCAGTAACTGATTGCCTATTGTTTTTACCTCACAAGAAGCGCCGGTGAAAAAATCATTTAATTCTACCATAGTTTTAACCTCCGCATATTAAAGTTAACAAATATGAGCTTGCAAAATCTTTGTAAATTTGATATTATCATTTTACATGTTTTTAAGTATTTTATCAATACTATTTTTAAAAATAGTATTAATTTTATTAAATAAATAAGGGGAAATTGAGTTTATGGCTAAAGTTATTTCTTTTATTAACGAAAAAGGCGGCGTGGGGAAGACCACTTCGACCAACGTTATCGCAGCAATTTTGCAAAGTAAAAATTACAAAGTATTGTGTATTGATTTTGATCCGCAAGGGCATTTATCGGCGGGTTTTGGTGCGGATACTATCTCTAAACCCACTGTCTATGATGTTCTAAAACATAAGGCAAAGGACAGAGATGCAATTCAAAAATCAAATGTCACAGAAATTATTCCCGCAAACGACCTTCTAAAAAGCATAGAGAGTGAATTTACAGGTAAAGATAACCATTTGCTGTTACAAGCGCTCCTTGCCCCTTTAAGGCCTGTTTATGACTATATACTCATCGACTCACCGCCGGAGCTTGGACTTATGTCTATAAACGCACTGGTAGCCTCTGACGTCGTAATCATACCAAGTTTACCCGACGGATACAGCCTCATGGGTACAATCAAGGTGCATGAAACAATTTCAAGGGTAAAAGATTTATTTAATAAAGACTTAAGCATAGCAGGAATATTGCTAGTGCGTTTTTACGAAAGAGAGCGCCTAAGCAAGAGTGCGGCCGAAGTTTTAAAAGATATTAGCGAAAAAATGAATATTCCTATTTTAAACACAAAAATTAGGCACAGCAATATAGTAAGCGATGCCACCACAGTAAGGCAAACAAATGTCACAAAAAGTATTCCTAAAAATAAAGCAATAGGAGATTATTTGGGACTTGTAGATGAACTTATTAAAAGGAGGTTGATTTAACGATGGCTACAAATGAAAGCGGCAAAGACATGTTGTTTAACAGGCTTTTACCTGCGCTTAAAAGCAATCCTTTTACCTCAGAATACGACGGAGAAAAACCGATAATACACGAAGAAATGGTAGTAGATGAAGACGATATTTTGGCGGCCCTTAGAAGCAAGCTTTTTGCAAGGGAAGACGAAAACTCGACTAAGAGCAGTTATGCGACCTTAAATATCATGGAAAGCTTAGTTGTAAAGTATATCGACCAAGTCATAAAAAGATTTAACTGTTGTAACTGTGACAGGTGCAAGTGTGATATTGCGGCTTACGCCTTGTCGCATCTTCCTCCAAAATACGTCGTGGCAGACAGGGATAAAGGCTTAAAACTTGAGGAAGAAATAGACTCAAAACTTATAATGGGAGCACTGATAAGCGCCGTAGTAAAAATCAGAAACGCACCGAGGCATTAAAAAAAGTCAGCCAATTGGCTGACTTTTTTATATTTTCTGGTAAATAGAAGGTTCGTTATATTTGTATTTAATAAGTTTTTTATCTAGCACTTCTGAATGGCTTGTAAAGAAAAAACCACCCGGAGTTGTTACACTATAAAACTTATTTACCAAATTCAAAGCAGTGTCTCTGTCAAAATAAATCATAACATTTCTACAAAAGATTACATCGAACATGTAGTTTTGATTAAAATTATTCATCAAGTTTTGTGGCTTGAATTCTACCGATTTAATTATATTATCAGAAACTTTATGTTTATCAACGCCTTGATTTTTAAAATATTCCATCTGCCAAGTGGCAGGGAGTGAGTTTATCTCGGCGGTCGAAAAAATTCCCTTTGAAGCCTTTTGCAAAACCTCATTTGAAATATCGCTTGCAAAGATTTTTACATTAAACAAATGCTTTTTAGGGCTAAAATATTTGTCTATGCACATGGCTATAGTGTATGCTTCTTGTCCTCCAGAGCAACCGGCGCTCCAAATTCTTAAATTAAATTTATTGTTTGCCTCGAAAAACGGCAAAACTTTTTTTGTCAAATAATCAAAATGCTGAAATTCACGACCAAAAAAAGAATAATTTGTCGTAATCTTATTTAAAAATTCATCAATGGTGGGGGAGTTTAGATTAAATTTTAGAAAATTTAAGAACTGGGTAAAATTGCTATATCCTTTATTTTGTAAAAGGCTCGACAATCTACCCTCGATTAGCGCTTTTTTCGCACTTAAATCAAGACCGAAATTCTTTTTAACAAAAACGGATAAATCTGTAAATTCCATATCTGTCATCTTAATTATAGACGGCAAGGCTACCCCCCCTTTTTTTACAAAAATTTAAATGCGCACTGTGTCCAAATCATCATCGAAAAATTTGTGAAAATCTAAATTAAGCACAAGTCCCAATTCGGTTTCAAAAACAGATGATAAATATCTCTTGCAAAATTCAAGATTTTTGGGTGGTGTACTTAGTTGCGTGTTTTTTATTGTAGACACCTCGCAAACTGTGTCGACCACTATGCCAATATTAACATTATCTATCTCTAATATAACAATACAGGTCCTCGCATCAAACACCTTTGGGTCAAGCCCAAATTTAACCCTAGCGTCGACCACAGGTATAACATTACCACGCAAATTTACCGCTCCTCTTACATAAGGCGCAACACACGGAATTTTTGTGACATTTTGTATTTGAATTATTCCTAACACATATGAAAGTTTTACCGAGTAAAGTAAATCTCCGATATAAAATATTAAATATCTGCCACTTGCTTCTTCGTCGTTAAAATTCAATAAGTTATCTTGTTCGCTCACTATAGTCCCTCCTTAATTGTTAGACAGTAAATTGTTTGTATCAATAATAAGACTTATACTTCCGTCTCCTAAAATACTACAGCCCGAAAGACCTTTTTCCTTTAAGTTGTAGCGGTTGAAGAAGGAAGAGAAGGGTTTTACAACCACTTGATACTCACCAAGCAGTGCATCTGCAAATATGCATGAACTCATATTAGCGCCCTCAACTTGAATGAAAATTCCGTCCATTGTGTCCTTAACGGTAGATTCATAGTTAAACACTTTATGTAGGCGCATTACAGGGAAGCACTCGCCTCTAATCATTATCATTTCTGAACCGTCGGCATTTTGTGTAATTTGATTTTTATCTGTAATCTCAAAGCACTGCTTGATAGCAGAAATTGGGACTGTGAAAACAGTTTCGCCCACAGAGATATTCATTCCATCGACAATTGCAAGCGTTAGAGGGATTTTAATCGTGAATTTGGTTCCTTTTGAAAGCTTGCTGTCTATTGAAATCGAGCCGCCTATTTGTTCAATATTCTTACGCACGACGTCCATTCCAACGCCTCTGCCTGAAAACTCAGTTACCTCGGTATTGGTTGAAAAACCTGCCGCCATAATAAGATTATATGCTTCTTTTTCTGTGTATTCAGACTCAGGTTTTGTAAGCATTCCGTTTTTAGCGGCCTTTGCGAGCAGCGCCTTGGCATCAAGGCCTTTGCCGTCGTCTTCAATGTAAATATGAATTTCACTTCCGACATTTTTAGCAGACAAGGATACCGTGCCCATTTCAGGTTTTCCTGCAAGTACCCTGTCATTAGGGAGCTCAATGGCATGGTCCATTGAATTTCTAATCATATGCATAAGCGGGTCAACTATTAAATCAGAAATAGTTTTGTCGATTTCTGTGTCACCGCCGGAGGTTTCAAGCTGAGCTTTTTTACCGAGCTTTTTGGACATGTCACGAATAATGCGCTCCATTTTCAGGAAAGTGCCTGATAGCGGAACCATTCTTATTGACATGACAACGTCTTGTAGCTCGTCTGTAAGTTTTCTAAGCTCTCTTATCGATTTTGCAAAATTATCAAGTTTTAATCCCTTTAAATCTGGATTTCTAACTACCATGGATTCGGCAGTTACAAGCTCACCGACTAAGTCCATTAAATGGTCAAGTTTTTCCTGCTTTACGCTGATTAAACTCTGTTTTGCGCTGTTAAGCTTTGCAGTTGCGGCATTATTTGCTGCCTGTTTTGCCGGAGTGGGAGCACTGCTTGCAGCAGGTAAACTACCGGCCTTGGGCGAGGCTTCTTTCGGAGTAGACTCAACTTCTTCTTCGGCAAGTATTTCATAAGACTTGATATTTAAAAATTCTTCAATATTTAAAATTAATTCCTCGTTTGTGTCTGCCATGGGTTTGCACATAAGAAGCAAACCGTGCTCTATAATATACGCACTGGAGGACGCATCATTTTCAGGCTCTGCCGGAACGGATAAAACTTTGTCACAGCAAGTTAAAAGCTGATTTTTAAGCATGTAGGCACGCATGTTTTCCATTTGGCAGTCGTCTTCAAAAAAGACTTTAATTTTAACTAAACCTTTTGTGTCTTCTTCATTTACAGCGTCTCCTGCTGTCTCAGTAGAACTATCTAAGCCTTCTTCGCCTTTTAATTTTCTTGACAGAAGTTTTAAGGCCTCTTCAAGTTCAGAAAAATCTGTTGGCTCAAACTCTGTGGAATTTCTTATTACATCAATCTCTGCCTTTAGAGAATCAGAGCCGTCTAAGAGTAAATCAAATAGCTCATCAAACACCAAATTAAGCTTATCAGGATCGTCTCTTAAAACGAAGAATACATCTTCCATCGCATGAGAGAGCGAGGAGATTGCATCAAAATCCATCATAGCAGCAGACCCCTTAATGGTATGAGTGATTCTGAAAATATTATTAATATTATCATTTGTTAAATTTTTTGAACGCTCAGACTCAAGTAAAATTTCGTCTAGCTGTTCAAGCATGGTTTCTGTTTCATAAATAAAGGTTTCAAGCATAGCTTCCATGCCTGGAGTTACAGTTTGCATAAAGTGCACCGTCCTTATCTGTATACAAATTTATACTTCTCTAGCTTCTATTATCTCATTTTTTCAAAAAAACGCAATAGTTTATAAAAAAAATCTTTCATTTTTTTTATTTTATGGTATAACTATAAGTGAGAAAGTCTATTTTTGTATAATAAAATTTAAAAGGATGTAGAAAAATTTGCCTGATATTTTAAAAGTTACCACCCCTTTGGTCAACAGAAATGAAATTGTCTTACCAAAACCGGGCATGGATGCTGTAAGCCCTTTCAATATTTCCGACCCTTTGAAAGTGGTTCAAACGCATAATCAAAGTGAAATTTTAAAACACAATACCACCAATCAACAAAACAGTGATACACCGGTGGTATTATTAAACATGCTCAAAGACCCTGCCGTTGCGGTATCTTATCTTAAAAATATTTTTTTACTTGAAGAAATGTTTAAGCTTTTGCCTGCAAATAATAAGGCTATGACACCTGAGCTTGAGCAAATTTTTAAAGATTTACTTATAAATGAAAATCAAATTAAAAACGAGTTAATGTCGCAAGAAAAGTCTTTTACTATGTTTAGAGGCGATTTTTTCGATTTTTTAAGAACGCTTAGCGACACATATAAAAACTCTCAAACCACTCAACTGCATATTGCCAATCTATTAAAATCCATAAATAACTTGATGAGCAGGGAAGAAATTTTAGATTCTGTTGTAAACTCTATGATGTATCTAAAGCAAAATTTAACATCAAGCCCGTCAATTTCGGCAAAACTAGACGAGCTTATTGCAAAATTTAAAAATAGCAATGAAACAAGCTTTAACATAGCAGGCCTTAAAGAAGAGGTGCTATCGCTTATAAAGCAGATAGAGGGAAGTATATTATTTTCATCAAAAATGAGTAAAGTTGTGTCTATCATGATGTATAATCTCTCAAGATTTAATGATAATTATAATTTCTTTAATGAATCTGTCTATAGATTAAGGCAAACTATTACACCGGCAGAGCAAAAAGAGCTTATGGAGCTTGTCGCAAAATTTTCAAACCAGCTAAATTCGGGCACTTTGCCTATATCTACTACAGATGCGCAAAATTCCAGGGTAATGGACGCACTAATTAAGATGGTTTTTAATCAGTCGCAAAAGCAAAATGCCGCCGACAGCGCTAAGGTAGACATGATAATACACAGCCTGCTTTCCTCGCCTTGCAATTTTACGCCACTTCTTCACTTTGTATTGCCTGTTCTGTTTGATAACACAAGGGCGTTTGCAGAGATTTGGATAAATCCGCAAAGTGATGAAAAAGACATGCCCGATGGCGTAAGCGAAGGTAAACATTTTCTACTTGTAATAGACATAGAAACTATGGGGCGCTTTGAAGCAGAAATTTTTGTGTATAATAAAACTGTAGATTTTAATCTTTATTGTCCTACAGGATACGGCCCAAAATTTGAGAGCATGATAACCGAACTCTCAAAAGATTTAGTCGGAATAGACTATAAACTTGGAAGAACAAAGCTTGATACTTTGGAAAGACCGCGCTCTTTAATGGAAGTGTTTAAGTCTTTACCATATAAAAGGATGGGTGTTGATGTCAGAATTTAAAAATAAGAGTAAAGACCAAAAGGCAGTCGCCCTTAAATATAACGTAGAGCAAGACATGGCTCCTGTGGTTATTGCCTGCGGATACGGCGACACGGCCGAGAGGATAATCAATGTCGCAGAACAAAGGGGCATACCCGTATACAGGGACGACAGCGTGGCGTCTATGCTGTGCATGTTAGATGTAGGCGCAAATATTCCCGAAGATTTATACGAGGTTGTCGCAACTATTTATTCTCAAATACTTAAGACTGCCGCAAAAATTAATAACGGAGAAATACTTTAATGAGTTTGCATCTTGACAGATTACGAGAAGAAAGCAGAAAAACTAGGATTGAAGCAAAAAAACGCAACGGAAAAACGCTTAGAATGATTATGGTGTGCGTGGTGCTTTTTTATTTGGCGGCGGCGTTTATGAATTTATCAAACACTGCCGATGATGACGACTTGTCTGGACTTATAGGCGGTGAAGATTTTCACGCTTGGCAGCATATCGTAGTAAATGAAAGCACTGCTTTACCCGAAGATTTTAGTGTAGACCTATACGATTTCCAAAACTTTTCTGTCGATACCAGAATAAGGCGAACCCTTGACAGCATGATAGAATTTGCAAAGGAAGATGGGGTAGACCTTGTAATCACTAAGGCGTATGAAGAATTTGACAGCAATGACCCGTACAGTGAATATCCAACAGGCCTTAGCATAGACTTTTCACATGAGGGATTGACAAATGAAGAGTTTCAAAACAGCGCTCAATACATCTGGCTCAATGAAAATGCTGCAAATTTCGGATTTGTTTTGAGATACCCAAAAGGTAAGGAAGATATCACAGGTAAATCTTTTACCCCGTGGCATTTTAGATATATAGGAATAGAAGCCGCACTCGAAGTAAAACAAGATGGCTTGGCGCTTGAAGAATTTTTAGATATTTATTATTAAAATAACATATTGCTATTTACATCGGCTTAATTTATTGTATAATAGTAAGTAGTAAAACTTTTGGAGGTAATTATGGATGATATATTAATCGCTACTGGCAGTGGCGAACTTGGAGTCATGGAATTTAAAGTTAACGGAAAATACTATGGAATAAACGTGCTTAAGCTCAAGGGCATAGTACAACTTGATGAAATAATTGGCATGCCTCATAGAAAGCCGGAGGTGCTTGGTGTATCAAATATTAGAAATACAATTACCTCTGTAATCGACTTAGCCTGTGTGCTTGAAAATAGAAATTCCGACCTTCCCGAAAAACCTCTTGCACTGCTATGCGAATTTAACGGAATTAATATTGCGTTTTTAGTAGACAGCGTAGAGGGAATACGCACGTTAAGATGGGAAGACATGGGCAGTGACGGCAATGACGATTTAGAAAAAATCACCACCGGCGGTTTTTTAATCGACGGAAGAATATTAATTATGCTTGACTTTGAAAGCATAGTCATGGAAACAGGCCTTGGTATTTCGTATCTTTCTGCCGAAAGTTATGAGCCACATATGAAGGTATCCACAGAAAAGCACATTTTATTTGCCGAAGACTCTGCACTTATCGCACAAAAAATTAAGGCAATACTAACCGCCGCAGGCTATGAGAATGTGAAACATTTTGTAAACGGTAAAGAAGCGTTTGATTATCTGTTAGCGCTAAAGAGCGAGCTTGGCGAAGAGTTTACTCAGATGGCAAATATTTTAATTACCGACATTGAAATGCCCATAATGGACGGATATACTCTCACCAAAAACGTAAAAACCGACCCTGTATTTAAGAAATTACCTGTAGTATTCTTTTCATCTCTTGTAAACGATGAAATTTTACATAAAGGTGAAACCTTGGGTGTAGATGCGCAGGTTTGCAAACCCTCTGCCAAAGAATTGGTAGAAGTAGTAGAGAAATTTGTAAAATAAATTCTTTTGAATTTATGATAGGTATAATAAATGAGCCGAGCAAAACTGCTCGGCTCATCGTGTCAAAAAACCATGGCATTTCGCCATAATGACAATTAATAAAAGTTTTAATAAATTTTTTTCAAAAAATTTCGGGTACTTAGGGCTGAGCCCTAAGGCGTTTTCCGCAGAAAACGAAATCTTTTGCCTTAGAAGAGCATTTTTGAAGGTGAATTTTGCCCTAAAAGGGCAAAAGAGGAAAGTTTTTGCGATAGAAAAAGTTTCCTTACGCCTACCCATTTGTGCAACTTTTTTCCTAACAGAGGTTTATTAACAGTCTGAGCCGAGCAAAACTGCTCGGCTCATTTTTATTTAACTTACTATTATTTTATTTCTTCTTACCTAAAATTTCTTTTAAGATTTCATCGGTGTCATATTTTGTGTCCCTCGGAGGTCTTGCCGCAGGTTTTGTGGCAGTCGGCCTTTGAACACTTGCCTGTGGAGCCCTTCTTTGAGGCGTGCCCGGTGCAGGTTTTCGCACATTGGCAGTTGGTGTTTGTGCTCTTTGCGTAGTTGTCGGTGGACGTTTTGTGGGTGTAGGTGTTATATTATCATAGTTAAAACTGTCATTGTAAGTTGTTTTAGGTGCTTTTTCGTTTGTATTTGCTTGCGCCCTGTTTCTTGCCTCCGCTTTTCCGACTTCTTCGTACGCTATGGCTTCGGGAGTTTTCTTTTTTTTTCTTCCAGCAAGACTCCACCATATAACAGATATAATTCCTATTACACCAAGTCCTATACTAGCGTATCCAACTAAACTGATAGTTTCGTTTAGGCTTCCGCTTTGCTTGCTAGAGCTTACTGTTTCTATGATTTCAACCGCAGAATCAGTGCTGTCGTCTAGCTCTAAATCGCTGTCAACAGGAACTTCATCTGTACCGGCTTCGCCTTCTGCACTTGCGTCATCGCCTTGAGTTTGAGTGTCTGTAGTAGCACTGTCGTCTTCGGAAGTCTGGCCAACTTGCTCTGCAGTATCAGAGTCTTCCTCTGTGTCACTTGACTCACTGCTATCTGAATTTTCATCCTCACTGCTACTCTCTTGAGTACCACCCTGATTGTGAATTGTGGGTTCTTCGCCTTCTTCTGCAGTAACCTCTGCCGAAGCATAAAAAACGCCTGTGCTTATTATTAATATTAAACAAATAAAATATGCTAAAATTCTTTTACTATTAATCATCATCTTACTCCTAAAAAAATTATGTAGAAATTAACTAGATTATTATACCACAAGTTTAGATTAACTTCAAGAAATTTTTATCAAATTATAAGATGTTTTGATTAAATTTATCACGACCAAGATTTTTCAGATATTCAATTTTTCTTTTTTCGAAAAAATCGTTTGCGTTACCTCTGTCAAAAAACCACAGGCAATCTATCAGCACAGATAATGCTAAAACATCAAAAATATGCTCTAAATCTACTTCTTTGAAAGGATTTATTTTTAAATATTTTTCTAATACCCGTTTAGCCTTTGAAAAATCGAACACTTCGTCATGCTCTGAAAAGCTTTCATAATTATGCCAATCAAAGCCATTTTTGCCAAATGGGTCTAAAAGACAAACCAAATCAAAGCAGGCGTAGGTATAGTTTGCATCATCAAAATCAATTAATCCGTTAAATTTCGAATTTTTATACAGTAAATTTGTAAAGTGAAAATCTCCATGGCAAATAGATTTTGCCATCTCTTTTGGAAGCTCTAAGTTTTCGAGCTCTCTTAAATACCAACTCAGTTTTTTATATGCATTCTCGTCATTAATTTCACGGGCTCTAACTGTCGCAAACTCCCTGCAAAAATCTACATCATAATTCATTCTGTATTTTTCATATTTGCTGCGAATATTTTTTGTTGCAATATTAAATTTTGCAACGGTTTCTATAAGTTCAGTTTTTTGAATATCGCTTGGGTTTTCAATGTGCTCACCCTCGATAAATTCATACAGTACATAGTTTTTTCCATTAATTTCGCCGATTATTTCACCGCTGTTTTTAGTATAGGGCATAGGGCATTTAAATCCATTATCCGATGTTTGTTTTAAAATATCCGTCTCAAACAGGATGGAATTATATTCGCGGTTTTCGTAAATTCTTAAAACTGCATAGCTTTTTTCACAGATGCATTTGTAGTTTGTCTGGACATTTCCATGCTCTATAGGGGTAAGGGTGATAAGTTTACCTAAGTCGTAATTATTAATTATTTTGCTTGCATCTTCAAAAGTAATAAGTGTTTTTACCATGTTTCCTCCATAAAAAAGAGGGTTAATTTTGACCGAATAAAAAATACAACAGTCAAAATTAACCCCTGATTAATAAAATTATTTGAGAGTGGCCGAAGGTTTAAAAGAATATATGGGATAAGCAATTTTACTGAAATTTCTTCCATCAAAAGCCTTGACTTTATAATAAGCTTCGCCGTTTTCGGTCTGGTCTGTAAAAGTGGTATTTTCGCCACTGATTTCCGTATATAAGACAAAATTACCGGCAGGAGTAGGGCTTTTATATATAAAGTACGACTCAATGTTTTCAGAATAATCCCAAGAAATTAAAATTTGATTGTTTAATTTTTTTGATAATTCCAAGTTTGATGGGGTGGATAATCTTACTTCTACCTCTAAATTTTCGGTTTCTTCTGTATGTAAAGTGTCGTCTGCGGTAAGCTTTGTGCTGCCAATTTTATAATAAAACTTGTCGCCTGCCAACACATCGCTGTCGGTAAAAGCAGAAACTTTATTGTCGTATGTAGTGAAAACCGGCAAGTATTCACCGTCTGCAGTCAAGGCCTTATAAACGGTGTACGAGCTCACATCAGGGCTTGTCCTCCATCTTAAATTAACACCTTTATCGGTGCTTGATGTAGCCCAAAGCTGTTTTGCAGTTTCATTTTCAATTTTAATTTCTTCAATTAATTCTAAAACTGCGTCGGGCCCTTTGTATCCGTTTAATACATGTCTGATTTTAAACTGAGGGTCAATTATTACCGAAATTGGATAAGTTATTAAATTGCCCTCAAGCTCAACCTTAGAGGCAAATAGCTCGGCTAAAGCTTTGCTTGCTTGAGTAAATGTAATATTTGTATTTTCGTAAATTGATATAAATGTGTTGTAAATTTCTTCATCGGAACTTGAGATATCCACGGCAACGATATTTATGTCTTCGTCTTGTATTAAATTGCTGTTTGCTATGTCATCAAGCATGAAAAACCCGTCGTCTGAGGTTAGGCTAAAAAACAATACCAAATAAACAGGGCCATCTTCTTCAATATAGTCCACTAAAAAATCTGTATCAATGTCATTTTCAATATTAATTTTTCCGTCGCTATCACTAAGTGCAACAGATGAAAATACACATACAAAACAAAACAGAAAAACTGTTAATATTCTCATGAAAAAACGCATATCATTTACCTTTCCATTATATTGATATCTTTAACCACTGAAATTATAGCATGAAAAACTAAGTAATTCAAGCCTAAAATACAACAAATATTATTTGGTAAAAATGATTAAATTGTATAAAAAAATTCACTAAAATTTCTGTTATTTCACCAAAAGAAGTAATTGTATAAAAATCTTTTATTTGACTTTTACCATTAGCTGTATTAAAATGAATTTTGAGATTAAATTTTGATAAATGGGGAGTAATGATATGGCAGGGAAAAGGTACAATAATTCTAAACCTTCTTATGATAAAAAAAGTACAACAAAAACACAAAACAGATATGCAGATAATAAACGTACAAAAGTGAAAGCTTCAGACGATTTTTATTTTGGTGACTCTGTAATTTTAGAGGAAGAAAAGCCTAAAAAAAGCATTAAAAAAATTGTATGGTGGATAGTTCTAATATTTTTTATAATCGCTTTTGCGGTTTCGGCATATTTCATTATCAGTGAAATGATGAAAAACGCCGAAAGTGCGCAAACTTTTGAAGACATTTCCGATATGGTTGTGGAGACGCCTGAAATCGATGACATGGAATCAGTTCCTGAGGATGTCGAAATTATAACGATTACACCTTCCGAAAAGTATGAAAGTTTAATTAATTCAAATTCTGATTTTGTAGCTTGGCTAAAAATTGAGGGAACAAGTGTTGATTACCCAATCATGCAAACCGTTTCTTCGCCCGATTATTACCTTACAAGAAATTTCTATAAAGAATACGACGACAACGGTGTGCCGTACATTGATGAAGCTTGCGTGCTTAATTACTCAAACAACCTTCTGCTCCATGGACACAACATGATTACTGGCGCAATGTTTGGTGATTTAGATAAGTATTTGGACAAGAGTTTTTATGATGAGTACAACATAATACAGTTTGACACGCTTGAAAATTTTGAAACATATCAAATTATCTCTGTTTTTAGGACGGTGGACATGCCAGACAGCGGTTTCCCGTATTATCAGTACATACATCTTGACACACAAGAGCAGTTTGATGAATACATAAATGGAATTAAAAATCTAGAAGAGTACGACACAGGTGTGAGTGCGCAGTTTGGCGATAAACTAATTTCACTTTCAACTTGTGAATACAGTTCTACAAACGGCAGACTTGTAGTTGTTGCAAAACAAATTTCTTCAAGTCCAAGCATAGAAACCACATGAAAAGAGGGTATTAAATGAAGCAAAACCCGATGATTAATTATATTTTAAAGCTAAAGGGCAACCCTAAAATCTGTATTTTGACAGAGCCTTTGTGGTTTATACCTTTTAGTCTTTATGCGCCGTTTATCACCGTATTTATGAACAGCTTAGGTGTAAACGATTTGCAAATTGGTCTAATTACAACAATTGGCATGATAGTGCAGGTGTTTGCATCGTTTTTTGGCGGTGTTTTTACCGATAAATTTGGAAGAAGAATAACTACTTTTATCGCCGATTTAATTTCATGGTCGACGCCATGTCTAGTATGGGCGTTTGCACAAAATTTTTGGTGGTTTTTAGCCGCTGCAATTTTAAACAGTGTGTGGCAGGTGTCAAACATAAGCTGGGGCGCGCTTTTGGTCGAAGACAGCGAACCCGATGACCTTGTGTATGCGTATTCTTGGATAAACATAGCCTCGGTGCTTTCCGTATTTGTTGCACCGATATCGTTTATTTTGATGGATAACTTTGACCCCGTTTTCATTGTTAGAATTTTATACTTGTTCTCTTTTGTTTCTATGACAATTAAATTCTTACTCCTCTTTACAAAAGGAAATGAAACAAAACAAGGTTTAATACGCATGGAAGAAACAAAGCATGTTCCTGTAATTAAACTTATCGCAGGATATAAAGATGTATTTTTAAGCGTTGTAAAATCCCCTCAAATGAGGTTTGCCTTGTTTGTCATGCTTGTGACAAATGTTACTAAATCGGCAACAGACTTGTTTTATGGGCTTTATGTTACACAGGAATTAATGCTTCCTACAAGCTCGCTTGCAATTTTTCAAATGATTACCGCCGCCTCTATGCTAATACTCATGTTTACGGTACAAGGAAAGCTTAACAAGAAGGCTTATAGAATTATCATGCCGATAGGCTATGGTCTTTTTATAATAAATAATTTACTACTAATATTTGCACCGGTTAATAAACCTGAATTTATAGTGCTTTACGCTATTATCAGTGCGGTGTGCACGGCATTTATTGCACCTAGAAAAGATTCTTTAAGCGCAAGATTTGTCGATAAAAAAGAAAGGGCACGTGTAAGTGCCATACTCTATATGTTAATGATAGGCATAACCTCGCCTTTTGGCGTGTTTATAGGCTGGCTGTCATCAATAGACCGCAGTCTACCGTTTATATTAAATATTGTGATTTTTGCCACGGCATTTATTGCAGTATGCTTTTCAAAATCAGTTAAAAAACTCGACGAAAAAGTCGAAACAACTTAAAAGGGGAATATTATGATAATTAAACAGAAAAAAAGAGGCTTTATTTGCACAACATCACATCCACTAGGCTGTCAGAAAAATGTTCAAAACCAGATTGAATATGTAAAAAGTGCAGGAAAAATTGACAGCGCAAAAAAAGTATTGGTATTAGGCTGCTCAACAGGCTATGGGCTTGCATCAAGAATTTCGCTTGCCTTTGGCAGTGGCGCAATGACTTTAGGCGTGTCTTTTGAAAAAGAACCTTCAGAAAGACGCACTGCAACTGCCGGTTGGTATAACAACAGGGCTTTTGAAATCGAGGCTCAAAATGATGGGCTTTATGCTAAAACAATAAACGCCGATGCTTTTTCAAAAAAGACAAGAGATGAAATCTCTGAAATCATTGCAAAAGACATGGGAAAAATCGATATGCTCGTGTACAGCCTTGCATCACCTAAAAGAGTCACAGACGAGGGAGAGAGCTTTAAATCGGTAATAAAACCCATAGGCACAGCGTTTAACAACAAGTCAATTGACCTTGACACAAGCAAAATAGTAGATGCAAGTTTTGACCCTGCAAATGAAGATGAGGTAGTGGAAACTGTAAAAGTCATGGGAGGAGAAGACTGGAAGCTTTGGGTTGATGACTTAAAGGCGAAAGGTCTTTTAGCCGATGATTTTGTCACCATGGCATATTCTTACTTAGGACCTGAAGTTACCCATCCAATTTATTTAAACGGTACTATAGGACAGGCTAAAAAACATCTTAAAGAAACTGCAGACACACTAAATGATAGCCTTAAAGAATTAAATGGTAAAAGCTTTGTCGCTGTCAATAAAGCGCTTGTAACACAGGCAAGCAGTGCAATACCGGTTGTTCCTTTATATATTTCAATACTTTACAAAGTAATGAAAGAAAAAGGCCTTCACGAGCACTGTATTGAGCAAATGTACAGACTATTTAAAGGCTACGGCAAAAACGAAGTGGAAATTGATGATGACGGCTATGTTAGAATGGACGACTGGGAAATGCGTGAAGACGTTCAAACAGAAGTCATGAATGCGTGGAATATAATAAACGACGACAACATAGCGAAACTTACAGATTTAGACGGTTTTCATGGTGATTTTGACGGACTGTTTGGATTTGGAATTGCCGGTGTAGATTACGAAAGCGATATTCCTACAACTTTATAATAATTTTTTACTACTTTTTAAGATTTAATTGACAATATTTGCTTTGCGTGATATCATTTTTATGTAATAATTATATAATAAAAGGGAGATTTACTATGAAAGAGATTAAAATTGGTACTTGTGTGCCGGGTAGATTTAGTTTAGAATGGGCTCCACATCTTGTTAACGCAGGATTTGAAGCTATTTCACCAAACTTTCACATGGAACTTGGCGGAATAGATTTAGCAGAATATGCTAAAAAAATGAAAGATATCGTAGGCGATAAAGCTATCATACCTACATTTGGACTATTTTGTAACCCACTACAAAACGAAAGCCACTTAGCAGAGCTTAAATCAGTTATAGATGCAGCTCATCTATTTGGTACAGATAAAGTTTGTACTTTTGCAGGTGCTATTGAAGGCGAGTCAGTTGAGGCTGCTATGCCAAGATTTAAAGAAGTATTCGGCGAGCTTACAAAATATGCTGCAGATAAAGGCGTTATGATTTTGTTTGAAAACTGCCCAATGAACGGCACATGGAATAAAGCTACTTGCAACATCGCATTTAACCCAAAAGCATGGGAAATGATGTTTAATGAAGTTCCTGCTGAAAACATGGGACTAGAGTGGGAACCAGCTCACCAAATGGGACAACTTATCGATCCACTACCAAATCTTAAAGAGTGGGTACATAAAATCAAACACGTACACGGCAAAGACGCTACAATAGAGTGGGATCAAATTAAAAAATTCGGTATTGTAGGACACAAAAACTTTGTTCACATGAGAACACCTGGTTTTGGTGATACAGACTGGAGAGAAGTATTCTTTACTCTATATCAAAACGGCTATGAGGGTACAGTTTGCGTTGAGGGTTATCATGACCCAATATACGGCAGAGATTGGGAGATGACAGGTCAACTTCATGCTCTTGAGTATCTAAAATGGGCAAGAGGCGGAAACCACACACCAAACCCATGGCCAAAAGTAGAAATGGGCCCACCACCCGAGAAAAAAGACGAGAATAAATAATTTTAGTTAATTTAAGGATAGTTTGTAGCGAAAGCTGTGAACTATCCTTTTTAGAGGTAAGCATGAAAAAACCATATCTAATAATTGTTACAGGTAGACCAGGTAGCGGTAAAACTACTTTAGCGCAAAAATTTTCCGACTTCTCTCATATGCAAATGATCAGCAGGGATAAAATTAAGGAGGGCTATGTACACACAATGGAAGATAAACACGACAATCTTTCACCCGACACAAACCTCACCGTAACCAACATATTTTTTGACACTGTAAAATCATTATTAAAAAACAATGTATCGCTGATAATAGAGGCGGCATTTCAGCATAAGGTGTGGGTTTATATGTTAAGTGGCTTTGAAGAAATTTGCGATATGTCCTTTATAATTTGTGATGTTGATAAAAAGCTTGCATTTAAGCGCTACAAAAGCCGTGGAAATTCGGATAAATCCAGAGTTTATTTTCATGGCGACAGCGTCCAAAACGATATAGACGAAGACAAAACACCGCAGTATACACCGCCATCGCTTCCAGTTCCGACTTATAATGTAGACACTACGGGTGAATATAACCCATCTATCAAAAATCTTTGCAAGGCGATATTTAAAGATGAATCTATAAAAAAACTGTTGACAAATGACACTATTTAGCGTATAATCTCTTGAGATAAGCACAAATAAATGAGGAGGCTT
Organism: uncultured Eubacteriales bacterium; assembly: GCA_964370635.1. Lineage (GTDB taxonomy): Bacteria > Bacillota > Clostridia > Oscillospirales > Acutalibacteraceae > SIG603. Next base: position 12,651 of record CAYJJU010000006.1, on the reverse strand, counting down.
CACCATCTAAATGAAAATTTTTGACGGGTGATGTCTTTTTTTGGGATTTTGGGTGTTAAAATGCTTAAAAGTTTGGTATAATCTATTTAGTATGTATTGTGCTTAAAGTTTAAATTAATGAGAAATGGAGAATGTATTAATGAGTAAGGCGTATTTAGTTTTGGAAAACGGAAAAGTCTTTAGCGGTGAGTCATTTGGTAAAAGTGGCGAAATTACTGCTGAAGTTGTTTTTACAACAGGAATGACAGGATACCTCGAAACGCTTACAGATAAAAGCTATTTCGGGCAAATCGTTGTTCAAACATTTCCACTTATTGGAAATTACGGCGTTATTCCCGCTGATTTTGAGGGCGATGTTATCGGTCCATGTGCATATATTGTAAAAGAATGGTGTCAAGTTCCCTCCAATTTTAGATGTGACGGGGACTTAGACACCTTTTTTAAAGAAAAGGGCGTCATCGGTCTTTGCGGAATAGACACAAGAACACTGACGAAAATTATTCGTGAAAGCGGAGTAATGAACGGCGCTATAGTAACAGACCCTAAAAACGCCGATTTTGATAAAATTAAAAATTATAAAGTACAAAAGGCGGTTGAGAGTGTTTCTGTTAAAGCGTTTGAAGAAAAAACAGACGACACAAAGACAAAGAAAATCGCACTTATGGACTTTGGTTATAAAATGAATATCTATAGAGAGCTTGAAAACAGAGGCGCAAATGTCGTTGTTTGTCCTCATAACACTACAGCACAGCAGATTAAAGCTATGAATGTAGACGGCATAATGCTTTCTAACGGCCCTGGTGACCCTGCAGAAAATGTTGAGGTTATAAATAATCTTAAAGAAATAATGGCGCTTAATATTCCGACTTTTGGAATTTGCCTAGGCCACCAACTTTTAGCTCTTGCAAACGGATTTAAGACAACTAAGCTTAAATACGGACACAGAGGCGCCAATCAGCCTGTTAAAAATACAGAAACGGGCAGGGTGTATATCTCAAGCCAAAACCACGGCTATGCGGTTATGTCCGATACAATCGATGAGAAAATTGCAAGTGAGCTGTTTATAAATGTAAATGACAAGACTTGTGAGGGCGTAAGATACAAAAACTTCCCCGCATTTACTTGCCAGTTCCACCCAGAGGCAAGCTCAGGCCCTATGGATACAGCGTTCTTGTTTGACGAATTCTTTAAAATGATGGAGGGTTAATTATGCCACTAAATAAAGACATAAAAAAGGTACTTGTTATAGGTTCAGGCCCAATAGTTATAGGTCAAGCGGCAGAGTTTGACTATGCGGGAACTCAAGCTTGCCGTGCGCTAAAAGACGACGGTATTGAAATAGTCCTCGTAAACTCTAACCCTGCAACTATCATGACAGATAATGCAATGGCTGATAGAATTTATATAGAGCCACTTAACATAGAAACAATTAAGAGAATAATTAAAAAAGAAAAACCCGACAGCATACTTTCAGGATTTGGTGGACAAACAGGTCTTACTCTTTCTATGCAACTTGCAAAAGAAGGATTTTTAGAAGAAAATGGAGTAAAACTTTTGGGTGCTTCCCCTGAGACTATAGACAAGGCAGAGGACAGACAAATCTTTAAGGACACAATGGAGAGCATAGGCGAGCCTTGTATTCCTTCAAAAGTTGTTACAAATGTAGAAGATGCTGCAGAGTTTGCAAAAGAAATAGAATATCCCGTAATCATTAGGCCTGCGTTTACCCTAGGCGGTTCAGGCGGCGGTATTGTCGATACCGAGGAAGAGTTATTTGAAGTTGCTGCAAACGGACTTGCACTTTCTCCAATTACTCAAATCCTTGTAGAAAAAAGTATTGCCGGTTGGAAAGAAATTGAGTTTGAAGTAATTCGAGACGGCGCGCATAACACCATTACAATCTGCTCTATGGAAAACTTTGACCCTGTAGGCGTACACACAGGCGATAGCATAGTCATAGCACCTGCCGTAACTTTATCGGATAAAGAATACCAAATGCTAAGAACAGCGGCTATAAACATCATAGAAGCCCTTGGAGTTGAGGGTGGTTGTAACTGCCAATTCGCACTGCACCCAACATCTTTTGAATATGCGGTTATCGAAGTTAACCCTCGTGTGTCACGCTCATCGGCACTTGCATCAAAGGCTACAGGTTATCCTATAGCAAAAGTTGCGACAAAAATTGCAATAGGCTACACACTTGATGAAATCATAAATGCAGTTACAGGTAAAACCTATGCCGCATTTGAACCGGCACTTGACTATGTTGCGGTTAAATTCCCAAAATGGCCATTTGATAAATTTGTATATGCAAAAAGAAATTTAGGCACACAAATGAAAGCAACGGGCGAGGTTATGTCTATAGCCGATACCTTTGAAATGGCTTTAATGAAAGCGGTAAGGGGTGCAGAAATTTCACTTGATACACTAGACTTACCTGCGTTTCACTCTAAAGAAGACGGCGAGCTTTGGCAAATACTTAAAGATGCGACAGACCAAAGACTTTTTGCAATAGTAGAGCTTCTAAAAAGAGGAGTTACATCACAAGAAATACACGATTTCACATGGATAGATATGTGGTTCCTATCAAAAATAGAGAATATTTTAAACTATGAAAAGGCGATAGAGGACACAAAAATCGACTTTGATACCTATGTAAAGGGTAAAAAACTCGGCTTTACAGACGAGGCGCTAAAACGTATATCTAAAAATGAAATTGAACACAAAATCTCAGAAAACTTTATAATGGTTGACACTTGTGCAGGTGAATTTAAGGCAGGCACACCGTATTTCTATGGAACATACGACCTACCGGAAAGCGGTGGAGAGAATGAAGCCTTAGAATTTATCGGAACAACCGATAAAGAGACCGTTGTGGTTTTAGGTTCAGGACCTATAAGAATTGGTCAAGGCATTGAATTTGACTATGCAAGCGTTCACTGTGTTGAAGCCTTACAAAGACTAGGCTATGAGGTTGCCATAATCAATAACAACCCAGAAACCGTGTCTACAGACTTTGACACAGCCGATAGACTATATTTTGAGCCACTTTGCAGTGAAGATGTCATGAACATCATAAACATCGAAAAACCAAAAGGCGTATTCGTCGCATTTGGTGGGCAAACTGCAATAAAGCTTACAAAAACTCTTGCCGAAAATAATATAGAAATTATAGGAACATCGGCAGATAGCATAGACGCAGCCGAGGACAGAGAGCGTTTCGAGGCCTTACTTGAGAAGAACAATATCGGTAGACCAAAAGGCTTTACTATAGCCACAGCCGATGAAGCTTTACAGGCGGCTAAATCTTTAAGCTACCCTGTACTTATGCGCCCATCATACGTTTTAGGCGGTCAAAACATGATAATTGCCTACAGCGATGAAGACATTATAGAGTACATGGAGATTATCCTAAGACAAAAGCAAGACAATCCTGTGCTTATAGACAAATATTTAAGCGGCATGGAGCTTGAAGTCGATGCTATTTGCGACGGCGATAATATACTAATTCCTGGCATCATGGAGCATATTGAGAGAACCGGTGTTCACTCAGGCGACAGTATTGCCGTATATCCTGCACAGCATGTAGACGACGATATAATCGAAACCATCATTAAAACTACTGAAACACTTTGTAAAGAGCTTAAGGCTATAGGCCTTATGAATTTACAGTACATCTATACAGAAGGACAGCTTTTTGTAATTGAAGTAAATCCAAGGGCATCAAGAACAGTTCCTTATTTAAGTAAAGTAACGGGCGTGCCTATGTGCGACCTTGCAACTAAAGTAAGCCTAGGATTTAAGCTTAAGGACTTAGGTTTTGGAACAGGACTTTATAAAACCTCGCCTTATGTTGCCGTTAAAGTACCTGTGTTCTCATTTGAAAAACTAACCGATGTAGACACACAATTAGGACCTGAAATGAAATCTACTGGAGAAGTTTTAGGCATAGGAAACAATATGGAAGAGGCTTTATATAAAGGCCTTGTAGCCGCTGGCAACAAGATGAAGAAAAACGGCGGTGGCGTATTCATCACAGTTAGAAATCAAGACAAGGGTGAAATCGGCGAAATTGCCAAGAAGTTTGATAAACTAGGCTTTAAATTATATGCCACCATGGGAACCGCCTCTGTGCTTGCAAAATATGGCTTAACCGTGAAAATAGTAAATAAAATCCACCAAAATCCTGTTAACACCATTACCTTGCTTGAGAGCAAAGAGATAAACTATGTAATTTCCACATCGGCAAAAGGAAGAAATCCTGCAAGGGATAGTGTTAAAATTAGAAGAAAAGCAAGTCTTTTAGGCATACCTTGCCTTACAGCCCTAGACACAGCAAACGCACTTGCCGACAGTCTTATGAGTAAATACACCGTTTATAACACTGAAATAGTGGACATAAACGACATGAAAACCGAAAGCCGCAAAATTGCATTTACAAAAATGCATGGAACAAGCAATGATTATATTTATATCGATTGTTTCGAGCATTCCGTTGACTCGCCTGAATTTTTATCAATCTATCTTTCAGACAGGGCGACAGGCATCGGCGGCGACGGTGTAATCTTAATTTGCCCATCAGATGTAGCGGATGCAAAAATGCGTATGTTTAATAAAGATGGCAGCGAAGGCAGAATGTGCGGAAACGGACTGCGTTGTGTGGCAAAATATCTTTATGATAACGGCTTAGTGAAGTCTAAAACCATACAAATTGAAACTCTCAGCGGCATTAAAGAATGCAGGGTTATTACCAAGATGAACAAGGTAGTCAAGGTCACAGTCGACATGGACAAACCACAGTTCTCGGCTGCAAGCATCCCTGTAAACCTTGATGGCGACATGATTATTAACAGAGATGTCGAGATAAACGGCGTGATATATAATATCAACTGCGTTTCTATGGGAAATCCTCACTGCGTGGTTTTCACAAACTCCGTGGATAAATTAGAGCTTTCCGTAATAGGAAAAAGCTTTGAGGAAGCAGAAATTTTCCCAGAGGGCGTAAACGCTGAATTTGTTGAAATTATTGATCCTAACACAATAAAAGTCAGGGCATGGGAGAGAGGCTCCGGTGAAACTCTTGCCTGCGGAACTTGCGCCTGCGCGGCGGCTGTCGCTTCAATACTTAGAGGTTACTCACCAAAAGGCGAAGACATCAGAGTAATGCTTAAAGGCGGCGACCTAATAGTAAATTACACCGACGAAAAAGTACTTATGACAGGCGGCGCCGAAAAAGTATTTGAAGGTGTAGTTGAGGTTTAAAATAATTAATAATTAATAATTATTAATTGTGGTGAAAATCCTGCGGATTTTGATTGCATTTTCCGAAAATTTCAATTTAAATCGTAGGGGAGGGTTTCCATGCCCTCCCTTTTGTTTGCATAAATTCGAGGACAGGCATGGAAGCCTGTCCCTACACTATAATTTTGATTTTCGTTGCATCACCTTATGTTTGTGAGGAAAAAGTTTGTTAAATAATTATAACACGCCAAAGGCGTGAAACCACACTTATTAACTATTCACTATTACTTATTACTTAAAAAAATCCGGCTATCACGAAAAATCGTGATAGCCGTTTTTTATGTCTGAACTATTAGCAGCAACCGTTATTGCAGCCGCTTCTGTTATCCATACCTCCGCAATTGCAGCAAGCTAGGATAAGAATGATTATTATAATCCATGAGCAGCAACCTCCGCCGAAACTATTAAACATACAAGTCGCCTCCTTTCGTTTACACTAACATTCTATGTAAAATTTAAATTAGTGTTACACGCAAAAACAGGTTTCTACAAAATTATTAAATAATTGTAAATTGACTTTGACTTATCTTGACTTTTGTTTTATTTTGTGTATACTAAAGTTAAAGACAGTTAAAGTCAAATTTGGACAAGGAGTGAAGTCATGGGTATTAGTGATTTAGTGGCAGAATATATATTAAACATGCTAAAAGAAGAGGGGGGTATTATTGAAATACAAAGAAATGAGCTTGCAAGCAGTTTGGGCTGTGTGCCAAGCCAAATCAATTACGTCATAACCTCACGTTTTACGCCTGAACAAGGGTATATTGTAGAGAGCAAAAGAGGCGGTGGAGGATATATTCGTATCACCAGACCTTATATGAGTAAATCTGCAACCATTATGCATATAATTAATTCTATAGGTGTTACGCTTGACCTTGCAAGTGTAAGCGCTATTTTAAACAACATGGTCTACAGCAAGGTTTTATCTACAAATGAGGCAAATATTGTCGCAAATGTAGTGTCGGATAGAACACTTGTTGACGTGCCAAAAAATTTGCGAGACACGGTGCGAGCATCTATATTTAAAAATATTTTACTTGCGATGAGGAGAGAATGATTATGTTATGTCAAAATTGTGGTAAAAACCATGCAAACACTATAATAAAAACAATGGTAAACGGACATTTTAGCGAATACGAAATCTGTAGCGAATGCGCAGGGAAAATTGGATATGAGAATATTTTTTCAAGTTTTGATTTCAATTTTTCAGGACTTTTAAAAAGTTTACTGCTGCAAAATAATGACACAAACGAAATTTGTCCTACCTGCTTTAAAAACGTTGAAGATATCACAACAGACGGAAAAATAGGCTGTGCCGATTGCTATGAAAAATTTCAAGATATACTTATGCCTATGATAGAAAAAATTCATACTTCTCTTGAGCATAAGGGAAAAAGCCCATCAAAGCCTGCGCTTATGATAAATACAAATAGTGCACATGAATTAGCCGTCATAAATAATGTGAATATAGAAAATAAGCGCAGTTTACTAAAATCCGCAATCGAAGATCAAAGGTTTGAAGACGCCGCAGTGCTTCGCGATGAAATAAAGGAATTGGAGGAAAGCGAAAATGAAGGAAAATGATATTATAATTTCATCAAGGATAAGGCTTGCGAGAAATTTATCTAAATTTCCCTTTCCTAACATGATGAACAGCTCACAAAAAGAGCGGGTTAGAGAGCTAGTAGTAGATGCAGTTGTTAACAGCAACTCATATTTTTCGTCTAACTTTGATGTTATAAATTTGGAGGAATACTCAAAGGACGCATTGTTATCTTTAGTAGAAGAGCACATGATTAGTCCGGAATTTGCACTAAATACTCGTGGCAAAGGACTAATACTTAGCAAAGATAAAACAATTTCGATAATGATAAACGAAGAAGATCATGTGAGAATTCAAGTAATAAAAGAAGGGCTTAGCATAAACGAGTGCTTAGAGCTTGCCGACAAAGTAGACATTTTGCTTTATGAAAAGCTCGACATTGCGTTTAGTAAAAAGTTGGGCTATCTAACGCAGTGCCCCACAAATTTAGGAACCGGCCTTAGGGCGTCTCTCATGATGCACTTAGTTGCACTGAGTGAAGGAACTGCAATTATAAGCCTAAGTCAAAAACTTTCAAAACTTGGCATAAGTGTCAGGGGAATGTTTGGTGAGGGCAGTAAGGCCATAGGCGATGTCTTTCAAATTTCAAACCAAATCAGTCTTGGAATATCCGAAGAATCGGCGGTGAAAAACTTACAGGCAATTTCAAGCCAGCTTATAGCAGAGGAAATTAAACTTCGTCAAATACTAATAAAAAATATTGCAACACAAGACAAAATCAGTCGCTCTTTAGGAATACTAAAAAATGCGAAAGTTTTAAGTTTTTCAGAATACGCATATCTTGCTTCGTATATAAAACTTGGAATTAGTTTAAATGTGATAGACGGCATAAGCATAAGCGATGTCGATAAGCTATCTGTCAAATTAAATCCCATGACACTGAGCGCCGCATATTCGCTAAAAGACAGCAAGCAAAGAGATGAACGTAGGGCGAAAATTGTAAGCGAAAGCTTTAAAAATATATTATAAAGGGAGTAAACTATGTTTAAATTTAACGGATTTACAGAGAAGGCAAATAATGCACTGAGTTTAAGTATAGAAGCAGCCATGAATTTAGGCCATAATTATATCGGAAGTGAACACATAATTTTAGGCCTCTTAAAGGAAAAAAGTTCTGTGGCATCTAAAATACTTGAAAAATTGGGTGTCGATGACGAAAAATTTTTAAATACCATAGAAGAAAAGGTTGGGGTAGGCGCAAAAACCAAGCTAAGCCCCGAAGAATTTACACCCAGAACAAAATCCATACTTCAAGTATCACATGTGATGGCCTCAAGATTTAAGCACGGATATATAGGCACTGAGCATCTACTGCTTGCAATAACTCAAGACGTCGACAGTTACGGCGTAAAATTTTTAGAATATAACGGTATAACTGTGCAAAAAATATTATCAGAGCTTACTGTCGTGCTAAATAGCAATATAGGCGATGACAAAAAATCAAGCAAAAAGGCCGAAAAAAGCCGAAATACCGCCCTTGCAAAATTTGGAAGAGATTTAACAAGCGTCGCACAGCAGGGCGGAATTGACCCTGTCATAGGCAGAAAAGACGAGATTGAAAGAGTGATACAAATCCTTTCAAGAAGAACAAAAAATAACCCTGTATTAATAGGCGAACCGGGTGTGGGCAAAACCGCCGTGGCAGAGGGGCTTGCCGTAAAGATAGCAAACGGAGATGTGCCGGAAATTTTAAGGGATAAAAAAATTATTTCATTAGACCTTACGGGAATGATTGCGGGCTCAAAATACCGAGGCGACTTTGAAGAGCGCATAAAATCTGCAATCGACGAAGTGAGGGAAGACGGCAATATCATCATCTTCATAGACGAACTTCACACGATAATTGGCGCAGGCTCTGTCGAGGGTTCGTCAGATGCGGCAAATATCTTAAAACCCTCACTTGCGAGAGGCGATTTTCAAGTAATAGGCGCAACAACAATATCAGAATACACAAAGCATATAGAAAAAGACGCCGCCCTTGAAAGGCGATTTCAACCGGTAAAAGTCGGAGAGCCCACTCTAGACGAGGCAGTAGAAATATTATTCGGCTTAAAAGACAGGTACGAAGCCCATCATAAGGTTAAAATTTCAGACAAAGCCATACACTCGGCCGTCAATTTGTCTGCAAGATATATAGCAGACCGTTTTTTACCTGATAAAGCAATAGATTTGATAGACGAAGCGGCGGCAAAGGTGAAACTTAGGACTTTTACAGCCCCCGAAACGCTTCACAATATAGAAAATGAAATAAAAAATTTAGAAATTGAAAAAACTGCAAGTGTTAATTCTCAAGATTTTGAAAACGCAGCAAAAATTAGAGACAGGCAGAAAAAACTACAGCAAGAGCTTGACGATTTGAAGGAAAATTGGAAAAAAGAGAATGAAACCAGAAACTGCGAAGTCCTTGAAGAAGACATTGCCGAAATTGTGTCGACTTGGAGCGGCGTACCCGTTGTCGCACTTACAGAAGAAGAAGGTAAAAAACTTTTAAACATGGAAAACCTCCTGCATCAAAGGGTGGTAGGGCAGGACGATGCCATCAGTGTCGTGTCTAGAGCTATCAGAAGAAGCAGGGTAGGGCTTAAGGCAAAAAACAGGCCTATAGGTTCATTCATTTTCTTAGGTCCTACGGGAGTAGGCAAAACAGAGCTTTGCAAGGCGCTTGCTCAGGTTCTTTTTAGCGATGAAAAAGCACTTTTAAGGCTTGATATGTCTGAGTATATGGAAAAACACACCGTGTCAAGACTTATCGGCTCGCCTCCGGGCTATGTCGGCTTTGACGAAGGCGGTCAGCTTACTTCACAGGTGAGAAGAAGGCCATATTCTGTGATTTTGTTTGACGAAATTGAAAAAGCACATCCAGATGTATTTAATATTTTACTTCAAATTTTAGAAGACGGAAGACTTACAGATTCTAAAGGAAAAACTGTCGATTTTAAAAACAGCGTGATAATAATGACATCGAATGTCGGAGCAAGGTTAATTACCGAAAAGCAAAAAAGCCTTGGTTTTTCTGAGGATAAAAATGACGAAAAGGATTTTGAAACAGTTAAAGACACCGTACTAGTAGAGCTTAAAAAATTATTCAAACCCGAGTTTTTAAATCGCATAGATGACATTACAGTCTTTAATAAGCTAAAAAGGGAAGAGATAGAAAAAATAGCATCAATCATGTTAAACGACCTCAAAGACAGGCTAGGTGAGATAGAAATGGACATCACTTTTTCTGAAAACTTGGTGAAAAAAATATCTAAATCAGGCTTTGATGACATCTATGGCGCAAGACCTTTAAGGCGTGCAATTCAAACAAAAATTGAAGACCCAATTTCCGAAAAGATACTTGAAAACTCTATAGAAAAATTTAAATCATATGTCTGCGATTTCTTAGACGAAAAGCTTGTCTTAGCCGAAAAATAAAAAGAAGTTGTCGCAAATGAAAATATTTGCGACAACTGAAAATTAATCAAAATATGTAACTATGCTTTTTTCACTATCCTTTGGGGAATAAATAAACTTATCCATATGACTGCCGCCGAAAAAATATTTTGGCATAGTCGGTTTATAAGTATAGTCAAAAGTTTCTATGATTATAAGCTTTACTTTCATTCGTGAGGGTATTATGCTTTTAATATATACGCTTGCCTGCTGACCCGGGAAAACATTTTCTTTAAGTTCGGCAAGCCCTGCTAAATTTGGTGTGAGTTCCACAAAAATTCCGTAACTTTCAACGCTTCTTACTATTCCGGCGACAGTTTCACCTGCGTTAAACTGAGCCACATTCTCCTCCCAAGTTCCCAAAAGTTCTTTTTGAGTAAGTGTTATGCGTGAGTTTTCAGTGCTTTTAACTATTGCCTTTATATTCATAGAAACACTAAATCGCTCATAAGGATGCTCAATTCTTGAAACGGAAATCGAGTCTATTGGAAGTAAGGAAATTATGCCGCAACCTATGTCGCAAAAGACGCCAAACGGCTCAATATGCGTGATTTTTGCGTTAACTATATCGCCTATATCTAATGAGTCAATATAGTCTTTCTTGCATTTCTCTTGTGCTTCACGCCTTGATAAAATAGCTATCATTTTATCATTTTTATCCCGAATAAATTCTTTTATTACAAAGCATACAGGTCTGTTAACGCGGGAAATTATGGCGATATCTCTAACGGTGCCTTCTTTTATTCCTATAGCACCTTCTTCTCTTGGAATAATACCACGCATACATTTTAAATCAACAATTATATTGTGCTCACTGTCGCAAATCATGGCCCTTGCCTCAAGTATGGTTTTGTCACGACAGGCCTCAGACAATAGGGTGATAGATTGTAAAATTCCTCTGTTTTCGGGTGTGTCAATTAAATAACCTTCTGGATAATATAACATATTTCAGCCTCCTTTATTTATAAAAATATATGAAGCAATTGTTAATTTAAGACTAAGATATGTTTAATTACTTGAAATTTTATTTTAAATGGTTTAAAATAAGTTTAAGTAATCTTGAAAGGAACCTTACATGAAAAAAATTAAAATTTTAGCGGCACTTCTTGCCGTGTCAGTACTATTTTCGGCTTGCACCGCAGAGCCTGAGTCAAGCAGTGAACCACCAAGCACAAACACAGACGAGATGGATTTATCCATAACAAACGTACTTGATACCGACCCCGATGACGTCATTCCACTTAGTGAGTTTGACTGGAATGTTGAAGTAAATCAGGCAGGTTATCAGGTGGAAGAACCCGAAGCAGGCGAGGAAATTGCCGTTGTAACAACGAATATGGGAGAGTTTACTATAAGATTTTTCCCAGAAGTTGCGCCAAAAGCCGTGTATAACTTTAAAAAACTTTCACAACAAGGTTATTATGATGGAATAATTTTTCACAGGGTAATGAACGGTTTTATGATACAAGGTGGCGATGAAACAGGCACAGGACAAGGTGGCCAAAGTGTTTGGGGCGAAAAATTTGAAGATGAATTTAGTCCTGAGCTTTTAAATATAACCGGTGCTGTTTCAATGGCAAATGCAGGCGCCGACACAAATAGTAGTCAATTTTTCATAAATAACAATCCTATACCGGCCTATTGGGAAATACTTGCAGGCACAGTGGACACTGTTCTAGTCGATGCCGGGGTAAAGGCGCTTTACGAAGAGTATGGCGGTAATGCCCACTTAGACGGCGGACTTTCGACCGTGGGGACAGGCCACACAGTTTTCGGACAAGTGATAGATGGCATGGACACCGTCGATGCGATATCGGCAGTATCGGTAAATTCTTCTTCAAAGCCTTTAGAGGATGTTGTAATTGAAAAAGTAGAAATAATAACTTATAGTTAAAAGGAGAAAAAATTATGGCAGTATTACATGTAAACACACAGGAATTTAACGAAATTATAAAAGACAACTCTGTAGTTGTAGCAGACTTTTTTGCAACATGGTGTGGCCCTTGCAAAATGATAGCTCCTATACTAGACGAATTGTCGGAAAAATACGCGGATAAAGTAAAGGTTTTAAAGATTGATATCGATAATGAAACCGAGCTTACTGCAAGTTTTGGAATAATGAGCGTTCCCACCGTTTTAATCTTTAAAGACGGAGAGCTAGCAGCAACCGAAACAGGCGCAAGACCACTTGATTATTATGCAGAAAAAGTAGAAGAGTTCCTATAAAAAAACGGCCGAAAGGCCGTTTTTTGCGTACAAGGGGCTGTCGCATTAAAGACATAATGCACAAATGATATGGCAGATTTGTAGGG
>CAYJJU010000005.1:0-120196 GCA_964370635.1 uncultured Eubacteriales bacterium | reverse complement strand
CACATCGACGGGGAGGTTTGGCACCTCGATGTCGGCTCGTCACATCCTGGGGCTGTATTCGGTCCCAAGGGTTCGGCTGTTCGCCGATTAAAGTGGCACGCGAGCTGGGTTCAGAACGTCGTGAGACAGTTCGGTCCCTATCTGTCGTGGGCGTAGGATATTTGAGGAGAGCTGTCCTTAGTACGAGAGGACCGGGATGGACACACCTCTGGCGCACCAGTTGTTCCGCCAGGAGCACAGCTGGGCAACTATGTGTGGAACGGATAAACGCTGAAAGCATCTAAGCGTGAAACCGACTCCAAGATTAGATATCCCATAGAGTTAATCTAGTAAGACCCCTTGTAGACTACAAGGTTGATAGGCTGCGTGTGTAAGTACAGTAATGTATTCAGCTTGGCAGTACTAATAGGTCGAGGGCTTGACCATATATTTTATGGTTTGAGTCTACCACAAAATTTAAACTCACATCATCTCTTTTTGTTCGTCCTTTATTCAGTTTTCAGGGTATATCCCTTTTACATAAACTATCAAGTTTTAGCTTGATGGTTTATTTTTTTGCCCAAAATGACGAAATTGTTATTGTTGCATTAACGGAATATTAGGGATAGGCTTTCATGCCTGCCCGAAAATATCAATTTTACACATATTTTTAGGGAGGGCGTGAAAGCCCTCCCTATTTTTTTATGTATTCTTATCCCTCTTTATCAGTATTCTTACAGCTTCAATTGCTGTTTTTATTGCGTACTCTGTGTCGTGGCATAGGTCGTTTGACAGGCCTTGCTTTGCCCTTTCTTGATTTCCCATCACGGCAAATACTGCGCCCGCTCTTGCTTTTAAATGTGAGGACACGACAAACAGTGTGGAGCTCTCCATTTCTGATGCCTTGGCGCCAAGCCTTAGCCATGCCTGCCATTTTTGCTCTAAATCATATGAAACAGGCTTTGTTTGGGGTGAATGTTGTCCGTAAAATGAGTCCTTTGCCTGAACAACTCCTACATGATAGTTTTTTCCGCTTTTTTTAGACGCTTCAACCAAGGCTGTGGTTACGTCGAAGTTTGCAACGGCAGGAAATTCTATCGGGGCATACTCCATGCTCGTGCCGTCCATTCTAATAGATGCATTTGCCACAACTAAGTCGCCTGCCATGACGTCTAAATCCATTCCTCCGCTGGTGCCAACCCTTATAAAGGTGTCGCAGCCGCACATGACTAGCTCCTCAACCGCAATTGCAGTCGACGGGCCGCCTATGCCTGTCGAAGTTACGCTTACCTTCTCACCGTCAAGTGTTCCTGTGTAGGTAATGTACTCACGGTTGTCCGCCATTAGCACGGGATTGTCAAAATATTTTGCGATTTTTTCACATCTTTTTGGGTCACCTGGCAAAATTACATAGCGGCCGACATCTCCTTTGCCCACGGCTATGTGGTATAGCTTATCTTTTTCTTTTGAATAGTTTATCATGTCTTACCTCCGTTCTTAATTATAAGTATTATATTAATTCTAGACTATAAAGTCAAGCGCGCAAAACTAAAGTTTCAATTAATACTTGGGTAATCCTCACTTTAAATACACAGTTTGTTCACAATAGGAATATAGAATTAGTTTCAACAATTAATTAAAGGAGTTATTTTGATGTATATTTTAAAGAACGCTGTTAGAGATTTGACAAGGTCCAAGGGGAGGACGATACTGAGCTTTATTTTAATTTTGGCGATAGCCGTATCGGCATGTGTGGCACTGAGCATACAAAGCAGTGCGGCAAAGGCAAAAGTTCAAATGGAGGAAAGTATGAGCGTGACGGCTAGCATAGGTGTCGACAGAATGTCGATGATGCAAGGCGGCGGCATGGAAGACATGAGTGCAATGATGGAGCTGATGGGTACAACGCTTTCTCTTGAGGAAATGCAAGTTTACGCAGAGGCTGAAAGTGTATCAGGGTTTTACTATATGGACAGCGCATCTTTAAATGGTGTGGACATGACGGCTTATGAAACCAGTTCAAATAACATGATGAGCACTATGGGTGCAGGTGGAATGGGCCGTGGTATGATGGGTGGCTCTAGTGGCGACTACAGTGTAATCGGTGTGAGTGAGCACTCGGCAATGACAGAATTTTTAGACGGCACCCTTACTGTATCGGAAGGCTCTATGTTCTTAGAGGACGACAGCGAAAACACGGTCGCCATAAGCGCAGAGCTTGCCTATTTAAACGAGTTAGCTGTTGGTGATACCTTTACTTTGGTAAATCCTAATAACGAGGCAGACACAGCAGAATTTAAAATAGGTGCAATTTTTGAATGTGCGGCGACGGATTCATATTCAAATACTATGTATATAAGCCACACCTCAATGTCAAATATCATTGCAAATTCGCAGGCTGTGGCAGTAGATTACGAAACAGAAAACCCCATGACGGGCACTCAAACTGTGAGTTCTGCCTACACGCAAAATACATCGGGAACCTACGTTTTTGATACTGTAGAGGCATATGAAAGCTTTGAAGCAGAAGCCGAAGGCTTGGGACTTGATACAGAGACATTCAGCATAACTTCTTTAGACCTTGCGCAGTTTGAGCAAAGTTTAGTTCCGCTAGAAAATTTAAGCCAATTTACAATGATATTTTTTGTAGTGGTACTGGCAATTGGCGCTGTAGTGCTGGTGGTATTCCAACTGTTTAGCATAAGGGAAAGAAAGTATGAGATAGGCGTACTTGCCGCAATAGGCATGCAAAAACCAAAGGTAGCAATGCAGTTTTTATGCGAAATTTTAATTATAAGCCTTGTGGCGGTAGTTGTGGGAATAGGCATAGGCGCCGTGGCGGCTCAACCCATAGGCGACACGCTTTTGGCCTCGCAAGTAGAGTCACTTGAAACTCAAAGTTCAAACCAAATGGCAAACTTTGGAGGAAGCTTTGGAGGAAGAGGCGACATGGGCGGCGGTATGGTTATGGCTGGACTAGGCGCGACCGGCACAGGCGATGTAGAAGTAGTGGATACCATGACCACGGCACTTGACTTAAATGTAGTAATGCAGGTTCTTGGAGTGGGAATACTTCTAAGCCTGATAATATCGAGTGTAGGCCTAATTTCGGTACTAAGATACGAACCGCTTAAGATTTTAAGTAACAGAGCATAAGGAGAAAAAATTATGAATATATTTCAACTTGATAATGTAAGATACAGCTATGACGGATTTAAAAATGTTGTAGAAGATGTAAATTTTTCCTTTGAAAAGGGCAAAGTCTACGCAATAGTAGGAAAATCAGGTGCAGGCAAAACCACGCTGCTGTCAATGCTTTCAGGGCTTACCACACCGACAGGGGGCACGATTTTTTATAAAGACATGGACATCAGCAAAATAAATCAGTACGACTATCGTTCAAAGCATGTAGGCGTAATATTTCAATCTTTCAACCTGCTTCCTCACCTAAGCGCAAAGGAAAATGTAGTGCTTTCAATGGATATAAGCGGAAAAGACATCAAAAATAAGGCAGACAGGGCGCATAGCCTTTTGTCACAAGTGGAGCTTGCGCCTACCTTGCATGACAGAAAAATACTAAAAATTTCGGGCGGTGAGCAACAACGTGTTGCAATAGCACGAACCCTATCGTACGACCCCGATGTAATATTGGCCGACGAGCCGACAGGAAATTTAGACTACGACACACAGGAGAATATCATGGACATTTTTTGTGAGCTTGCGCACGAGCAAAACAAATGCGTCATAATAGTAACCCACTCACCGGACGTCGCAAAAAGAGCCGACGAGTGCTATGAGATTTTCCCTGTTAAAAGAGCAGGCGCAAGTAAGAAAAAAAGCAGTTAAAATAATAGGGGAGGGCTTCCACGCCCTCCCTAATTTTTGCACTTTATTTAAGTTTACCAGTTGTTAAAACTGTTATAAGTACTATACATTTCTACGGCAAAGCTTACTGCCCAAATTACGTAGATTAGGAAAATAATCGACAAAATAAGGCCTATTATCCCTAAAACTACACCGGCAGTTCCTTTTCCTGTGGGAATGCCAAATTTTCTTGCCGAACTTCTTCCCTTGGCACCAAAAATTAATGCCAAAATAGAGCAAGGCAGGCCTATGTAAAAAGCAAAAGAAAACACAACACCTACTATCCCTAAGACTAAACCTGCAATCGCCATGCCTTGAGGTGGTTTCATGTATCCCATAGGCGGATAAGGCGGCATGTTTTGTGGCGGATAGTTTGGCGGTGGATAGTTTGGCGGTGGCATGTCTTGTGGTGGATAATTTTGATATTCGTAGCCTTGATTTTGGTCTTGGCTATAATTATTGTCATTATTGTGATTATTCATATAAAAACCCCTTTTCATTAATCTACTATAATTATAATCATTTATATGTAAATTGTCTAGCATTATTAAAATAAACTCTTGCAAATTTTCTTATTTAGGAGTAAAATTTTATTAAATATATATTATGGGGAAAAATTTATGAATATTATGATAAAACCTGCCTCGGGGCTTTGCAATTTGCGGTGTAAATACTGCTTTTATTTTGATACTTTAGAAAATAGAGAGGTTCAAAATTACGGCTTTATGAGCACGGACAGCTTGGAAAACCTAGTAAAAAAAGCGACAGATTTTGCAAAAGATACCCTTACCATAGCCTTTCAAGGAGGAGAGCCTACCTTAGTAGGGCTTGATTACTATAAAAATTTTATAAAACTTTGTGAAAAATACAGGAAGCCGACGCAAAAAATTAACTTTGCAATTCAAACAAATGGCATAGTCATAGACGAAGAGTGGGCGCAGTTTTTTTATGAAAATAAATTCCTTGTGGGAATATCGCTAGACGGGACTAAGGAATGTCATGACAGCTTTAGAATTTTTGAGGATGGAAAAGGCTCTTTTAATAAAGTTATGACCGCCATAAAAACATTAGAAAAGCATAAGGTGGATTTTAATATCTTAACGGTTGTAAATTCCATGACGGCAAAAAAAATTCAGACGGTTTACAACTTTTTTAAGAAAAATAAATTTGAATATTTGCAGTTTATCCCATGTCTTCAGCCCTTTGGAAAAGAGGGGGAGAAGCTGCCCTTTACCTTGTCTGCAAGGGACTGGGGCACGTTTTTATGCAATTTATTCGACCTATGGCACAGGGATTTTTTAAACGGCACGGCGCCTCATATAAGGCAATTTGAAAATTATATAGAAATGATTTTGGGCTACCCTCCCGAGTCCTGCGGCATGAGCGGTGTGTGCTCAATGCAACACATAATTGAAGCGGACGGGCAGTGCTACCCATGTGATTTTTACGTTTTGGACGAGTTTAAGCTGGGGAATATTAACGAAGTCGACTTTAATGAGATTAACGAAAAAAGAAAACAGCTTAAATTTGTAGAGGACTCCTTAAAATTTAACGATAAGTGCAGAGCCTGTAAATTCGGTGGAATTTGTAGGGGAGGTTGCAAACGCTACTGTGAACCACTTTTAAAGGGCGGGCAAAGACAGCTTAATTTACTGTGCGAGGGATACGAGAAATTTTTCTCTCACAGTTTAAGTAGATTACAACAGACGGCAAAATTAATTTCAATGGGAGGAATGAAACAATGAGCATGACTAAAGAGCAAATTTTGCAGGAAGTAAAAAGGATTGAAGAGTACATAATCGGGGGCACATACAAAGATAATTGGGAGAGCCTTGCCTATCACAAAGTGCCCGACTGGTACAAAAAGTCTAAATTTGGAATTTTCATTCACTGGGGTGCCTACGCAGTGCCTGCCTTTGGCAATGAATGGTATCCGAGAAACATGTATAAAAAGGACTTGCCCGAGTTTTCACACCATATAAAAACCTATGGCGAGCACAAAGATTTTGGCTATCGTGACTTTATACCCATGTTCACGGCGGAAAATTTTGACGCAAAAGAATGGGCGGATTTATTTTATGAGGCAGGCGCAAAATTTATTATGCCGGTCGCAGAGCATCACGACGGATTTCAAATGTATCACAGCGATATATCAGGCTGGTGCGCATCAAAAATGGGGCCAAAAAGGGATATTTTAGGCCTATTAAAAGCAGAAATAGAGAAAAAAGACATGGTGCTTACGGCCTCAACCCACAGGATAGAGCACTACTGGTTCATGGCAGGCATGAGAGAGTTTGAAAGCGACATGAAAAAAGAGCCTGAGCACGGCGACTTATACTGGCCGTCGGTAAAAGAGCCGTTCCCCGAGGGCGGACAAGAAAATGTTTCCGGCTTTGAAGTCGACGATTTCTTCATGAAAGACTGGCTTGTAAGATGCTGTGAGCTTGTGGATAATTATAAACCTAAGGTGATTTACTTTGACTGGTGGATACAGGTAGAAAGCATGAAACCCTACCTTAAAAAATTTGCCGCCTATTACTACAACAGGGCGCTTGAGTGGGGCGAGGAAGTCGCAATAAACTTCAAAAACGACGCATTTATGTATCAAAGCGGAATAAGGGACATTGAAAGAGGACAACTCAGCGACATTTCCCCTACTTACTGGCAAAATGATACCTCTGTTGCAAAAAATTCTTGGGGTTATACAGTAGGCAACGACTACAAACAGGCGCACGAAATAATTTGCGACTTGGTGGATGTTGTGAGCAAAAACGGCTCTTTACTGCTAAATGTAGGGCCTATGGCAGACGGAACCATCCCAGAGGAAGACAAACATATCTTAAAAGAAGTAGGAAAGTGGCTTAAAATAAACGGCGAGGGAATTTACGAAACCACGCACTGGAAAAGATACGGCGAAGGCCCAACTGTTTTAGAAGAGGGACATTTTACCGACTTAAACCGTGGAGAATATAAGGAAGAGGATTTTAGATTTACATTTAAGCCGAATAATTTATTTGTGTTTTCAATGCACTGGCCAAAAAGCGGCGAGGTGAAAATTTACAGCCTAGGGAAGAAAAACAGAAAGTTTAATGCCATAATAAAAAATGTTGAAATTCTAGGCGTCGACACTTGCGAATATGAACTTTTAGACGACTGCCTAAAAGTATCGGCAAAAGGAATAGACCAAAAATCACCGGTTTGTATAAAACTGACGATAGATTAAGCCACGTGCAAAACACGTGGAGTGAAGAGTGAAAAGTGAAGAGTGAAAAGTTAAGGCATCGCTAAAGCGATTAAATTAGAATTAAAAGGAGTTATTAAAATGAGCGATATAATTTGCATGGGAGAAGTACTTATTGATTTTACACCAAATGGAGTAAGCGAGGGCGGAGCACCGCTTTTTGCTAGAAATCCTGGCGGAGCGCCTGCCAATGTTGCGGTGCAGTGCACAAGACTTGGGGTGGACACCGAGTTTTTTGGAAAAGTTGGAAACGACATGTTCGGCCTGTTTTTAAAGGACTGCCTAAAAGAAAACGGCGTCGGCACAGACAACCTCTTACTTGACGACACCGCAAAAACCAGCCTTGCCTTCGTTGCACTGTCTGAAACAGGCGACAGAGACTTCAGCTTTTACAGAAATCCGGGATCAGACACCCAAATAACTAAAGAAGAAATTAATAAAGAGGCGCTTAAAAATGCAAAGCTATTTTGCTATGGCTCTTTGCTTCTTACAAACGAGCCCTCAAAATCTGCCGTGCAATTTGCCGTTAATTTTGCAAAAGAGAATAATGTTATCACGGCCTACGACCCAAACTGGAGGCCTCCTCTATGGGAGAGCGAGGAAAAAGGCGTGGCGGAAATGAAATCCTTAATTTCTAAATCAGATATTATAAAGGTATCGGACGAAGAGATTGTGCTAATTACAGGCTGTGAAAGCATAGAAGATGGCGCAAAAGCATTATTATCTCAGGGAATTAAAATAGTAATTTGCACCATGGGGCCTAAGGGCTGTGAAGTTTTTACTAAGGATTACTCTGTAAAAAAAGCGACATATGACGTAAAAGTTGTGGACACAACGGGCTCAGGCGACAGCTTTTTCGGAACATTTTTATCAAAACTTGTACTAAGCGGCAAGGGCATAGACGAGCTTTCAAAAGAGGATGTAGAAGATTTTGCCGACTGCGCAAACGCCGCAGGCTCAGCCTGCGCAACAAAAAAAGGAGCAATACCCGCACTTGTTAACATGAGCGAAATTGAAGCCGTGAGGGCGGAGGTTTCTTTAGTTGAAAGTTGAGAGTCGCAGTGGGAAGGAGAAATTTATGCAAGCTCCAAAACGTAAGAGAAATAGACTAGAAAATTATGATTACAGTCAAAGTGGAGCATATTTTATAACTATTTGCACTCATGATAAAAAGTGCATTCTTGGTGGTGTTGTAGGGTGCGGCGTCCTCGACGCACCTCAGTTTAAATTGTCAAAACTTGGAAATATCGCCGAAAGCACGCTCATTCAAGTTTGTGATTTTTATGAAAATATTTATTTGGCAAAATATGTTATTATGCCAAATCATATACATTTTATCTTGCATATTGAAAGCGCTGGAGGGACGTCGAGGACGCCGTCCCCTACAAATGCTATATTGCCTAGTTTAATATCTACTTACAAGAGGTTTGTAAGTAAAAATACAGTGCAAAACATTTGGCAGCGTTCATACCATGACCGTGTAATTAGAGATGAACGAGAATATCAAAAAATTTGGAAATACATTGACACAAACCCAGTAAAATGGGAAGAGGACACTTATTTTCAAAAAAGTTAGGAGATTAAAATATGAAAATTGTTACCATGGGTGAATCCATGACGACGCTTGCGCCTAAGGAGCACGGCAAACTGCGCTATGTGAGGGATTTTACCCTAAAGCTTGCAGGGGCGGAAAGTAACTGTGCAATAGGGCTTAGCAAACTTGGTTTTGACGTTTACTTTATATCAAAAGTGGGCGACGACGAGTTTGGCGAGTATATAAGACGTGAAATTTCAGCCGAGGGCGTAAACACAAAATACCTCATGACCGACGAAAATTATCCGACAGGCCTCATGGTAAAGCAGACTAGCCCTCAAAATGAAACTAAGGTGAATTACTACAGGGCAGGCTCGGCGGCGTCTACAATGACACCCGACATAATTCCGGAAGAGCTTTTTCGTGACATAGATTTATTTCATGTGTCGGGCATAACTCCTGTCTTAAGTGAAAGCTGTAAAGAAACCGTGTTTCATGCGGTAAAACTTGCGAAAAAACACGGCGCAAAGGTGAGCTTTGACCCAAATATAAGGCTAAAACTTTGGAAGGACACCGACTTTAGGCCTATGATGATAGAGCTCATGTCCATGGCGGATTTTGTGCTTACAGGAAAAGACGAGGGCGAAATTATCTTTGGAACAAGCGATGAAAAAGAGCTTTGCGAGAAGATTTTTAATTCTAAAGAAACAAATTATATAGCGGTTAAAGACGGCGGGAACGGTGTGTTTGTTGCAAGTCGTGAAAAATGTTCACACATAGCGCCTTACCCATGCAACTGTGTTGACACCGTGGGTGCAGGAGACGCCTTTGGCTCGGGATTTATTGCGGCACTGCTTGAAGGAAAATCGGTAGAGGAGGCAGGCCACTGGGGGGCGGTACTTGGCGCAAAAGCGACAGAAACTTTCGGCGACATAGAGGGTTATCTTACCAAAAAAGAACTTGACAATATACTTTCGGGAGAAAAAATAATTTATAGATAAGGACAGCTTATGAGAGAGATAGTAAGAGAAAGTCCCGTCATTGCAATAATGCGGAATGTGCCTGATGAAGACTTGTTGTTTTATGCTAATGCCTGCGTACAGGGCGGAATTACGGCGCTTGAAATCACACTTAATTCCGATAATGCACTAAAACAGATAGAAACCTTAAAAAACCACTTTGGAGGCAAAGCTCAAATAGGGGCAGGCACGGTATTAAGTCCTGAAAAGGCAAGAGATGCCGTGAATGCCGGAGCCGATTTTATGCTTACACCAAATGTAGACGAAGATGTTTTAAATTACTGCAAGGAAAATAAAATAAAGCTTTTGCCGGGGGTAATGACACCGAGTGATGTCGGAACATGCTTAAAATATGGATTTGACATATTAAAACTGTTTCCTGCAGGGGAATTGCCCGCGGGATATATCAAGGCGCTAAAAGGCCCGTTTGAGACGACAGACTACCTTGCTGTGGGCGGAGTCACTCTTGAAAACGCCGATATATTCATGAAAAGCGGATACAAAGGCATAGGCGTTGGCGGAGCATTACTGCCTAAAGAGTTCATAAAAAACGGCGACCTAAAAAAGGCCGCAGAGCGAGTAAAGAAATTTACGGAAAAGGTGAAATTTTATGAAAATTACTAATATTACGACATATTTAGTTGCGCCAAGATGGTGCTTTGTTGAAATTGAAACAGATGCAGGCATCACAGGCTGGGGCGAACCCGTGCTTGAGGGCAAGGCAAAGACGGTTGCCACTTGTGTAGAGGAGCTAAAAGATTTGCTAATCGGCGAAGACCCCATGAGGATAGAGGACTTATGGCAAAAAATGTATCGTGGCGGATTTTACCGTGGTGGCGGTGTGGTAATGAGTGCGATATCGGGCATAGACCAAGCGCTTTGGGACATAAAGGGAAAATTTTATAATGCGCCCGTATACGACCTAATGGGTGGCGCTTGCCGTGACAAGATGCGTGTATATGCATGGATTGCAGGCGACAGGCCCGACGACGTGGTTTCTCATGCGCTTCAAAGGCGGGAAGAGGGCTTTAAATCTGTCAAAATGAATGCGACAGAGGAGCTACAAATAGTGGACAGCCATGCAAAAATAGACAAGGTGCTAGAGCGTGTCGGTGCTGTTCGTGAAAAAATGGGCAGAGATTTTGGCATAGCAATAGATTTTCACGGCAGAGTGCATAAACCAATGGCGAAAGTTTTGGCAAAAAAACTAGAGGAATTTGACCTTATGTTTATAGAAGAGCCTATACTTTGCGACAATATGGAAAGCTTTGCCGATGTCGCAAGGGTATGCAACATACCCATAGCCACAGGCGAAAGAATGTTTTCTCGCTGGGAATTTAAAAGGCTTTTGCAAGGCGGATATGTGGATATAGTACAGCCTGATTTATCCCACGCCGGCGGAATTACCGAAGTCAAGAAAATTGCAACAATGGCAGAGGCGTACGACGTGGCACTTGCCCCACATTGCCCACTAGGACCAATAGCGCTTGCCTGCTGTTTGCAGATAGACGCAAGCTCTTACAATGCGTTTATTCAAGAGCAAAGCATAGGAATTCACTACAACGTGACAGGCGGAGTGCTTGATTACATAAATAACAAAGAGGATTTCAAGTTTGTTGACGGTTTTGCAAAACTGCCTACACTTCCCGGAATAGGAATAGACATAAACAAGGAAGTTGTCTTAAATGCGGCAAAAGTTTCACACAACTGGAAAAATCCAATCTGGCGCCACGAAGACGGAAGTATTGCCGAGTGGTGATATTTTTCTTGACAAACATATGTAAAATGTTGTAAAATATATAGGCGGTTAAAAATTACCGCCTTATATGGGCGATTAGCTCAGCTGGCTAGAGCACCTGCTTGACGTGCAGGGGGTCAGCGGTTCAAGTCCGTTATCGCCCACCAAAAAAAGAGGATGTGACGAAATTTTAATTTCGTCACATCCTCCCTTTTTTTACTTACTCAAACTGTGAGTTATATAGTTTTGCGTAAGCCGTGCCTTTTTCCATAAGGCTATCATGTGTGCCTTTTTCTATAACTTCGCCGTTTTCCATCAGCAAAATAAGGTCGGAATTTCTTATCGTCGACAGCCTGTGTGCTATGACAAAACAGGTTTTATCCTGCATTAAAAGTTCCATTGCCTTATGCAGTTTTATTTCTGTTCTGGTATCAACATTCGAGGTTGCCTCGTCTAAAATCAGTATTTTAGAGTCGTTAAGCATTGCCCTTGCTATGGTTAAAAGCTGTTTTTGTCCTTTTGAAAGGTTTACGCCGTCGTCGTTTAGCATACAGTCGTAGCCGTCGGGCAGGGTCAAAACAAAATCGTGAATGTCCACGGCTTTTGCCACACGTATTACCTCGTCTAGTGTGGTGTTTTCTCTGCCGTAGGCTATGTTTTCAAACACGGTTCCCTCAAAAAGCCAAGTGTCTTGAAGCACCATGGTATATGCCTTTCTAAGGCTTTTTCTTGTAAGGTTTTGCATGTTGTTTCCGTCGATTAATATTTGACCGCTGTCTATGTCGTAAAACCTCATCAAAAGATTGACTATGGTGGTTTTTCCAGCACCCGTGTGCCCTACTATTGCCACCTTACTGCCGGCCTTTATGTCAAGGCTTAAATCTTTTATTATTTCTTTTTCAGGAACATAGCTAAAATACACCTTGTCAAATTTTACATGTCCTTTAACATCTGTAAGATCTCTTGCGGTTTTGCTGTCTAGTTTTTCGGGGTCTGTGTCTAAAACCCTAAAAACCCTGTCTGCCGCCGAAGTTGCAGAGGCAAGCTCGCTTAAAATGTTTCCTATCTCGTTTATGGGACCCGTAAATCTTCTTGAATATAAAATAAATGAGGACACATTTCCTATACTCATGCTTCCAAGTATATAAAATATTGAGCCAAAAACACTTATTATAGACAAGGATATATTGTTGATGAAATTCATCGACGGGCCTATAATACATGCCGCATAGTCGGCCTTATAATATGCTTCTACTGCTTCATTATTCTTTTTTGAAAATTTATCTAGCATTATGTCTTCGCAGTTATACGCCTTAATTGTCTTAGTTCCCGATATGGTTTCCTCTATATAGCCGTTCATTTTTGCAAAGGTTTTAGAGCGCTTTCTAAAAAGAGGCTTTACCACCTTGCTACGTCTTACGGCAATATATACGGAAACGGGCACTGTGACAAGAAATACCAAAAGTAGGGTAGGCGATATGAAAATCATCGCAATAAGCGAGCCTATTACCGTTATGGTGCTTGAGCAGATAAGCATAAGGTCTGAAGAGAGCGAGGCGTTAATTGTGTCTATATCGTAAGAGATAAGGCTGATAAGTTCGCCCGCTTGAATTTTGTCAAAATAGCTTACCGGAAGTTTTGACAGCTTTTCAAACACGTCTTTTCGCATTTTGTATACTATTTTTTGGCTGAGTTTAATCATTATTATTGCAAGAACATAGCTTAAAATTGCAGAAACACCATACACCACCACGAGCAGTGTGCAGTAATATATCACGGTGGCAAAATCGACATTTCCCACGCCAAGGGCTATGGCATCTATGGCAAGACCCGAATACTCAGGGCCTAGAAGAGCTAGAATGTTAGCCGAAAAAGTAAGGATTAGGGCAATAATAAGCAGTAATTTATTTTGGAGAACGTATTTTCCAAGCCTTAAAAGCACTCTGGATTTTTTTACTTTAACGTTTTTGTTCTCTTTTTTCATTCTGCCACCTCCTCGACTTGCGATTTTAATATCTCTTTGTAGACTTCGCAGTTTATCAGTAGGTCTTCGTGCTTGCCGTAGCCTACAATTTCGCCCTTGTCAAGCACCAAAATTTTATCTGTGTGCTGGATGGAGCTTATTCTTTGTGCAATAATTATTGAACTTGTGCCTTTTAAGTGCGTTTTTATGGCCTTTCTAAGCTTTGCATCGGTTTGATAGTCAAGCGCACTAGAGCTGTCGTCCAAAATTAATATGTCGGGTTTAGAGGCTAGCGCCCTTGCTATAAGTATGCGCTGTTTTTGCCCTCCGCTAAAGTTTGCACCCTTAGAGTCAAGTTTGTGCTCATATCCCTCGTCTAAACTGTCTATAAACTCCTTAGCCTGTGCGTAATTAACGGCTTTTTCTATTTCTTCTTTAGAAATATTTCTTTCAAACCTAATATTTTCATAGATGCTGTCGGCCATCAGAAAGTCGTTTTGAAAGACTATGCCTATATTTTTTCGAAGCTCTGAAGGGGTGAGCGATTTTATATCTACTCCGTCTATCCTAATGCTACCGCTTTTTGGGTCGTAAAATCTCAATAATAGCTGTATAATTGTGGATTTTCCGCTTGCTATAGAGCCGATAATTCCTAGGCTTTCGCCCTTTTTAATGCTGAAATTTATGTTTGTAAGCACATTTTTTGCCTTTTTATCTTCGTTATATGAAAAGTTTATGTCCTTAAATTCTATAAAATTATCCGTGTCTTCCTTGAGTATTTTTTCAATATCCAAATCGTTTTCACAGGAGAAAACTTCTTCCATTCTTTGAATAGACGCGCTTGCCCTTGAATACATGATGAAAATTCTTGTCATTGCAAGCAGTGCCATCGATATAATTGTAAAATACGACATAAAGGCAATTATTTTGCCTGCCTGAGAAATTCCTGCGTCTACGGCATATGCGCCTACGGCGATTACACAGACTATGCCAAAATTTAAAAGAAGGGTGACAGCAGGGTTTGTTATGGACATGATATTGCCCGCCGCCCTCTCGCTTTTTGTTACATCTAAATTAACCTTATCAAATTTTTCTGCCTCTTGTTCAGTTTTTGAAAGCGCCTTAATTACCCTGACTCCCTGATAATTTTCTCTCACACAGCGCACCAATACATCTACCTTTTTTTGCACCGTCTTATACATTGGAACACCTTTTTTTGAGACAAAGTACACCACAACAGTTATAAATGGCAGAGTTGCGACCATTACAAGACATAGAAGCGGGTCTAGTGTAAGCGTTGCAAATAACCCTCCTATTAATAAAATAGGCGCCCTTATGCCTATTCTTTGCACCATGCCTATGGACTGATGCACATTGTAGGTGTCGGAGGTAAGCCTTGACACAAGCGAGGGTATGGTGAAATCGTCGGTCTGCTTACAAGACAGATGCTCTACCTTATTAAATAAATCATACCTTACTTTTCTTGTTATATCCATCGCCACCCTTGAGGCTATCCTGTTTGCCGTGACATTGCCAATCCAAGACACTATGGCGGATAGTATCATAATTCCACCCCATATGAGTATAAGGTTCATGTCCCCTGTCGGGACAAGCTCGTCGATTATAAGGGCTAATATCCACGGAATAACAAGGTCCATAAGCGTTCCTATAATCTTAATTGAAAGCCCCATGAAAAATCGGACTTTATGCGGCTTAAACTGTTCTACCAAAAATCGCAAAATATTGCCCCCTTTTTTATTTTTTGCAGCCTCTAATCTTATCGACATAAGATTGTGCATTGTTAAGCGCTCGCTGAGTCATTTCAAAATACAGCTTTTTTTCCTCATCGGAAAAATCTTTCAAAAGCTCGTCTCGCCAATCCTCAAGTTTTTCATTGACTACAGGCAAAATATCACGCATTTTGTCGGTGGGATAAATCTCTACTATCCTTTTATCTTGCAAGCTTTGCTCTCTTTTAACATACCCATGCTCTTCAAGATATGCCATGTTCCTTGCAACCGTGCTCTTGTTTAGCATTAGCATGCAGGCAAGTTTGTCCTGCGAAATTCCCGGATTTTCCGCTATGCTAGAAGCGCAGTTTAAAAAACACAAATCCACGCCCGCCTCATGATGAATTTTTATATGCCTAACCAGTTTATCACAGTGGAATATATCCCTTATCGCCCTTAAAAGTTTAATTTTCTGCTGTTTCATAGTAATTCACTCCTAAAAAAATAGTTGCAATTGCAACTGTTGCATTTGAAACTATTATAATAAACAACACTTTCCTTGTCAATAGCAGTAAATAAGCAGGGAAAATGATAAAGATTACTAATTTAAGTGCAATTTTGGCAAAAATGTGAAAATTTTATTTAATTTTACCAATAAAATATAAAAATAATTATAAATTTTATAAGAAAATCTCTTGCAATATTTTTTTTTTAGTCTATAATAGAAGTAAGCGATAATATTAATTAGGGAATAAAATAATAGTAAATGCAAGGAGGGAATATTAATGGTAAAAAGAAGTGAGAGAATAGGCTCAAAATATAAAGTAGTCGTAGATGACATATATGAGAAAATAAGAAACGGTTTCTACAAAAGGGGTGACCGTTTACCCTCTGAGCACATTTTAGTAGATGAATATGGTTTTAGCAGACAAACAATAAGACATTCGCTTGAAATTTTAGAAAGCCAAGGCATACTTGATAGAAAAAGGGGCAGGGGCACGTATATAGTGGGGATTAATGCAAACAGGGTGAGGACACATAATGTAGGTCTTATCCTTACAAGTGCAAAACACTCCTCTTCTAGCACGATAGCCTCCATAGAGGATTTTGCCTTTAAGAATGGGTATAATGTAGTTTTAGGTGTGACAAACGGCAAGACCGAGACCGAGGCAAGGCTTTTAAAGAATTTTATAGAGAAAAATATTGACGGAATAATTGTACAAGGCGCAAAATCTTCGTTTTCATGCGCAAACAAGAACATTTATGAACTTTTGGAAGCAAGGAAGATTCCTGTGGTCTTTATCAATAATTACTTTGATGAAATTGACGAGGCTGTTTTTGTGGGTAGCGACGACTATAAGGGCGCTTATGACCTAACTACTTACCTTATATTAAAAGGCTGTGACAAAATTGGTGCAATACTTAAGTCTGACGACATGATGGGTCAAAGAAGATACAGTGGATACTGCGGTTCTTTGTCAAGTCATGCCATAAAGCTTGAAGAAAATAATATTATATGGTATGCTACAGGTGACGAACCTAAGCTTGAAAAAGAAGAGTCTATAAAGTTTTTCATGAAAAGCTTCAAGTCTTGTGATGGAATAATTTGCCAAAATGACAGAATTGCGGCGCATGTAATTAAAACCATGTTAAGTCAAGGTTTAACCGTGCCGGACGATAAAATGATTTGCGCCTTTGATGGAACAGATGTTGCAAAATATTGCCATGTGCCTATAACTACCATGGATAGCGACAAAAGTGCAATCGGAGAGCTTGCAATGGCAAAACTAATATCGCTTATTGAAAATAACGAAGATGAAAAATCTGTAGAGCTCCCTATGACGCTAGTGGTTCGAAATTCTACAAAGTAGGAGTGACAAATTTATGAAAGCGGTAAAGTTATCCCCTGTATTTAAGGATTATATATGGGGAGGGACAAAACTTCGTGAAGAGTATCAAAAAGAGAGCGATTTAATAAGGATAGCCGAAAGTTGGGAGCTGTCTACCCACCCTGACGGGCAGTGTCAGGTAGCGAGTGGTCAAGATAAAGGCCTGTCTTTTTCTGAGTATTTGGAAAAATACGGGGAAGATATTTTGGGCGAAAACTGCAAAAAGTTTGATAATTTTCCTGTTTTGATAAAGTTTATAGACGCAAAAAAACCGCTATCTGTGCAAGTGCACCCAAACGATGAATACGCATTAAGAGTCGAGGGTGAGTACGGCAAGACAGAGATGTGGTATGTTATGGACTGTGAAGAGGGTTCAAGCCTTTACTATGGCTTAAATCGTGAAGTCTCAAAAGATGAGTTTTTAAAAAAGATAAAAGACGACAGCGTAACAGAGGTTTTAAACGAAGTAAAAGTAAAAAAAGGCGATGTGTTTTTTATAAATGCAGGCACGATACATGCAATAGGCGCTGGAATTTTAATTTGTGAAATTCAACAAAATTCAAACACTACCTATAGGGTTTACGACTACTCAAGAAGAGACGACAGCGGCAATTTAAGAGAGCTTCATGTGGATAAAGCGCTTGAGGTTTCGGACTTAAAACCTGTAGATGCAGCTGATTTAGAGAGTGAAACACAAGTGTTTGAGGAGTTTGAAAGCACAAAGCTTGCCGACTGTAAATATTTTAAAACCACAAAGTACACGCTAAAATCTAAGATATGTCTTGATATCGACAAAACTTCTTTCGCATCAATCATAATTTTAGAGGGTAGCGCAGGTATAAAAACGGCAGAAGGTGACCTACACTTTAATAAAGCAGACAGCATTTTTATTCCCGCAAATACAGGTAAAATTGAAATAAGCGGAGAATGCAGTTTTGTTTTGACAAAAGTTTGATTTTAATTTGAAAGGAATGAGAGTATGAATAGTAAAGCGGATAAATTATTGGCGTATTTAGATAGCTGGAAAACATGTAAAAGAGAAAACTATGATGAAATTTTTGACAAAAATGTTTCTTATCACAGCTATGGAGAAGATTATGAGGGAATAGAGAGAATAAAAGATTGGTTTGACGTCTTCCACGAAAACGGCAGAATTATTTCATGGACGAAAGTAAAAAGCTATGAATGCCCAAATTCAGTAATTTTAGAATGGACCATAGAGTGTTTAATCGGCGGTTCTCCCAAAAATTTTGAAGGCGTGCTAATAGCAGACTTCACCCACGAAGATAAAATTAAGAACATGAGAAGTTATTTTACACAGTTAGATTAAATAAAATGCATACCGACCCCAAAAAGTTAGAGTAAAAACTAACTGCTTGGAGGTCGGTGCTTTATTGTGGTTTAGGCGCTTTTAAAAAGCCTTATTAAATTTTATCTAAAGCTAAAATATTTTGCTTGCAAAATTATTATAGTTGTGGTATACTATCAATACACTTTAGCGATTAAAAGCTTAAAATCGCTAAAGTAAACGAGAGTGAGGATTACAAATGGACAGACAAATTACGATTATAGTGGTCATTGCAATTTACGGACTTGCGATGATTTTGATAGCATTAATGCACTCGAAAAGTTCGTCGGGCATGGCTAATTTCACCGTTGGTGGAAGAAATGCAGGCGCGTGGATTTCGGCAATGAGTTATGGAACATCTTATTTTAGTGCGGTAATGTTTATAGGCTACTCGGGCGGAAGTGGCTGGAATTTTGGATTATTTAGCATACTGGTCGGCGTGGGAAATGCGGTTTTCGGCTCCTTGCTTGCGTGGATAGTCCTTGCGGATAAAACCCGTGAAATCACAAAGAAATGGCGCATAAAATCTATGCCACAGCTTTTTGAAAAAAGGTTTAACTGCCCTGCGATGCGCCTTTTTACCTGCCTTGTAATATTTTTCTTTTTAACCCCGTATTCGGCATCGGTCTACAAGGGTCTTACAAGCGTTTGCACCATTATTTTGGGAATTGATGAAAACATTTGCATGATAATTATTGCAGTTGCAAGCGCGCTTTTAATAGTCTTAGGCGGTTACACTGCAATGCTTAAGGCGGATTTTGTGCAAGGCTTTGTCATGATAATAGGTGTCGTGGTCTTAATTGTGCTTGTTGTAATGTCAGAACCCGTGGGCGGCCTTGCAAACGGACTAAACAACATGGTGGATTATATGTCGCAAAATCAGATGCTTCCGCTGGACTTTAACGGCATGGTATCGCTTGTAGCCTTGGTGCTTATGACAAGTTTTGGCACATGGGGACTTCCTCAAATGGTGCATAAATACTATGGAATTAAGGACAAAAAAGAGGTTAAAAGAGGCGTAATTATCTCTACATTCTTTGCGTTTTTAATAGCAGGTGGCGGATACTTTATAGGCTCGCTTTCTCACCTTTTCTTTGGAAACACCTTGCCCGAGGGCGGCACAGACTACCTAGTTCCTTTAATGCTTGAAAGCGCAGGCCTTCCCGACATTTTGGTAGGAGTTATACTTGTACTGTTAATATCGGCATCGGTATCGACCCTATCAGGAATAAGCCTTACGGCTTGCTCTACCTTTGTAATGGACTTTATTAAACAAAGCTTTATACCATCTCTTGACAGCAAAAAGACTGCAAATTTAACTCGAATTTTCTGCCTTGCCTTTGTTGTTATGAGCTATATTATAGCAATAGGTGACACGCCAATTATAGACCTAATGTCTTACTCTTGGGGAATAATTTCAGGCTCTTTCCTAGCGCCGTATGTGCTTACCCTACACTGGAAAAGCATAAACAAGGCCGGTGCATGGGCAGGAATGGTAACGGGCTTTAGCGTGGCTTTTTTCCCGGCGGCGGCAAGCGGTTTTACAACGCCAAACGGCCCACTTTTTGCCTGCATAGCAATTGTGTCATCGTTTATTTCTTGCATAATAGTAAGCCTATTTGCAAAAAAGCTTCAGCTTAAATCATCAAAAACCAATGAGGAATTTTATGCATAACTACAAAGTTATCATATTTACAAATTTTAGCTGACAAATAAAAATTATATATGATATACTTAAGTTCGGTGGGTAAATTTATCTGCCGAACTTAAATTAATTTGGAGGAAATTATGAACTGCGATATAGTAATAGTGGGCGCAGGCCCTGCAGGAATATTCACGGCATTTGAAGCAATCACAAGAAATAAGGATAAAAAAATTATTTTACTAGAAAAAGGGCGTCCTATAGGCGATAGATATTGCCCAAAAATAAAGACAAAAAAATGTATAAACTGCAAGCCATACTGCCATATCACCACAGGTTTTTCAGGCGCAGGTGCGTTTTCTGACGGAAAACTTTCGCTAAGCCCTGAAGTAGGCGGCGATTTGCCCATGCTAATAGGCGAGGACAAGACAATAGAGCTTATAGATTATACAGATAAAATTTATCTAAAATTTGGCGCAGACACTAAAATTGAAGGCGTCAGCGAAAACGAAAAAATTAAGGGCATAAGAAAAAAAGCCATTCAAGCAGGTCTCAAACTTGTCGACTGTCCAATAAGGCATTTAGGCACGGAAAAGGCACAGGAAATATACTCAAAAATACAGGAATACCTTATCGAAAACGGCGTGGAAATTTTATTTGGCGCAAAGTGCGAGGACATTATACTAGAAAACGAAAAATGTCTTGGCGTAAAAATTGAGCTAAACCGTGAGCACAAAGAAATTTATGCGAAAAATACGGTCATCGCAACAGGAAGAAAAGGCGCAGACTGGCTTGAAAATCTATGTAGGGCGCATAAAATTATGCATCAACCCGGCACCGTCGACATAGGCGTCAGGGTCGAGGTTAGAAACGAGGTCATGGAGGAGGTAAACAACGTCCTTTATGAGTCAAAACTCATCGGCTACCCAAGGCCTTTTAAAAATAAAGTGCGTACTTTCTGCCAAAATCCAGGCGGTTTTGTAAGCCAAGAA
Organism: uncultured Eubacteriales bacterium; assembly: GCA_964370635.1. GTDB lineage: Bacteria > Bacillota > Clostridia > Oscillospirales > Acutalibacteraceae > SIG603. The sequence goes on along the minus strand of CAYJJU010000005.1, from coordinate 99,257 downwards.
AACTACGACAACGACTTGGCCGTGGTCAATGGTCATTCCTATAAGGAATTAAAATCGGGCAACACAAACCTTGCAATACTCTGCTCTCATAATTTTAGCGAGCCGTTTAATCAGCCCATAGCCTATGCGCAAAAAATAGGCGAGCTCACAAACATGCTTGCAAACGGGTCTATACTTGTTCAAAGATATGGCGACATTTTAGACGGCAAACGCACATGGCAAAAAGAGCTAACAAATTCCAACGTGCGCCCAAGTTTGCCGGATGCCGTCGCAGGCGACATAAGCTCTGCAATGCCATACAGGGCAATGGTGAACATCATCAATTTCATTCAAGCGGTCGACCACGTCGTGCCGGGTTTTGCCTCAATAGAAACGCTTTTGTACTCACCAGAGCTTAAATTTTACAGCAATAAAGTAAAAATGGACGAAAACTTTGATACGAATGTGGAAAATTTGCACTGCCTTGGCGACTCCAGCGGTTGGACAAGGGGACTTATGATGGCATCACTGATGGGAGTGCTCATGGGTAAAAAACTTACAGAAAAAGACTAAATTAAAAAAATCTCCGCCTTAAGCAAGCGGAGATTTCAGATTGTCAATAAACCTCTGTTAGGAAAAAAGTTGCACAAATGGGTAGGTGTAAGGAAACTTTTTCTATCGCAAAAACTTTCCTCTTTTGCCCTTTTAGGGCAAAATTCACCTTCAAAAATGCTCTTCTAAGGATAAGATTTCGTTTTCTGCGGAAAACGACTTAGTGCTCTGCCCTAAGGACCCGAAATTTTTTGAAAAAAATTTAGTAAAACTTTTTATAGTTGTCATTATGACGAAACGCCATGGTTTTTTGACACGCTAATCTCCGCTTTAAGCCAGCGGAGATTTTGAAATTTTATTGCCATGCCTTGGGTAAATTTTAGGTGTGGCTTTATTTTTTTTGAAAACAGTGATATTTCTCTCACTCTTTTCGTCGTCGGGCAGCTTAAAGCTTTCGGTCTTTGCCAAACTGCAACCCAAAATTTTTACTGCCTTCTCGCCTTCCTTGCACTCTTCTAAAAAATTCTTTCCCTTCATGCTTACGAAGACTCCGCCGATTTTTACAAGCGGTATGCAGTATTCTGAAAGCACGCTAAGTCTTGCCACCGCCCTTGCCGTTGCAACATCAAATTTTTCACGAAGTGCCGAATTTTTTCCGGCGTCTTCCGCCCTTGCATGTATGAAATTAAACTCTAAACCGAGCTCATTTCCCACTTCTTTTAAAAAATTTAGGCGCTTATTAAGTGAGTCTAGCAAGGTGACCTCTATGTCAGGGCGCATGATTTTAATCGGAACTCCGGGAAATCCCGCACCTGTTCCAACGTCAATAAATTTTGCGCCTTTAGAAATATCTACATGCTTTAACAGCATTAAACTGTCCAAAAAATGCTTAATTATCGCTTCTTTTGGGTCGGTAATTGCCGTGAGATTTATTTTTTCATTCCAAATTAGCAATAAATCCAGATATTTAATCAGGCTTTCCGCCTGCTCATTATTTATTTCAATACCCTCTTTTTTACAAATGGATACCAAATATTCTTGTAAATTACTCTCCACTTTGCCCTCCTTTTGTCGTTGCAAGATATATCAGCAGTACCGAAATATCCGCAGGGCTCACACCCGATATTCTTGAGGCTCTCGCAATATTGTCGGGTTTAATTTTGTTCAGTTTTTCCACCGCTTCAATTCTTAGTCCTTTAATAGAATTATAATCGAGGGAGGTCGACAGTTTTTTCTTTTCTAATTTCTTCATTTGAAAAATATCGTCTTTTTGTCTTTTTATATAGCCCATGTATTTAAGCTCAATTTCTACCGCTTCAAACACATAATTTGAATAATCGGGGCGATTTACATCGACGGGCGCAAGGTGCTCGTACTTAATTTGAGGTCTTTTTAGCAAATCAGAAAGCCTCACGCCAGAGCTTACGGCAGAGGTGGCGCACGATGTCAAAATATCATTTAGCGCCTCAGACGGCGGAAAAACCGTGCTCTCACAGCGCTTAAGCTCCTTTTGCTTTTGCTCTTGCTTTAAGGTGAATTCCTCCCAGCGCTTATCAGAAATCAGGCCTAATTCTCGGCCTAGCGGAGTCAGTCTTTCGTCGGCATTATCCTGCCTTAAAATCAGGCGATACTCCGAGCGTGAGGTCATCATTCTATAGGGGTCGGAGCAGCCTTTTGTGATGAGGTCGTCAATAAGTGTTCCTATATAAGAATTATCTCTACCAAGAATAAACTTGTCTTTTCCCTTTATTTTGTGGGCGGCATTTACGCCTGCCACAAAACCTTGTGCCGCCGCCTCTTCGTAACCTGAAGAGCCGTTAAACTGCCCTGCGCCATAAAGTCCGGGCAAATCCTTAAATTCTAAGCAGGCATCCATCTGAGTAGGGTCGACGCAGTCGTACTCAATGGCATAGGCAAAGCGCATAATCTGCACATTTTCAAGCCCCTTTATCGAGCGGTAAAAGCCTAGTTGCACATCTTCGGGCAGTGAGGAGCTCATGCCCTGCAAGTACATTTCCTCCGTGTTTTTTCCACAGGGTTCTATGAATAACTGGTGCCTTGGCTTTTCGGAAAACCTCATAACCTTGTCCTCTATGCTTGGGCAATATCTAGGGCCTGCGCCCTCGATTATCCCACCATATAGTGGAGAACGGTGGATATTATCCAAAATTATTTGCTTTGTGCTTTCATTTGTCCACGTTATGTGGCAAAGCTCTGTGTTGTGGAGCTTTTCATGTGTTTCATAGGAAAAAGGAACTATCGGCTCGTCGCCGTTTTGCTCCTCAAGCTCTGAAAAATCTATAGACCCCCTGTGAACCCTCGCAGGTGTTCCCGTCTTGAAACGTCTGAGATTTAGGCCGAGATTTACAAGCGATTTTGAAAGAAAACTTGCAGGAAACATTCCGTCAGGCCCGCTCTCATATGCTAAATCGCCTATAAAAATTTTGCCGCCCAAAAATGTTCCTGTCGCCAAAATTACTGTATTACATTTGTGCAAAGCGCCTGTCCTCGTTTCTAAAATCCAAAAATCCCCGTCTTTTTTCAGGGATACTATCTCGGCTTGAATAAGGCTGAGATTTTCTTGAAGCTCCAGCTTTTGCTTCATGGTTTGCGCATACTGCATCCTGTCAATTTGCGCCCTAAGCGAGTGCACAGCCGGGCCTTTTCCCAAATTTAGCATACGACTTTGAAGCGTGGTGGCATCGGCGCTTTTTCCCATTTCACCGCCAAGTGCATCAATTTCACGCACTAAATGCCCCTTTGCCGTGCCGCCTATGCTGGGGTTACACGGGCAATTGCCCACGGCGTCCATATTTATTGTAAAAACTGCGGTTTTGCACCCAAGCCTTGCCCCAACAAGCCCTGCCTCTATCCCGGCATGGCCTGCGCCGATAACCGCTATCTCATAATTTTCTGATACATACATAATATACTCCATTCCTCCAACGGCGATTTTTATTTTCCTACACAGAATTTTTCAAACACGGAATTTACCACTTCTTCGCTCACGCTCTTTCCAGAGAGCTCAAGCAAAGCCTTAATTGCATCTTCCACGCAAACGGTGACTGCGTCTAGGGTCATTCCCATTTCATAGGCATTTTTCGCCTGAATTACGCTATCGTGCGCCCTAAGCGCCGTGTCTTTTTGTCTTTGCGTATTAAGCATTGCCGCCGTGTCGTCAAGATTTTTGGTGTGGAAAATATTTTCAACGGCCGCTTCAAGCTCCAAAAGTCCCGTGCCGTCTTTTGCGCTGATATAGACAATGCTGTCAAAATTTTTCTCGATAAAATCGCTGTCTATCTTGCTTTCTAAGTCGTTTTTGTTGATTATCGCAATTGCCGCTGTCGATTTTAAATTTTCTATCATAGAAAAATCATCTTCGCTTAATTCTTCTGAACAATCAAAAACCGCAAAAACCAGTTGGGCGGTCTTCATTTTATCTTTAGCAATCTGCACTCCAATTTTCTCGACAGGGTCGTCGGTGCTTCTCATTCCTGCGGTGTCGGCCAAATTTAGCACGATATTTGAAAGAACAACCCTCTCTTCAACCACATCACGGGTAGTGCCCGCAATATGGGTGACTATGGATTTTTGCGAGCCTGCAAGCAAATTCATCAGCGTCGATTTTCCTGCATTTGGCCTGCCTATAATTGCGGTTTCGACCCCGTCTTTCAAAATTTTTCCCCTGTCAAAGGAGTTAATTAGCCTTGTTATTTCTTCATTTGCATTATTTAGCGAAAGCGTCAACATGTTTTCATCGATTTGCGGTACATCGTCGTCGGGATAATCTGCCCAAGCGCTTAAATGCGCCGCAATATTTACAAGCTCTTCTGTTATTTTTTCTATTCCCTTTGAAAGCGCACCGTCCTTTGCCGCAAGTGCGATTTTTGCCGCCTGCTCATTTTTTGCGCTTATGATGTCCATAACGGCTTCCGCCTGTGAAAGGTCGAATTTGCCGTTTAAAAATGCTCTTTTAGAAAATTCACCCGGTGCGGCAAGCCTTGCTCCTGCCTTTACCACCAAATTTAAGACTTTTTGCAAGACATAAATTCCACCATGGCAAGAAAGCTCCACCACGTTTTCGCCCGTGTAGCTTTTTGGCGCAATGAAATTAAGGGCTATTGCCTCATCGATTTTCTCGCCGTCTTCATCGACAATTTTTCCATAATAAAAAGTGTTTGGCGCACTGTCTTCAAGTTTTACCCCTTTTTTTGCAGGAATAAAAATTTTGTCGGCAACTTCCTGTGCCTTTTCTCCCGAAATTCTAATTATACCGACGGCCCCTGGGGATAAAGCCGTGCATATCGCTGCAATAGTGCCAAATTCCAAAATCATCATAACGCTCCGTTTCAATCATATATATAGTAATTCTACTACTTTTCACGCATTTTTTCAAGCAGAAGTTTAAAGCCTATGATAATAGGCAAACCCCTGGGCTGATGAAATAGTACTTAGTGAACTAATTTGCAATTAAATATTGGTACAAAAAAGGACATCAGCAGTAAAAAATTGCTGTTGTCCTGTTTTTTATGTATATTATTTCGCTTATCTCGTGGCAGTAAAAAATGAGTTTTTGCACAATAAATTGCTCATTTGATGTAGGATACTATATTTTCTGTGAAATATATGAAACACATAAATATGGTCGTTCAATGAACCCATTATTCTTATTCGCAAGATTAATAATATCTTTATATGCTTTCTGTTTTTCAGTTTCACTTTTTTGAACAAAACGATTTCCAGTTAATATAAAACCGAAATATTCATCCGCAGTATATTTTTTATACCATAATTTTCTAATCGTTTTTGTGTTGCAAAATAAGCCACTACCTTCAATTTGAGAAATTATTGAATTAATTCTAACTTCACACTCATTTTCTGAAAGAAAATCTGCAAATCCACCGTATTTTTTTGAAATAGAAAGAAGTTCATCATCAAGAGGATTATCAAAAGTGATATACATATTCCAAAACACAGCTAAATGACCTTTATCTTTTAAAATTTTCGCACATTTTTCATATCCCTGAGGTTGTGCAACCCAATGAAATGCTTGTGCCGAAAAAATCATATCATAATTTTGTTCTGTAAAATTAAAATCTTCAAATCTTGAATTTACAAAGATAACGTTCTCACTTTCAAACCTTTTATTGCCGATTTTAACTAAATCTTCACCAGGTTCAATGCAAAGAATATCAAAACATTTACCAATAAATAATTCTGTTGCTTTTCCACTACCCGCACCAATTTCAACAAGTTTTGAACCTCTTTTTATGTTTGCTTCATAAATAATTGTATTAATAATCTCCTTTGGATAGCTTGGTCTAAATTTGTCATAATAATTTGCTGTTTTATTGAACATTTCACTTTCTTTTTTCCAATCCATAACATGACCCCCATAACAACACCTAATATAAATAATAATTATAATCCCTAATATCAACATACACTAAAGAAAATAAAACTAATATAGAACTTAAATATATAAATATTGTAACACTATATCAAAGAAAATTCAATGCATTTTGAAATTACAACAGCAAATATAATGTTTAAAGAGGCTGTCGCATTAAGGTTAAAATAAGCGAAAAGTAGGGGAGGGTTTCTACGCCCTCCCCTAAAAAAATTGTAGATTATATCAATTACGTCACAAATCCTTTTAAAACATGTATTTTAGATTGAAACATTTAAGAACTTCACTATAAATAGTGCTGCTATGATAAGTGTTACGATATCTTTTTTTGTGAATTTGCCTGTGCAAATTGTGATTACTGTGTAAGCTATAGCGCCTATGCCGATACCGTTTGAAATTGAATAGGTAAGAGGCATTGCGACAAGTGCTAAGAATGATGGAATTGAAGATCTTGGGTCCATCATGTCAACTTTTGCAAAGTTTCTCATCATTAATACGCCAACATAGATAAGTGCAGGTGCAGTAGCAGCCGCTGGAATTAATGATGCGAAAGGTGTGAGGAATAGGCAAACAGCAAAGCAAATTGAAACAACTAAGCTTGTAAGTCCTGTTCTGCCGCCTGCGCTGACGCCTGCTGCTGATTCAACAAAAGTTGTGCAAGTTGATGTACCTGCTGTAGCACCAACAACTGTTGCAACAGAGTCACAAGTCATGCATTTTGTCATGTTGATAGGGTCGCCGTTTTTGTCAAGCATGTTTGCTTGTGCAGCTGTGCCGTAAAGTGTTCCTATAGTATCGAACATGTCAACAATACAGAAAGTAATTATTAGCATGATAGCCGTGATAACTCCGCCAAATACAGGGTTTGTAAATGCGTTTGACCAAGAACTTACATCAAATACAGCGGTAACGCCAAGGTTTGCAAAGTCTGTGAAAGATTGGCCAACTTGTGCCATGTCAAAAGAAATGCTTGAGCCTGTTAAAGGATAATAAGCAATGGCAATTACCAATATGCCTATTAAAACAGAACCTTTAATTTTTAGCTTATCAAGAACTCCTATTAAAATTAGTCCGCATAAAGCTAGTATTGCAGGCATAGCAGTGGCTATTCCGCCCTCGCTTACAATAGCGCCGTGGATGTCTACAAATTGTACTAAGGTGTACTCATTTGCAGTGATAATTCCTGCGTTTTGGAAGCCTATAAATGCAATGAAAAGTCCGATACCTGCTGGAATTGCCTTTTTTAGGCAGTCTGGCAAGGCTTTTGCTATTGCAACCCTTAAGCCTGTAATAGACATTAATAGGAAAACAAGGCCGGAAACAAGTATAATTACTAGACCTGCCCTGTAACCCTCGACAGGGTCGCCACCACTCATAATTTGTGGAAGCAAGAAAGATACGAAGAAGAATGAGTTAAGTCCCATTCCGCAAGCTTGAGCAAAGGGCATTTTTGCATAAAACGCCATAAGCAAGGTGCCTACAACGGCCGCAAGAATTGATGCAACATAAACTGCATTCCATATTGGTTGGAAAGTAGCGGCGTTTTCACCTAGATGGTTAAAGCCAACAATTTGGTTTGGGTTTGTTACAACTATGTACGCCATAGCAAAGAAAGTTGTAAGACCCGCAATAACCTCGGTTCTTAGGTTAGAGCCACGCTCTTTAATCATAAAAAATTTGTCCAAAATGTTCACACTCCTGTAAATTAATTTTTTGATAGATATAAGTATACATCAAATTCACAAAAAATCAATAGCAAATTAACAATTTATACATTTTTATTGTCGAAAAACAAAGAAGAAGTGGAAAAAATTATTTCGACTTGAAAATTAAGTAAATTGTAGTATACTATATTGTAGTTGATAGTTATTCGTTATTCATTATACAAGGAGGGCAATATGGAAAAATATGATGTTATTATAATTGGCGGTGGGCCTGCTGGGCTTACTGCTGCAATTTACTGTGGCAGGAGCGAGCTTAAAACCTTGGTGCTTGAAAAAATGTCGCCCGGCGGACAAATGGCTACCACGTCCGAGATTGAAAATTATCCGGGATTTCCAAAAGGGGCAGACGGTGCTACCCTTGCATTTGACATGCTAAAACAGGCGCAAAATTTTGGCGCAGAGTTCAAATATAAGGAAGTTAAGGCTGTAAGGGAAGAAAACGGCGAGAAAATAGTCACCCTAAATTCGGGTGAAGAAATAAGCGCCGAGGCGGTAATTTTGGCAATGGGCGCAAGTCCGAGGCTTTTAGGAGTGCCCGGAGAGGACAAGTTTAGAGGGCGAGGAGTGTCCTACTGCGCAACCTGCGACGGCGCCTTCTTTAAAGGAAAAACCACGGTGATAGTCGGCGGCGGCGACACGGCGGCGGCAGATGCACTGTTTTTATCAAAAATTTGCGAAAAAGTATATTTAGTGCATAGAAGAGATGCGCTAAGGGCGGCAAAAATTTACACGACAAAGCTCGAGGCACTTTCAAATGTAGAATTCGTGTGGAACTCCACCGTAGAGGAGATTTTAGGCGATGCGAAGGTAAATGCCGTAACAGTAAAAGACAAAATAAGCGGCGATGTAAAAGAAATTTCGGCCGACGGCGTGTTCATTGCGGTGGGAACGACTCCGCAAACAGATTTTATTAAAGATTTTATTAAGCTAAACGACGCAGGCTTTATAAGCGCCGACGAAAGCACAAAAACCGAGATTGACGGCGTTTTTGTGGCAGGGGACTGCAGGACGAAGATTTTAAGGCAAGTAAGCACCGCAGTATCAGACGGAGCAGTATCGGCATTTATGGCACAGGAATTTATTTATAGTTGAGAACGCATTTCATGCGTTCAAGTGAAAAGTGAAGAGTGAATGTGAAATGCTTTGCATTTTTCACCACAACTTTTTACTCTTCACTCTTAACTCTTCACTAAAAAAGGGGGGCGTTTTTTGGGGTTTATTAAAAAGCATATAGAGCTTGTAAGTTATGTCTTTTTTGGTGGGCTTACAACGCTTGTAAACTGGGGCGTTTATTATGTGTTGGTTCGACTTTTGGGCGGTGCCGACTCCTCACAGTCAGTTTTGTGGGCCACTGCAATAAGTCAAATTATTGCAATCACTTTTGCCTATGTAACAAACAGAATTTTTGTGTTTAAAAGCCGTGAAAAGGGTTTTAAACACATTATGGTGGAGATGGGAAAATTCTTCTTTTTTAGGGGAGCATCCTTTATTTTGGACATAGCCTTGATGTATGTTGGAGTTATCTTGCTTTTGGTAAACGACAGCTTGATGAAGCTTATATCAAACATAATTATAGTCTTGATAAACTATATTTTCAGTAAATTATTTATTTTTAAGAAAAGAGGGAAATAGTATGAAAAAACCGATTTTGGTGGTAATGGCGGCCGGAATGGGCAGCAGATACGGTGGCTTAAAGCAAATTGACCCCGTGGGCAAAAATGGCGAAATTATAATGGATTTCTCTGTGTATGACGCAATAGAAGCAGGGTTTTCTAAGGTTGTTTTTGTCATAAAAAAAGAGCTTTTAAATGATTTTAAAGAAGTAATAGGGGAGAAAATGTCGGAAAAAATTAAGGTGGAGTACGCTTTTCAAAGCTTAGAAGATTTGCCACAAGGATTTTCCGTGCCACAGGGTAGGGTAAAACCCTTTGGAACGGGACAGGCAGTTTTGGCGGCAAAACCCTTTATAGATGCGCCGTTTGCCGTTATTAATGCAGACGATTTTTACGGAAGACAGGGCTTTCTTGAAATAGCAAATTTCTTTAAAACAGAAAAAAAATCGGACAAAATGCAGTTTGCCATGGTGGGCTTTATGCTTAAAAACACTTTATCAGAAAACGGCCATGTCGCACGTGGCGTTTGCAGTATAGACCAAGACTCAAAGCTTATAACAATAACCGAGCGCACACGGGTAGAAAGGCTAGACTCAGGCGACATTGCCTTTACCGAGGACGACGGCAAAACATGGAATAATCTTTCAGAAAACACACCGGTTTCCATGAATTTATGGGGCTTTGAAGAGTGCATGATAGACGAAATAGAAGCGGGCTTTGCTAAATTCTTAAAAGAGGAAATGCCTAAAAATCCGCTTAAGGCAGAATTTTTCCTCCCGTTTTTTGTAAACGATTTATTAGCAGAGGGCAAGGCCGAGGTGAGTGTGCTATATTCACACGACAAGTGGTATGGCGTCACCTATAAAGAGGATAAGGACACGGTTTCGACCGAAATTTCCAAAATGTTTGAAAAGGGCGTTTATAAAAGTCCACTTTGGTCGTAATTTTAAGCATTTAACAATCACATTTAACACTATGTTAATAAATAAATCTCGATAATACCTTATAATTAAGGGTATTGTCGAGATTTATTATTTTAGAATTAGGAGTTAATATATGTTATCAAAATTCAGTGTAAAAAAGCCTCTTACCATATTTGTTGCGGTAATAATGATTATAGTATTAGGTGCGGTGTCCCTAACGGGTATGACGCCCGATTTGCTTCCAAACCTTGACTTACCGTATGCAGTGGTAATAACAACCTATCCGGGCGCAACGCCTGAGGAGGTAGAGGAAGTCGTCACAAAACCCCTAGAGCAGTCTATGGCATCGCTTGAAAATATCAACAGCATAAGCTCAACAAGCTCCGACAGCGTGTCGCAGATTATGCTTGAGTTTGTTGAAAGCGCAAACATGGACGCAGTAGTGCCAGACATAAGAGAGCAAATTAATCTGGTTTCGGGTGCGTGGGAGGACATAATAGGCACACCTTTTATACTGAAATTAAACCCTAACCTATTGCCCGTAACCGTTTCTGCAATGAACGTAGACGGCATGAGCAACACAGAGCTTACAACGCTTTTAGAAACCGAACTTTTAAGCAAACTTGAGGGCATTACGGGCGTTGCAAGCGTAGATGTAACGGGTAATGTGCAAGAAGAGATATCAATTACAATATCCGACAGCAAAATTATGCTCCTAAATGCAAAAATATCCGAGAGCCTTTATGAGCAGTTTGACGAAGCAGAAAGGGAGCTCAGCGACGCAACACAAGAGCTAGAGGGACAAATTGACGAGCTAGACTCTGCAAAAACGCAGATAGAAGACGGGCAATCTGCACTTTTAGAGCAGACACAAGGCGTGGAAGAGGAGCTTTTGGCGCAAAAGCAAGAGCTTGAGGCAGGCCTTTTAGAAATGCAAACGGCGCTTACATCGGCACAGGCTGGACAGGCTACTCTAAGCGCAACGCTTACCACCTTAGAAACGGCAAAAAGCGAGTACGATAATGCTCAAAATGAAATAAAAGAGATAGATAGCACCATACAAAGGCTAAATGAAATAAAGACAAGCCATGCGGACTTAACTTCACGAATCGGCGTAATAGAAACAGAGCTTTTAGACCCGACACTTAGCGTGGAGAGAAAAGAAGAGCTTGAGTTAGAGCGTGCAAGCCTTGAATCGCAAGTCGACACACTTAATATAGAGCTTACAACTTATGGGATAACAGCCGCTGAAATTGATACAAAAATTGATGAGCTAAATGACGACAGGCAAATCACACAAATAGCCATCACCGCGATAGAAACGACCCTTACGGCAATGCAAATGGATATTAACACGATAGACGTGTCTATTGCCGAAATTCAAACACAGCTTAACGAAGCCACCGTAGGCATAGCACAGCTTGAGGCTACTATGGCTCAAATGGAAACAGGAGCGGTGGGAATTGAAGACGGACTGAGAGAGCTTGAAAACGAGCGCCTAAAGGGTGCGCTTCAGCTTTCAAACAGTTTAAGTGAAGTTGTGGCGGGTCAAACGGCACTGCAAAGCGCCCTTGCACAGACAGAGGGGGCACAAGATGAGTTTGACACACAAAAAGACACTGCCTTAGAGGCGGCAGAGCTTGAAATTACAATAGAAATGATAAACGGCCTTATAACGGCGCAAAACTTCTCAATGCCCGTAGGTTATATAGAAGAGGACGGCGAGGAGTACCTTGTAAGGGTCGGAGAGAAAAAAGACGGCGTCGAAGAGCTTTCAAACATGGTGCTTTTTGACACGGGAATAGAAGACATAGGCGTAGTAAGGCTTACAGATGTTGCAGATGTAGCGCTTACCGACAATGCAGAAGATGTTTATGCAAAGGTAAACGGAGAAAATGCGATGGTGCTGAGTTTTTCAAAACAGTCTACCTATGCTACTGCAACTGTTTCGGAAAATATAGCAAAGAGATTTTCTGAGCTTGAAAGCGAATATGAGGGACTGCATTTTTCAAACCTCATGGATCAAGGCGACTATATAAATGTCGTAATAGGAACGGTTTTTGACAACCTTATTTACGGCGGTATACTTGCGATTTTAATTCTTATAGTCTTCTTGAAAGATTTAAAACCAACCATAGTAATAGCTGCGTCCATTCCAATTTCCATACTTTTTGCACTTGTTTTGATGTATTTCTCGGGAGTAACACTCAACATTATTTCCCTATCAGGACTTGCGGTAGGTGTTGGAATGCTTGTGGATAACTCTGTTGTTGTAATAGAAAATATTTACAGGATGAGGGCCTTGGGCGTGCCTCCGCTAAAGGCGGCGGTTCAGGGTGCAACACAGGTAAGCGGCGCGGTTTTTGCCTCAACCCTTACAACGGTTTGCGTCTTCTTGCCCATAGTTTTTATAGAAGGAATTACAAGGCAAATCTTTACCGACATGGCGCTTACTGTAGGTTATTCACTTATGGCAAGCCTTGTAGTCGCACTTACACTAGTGCCTGCAATGTCATCGGGACTGCTAAAAAACAGCAAGACTAAAGAGCATAGAGTTTTTGATAAAATAAATAACGGCTACGAAAAAATTGCAAGACTTTCTTTAAGACATAAATGGGTGGCAATAATTTTAGCCATTGCCCTTTTAGGCGGTAGCACATTCGTGGCACTTTCACAAGGCTTTATCTTCATGCCCTCGATGAGTGGCACGCAAATAACAGTGGAAATTGAAATGCCGGAAGACGCAAGTTTTGAAGAAATTGCAGATGCAACCGACGAAGTACTTGCGCAAATGGAGAGCATACCCGAAATTATTACGGCGGGTGCTACAATTTCATCTTCAGGCAGTAGCGCAGGAATGATGTCTATGATGTCAGGCGGTATGGGTGCATCGTCCATATATGCGGTAATTGATGAAAATGCCGGAATAAAGGATTTTGAAATATCCGAGCAAATTGTAGAAAAATGCGCCGATATAGGCTATACCGTGTCGGCAGAGGGCACCACAGACATGAGCTCTATGATGAGCATGGGTGGCTCTGGCGTGTCTGCAAGCATTTACGGAAACGACACAGATAATCTCATAGAAGATGCCTACAGGGTAGAGGATGTTCTTTTGGGAATAGAGGGCATAGCAGAGGTTAACAACGGAATACAAGATGCCACAGACGAAAGGCGTATAGTCGTAGACGAGGAAGAAGCCGCCAAGTACAGCTTGACGGTTGCGCAAATTTTCCAAATTGTCGCAAGTGAACTCACTACACAAAGCACGGCTTCGGCACAGCTTAATGTGGAAGGGTACAATAAAGACATAATAATAAGCCTTGAGGGCGAAGATGAAATAGAGCTTGAAAAAATTGAAATAGATTATTCTAAACCCGACGGCGAAAAAGGCACTATAGAGCTGTCCGAAATTGCCGACATAGTAAACACACAAAGCTTAAACTCAATAAGCCGTGAAAATCAAAGGAGAGAGCTAAATATTTCGGCAAGTATTGAAGAGGACTACAATATAACCCTTGTGACCGCCGAGGTTGAAAAGGCGCTGGAAGATTTTGAGGCGCTTCCCGGAAACTCCATTGAAATAGGCGGTGAAAATGAGTCAATAATGGAAGCGGTAGAGCAGTTATCCTTAATGCTTGCGCTTGCAGTGCTTATAATTTACTGCATAATGGTGGCACAGTTCCAGTCTTTCAGATTGCCACTCATAGTAATGTTTACCATTCCCCTTGCATTTACAGGCGGTTTTGCCGCACTTTTAATAACAGGACACGACGTAAGCGTGGTCTCCTTGGTAGGACTTGTAATGCTTTCGGGTATTATAGTTAATAACGGTATAGTTTTAATCGACTATATAAATGTGCTAAGGCTTGACGGAATGGAGAAAAAAGAGGCAATCATTATGGCGGGCAAAACAAGGCTTCGCCCAATATTAATGACAGCGCTTACCACCATTTTAGGACTTGTGTTTATGGCGGTGGCAACAGGCTTTGGCTCTGAAATGACACAGCCCATCGCAATAGTGTGCATAGGCGGCCTTTTATACGGAACACTTATGACCTTATTTGTGGTGCCTGCAATGTATGACATTATGGGCAAGAAGAACATGATGAAAAGAGAAGTCGATTAGTTATTTAGCTAAAAATATAGCTAAAAATAAATTGTAGAACTATGTAAATTAATTATTGCAAAATGGTTAAGAATATGTTAAAATTGTCTGCGCAAGAAACGGAAATAAAACAAAAAGGAAGTACAATTATGCTATCTCAATTTAAAAAAGATTTTATCGAATTTATGATAGGCGCAGATGTCTTAAGATTTGGTAATTTCACAACAAAAAGCGGAAGACAAACACCCTATTTTGTAAACACAGGTAACTACAAAACAGGCGGACAAATTGCAAAACTTGGAGAAAGTTATGCTAAACTGGTTTTTGAACACTCAGGACTTGACTTTGACGCACTTTTCGGCCCTGCATATAAGGGAATACCGCTTGTAACAGTTACTGCATCAAAACTTTTTGCAAAACACTGTGTAAGTAAACCTTTCTTCTTTAATAGAAAAGAGGAAAAAGACCACGGTGAGGGCGGAAGCTTTGTGGGCTACACTCCAAAAGACGGCGATAAAATTGTCATAATAGAAGACGTTATTACAGCAGGCACTGCCATAAGAGAAGTTATGCCTATACTTAAGGCTTGTGCAGATGTTCAGGTATCAGACATGTATATTTCGGTTGACCGCTGCGAAGTTGGAACAACTCCCGGCGTTACTGCAATACAGGAAGTCGCAAAAGAATACGGAATTACAGTGCACTCAATAGTCACCGTAAAAGATATTCACAAGTATCTTAAAAACAATGAAAAATACAGTGAATATATAGCGCCTATGGAAGAATACATGGAGAAATACTGCATATAAAGGAAGTAAAAATTAATGCCTCATAATAACACAACATTCACAAAAACTACGGTAGAAGTAGGAAACCCCTCGGCGATAGGACTTTTAGGACTGGCAATAGTAACACTTGTTGCCTCATCACAAAAACTAGGACTTACAGAGGGCACGGCGCTTGTAATTCCTTGGGCAATATTTTTAGGTGCAGCGGCACAAATTTATGCCGGCATGCTAGATTTTAAGCTTAAAAATGTTTTTGGTGGCACGGCTTTTTGTGCTTACGGATTTTTCTGGCTTGGCGTTGCCTCAACTTGGCTTGTACAAAATGGAGTCTTCGGAGAGCAAATGGCGCAAAACGCCGACATAGGCCAATTAGGCTTTGCATTCTTAGGCTACTTTATCTTTACAATGTTCATGACCATAGGCTCTATGGAAGTTAACAAAACCCTGTTTATCATCTTTGTCTTAATTGACTTTTTATTCTTAGGCTTATTTGTAAGCACCCTTTTCCCCGACATGCACCTTTTCCACGACATAGCCGCTTATGCAGAGCTATTGATAGCGATATTCTCATTTTACGGCTGTGGCGCAAACGTGCTAAACGCAACATTCAAAAAAACCTTCCTACCACTAGGAAAACCATTTGGAATATTTAAGTAAAAAAAACCGCCTAACGGCAAAAAACCGCCTAACGGCAAAAAAACCGCCGTTAGGCGGTTTTTTTAGTGAAAAGTGAAGAGTGAAAAGTGAAGAGTGGTGGTGAAATGCTTCGCATTTTGATTATTACACGCCTATGGCGTGACTGTATGCGGAAAAAATACATGAAAAGGGAGCTAGTCGCTTCACGCCGACTGGCTCCCTTTGGCTTATAATTAAAAAATCCGCAGGATTTTCAAACCTCAACTCTCAACTATCAACTATCAATTCTCAACTACAAACTATCCAAGTCGTTCATTACCATTCCGGTTATTTGTTTTGGGTAGAAGTATGTGGATTTTTGGGGCATTTTTTCTCCTGCGGCTGCTACTTTCGCAATTTCTTCTACTCTTGTGGGATTCATGATTACGGCACACTGAACTTTTTTGCTGTCTACAAATTCTATAGCCTCGTTAAAATCCCTCGTGTAGGTCAGATTAATTTGCTGGGCCATGTTTTCCTTATCAATTCCCAACACTCTTTCAAGCACTAGGTTGTGGAGTACCGACACGTCCAAATTTTTGTATGCCTCGCTCTTGCCTTTGAGAATTTCTTCCATAATAGAAATATCTTTTAAAACCATGAGCAAATAAGTGCTTTCGCCTGTGTAAAATGCATAGGCTTTTTTGCCGTCGTTATAAAGCTTTTCAAGCTCTACATTTACATTTTCTATGCCTGTTTTTTCAAAAATGTCGAAATACTCTTCGCATTTTTCTCTTATGTCGCCCATGTCAAAATTTTCTAAATCTCTTAAAAGTCTGTGAGTCGGGAATACCACAAGCCCCTCGTCGCCCATGTCGCAAAGTAGCATCATCACATGGTCGGCATTTTTTAAGTTTAAATTATTTTCCTCACAGTATTTTTTGTAGTTTAATGCGGTTTCATACCTGTGGTGGCCGTCTGCTATGTAGATTTTTCTGCCTGCAAAGTCTTCGCAAATTGCGTTTATTGCAAGCTCGTCGTTTACAAGCCATAGCTTGTGGCGCACCATGCCGTCAAAATACTCGTATCTGGGTTTTGTGTCCTTGGTTAAATTTTCTATGCGCTCACGTGTCACATGTGCATCGTCATTATAAAGCGAGTAAATTTGGCTAAAGTTGCAGTTTGTTGCCTTCATAAGCTCAAACCTGTCCTGCTTTGCCTTTGAAAGTGTCTCCTCATGTGGCAAAACTATGCCTTTTTCAAACTCTTCAAGGCGCACCCTACAAATTAAACCCTTAAGACTTTTTGTCTCTCCGTGGCTTGCTTTTGACTTAAATTCTTGCTCGTAAACATAGAGAGCCTCCATTAAATCATGCTTTAAAATGTCTTTATCTATCCACTCATTTAATGTGTTTTTGGCATTAATATAGGCGTTTTCACCCTTTGGAAGCTCTAGCCTTATCACATTAAATTCGTTTTCGTCTATGTAAGAAAGTCGTTGCTCCTCGTTAATAATATCATAAGGAGGACAGCAAAGTTTTCCTATTTCTCCTGCCTTTTCCTCGTTGTACCTAAGCGCTTTAAATGCCTTAATCTCTGCCATAAATTTACACCCTTTCTTTTATTAATGGACAAGTGAAAATCTAACCTTGCGGCAAGAGCAGAGCCCTTGCCCTACAGCTCTTCACTATTAACATATGGTTCCGCCACCCACTACTATGTCGCCGTCGTATAAAACTACCGCTTGCCCGGGACTTATCGCCCTTTGGGGCTCGTCGAATACAAGCTCAATTTTATCATTGCCAACGGGATACACCGTGCATGGCTGTTCTTTGTGCCTATACCTTATCTTTGCCTTTACTTTCAGCTCTTTTGGAGGAGTTTCATAGGCTATCCAGTTGAATTTTTCCGCCTTTAACTCCTTTTTAAAAAGCTCTTCGTCTGATACCAGCACAACTTTATTTTCATCTACAAGTTTTTCACCCACATATAAAGGTGCCTTTAGTGAAAGACCAAGGCCTTTCCTTTGACCTATAGTATAATGGATTATTCCCTTGTGTGTGCCCAAAACTTCACCGCAAGACGAAACAAAATCGCCCGATGGATAGTCCTTTTTGGAATTTTCTTTTATAATGCTTGCATAATCTCCGTCCGGCACAAAACAAATGTCTTGGCTATCTTTTTTATCTGCGTTTATAAAGTCTTGCGCCGCGGCAATTTCCCTAGCCTCGGTCTTTTTCATAAAGCCAAGTGGGAACAAAGTGCGTGAAAGTTGCTCTTGACTGAGTGTATACAAAACATAACTTTGGTCTTTTGTGTCGTCCTCTGCCTTTTTTAAAAGGTAGCGGCCGTTCACCTGCTCCACTTTAACGTAGTGACCTGTTACTACATAATCATACCCTAATTCCTGCGCCGTGTAAAGTAATTTTTCAAATTTTAAATGCCTATTACACTGTATACATGGGTTTGGCGTGTGGCCGTCTTCATAGGCCTTTACAAAATAATCTATTACTTTTTCCTTAAATTCACCCGTAAAGCTCAAAAGCTCAAACGGAATATCAAGTTTTTGACAGACTTTTTTTGCGTCTTCGATATCCTGTTCACTACAGCAAGAGTTATCCGCTGTCATAAAGTTATCCTTATTGTTATGAAGCTTTAAGGTAATACCCTTACATTCATAACCCTCTTTTACCATAAGATAGGCGGCAACACTACTGTCCACCCCGCCACTCATGGCAATTAATGCTTTTTTGTTCATTTTTATCCTTTCTCCATAATAGTATTTACGCGATTAGCAATAAATTTTTCAATTGCCTTAAGTCTTATGGATTTTAACTTATATGTTTTATGATTTTCAAATTTAAAGTTTATAAGTTTTCTAAGCTTAGCTTTTTTCTTGTCATCGACATATTCTTTTGCTATATCTAAAAACGAAATATTATAGTATGATAGTCGTGTTTTTGCGTATTCGTCTAAATTCTTAAAATTATCCGGCATTGCAGAGCTAAAAAGCGAAATGCCGTTATCAAATATGGGTGCAAATTTTATCGGTTTATTGGTTTTTGCATCTACTAAAAGCCCAAAATTTCCATAATGCCTGTCTTCATTGCAAATTACTGCATCAAATATAAGCATGTCTGTAAAATCGTCATAATATTGTTTTCCTAAACTTTTAAGGAACTCGCCTACTTCGTATATTGAGCTTGGCCTTATAAAGTCATATATTTGCACATAGGAAACTTCCTTGCTCGTAAATAACTCACAGGTAGAGCATAGATTTTTTTTCCACATTGACAGTCCATAATTAACGTGATAAAGCCCCATAGTCTTAGCTATTTGCGCCGCGTAAAACTCTGAGTAGGGCTCTTTTCCTGTGTTTGCCGCACCGCTTGTTCCGCCTTTGTATAACGTAATTTTATCGTCTTTATATCTCCACGCTTTTTTAAGCATTCCGTTTGTCGTAAATTCGGGTGAAGATGTAAAACCCCTTGCCTTAATGCTTCCATATCCCGTATAAGCAATTAAAGAAAGTGTTTTCTCAAACTTGTTGTCATATAAGTTATAATCGGCGAATTTTCCGTTAAAATCACTATCTACAACCCAATAGCAGTCCATAAGCGACAAGCCTTTGCATATTTTAATTATTCCTATTGTGTCGCTGTGGCTTAGTCCCATTTTAGAGAGCAAGGCGTCAACGTACTCACGGTTTTTCGGGATAATTCTTCGCTTAAGCCACGACATAATGCCGTCACCGCTGAGGGCTAAACCGATAGGAAAGAGGTGCTTAAATTCTTCGTTATGTGATATTAAATCTATTCTTTGCCCTTTAATTCCCTCGTCGATGTATTTAAAGCTTATTAAATCTGTATCGAAGTGTTTTAATTTAAACTCAGATATTAAAATGTTATTCTCTAAATCTCCGCTCACTTTATCGCCTCCGACAAATATTTGGTCAAATCCAGTTTTGTTTACTCAAAAACGCCCATAGACATATAGCGCTCTCCGCCGTCTGGTAGTATTACGACTATATTTTTACCTGCATTTTCATCTAGTTTTGAAATTTTGCTCGCTGCAAAAAGTGCCGCTCCTGAGGATATTCCGCATAAAAATGCTTCTTCCCTTGAAAAAACTTTTGCAGTGCTTCTTGCGTCTTGGGTGCTTACTTTTATCACTTCATCTATTACCGTCATATCAAGAATTTTGGGAATAAAGCCGGCTCCTATGCCTTGTATTCCGTGGGGAGATGGCTTTTCTCCGCTTAATACGGCGGACTCTTCAGGCTCTACCGCTATGATTTTTATGGCTTTATTTTTCTCTTTTAAAAATTTGCCGATACCGCTTACCGTGCCGCCTGTTCCCACGCCACACACTATAATGTCAACTTTTTTATCCATTTGCCCATAAATTTCCGGGCCTGTTGTAAGGTAGTGCGCCATGGGGTTGTTTTCGTTTTCAAACTGTAGCGGCATAAAGCTGTTTTCTGTTTCTTCACACAGCTTTACGGCCTCGTTTATTGCGCCGTTCATGCCTTTTTCTTTTGGTGTAAGCAAAATTTTTGCGCCGTAAGCACGCATTAAATCTTGTCTTTCCCTCGACATGTTTTCGGGCATCACAATTATTAAATCTAAATTATAATAAGAGCACAGCATGCAAAGCCCTATTCCGGTGTTTCCCGAAGTGGGCTCTATAATCACACTGTTTTCGTGAATTTTGCCTGTTTTAATTGCGTTTTCTATCATGGCCTTTGCGACCCTGTCTTTAATAGAGCCCGCAGGGTTAAAAGCCTCAAGCTTTGCAAAAATTTGAGCCTTACCACCGACAGCATCATTAAATTTTTCCGCCTTAATAATAGGCGTGTTTCCGATTAAAGATAAGATGTTCATGTTATTTAGTTGATAGTGGAGAGTTGATAGTTGAGAGTTGCGGTTCACGGCTTTGCCGTGTTTTATTTTAAAGAAAATACAAGGTATTTTCCACCACAACTATTCACTATTAACTATCAACTCTCAACTATTATTCCTCTTTCCCACAGCATTTTTTGTATTTTTTTCCGCTTCCGCAGGGGCAAAATTCGTTTCTTCCTACTTTTTTTGTGTTTCTTACTGTTGTGTTGTTTGTTCCGGGTTCTGAGGCTCCTGTTGCCGAGGTTTCTTTTGCCACGGCCTCTCTTTTTGGCGCCTCTTTAGTTCTTAAACGGAAAGTCATAAGCATTTTTCCTGTGTTTTCCCTAATGTTTTCTATCATTTGGTCAAACATGTCAAAGCCCTCTGAGCGGTACTCTATTACTGGGTCTTTTTGGCCGTATGCCCTCATTCTTATTCCGTGTTGAAGCTCACTCATTGCGTCAATGTGGTCCATCCACTGGGTGTCAACATTTTTAAGTAGCACCATGCGCTCTACTTCTCTCATGGTCTGCTCTGTATAGGCCTCTTCTTTTTCGCTATAAATTTTGAGTGCTTTTTCTTTTAGCACACTCGATACATCGCTTTGCTCTAGGTCTTCGAGCTGTTCATGTGTGTAATGTAAATCGTCAGGAGTTAAAAGCCAGCCCATGTAGTGGCCTCTAAGGCTTGCGATGTCCCAATCGTCTTTGATAGTATTTTTTGGTAAAAACAGCTGGACATTGCTCTCGATTGAGTCCTCTATCATCTTAGTGATTTGCTCTTTTACGTTTTCGCCGTTTAGCA
This sequence comes from uncultured Eubacteriales bacterium, assembly GCA_964370635.1. GTDB lineage: Bacteria > Bacillota > Clostridia > Oscillospirales > Acutalibacteraceae > SIG603. The sequence goes on along the minus strand of CAYJJU010000005.1, from coordinate 77,858 downwards.
CTTTATTTCTTTGGTCATAAATAATTTCACGCTGTCTGTTCATGACATCGTCGTATTGAAGCACGCTTTTTCTAATTCCAAAGTTTCTACCCTCTACTTTTTTCTGGGCGTTTTCTATGGTGTTTGAAATTATGCTGACATCGAGCGGAATATTTTCGTCCATGTTCATTTTGTCCATGACCATGCTTATTCTATCGCCGCCGAAAAGACGCATCAAGTCATCCTCTAAAGAGATGTAAAAACGGCTTTTACCTGGGTCACCTTGTCTACCCGAACGACCTCTTAACTGGTTGTCTATTCTTCGTGACTCATGGCGCTCTGTGCCTATGATGTAAAGTCCGCCTACAGCCTTTACAAGCTCTGCTTCTTTTTCAACTTCGGGCCTAAACTCGTCTTGAAGCTCTGTAAAAGTTTTTCTAACATTTATGATTTCTTCATCGTCTGTTTCGTTGTGGCCTGTCGCCTCTTCTAAAAGTTCCGGCTCTATGCCCATGCTTCTCATTTTTGACAGTGCCATAAAGTCTAAGTTACCGCCAAGTTTAATGTCGGTACCTCTACCTGCCATGTTTGTCGCTATGGTTACGGCGCCTTTTTTACCTGCTTGCGCTATAATTTCAGCCTCTTTTTCATGGTATTTCGCATTCAAAACTTCGTGAGGCACGCCTTTTCTTTTTAGCATTTTGCTAATAAGTTCTGACTTTTCTATGGTTACTGTACCCACAAGTATGGGCTGTCCTTTTTCGTTATGAAGCGCAATATCTTCTATTACGGCATTAAGTTTTGCAAGTTCTGTCTTATAAACTAAGTCCCTGCAGTCCTCACGCACCATGGGTCTGTTTGTTGGAATTTCTACAACGTCCAGTTTGTAAATTTCAGAAAACTCTGCTTCCTCTGTCATTGCAGTACCTGTCATGCCCGAAAGTTTTCTGTATAGTCTAAAGTAGTTTTGGAAAGTAATTGTTGCAAGCGTACGACTTTCATGCGCTACCTTTACATTTTCCTTTGCCTCTATCGCTTGGTGAAGGCCTTCGCTGTAGCGTCTGCCATACATAAGTCTTCCCGTAAATTCATCGACAATTATAACCTCGCCCTCTTTTACGACGTAGTTTATGTCCCTTAGCATGTTGCCGTAGGCTTTAATTGCTTGGTTTATGTGGTGATGTATTGTCACGTTGTCAGGGTCTGTTAGGTTTTCAAGAGAAAAGAAAGCCTCGGCTTTTTTAATTCCTCTTTTTGTAAGGGACGAGGACTTTGCTTTTTCGTTTACGATATAATCATATTCGTCATAAATTTCGTCATTGTCTTGCTTTTCGTCGGTTTCGGCAACTCTTATGGGCTTTAAAGTTCTTGCAAATGAATTTGCTTGCTTATATAAATCGGTAGATTTTTCGCCTTGGCCTGAAATTATAAGCGGAGTCCTTGCCTCGTCAATCAAGATGGAGTCAACCTCATCGACTATGGCAAAAACATGCTCTCTTTGCACTTTTCTTTCTTTATAAAGCACCATGTTATCCCTTAGATAGTCAAAGCCAAACTCGTTGTTTGTTCCGTAGGTTATGTCGCATTTATAAGATTTTCTTCTCTCGTCATTTGGAAGGCCGTTATAAATTGTGCCGACTGTAAGACCCATGTATTTATAAATTTTGCCGTTCCACTCGGCGTCACGTCTTGCAAGGTATTCATTTACGGTGACAACATGTACGCCTTCGCCCGACAGTGCGTTTAAATATGCGCAAAGGGCAGAGGTAAGAGTTTTACCCTCACCGGTTTTCATTTCACTTATTCTTCCTTGGTGCAAAATAATTGCGCCCTGCACCTGCACCCTGTATGGTCGCTCGCCGATAACCCTCCACGAAGCCTCAGAACAAGCGGCAAAGGCATCCGGTAAAATGTCGTCCAAAGTTTCGCCTTTAGAAAGCCTTTCTTTTAGTACGTCTGTTTGCCCTCTAAGTTCAGAGTCGCTCATTTTTTTATATTTATCCGCTAAAGAAAAAACCTCGTTTACCTTAGGTTCTATCCTCTTAAGCTCTTTTTTGCTGTAATTTCCAAAAAATGCATTTAATATGCCCATAAATTCACATACCTCTCATCAAATTTGCGTTTATACCCTTTAATATACCATTAATTCTAAGTAAATACAAGAAAACCCTGTTCATATTTACAAAGATTTAATATTGAAATGCGTAATTTTTTAAAATCTACTTGTAACTTAGTTTGTAAAATGGTAAAATTTTAGATGTTTATAGAAAAGAGGTAAAAAAATGTCACAAAACATTAAGTCAGCACAAAAACTTGGGGAGGCCAAAATGCTTCCGCTAATACTCACCATGTCGCTTCCCGTCATGTTTTCCATGATGATACAGGCACTTTACAATATTGTGGACAGTTATTTCGTGTCGCAGTACAGCACAGAGGCACTGGCGGCGGTGTCGCTTGCCTTTCCAATACAAAACTTAATTATTGCCTTTGCCGTCGGTACGGCTGTGGGCGTTGGTTCTTTAATTTCAAGAAAACTTGGCGAGGGCGATGTGAAATACGCCCAAAAAGCCGCAACACACGGCCTTTTACTGAGCGTTTTAAGCTGGGTGATATTTTTGGTATTTAGCCTTGTCGCATGTGAGGCGTTTTTTAGGCTTTATGAAAGCAATGAAGAGATTATTTCAATGGGAACATCTTATCTTTCAATAGTCACAATGTTTTCTTTTGGCTCGTTTATTCAAATTTCTTTTGAGAAAATTTTGCAGTCTACAGGCAACATGATGGTGCCCACTTTAATTCAAATTTTAGGCGCCGGAATAAACATTGCACTTGACCCTGTGTTTATTTTTGGCTATTTCGGCCTTCCAGCAATGGGCGCAACAGGTGCGGCTATCGCAACAGTGGCGGGTCAAATTATTGCTGGATTTACGGTAATGATAGTTGTATTTGTTAAGAAAGACGGGCTTAAGCCACAGTTTAAAAACTTTAAACCTAGTGGGAAAATTATTAAAGACATATATTCAGTGGGTGTGCCTGCCATCATAATGCAGGCAATAGGCACTATAATGACCATGGGACTTAATTTTATACTTGCAGGCTTTTCGGCCGCCGCCTACACGGTTTGCGGAATTTTAATTAAACTGCAGTCCTTTGTATTTATGCCAATTTTCGGCCTTTCAAGCGGACTTATGCCGATATTTGGTTATAATTATGGCGCAAAAAATAAAAAAAGACTTATGTCATGTCTAAAAATAGGCTGTGCCGTTGCGCTTATAATTAATATCAGCGGAACACTTGCCTTTATGCTGTTCCCCGAGCCTCTTTTGGGTATATTTAACCCAACACCAGAAATAATTGAAATAGGCGTGCCGGCAATGCGAATTTTCTCAAGCGGATTTTTCCTAGCCGCAATGGGTATAACAATATCCACACTTTTCCAAGCGGTGGGCAAAGGCGTGTATAGCCTGTTTAACTCCGTTTTAAGGCAACTCGTGGTCTTGTTACCCGTGGCATTTATTCTATCCCATGTAAGCATTTTCGCACTATGGTTTGCCTTCCCAATAAGCGAAGTTGTCTGTATAATTTACATATTTATTATGTTCTTTAGACTTTATCATAACAAAATAAAACATTTGTAAGGTGAAAATATGAGTATAAAATTATATCACGGAAGCCGTGAAATTGTGGAATATCCGGACGTTAGAGTGACAAAATTTAATAAAGACTTTTACTTTGGTTTTTACTGCACGAAGATTGAAAATCAAGCAAAACGCTGGGCTATAAGATATACCGGCACGGGCGTAATCAACGAATATAATTATTCTCCAAATGAAAAATTAAAAACTTTATTTTTTTCTGAAATGACAGAGGAGTGGCTTGATTTTATAGTTTTTTGCCGACTTGGAAAGCCTCATGACTACGATATAGTCGAGGGGCCTATGGCAAACGACACAATTTTCAACTATGTGCAAAACTTTGCAGACGGGAAAATTAGCAGGGCGGCTTTTTGGGAACTTGCGAAATTTAAAAAACCGACACATCAAATAAGTTTTCACACGGCAAAAGCACTCACAACACTTAAGTTTATAAAAGGACGTGAAGTAAATGCTTAAAAACGACAATGATTTATTTTTTACCTGCAGTTTAATTGAATTTATAGGACGAGAGCGCAAGCAAAAAAGGGTGGACATTGTAAACGCACTGGGCGAAGACTGTATAAAGAGGATATATCAAAATGCAGATATTTTGCACTGCGAACCCATTGAAAAAACCGCCGATGTATATATAAATATGTTCGGTATTAAAGAGGGAAATTTTGATAATGTAAAACTTTGCGAATATGAAGTGCCCGATTACTGGGCGATAGGCGATGTGTATGCAAGACTTATTGAAGACATATGTGGCGAAGACATAGTTAAAGCGATATTTTCCGTTTATTCTTCTTTTATAAGTAACAGCATTTCAAACTACAACACAGATTTTTACTATCAGGCAAGAGATTATATTTATGAATGTTTTAAAGCAGGTGAAATTCTATAAAATTTTAGGGGTGAAACAGTGAAGCTTTTATTAAAAAAATATTCTGTATTTATAATAATATTTTTACTCATTACCCTTATTGCTGTTTTATATCTTTTCACTAAATCGCCAATAAAGTATGAGCTTACGACTTTTTCTATGGGCTCTTATGTCACACAGACCGTGTACGATGAAGAGGACATCATGTCGCAGGCGAGCACAGTGATAAACGATTTGGAAAAAGAGATATCTTGGCGGATAGAGGGCAGTGATGTCTATAAAATTAACGAGGGCAATGCCGTAACAATAGGGAAGCAAAGTCTTGACTTAATTAAATTATGCCTTGAAGTATCGAGTGCATCGGACGGTGCATTTGATATAAGCATAGCGCCTTTAAGTCTTTTATGGAATTTTGACAACTCACCAACCTCGCCGCCGAACGACAGCGACATAAAAGAAATGCTGTCTTTTGTAGATTATGAAAACATAAGTATAAATGGCGATGAGGTTTTACTTGAAAATTCATCACAAATTGACCTTGGAGCAATAGGGAAAGGTGCGGCATGCGACACCGCCATAGCTTTATACAAGGAAAACGGCGTAAGTTCTGCCGTGATAGCAGTCGGCGGAAGCGTTGCGACCTTAGGACAAAATCCCGTGGCGGATAAATGGAATATAGCAATACGTGACCCGTATGGCTCGCAAAATCCCATAGCTTCACTGCATGTGGGAGAGGGTTTTATTTCCACCTCGGGAACATATGAAAAGACCTTTAGCCACGAAGGCGAAATTTATCACCATATCCTAGACCCAAAAACCGGTTATCCCGTGGATAATGATTTGCTAAGTGTGACGGTAATTTGTGAAAGTGGCGCTTTAAGCGATGCGCTTTCTACTGCCTGCCTTGTGCTAGGCTATGAAAAAAGCCTTGATTTATTAGACGAATTTGACGCACAGGCGGTTTTTATAGATAAAAATAATGAAATTTATTTGACAGACGGGATAAAAGAGCAGTTTGAGCTTCTGTCAAAGGAGTACACCCTAAATGGATAAGAGAAAGTTTTTTACAAAGAGAGATTTAATTATCACCGCCATTTTACTCATTGTCAGCGTGGTGTTTTATATGTTTATAAATTCATCACAGGACGGCGATGTCTTTACCGTAAAACACGGACAAAATGAAGTAGAGCATATAAATTTTTCTAAGGCAGAGGGCGAGCAGTTTATATTTATAGACGGAGAGTATCCGCTTGAGGTGCATTATAGTGCAAGTGGAGTATGGATAGAAAACGCAAGCTGTCCCGACAAAGTGTGCGAGCACTCGGGAAAAATAGAAAAACAAGGGCAAAGCATAATATGCATACCGAATGCCGTTTCGGTGGAGATAGATGGAGAAAATGAGTTTGATGGGATGACTTATTAGTTGAGAGTTGTAGTGAACGCATTGTATGCGTTCAAAGTGAAAAGTGAAGAGTGAAAAGTGAAGAGTTGCGGTGAAATGCTTACGCATTTTTTGATTATAATCTTGTAGGAAACTACAGTGAAGAGTTGGTGTAGGGGCAATTCACGAATTGCCCTCATGGTCACAACAAAATTCATTGAACAAAAAAGCAAGAGCAGAGCCCTTGCCCTACACAGTAACCGATGATTTTATAAAAAAAATAAAATCAAAAATCCGTAGGATTTTCACCACCACTATCAACTTTAAAAAAGGATTTTTTATGAAAATTAGTATTCGAAAATTAACAACATATGCCCTCTTTGGTGCTATGGCTTTGGTTTTATCGGCTTTGGAGGGTTTACTTCCTCCTCTTCCCATACTTCCACCCGGCGCCAAGGCAGGCTTTTCAAACATAGTAGTCATGTTTTCTATAGGGAGCGTTGGGCTTCCTTGTACTTTGTTTATTGTGCTGTTAAAGGCAGTGTTTACCCTTTTAACAAGAGGTGTCACTGCGTTTTTGATGAGCCTTTTTGGGGGGCTTGTCAGCATGATTGTCATGTATTTACTTTACAAAAAGACAAAATTATCGCTCCTTGGCATAGCTGTGGTATCCTCGTTTTGTCACAATTTGACCCAGCTTGCAACCGCTTATTTTATAACAAGCGCAGGCGTGTTGTTTTATATACCACAAACTTTGATTTTTGGAGTTTTTTCAGGCATTGCAATGGGGCTTATATTGAAAATTTTGTATCCTTTGCTACAAAAATTATTTAAACAAATGTCTAAAGGGCATATTGCATATCTTTGACGAATTTGGTATGATGTAGTTTAGGACAATTTAACATAATAGAAAAATCAAAATATAAAGGGAGGATGAATTAAAAATGGCTTTGGATTTTCCTTTAAAACCATTTAAAACCCATGGTGGGGCACATGTTCCACACCATAAAAACACCTCGCAAATGGAATCGGTCTTTATGCCGATACCGAAAACCGTTATAATTCCCATGACTCAGCACATAGGTGCGCCATGTAAGCCTTTGGTGAAAAAAGGCGACTATGTCTATGTGGGACAAATGATAGGTGATAGCGAGGCTTTTGTCTGTGCGCCCGTTCACGCTTCCGTTTCGGGCACGGTTAAAGAAGTTAAGCAAATCATGCTTACAGGCGGACAAATGATAGATGCGGTCGTCATAGAGTCTGATGACAAAAACGAGCTATGTCCCGACATTAAGGTGCCTGTGGTAACGGACAAAAAGTCACTTTCGCAGGCTATTCGTCAGTCAGGCCTTGTAGGGCTTGGCGGTGCAGGTTTTCCGGTACACGTAAAACTAAATGTTCCCGACGATAAAAATGTGGACACGCTTATCATAAATGCGGCAGAGTGCGAACCCTATGTAACTTGTGACCACAGGGAAGCGCTTGAAAACTCACAGAACATAATGGACGGAGTTTATAAGGTAAAAGAGCTTTTAGGCATTAAAAATGTCATAATAGCAATTGAAGACAACAAGCCAAATGCAATAAAGAAAATGCGTGAAATTGCAAACAATAAAGAGCTTGACCCAAATAATGAAGTGCATGTAATCGCACTGAAATCCATGTATCCACAAGGCGCCGAAAAAGTGCTTATTAAGGCCACAACAAACAGGGAAGTTCCACCGGGCAAACTGCCTTTAGATGTTGGCTGTATAGTCATGAACATAGGCTCTGTGTCATACATAGCCTCATACCTTAGAAACGGAATACCCCTTATTAAAAAGAGAATAACAGTAGACGGCTCTGCGATAAAAAATCCACAAAATGTAATCGTCCCCGTTGGAACAATCATAAGCGATATAGTAGAGTTTTGTGGCGGATATAAGGAAGAACCCAGAAAAATCATAATGGGTGGCCCCATGATGGGTATTGCCATAACCTCTGATGATTTGCCTGTTTTAAAGCAAAACAACGGCATTTTGGCTTTTGGGAGAAAAGAAGCCGAGCTTTTAGAGCCTACAGACTGTATAAGATGTGGCAGATGCGTGTCGGCATGTCCCATGAAACTAATGCCTACACTTTTAGAAAAATATTCTATTTTAGATAAACCGACGGAGCTTGAAGAGCTTGACATTATGACCTGTATGGAATGTGGTTGCTGTTCGTTCTCATGTCCTGCAGACAGACGTCTTGTGCAGTCAATTCGTCTTGGAAAATCTCATTTAAGAAAGAGTAAGGGGTGATGGATATGGAAAAAATGATAGTGTCGTCCTCTCCTCACTTTAGAGGAAAAACTACAACTCAAACAATAATGCTTGATGTAATTATTGCCATGGTGCCGGCTGCGGTTGCCTCTGTTGTGTTTTTTGGAATGAATGCGGCAATACTTTTAGCAGTTAGCGTGTTCTCATGCTTTGCATTTGAATACCTCTCAAGAATAGTTATGAAAAGAAAACAGACTGTGTCAGACTTAAGCTGTGTTGTAACGGGCATACTACTTGCCTTCAACCTTCCACCGTCTGCACACCCACTTCTAGCGGTTTTTGGTGCACTCGTTGCAATAGTTGTGGTAAAGCAAATGTTTGGCGGAATTGGCCAAAACTTTGTAAACCCAGCACTTACAGCAAGAATAGTTTTAATGAATTCTTTCCCTGTAAGAATGACTACATGGACATCTCCCTTTGATGCGACAACAACGGCTTCTCCCTTAGCCCTTTTAGAGGCAGGCGAGCCACTGCCAAGTTATTTTGACATGCTAATAGGTAATCGTGCAGGTTCTTTGGGTGAAACTTGTATTATTGCGCTTTTGGTCGGCGGAATTTACCTTGTTATAAGAAAAGTTATAAGCCCTGTAATTCCTCTAACTTTTATGGCAAGTGCGGCAGTTATGTCACTTATATTAGGCCGTGACCCAATATTCGACCTGCTTGCAGGCGGACTTGTTTTAGGCGCTGTCTTCATGGCAACAGACTATGCAACAAGCCCAATACATACAAAGGCAAGAATAGTATTTGCCATAGGTTGCGGTGTTTTATCGATACTTATAAGAGAGTTTGCGTCTTTACCCGAGGGCGTTTCGTACTCGATTATGATAATGAACATCCTAGTGCCTTTAATTGAAAGAGTGGTAAAGGTAAGACCATTTGGAAAACTAAAGGAGGCGACAAAATGAAACTGAGTTTTAAAAACGTGTTTGTGCCTGCCTTAATACTTATGATAATTTGTGCGGCGGTTACTGCCCTTTTGGGAGTTACCAATGAGCTTACAAAAGACACCATAGCTCAGGCGGCAATAGAAAAACAAGAAAATTCAAGAAAAATAGTGCTTCCCACGGCCGACACCTTTGAGGCGTCAAGCGATGAGAGCTATTACATAGGAAAAGCCTCTGACGGAAGTGTTGTGGGTTATGTGTTTGTGACTTCTTTTGCAGGTTACTCCGGAAACGTCGAAGTCATGACGGGAATAGCCTCGGATGAAACAATTTCAGGCATAGTTATTTTACAACAAACCGAAACCCCAGGCCTTGGCGCAAACGCCACGGCGCAGACTTTTACAGACCAGTATAAACAGGCCGTGCCCGAGGGTGGACTTGAAGTCGTAAAAAGTCCTACCGCAAACGAGGGACAAGTTTCAGCACTTACAGGTGCAACAATTACGACAGATGCGGTGACAAATGCCGTAAACGAAGCGATAAGTTTATTTAGTGCTATAGATAAGGAGGCGTAAAAGATGAAGAAGAATGGCTTGCTCCATGTATTTACAAGGGGCCTTGTAAAAGAAAACCCTGTTTTGCGCCTTATGCTTGGCGCCTGTGCAACTCTTGCTGTTACAACGGCGGCTATAAACGGAATAGGAATGGGCGTTGCCACAATGTTTGTTTTGGTGTGCTCTAATGCCGTGGTTGCACTTTTAAGAAATGTAATACCCGACAAGGTAAGAATTCCTGCTTTTATTACAATTATTGCAGGCTTTGTTACAATAGTACAACTTTTGGTAAAGGCATATGTGCCGTCACTCGATGAGAGTCTTGGCGTGTTCTTGCCACTTATAGTTGTTAACTGCATAATCTTGGGAAGAGCCGAGATGTATGCAAGCAAAAACAGGGTAATTCCTGCAATTATAGACGGCCTTGGCATGGGAATAGGCTTTACCGCCGCCCTTTTAGCCATGGGTATAATAAGAGAGCTTTTGGGTGCCGGAACAGTTTTTGGAATACCCATTTTGTCAGGCTTTATGGAGCCTATAATAATTTTCCTACTACCACCCGGCGGATTTTTCGTCTATGGTATGCTAATTGCACTTGCTGGAAAATTATCGGAAGAGGGCAAGGCGCCTGAGTCTATGGGATGCAGTGTATGTCCAATGGCAAAGCACTGTGATTTATTAAAAGAAAGAAATAAGGAGGCAAAGGACAATGGCTGATACTATAAGAGTTTTAGTTGGCGTGTTTCTTGCCGCCATACTTACAGAAAACTATATTTTAAACAAATTTTTGGGAATTTGCCCGTTTTTAGGCGTTTCAAAGAAAATTGGAACGGCCGCAGGAATGAGCGGTGCGGTAACGGTTGTTATGCTAATTGCAACGGCGGTTACTTGGCCGATACATATGTATATACTAATGCCTACAGGACTTGAGTATTTGCAAACCATAGTATTTATCTTGGTTATTGCATCTCTAGTTCAGCTTTTAGAGATAGTTTTAAGAAAATATATGCCACCTCTTTACAATTCTTTAGGCGTGTACCTACCGCTTATCACAACAAACTGTGCGGTTTTGGGTGTTACCATGCTTGTTTTGGAAAAAGGTGCTACAGACCCTAGCTTTGGCTATGTTGCCTCTCTTGTAAACTCACTGGGTGCAGGCGTTGGCTTCTTGGTTGCAATGGTGCTGTTTGCAGGTATTCGTGAAAAATTAGAGCTTTGCGATGTGCCAAAGTTTATGAAAGGTTTGCCAATTACTTTGGTGGCCGCCTCACTTTTAGCCGTATCTTTCCTAGGTTTTACAGGAATAGTAGACGGCTTACTAGCGTAAGGGAGGTAGAGTATGAACGATATTTTAGTGGCTGTAATAATAGTTGTGTCTATAGGGCTTGTCGCGGGTATAGGCCTTGCAATAGCTTCTATAGTAATGGCTGTTCCAAAAAATGAAAAGGCAGAGGCAATAAACGAAGCCCTACCCGGTGCCAACTGTGGCGCATGTGGGTATTCAGGCTGTGCAGGCTATGCCTTAGCCCTTGCAAACGGTGAGGCAAGCCTTGGGCTATGTTCACCGGGTGGTCAAGAATGCGTGGATGCCTGTGGCGAAATTTTGGGCATCTCTGTTAGCATGGAGCTTAAAACTGCCGTTGTGCACTGCGCAGGCGACTATGAAGTTACGACAGACAAAATGAACTATGACGGCATTGAAAGCTGTGCCGCCGCCGCACTTTTAGCAGGAGGCGTGTCGAGTTGCCGTTTTGGCTGTATGGGCATGGGCGACTGTCAAAGAGTATGTCAGTACGATGCGGTGGTAATAGAAAATGGACTTGCAAAAATCGACCCTGCAAAATGTAAGTCATGTGCAATGTGCGTGACTGCATGTCCGAAAAACCTAATTTCTATAATCCCCATAAAAGAACAAGCCTTTGTAAAATGCAGTAACTGCGACAAGGGTGCAGGGGTTTTGAAAATTTGTAAAATAGGCTGTATAGGATGCATGAAATGTGTGAAAGTCTGTGAAGAAAAAGCCGTAAGCGTTTCAAACTTCATGGCAAGAATAGACCACGACAAATGCACGGGATGCGGAAAATGCGTAGAAGCCTGCCCGAGAAATATTATTGAGATACTTTAGTAGGGGACGGGTTTCCCGTCCCGTAAACAAAACGCACTGTATGCATTTTGTTTAGTGAAAAGTGAAAAGTGGCGGTTCACGCCAAAGGCGTGGTTTAATTTAAAAAAATGCGGAGCATTTCACCATAACTCTTCACTCTTCACTCTTCACTCTTCACTATCATATAGAAAAGGAGATAAACAAATGGATTATAACAAACTTGCCTTAGAGGCTCATAAGGCTTGGGGGGGGAAAATACGAGTTGAAACTTGTTGCCCTCTTGACAACAAACACGATTTATCTGTTGCGTACACACCTGGTGTTGCGGCCCCTTGTCTTGAAATTGCAAAAGACGAAAGCCTGTCGTATGACTACACAAGGCGCAATAATTTAGTTGCTGTAATAACAAATGGCACGGCGGTTTTAGGCCTTGGCGACATAGGCCCGCTTGCTTCAATGCCTGTTATGGAGGGCAAATGCGCCCTGTTTAAGGCATTTGGCGATGTTGATGCCTTCCCAATTTGCATAAATTCAAAGGACACCGAAGAGGTGGCAAAGACAATAGAGCTTATAGCAGGCTCTTTTGGCGGAATAAATTTAGAGGACATTGCCGCACCAAAATGCTTTGAAATTGAGGACATCATAAAGAAAAATCTTGATATACCTGTGTTTCATGACGACCAACATGGCACGGCTGTAGTTGTTCTTTCGGCGCTTATAAATGCACTTAAAATTGTTAATAAGAAAAAAGAAGACATTAAAATGGTAATAAACGGCGCAGGAGCGGCAGGCATTGCCATAACAAAACTTCTTTTAAGCTATGGTGTAAAGGACATTACACTTTGCGATAAAATGGGAATTTTGCATAAAGGCGCGCAGGGCATGAGCTATGCACAAGAGGAAATGACAAACCTTACAAATAAAGAGGGCTTAGAGGGCAGTTTGGCAGATGCTATGAAAAATGCCGATGTATTTGTAGGTGTTTCGGCTCCTAATGTGGTGACAAGTGAAATGGTGTCTACCATGGCTCACGATGCCATAGTTTTTGCAATGGCAAACCCAACGCCTGAAATTTTTCCAGATGAAGCGAAAAAAGGAGGAGCGAGAATTGTGGGCACAGGCCGCTCTGATTTTAATAACCAAATTAACAACGTGCTTGTCTTCCCCGGAATTTTCAGGGGTGCACTTGATGTGAGGGCAAGCGACATAAATAATGAAATGAAAATTGCCGCGGCACATGCAATTGCAAATTATGTTAAAGCAGATGAATTAAATGAGGAGTACATTATTCCAAGTGCGCTTGATAAATCTGTTTCTATGGAAGTTGCAAAAGAAGTGGCAAAAGCCGCAAAAGACAGCGGTATAGCAAGAATTTAACCGAATTTTGGAGGTAAAAATGGAGAGAACTAAAATATATAAAATTTCACTGATAGGCGTGTTTGGGGCACTGGTATTTGTATCAAACTTTTTAAGCATACCGATACCAATTGCAATAGGCGACGTAAGCCGCATACATCTTGGCAATGCGTTTTGTCTTTTGTCAGGACTGGTTTTAGGACCTGTGGGCGGAGGACTTTCGGCAGGCATAGGCTCGGCCCTTTATGACCTTACAAACCCCGTTTATATAACGTCGGCACCTTTTACCTTTGTGTTTAAATTTTTACTTGCAATGCTGCCGGGTTTTATTGCAAACAGCAAAAAAACAGGTGTAAAACTTTTAGTGACAAGAATTTCGTTTTCTGCCATGGGTCAAGTTGTGTACATAGTTCTTTACCTTTCAAAAAGCTATATTTCAGGCATACTTGAGGGCAGTGCGGCACAGGCGCTCCTTCCCGCAATGATAACAAGGCTTGGCACATCGGTAGTTAATGCGGTTATTGCAATAATAATTGCAGTGCCTTTATGCATGATGGTAAGAGCCGCCCTTGTAAAGAGCGGACTGCTTAAAAAACCGCAAAATTTAAGTCAAGAAAAAACCACGTAAATAACAGTAAAAGTTCATCTAAAATAAATCACTCTTTCACATTATCATCACATAAGTGTTTAATAATAAGACCATAGCAAACAAACACTAACAAAAGTGACGACAATTGAAGGAGTGAATTTTTTATGTATAACCCATACGAAAACAATAATAAATCAACAGACAATAACGATTTTGATAATCAAAATTTTGAAACAAACCAAAATCAACCAGAATTTAACACACCACATTATAACGATAATTCTTATTACACTTGGAGTGCGCAAAACACACAAAGCGAAACAAACTACATTCCGACTCATGCAAATCCTGTAGAGCCACATGTAGAGCCACCAAAAAAAGCAAAGTCAAAATTTGGCAGACGTTTACTTGCAGGGGCACTGTGCTGTGTCTTTTCGGCGACAATTTCGGTATCGGCATTTGCACTGATGCTACAATATGGCGTAATAAATGTCGAGGGCGGTGACTCAAACTCTGCATTTACCATAGCCCAAGTGGTGGACAGCAACACAAACATCACAGATGTTAGCACGGTAAGCGCCTTAACACCTGAAGAAATTGCAGAAAAAGTAGTGCCGTCGGTAGTATCTGTTCAAAGTTTTGCACCGATGAACACAGGTTTTGGTTTTGGGCAAGGCAGCACCCAAAGCACAGATTTATCACCAATTAGCGAGGGCTCAGGCGTAATTATGAGCGAAGACGGCTATATAATTACAAATCAACACGTAATTGCAGATGCAACATCTTACAAAATAGTTCTTCATGACGGCACTACCTATGAAGCAACATTAGTAGGCGGTGACGAGGTTACAGACCTTGCCCTATTAAAAATAGAGGCCACAGGCCTTACCGTGGCAGAGTTTGGCTCTGCAAATGATTTAGCAGTCGGCGAAGAAGTGGTAGCAATAGGAAATCCGGGCGGACTAAGCTCTACAGTAACAGTGGGCTATGTATCGGCGCTAAATCGTGAAGTGACAAGCGACTCAGGTTACACAATGAACTACATCCAAACAGACGCCGCAATAAACCCAGGCAACTCAGGCGGTGCGCTTGTCAATGAGTACGGACAAGTCATAGGAATTAACACAATAAAAATAGTTGCAGAGGGCTATGAAAGCCTAGGATTTGCAATTCCAACAGAAACAGTACAGCCGATAATTTCAGACCTTAAAGAATATGGATACGTATACGACAGGGCGATAGTGGGCATATCGGGTCAATATTTAGACTCAATGACAGCAGGCTTCTACGGACTAACAGCAGGAATGTATGTTGCAGAAGTCACAAGTGAAGAAGCATATGCAGCAGGGCTTAAAGAAGGCGATATCATAACATCTATCGATGGAGTGGAAGTCACAACAGGGCAAACAATCACATCGGTAGTAACAACAAAAAGCCCAGGCGACACCGTGACCCTAACAGTAGACAGACAGCTTGAAGGTAAAATGGGAATTGAAATAACAGTAACCCTTTCTCAGTACGAAAGAGTGATAGCAGATAACCCTGTGGGGAACTAGGTTGAAATTAATCTAATAAGGAAAATACCGCTCAAGCGTGCATAAATCCTTGAGCGGTATTTTTATAAAGTTAAATACACTATAATTGACATTTTGAGTTAAAAGTAGTATAATTTTATTGAAAGAAAGCATACTATGAATAAGGAGCTGTGTTTATGGAGTTTTATAATTATCTTATAAAAAAATATGGATATAATGAAGTCGTTTTGCTCAGTGAAATATCGTTTGAGGGATACTCATTGCCGTGGATAAAAAAAGCAGTTGGGGGACTATGTAAAGAAGAAAAACTGATACGTTTTGATAGGGGGGTTTACTATATTCCAACTCAGACAATTTTAGGAAAAAGCAAACTTGACCCACGCAAGGTAGTCTCAAAAAAATATATAGAAAGTGGAAACGACATTTTCGGATATTTTTCGGGAACGACATTTATGAATATGCTAGGGCTTTCGACTCAAATGCCAAATACTATGGAGGTATACACTAATAACGAGGTGTCAAGAGTACGAGAAATACCTGTAGGAAGTCTGAATGTAACGCTTCGCCGTTCAAGGACGACGGTAAGTCGTGAAAATGTTGCAACCATGAGTTTTCTTGAACTTATGAACGGCACAGATGCGAAGTTTTATGATAAAGAAAAGCGAAAAAAAGTCATAGATTTCATCAAAGAAAATGGAGTCACACGTCAAACTATTTCAAAATATGCCCCATATTTCCCAGACAAAGCCATGCGAACAATGGTAGAAAGCGAGGTAGTGTATGACATTGCACCATGATAAAGAGTTATTTAGACAGATAATTCTTTTTGTGTCGGAAGACATAGGCGTTCAACCGGGGATTATAGAAAAAGATTATTATGTCACCGCATTTCTAAAATTATTAATCGAAAAACAACCCAATATTATTTTTAAAGGTGGCACATCACTTTCTAAATGTTATAAATTAATACAGCGTTTTTCTGAGGATATAGATTTAAATTTAGACTGTGCTAGCAGACCTACCGAAGGACAGCGTAAGGAATTGAAAGCCAATATAGTTTGGGCAATTAATCGGTTAAATTTCAAATTAAATAATACCGATGATGTAAGGAGTAGGAGGGATTATAATAAATATATTATAGACTTTCCGTCTGCGTTTGAATTTATAAAGCTAAAGCAAAATCTTATAGTGGAAACTTCACTGTTTATTCGCTCACATCCGACTGATAAAATGACAGCGGCATCTATGATTTACGATTACTTAAAAAAAGAAAACAGGGATGATATTATAAAGCAGTTTTCCTTGAGTACTTTTGAGATAAAAGTTCAAAATATAAGACGAACATTTATCGAAAAATTATTTGCCCTAGGAGATTATTATATTGATGATAAAATTACCGAACATTCACGACATATTTATGACTTATACAAGCTGTATGACGCAGTAAAAATAGACGATGAGTTAAAAGATTTATTTGAATTAACAAGAAAAGAACGTGCAAAACACCCAGCGTGCTTATCCGCACAAGATGGAATTGATTTAAAAGACTTACTAAAAACCATAATCATAAAAGAGGTGTATAGGCATGATTATGAAAGCGTTACCGAGGAATTGTTATTTGAAAAAGTGTCGTATGATACCGCCGTACAGGTGCTTGAGAAAATAATTGATAGTAGTTTGTGGCAGCAAACGAAGGCAAAAAGCTAAAATTCCTCCAAATTTCCACCAAAAAAACAAAATAAAAAAATAATTTTTGAAAAGTTTCCCTTTTTTGGGAAACTTTTTTTGCTTTTTGGGTTATAAGTGAAAGAAGTTTTCGGCCGAGCTTTTTTTAATATAGATAGTTTCGAGGTGTTTATGGAAAAAGATAAAGTTTTAGAGGGCTATGAAAAAATAGCCTTTGGAAGCATTGCAGACTCTGTAAGACTCTTGTTTTGCGAGGACATTAGCTATAGGGCATTAAAAAATTTGGATTTATTTTCGGTATCGGAAATTAAGAGGGCCAAGGGTGGCGCAATGGAAATTAAATTTTTTGACAGGCTTAAGGCGCTTGAGTGTATGGAAAATTACAGCATGACAAACAGTTTAAATCCTAATTTTTATAAGGCTCTACTTGATGGAGCGAAAGCCTTAGGCGGTGATGAAGAGTGAATGCCGTAAAATTTTCAAAAAAGCAAATGAGAGCGCTCTGTTGGTGGTGCAAGGGAAGTCCCCTTGCATCAAAGACGGCAATAATTTGTGACGGCGCGGTAAGAAGCGGAAAAACGCTTTGCATGTCGGTTTCGTTTATATTATGGGCGTATTTTGAGATGGAAAAAGGCAGTTTTGCCATCTGCGGTAAAACCATAAGAGCAGTAAAAAGAAATATTGTCTCTGAAATATCGCCCGTGCTAGAAGAACTTGGTTTTTCGTGTGTTTTAAAAATTTCAGAAAACAAACTGATAATATCATCACGGGGCAGGTCAATTACCGTCTATTTATTTGGGGGAAAAGATGAGTCCTCGGGCGCATTAATTCAGGGCATGACCCTGTCGGGAGTGCTGTTTGATGAGGTGGCGCTTATGCCTCGCTCTTTTGTAGAGCAGGCGCTTGCAAGATGCTCTGTAGAGGGGGCAAAATTTTGGTTTAACTGCAACCCCGAAAGTCCGTTTCACTGGTTTTACACAAACTGGATAACAAAACTTAAAGAAAAAAATGCACTTTATATCCACTTTACAATGAAGGACAACCCGTCACTGTCGGTACAAACAAGAAAGAGATACGAAAACCTTTTTTCAGGTGTGTTTTATAAGCGTTTTATATTAGGGCAATGGGTGCAGGCCCAAGGGCTTGTGTATCCCTTTATGATGCAGAACATGTTCTTTGACTCTAAAGATTTGTACTTTGAAGACTGGGTGCTTTCTATGGATTATGGCACGGTAAATCCCACATCTGTAGGGCTGTGGGGGCTGTGCAAGGGCAGTTGGTATAGGGTGGACGAGTATTATTTCGACTCACGGTCGGAGGAATATCAAAACACAGACGAGGAGCATTATGAAAAAATGTGCGCTTTATGTGAGGGGAAACATGTGT
The DNA here is from genome assembly GCA_964370635.1 of uncultured Eubacteriales bacterium. Classification (GTDB taxonomy): domain Bacteria; phylum Bacillota; class Clostridia; order Oscillospirales; family Acutalibacteraceae; genus SIG603. The sequence goes on along the minus strand of CAYJJU010000005.1, from coordinate 59,580 downwards.
CGGTGTTAGTGGTAGACCCGTCGGCCGCAAGCTTTATAACACTTGTCAAAAAGCAGGGCGAATTTAATGTTCTTCCGGCAAAAAATAACGTGACAGACGGAATAAGAAGGGTGAGCAGTGCGCTTAAAAGCGGAAAAATTAAAATATGCTCAAACTGCCATAACACCATAAAAGAATTTGGGCTGTACTCTTGGAATAACGGCACAGACAGCCCAAAAAAAGAAAACGATCACGCAATGGACGATATACGCTATTTTGTATCGACACTCTTATCGCAGGACGGCGCTTTTTGCTCTTTTGCTGTAAGGCGTGAAACAAATAGCGAGAAAGGAGAGGGATTTTGGGATTAATTAAGAGAAAACCGGCACAGGATGTCGCAGTGGCGGTGCAGACAAGGGAAAAAGATTTGTATAATACCACAGCCTACCCAGAGTGCAGAGAGCTTTATAAACTCTTAAAGGAATGTGTTCCGATTGTGAGCGCTGCAATACTAAAAATATGTCGCCTAATAGGCAGTTTTAAGGTGGAGTGTGAAGACGAGGAAGAGCTTGAGTATTTCTTGAAAACCGTCAAGGTGGGCGCATTGGGGCAAGGCATAGACTGCTTTATCAACACATATTTTGAAGACCTGTTAAGCTATGGCACTGCGGTGGGAGAGATAGTTTTGAAAAACTCTGTACCCTATGCCCTATACAATGCATCTTTAGACGATATAGAGCTTAAAGAAGTGTCGCCGCTTGATGTGAAAGTGTTTTTGATTGAAGCAGGCAAAAGAACAGCCTGCCCATATCCACAACTTTTATTGATGTCATCGCTTAATCCTCCGTCCGGAGAGATTATGGGGGTGTCTATTTTACAAGGACTGCCTTTTGTAAGCGATATACTTTTAAAGATATACAAAACACTTGGCACAAATTGGGAAAGAGTGGGCAATGTGCGCTTTGCCGTTACAACAAAAAGTGATGACTCGGCCTATGCGCCGGAAAAAGCAAAAAATATTGCAAAAGAATGGCAAAAGGCAATGCGTAGCACAGAAATTAACGATTTTGTCGCCGTGGGAGATGTGAACATAAAAGCAATAGGGGCAGACAATCAAATACTAGACAGCAATATTCCCGTAAGGCAAATGCTTGAGCAAATTGTGGCAAAAATAGGGCTTCCGCCGTTTTTACTGGGCCTTTCATGGTCATCGACAGAGCGAATGTCAAGCCAACAAGCCGACATACTCACAAGCGAGCTTGAATCATACAGAAGGCTAATAGAGCCCGTAATAATGAAAATTTGCAAAACATGGCTATTACTAAACGGCAAGGACGACAAAATAAACATCGTCTGGGACGATATCACAATGCAAGACGAGCTTGACCACTCGACGGCGGTGCTAAATCATGCAAGGGCAAAAGAATTGGAGGTGAAAGTAAGTGGCAACACAGCAAAACCCTCAGATTAATGAGGATTTAAAGCTAATAAACAGCTATACGAGAAGAGAGTTTAAAGAGGAGGAAGTATATACTTTTTCGGTAATACTTTGCGACAACCTTGTGGACAGAGATTATGAAAGTTTTTCCATCAAGGCATTAAACGAGCTTGCAGAGTTGTTTGTTGGAAAGACAGGAATACTTAATCACGAAAGAAAAAGTGAAAACCAAACGGCAAGAATTTACAAGACCCAAATTATAGAGGACAGGGAAAAAGAAACTTCTTTAGGGGAAATATACACCGCATTAAAGGCATGGGCATACATTCCTAAAACCGAGAAAAACAGCGATTTAATCTCGAAAATAGAAAGCGGTATATTAAAAGAGGTCAGCATTTCTTGTAATATCGAAAAAACAATATGCAGTATTTGCCAAGGCGAGGAATGCAGTCATCAAAAAGGAAAAACTTATAATGGAAAACTTTGTGTGAAAATTTTAGACCACGCAAGTGATGCGTATGAGTTCTCTTTTGTGGCCGTTCCGGCACAGCGAAAGGCAGGGGTTGTAAAATACGTAAGCGAAAACATACAAGACGGCGAAACTATAAAACAGACACAGCTTTTAAAAGAGAAGATAGAAAAACTTGAAAAAGAAGCGAGTTGGGGCAAAATTTACAGGGAAAAACTTGAAAACTCTGTAAGGAGATATGGAATGCTGGTACAAAAAGGCATACCGCAAAACGTGCTTGAAAGCATATTAAAGGCGCTCGACATAAAAGAGCTTGAAAGCCTTGAAGCCGTGTTTTATGAAATGGCACAGGAAAATGTTCCAATAAAACCACAACTGTTTGCACAAAAAGAAAGTGCGGCAGCCTATGAAGATTTTGTAATTTAGAAAGGAAGTATTTATGGCTTATTTTGAAAAAATTAATTTAGAAAAAGATATGTACAGAGTTGCGGGAAAATCCTTTACTCAAGTGTTAGAGGAGTTAGACAGCTCAAAAAATTACGTGGGTACAGAGCTTGAAAAGCTTGATGCCTACCAAAGACAGCTTAAGAGATTTAATATTAAAGTGGCAGGCGAGGCCTCAGACCCTGTGGAGAGCTTTTTTGCAACAACACAAAGTGCCGCACTGTTTCCCGAATATGTTTCACGCTCTATAAAACAAGGCATGGAGCAAGTCAACAGACTGCCTGAAATGGTGGCAACGGTCACAAAAATAGACTCTATGGACTATCGCAGTATCCACTCTGATTTAACAGACGACGAAAAAGCCTTGTCTGTAGTGACAGAGGGTGCGACAATTCCGGAAACAACGGTAAGTACTGCCGAAAATTTAGTAACCCTTAAAAAGAGAGGAAGACTCTTAAAGGCGTCGTACGAGGCTTTAAGATACCAAAAAATTGACTTATTTACGGTTACTTTAAGGCAAATAGGCGCACATATTGCGACAAGCCAAATGAAAGATGCGGTGGACGTGCTTACCTTAGGCGATGGAAACAGCAATCCGCTTACATCAAAAACCTTGACAGCGGCGCTTACTTACGGAGACATAGTAGGCCTTTGGGGAGACTTATCGCCGTTTAGCCTAAACACCATAATTGCCGGAACTGACATGATTAAAACACTTATGCAAATTGCAGAGTTTAAAGATGCAAACGCAGGGCTTAACTTCCACGGCAGTGGTAAGCTTGCAACTCCGCTTGGCGCAAATGTGATACATATTCCGTCAATGGCGGCTAAAACGCTTATTGGTCTTGATAAGACTTGCGCGCTTGAAATGGTTCAAGCAGGGCCTGTGCTTATAGAGCATGACAAGCTCATAGACAGACAGCTTGAAATGTCCACAATTAGCACGATTGCAGGCTTTGCAAAAATCTACAAAGATGCCGCAAAAGGGCTTAAAACACCATAAGTTTTAAAAGTTTAAATAAGGGGGCGGTGGTACTCACGCCACTGCCCTATTTTTAAGGAGGTAAAGACTTGGATAAAGTTAAAATTACGCAAGAGTTTGTAACACTTATCGGGCAGGAGTATGGGGAAAGTTATATATCTGCAGTAGTCGATAGCAGTGTTGAAATGATTGAAAACATGATGAGAAAAGACTTAGAACAATCAGTGATAGACGGATACAAAAACAGTTTAGAGTTTGCCGCACTGAGCATAGCCTTTTATAGGCATATGAAATTTGAAAGCCTGGGTTCACCCTCAGAAATAGGAGCCGGAGAAATCAACATAAAAAATCCTCAAATAATTTCCACTCAGGCGGAAGTTAAAGAGGCGTTAAGCATTTTAAAACCACTGCTCATTGATGAAAAATTTACCTTTATGAGCACATGGGAGGAAGAAAATGAGCAAGTTGATGGATAAAATTTTTAAAAATGCAGACCAAATACAAGTGACATCAAACGGCGTGGAATTTGTCTGCAAAGGGCTTATTACACCCTATAAAAAAAGTGAGCAGGTAAATAAATTAGCCCACGAAACAGGCTTTTTAAGCACACCTAAGTACTTGTTTATGGGAACGGTAAAAGAGCTTAATGAGGGAGACACTTTAAGATTTGAAAATAAGGTTTACAGGGTGATAAACAGCGAATTTTTAAAGGCTTTCGGAAAAGAATTTTGCATGAGGGCGGTGCTTGAAGTAATTTTAGAATAGGAGGAGAAGTATGAGTGAAATATTAGCACAAGAGGTAAAAAACTTGTTGGAGGAAAACATAGTAAATGTGGTTTTTTTGAATGAATATCCAACTACACAGGGAAAAAGGGTGCTGGAAAGCCCTTGTGCGGTAATAGGAATAGTCGAAGAAGAGTACATACTGGAAAACCATATAAAACTTAGCATAGACCTATATATACCAATTAATGAGGGCGGTAAAAAAGCAGGGGAAATTTTTTCCCAGATATGTACGGTGCTAAAAGAAAACATGAATGACATTACGGGAATTTCAAGAATGAAAATTCGCACAGACGAAGCGGTGGCGGCAATCTGTTTGCCCTGCACCATAAGTGTCGAGAATATGCAAAACACCTTGACGGTTAACGCAGAGGAAATACAGGCAAAGTCAGTAGAAATAGTGTATTTGCAGCCTAAAACAATACATCCGATAGGCGCTAAAAACGCCGTGGTAGCGTCAAAATCAAAAATTAGCATAGTAATTAATTTGCCTCGTCCGTACTTGTTTGACGAAGACGGTATTTACGAAATTGTGTTTGCAGGAACAAAGTATATAAATTGCCGCTTAATAAATGCGCAGTTTAACCTGCAAGGCAAGTGCATAAAGGCACAGCTTGAGGGGGTGAGGGAATGAACGCAAGACAATTATCACTTGCAATAATGAGAGATGCAAGGCGCTATATAAACGTGCTTGAATAAAAAGGAAGTGGAGAATAAATATGGACTTAATGAAAATATCGTTTGGAAACTTCGACTTTGAAATAAATCCCGAAACGCTGATTATTGAGGGAGGAGAAATTGCCCAAAACACAAATTCGCACATGTTTCATATGGGTTCAAAACTTAAAACAGTGACAGGGGACGGGTATTTTTTAGGAGAAGATGCAGCGGTAAAGTACGATAATTTGGAAACTTGTGCAAAGCTTGGGGCACAGTGTTTAATTTTGCCAAGCATAAAGCCCTTTAATGCAGTGCTAACAAGCCTTAAGGCAGAGTTTTTAAGCGAAAAAGAACTTTTAAAATACAGTTTTGTGTTTTTTGAGGCAAACGAGAGCCAAAGCCTTGAAAGACAAGAAGTAAAGTTTGCAAAACAAGGCGAAAGTCTATGGGACTATGAGGGCGATAAAAGCATAGAGTGGCTTGTAAAAAATAACCCAAACATAAAATATATAAATTCATTAAACGAGGGAGAGAGGGTGAAAATTAGATGACTTTTACGGCTCAGACAGAAAATGGCAAGGAAATAATTTTAAATAACGCCTATAAAATTACACTGGATAAAGACGAAAAAACGCCTGCAAATGCGCTTCATGTAGTATTTTCATGCAGTAAGTTTCCCGAAAATTTAGTGAGAATAAAAATGGAGGAAGACGACAGCGAAATTTTTGACGGAATAGTCGATGAAGTATTGTATCAAATAAAAGACGACGGAAAAAGTTTGGAAATTTTTGCACGAAGTAATGAGGCAATTTTGCTAGACAACGAGGCAATGCCACAGACGGTTTTTTTGCCAAACCCTCCAATTTTATTTAAAAGATTTTTAAATGACTTGGACTTTAAACAGATAATTTGCGACGATAACGAGGCAAAAAGCGCTCCCCTTACAGTGCTCAAAGGAAGTAGCGTTTATGAGGTGTTAAATAAATTTGCAAGAGATTATTTGGGAAAAGAAATGCATGTTTTAGGCAAGGATACCGTAATTTTTGGCCAAAAAGAGCAGGCGACCGTCTTTGAAAAAACCTCGCCTGAGAGCTTTGAAATGGAAAGAAGCAACTATGACCTATGCTCTCACATGTACTATAAGGACACAAACACAGGGGTTTACAGCACCTGCTTTGAAAATGAAAAGGCTAAAGGCGTGCTCAGGATAAGATATGCGCAAAGCAATACTCCGCCCTTTGAAAGGTTTAAGGTTTATGAAACCTATAGGCTGTTGTTTTCAAAACTCATAGCGCTTGAAATTAACGATGAGTTTGAGTTTTATCATGAGGGAGAAAAAATAAAAATAATCATAAAATCTTTGCAGTACACGCTCCTAAACGGCAGTGAGCAAACAGAAATCACCGGTGTGAGGGAGGTATAAGACATGTGGTTGACTGAAAAATTTAAAAAACAAGAAAATAACGTGGTAAAAACCGGAGTGGTAATTAACGACGGCGAAAACTTTTCTGTGCTCGCACAAAATTCCATGTATCAGCCGCCCGCGCCAACTCCTTTTGGAATGTCCTCAAAACTTCCCATAGGCACGGCGGTGTATGTAAAAGAAGAGGCGGTGCTAGGAAGTTTTGAGCAGCCGCCAATAGAGCTTGAAAACGGAGAAATTTGCCTGTATTCTTCGGGAGGGGCGCTAATCCACCTGAAAAATAACGGAGAAGTCTTAATAAACGGGCAAGTATTTGCGCCTATAGAGGAGAGTGTTTAAATGGATGTGTTAATAGAAAATAGAGATATAAAAGTAAATGCACTGGGTCTGCCTATAGAAATATTTGACCACGAGGAGGAGCTTCAAAAGGCAAAAAATTTAATAGGAATGCCTCTTTCGTCCATGCCTTATGCAAAACATTTGGGTAGCAAAATTTATGAAGTACAAGAAAACGATGAATACGCCATGGAAAAACTACTTTCCTTTGCAAGCCTTGCGCTTAAAAATATAGAGGGTTTAGACGTTATAGGCGTGACAAAAGACGAGCAGTACTATTATTTTATGATTAAAACCGCCTTTTCTCAGGGCGAAATTAAGGTTTTAAAAAATATTTAAAAGGAATGGAGTGTAATTATGACTTACGAAGACTTACTTGAGAGAATGAACGAAACATACAAGGAAAAGGCCGGATTTATCCCGCATGAAGCAACGGCAGAGGGCATAAAACTTAGGGTGCTTGCAGGAGAGCTCTATGAGATGCTAAATAATTTAAATTGGGTAAAGGAGCAGGCATTTGTCACGACTGCAAGCGACGACTATGTTAAACGACATGCAGACGACAGGGGAATACAAAAAAAAGAAGCGGTAAAATCTGTGGGAGTACTTGCCTTTTCTCGAAACGAAGCGTCGGCTCATAATGTAGACATACCGATAGGCACAATGTGCGCAGTTGCGGGCGAGCCCGATGCGCAGTTTGTGACCACAAGGGCAGGAAGCATACGTGCAGGAAATCTTAAAGAATACCTGTATGCAGAATCGGTAAACGGCGGTAAAAAATACAATGCCGCGGCAAACACAATAAACACGCTTATAAGTGCCCCCGAGGGAGTCAGTGCCGTCACGAATGAAACGGAATTTGTGGGTGGCTCCGACGAAGAAAGCGCGGAAAGCTTTAGAAAAAGGGTAATTTCAGCAATTAGTGAAATTCCAAACGGAGTAAATCTTAGCTATTATAGAAGTCTTGCGGAGAGCATTGAAGGAATACATATGGCAAACGCCATAGCAAGTAATGACGACCCTACACAGGTGACTGTCTATATTTGGGGAAAGGAGACTGTACCCACACAAGAGGCGGCATCAATGCTAGTCCTAGAGCTTGCAAAGTACAGGCCCATCAACACGACTGTAGTGGTAGAAAACGCAAATCAAAGGGCGGTAAATTTATCCATGGGGGTTTCGGTAATACCGGGATACGATCAAGGGGAAGTCTTGGCCCATTGTGAGGAGCTTATAAAAGAATATATATACGCAGCGAGAATGGGAGAGACACTGTTTATTTCAAAGATTGCAAAGCATCTTTTGGATAATGCAAAGATATATAACACAAAAGTATCGCCATACACGACGGATGTCTATCCGCTTACAGGAGATGTTTTTGTGCCCGGAGTTATATCTGTGGCATACGCAATTTAAGGGGGAAATTATGGAAGCGAGACAATATGATAATATCGTGAAAATATTTGAAAAAATAAAGATTTTCGACCCGTCAAAACAGTATACAAATGCGCAAATCAGTGCATGGTGCACGGGCTTTGATTTAGTAAATCAAGAAATAGAAAAGGCGCTTAATAATTTTTTTATAAGCACTTGTGACGAAGAGGGCATTGAAAAATTTGAGAGTTTTACAAAATCCATACCTTTAGGAACGCTTGAAGACAGAAGAAATAAAGTGCTTGGCAAATATAAACTTTACGAACATCCTTCTACAAAAAGTGCCTTTGAAGAAAAGCTTAAAAGCTTAGGGATAGAGTGTGAAATTGTTGATGGAGAAGGCACACAGTGCACTATAAACGTTACTTCGATGACAAATATTTCAAGCGAAGAACTTGAAGAATATGTAAAAAATGAGTTTCCAATAAATTTTACTGTGGAGTTTAATTATCTGTAAAAATAAAGGGGGCTGTCGCAAATGATTTTCACCATTTACGACAGCCCAAAAATGCGCACTAGCCGATAAGCCTGATTTGACTATCTTCGCCGTTTAAATATATTTCTTCGCATTCTAATTGACTTTCAATTAAAATAATCGAAGCTTTAGAGGCGTTCAGACCAATGTTTTGTGAGTCTGAAGAGCCTAATAGTTTTATTGCTTTTTCTGCCGCTGTAAAAATTTCTAGGTACATTTTTTTGTAGTCAATCATAAATTCTTTCCTTCTTTCTTTTATTAATAATATATTCTCAATTTTTAAACAAAATATTCCGTAAAATAAAATGAATTTTTATCTAAATCTTGTAAAATTAAATTCATTTTTGCAAAAAAATAAAGAATATTAAGTTTAATTTAAGCAAAAAAATAAAAAAATAAATAATAAAATTAAAAAAACAGTTGACAAATTCTAAAAAGCATAATATAATGTCAAAGTCGCGGTGGTAAATAACACGACACTTTATATGGCGGCATAGCTCAGCTGGCTAGAGCATTCGGTTCATACCCGGAGTGTCGATGGTTCAAGTCCATTTGCCGCTACCATATTCGGCCCGTTGGTCAAGCGGTTAAGACACCGCCCTTTCACGGCGGTAACACGAGTTCGATTCTCGTACGGGTCACCATAGTAAAGCAACTTCTTTATCTGAAGTTGCTTTACTTATTTAATTTTTAGATTTTATCGATATTTTGAAACTTTGTGTCAACTTAAAAGATATTTTTATTTTTTATACAACTTATTGTGGTTTGATATCATTATACAGCGTTTAAACACAATATTCTGTTGTATTTTGTCGACAAAATAATTTTTTTTGACACTTAAATGCATTTGTAATTAGACTGGCTATTGTCTTTTTACGATAAAAAGCTTATAATAATTAATTAAGGACAAAAAGAAATGGAGTAATTTTTATGAAAAAAACAATATTTGCTGTTATAGTGGCACTTTCACTTTTACTTACCGCTTGTGGCTCTACAACTACAGAGCTTGCAGTGCTTGAATACGAGAAAGAAGATGTCGCATTTGAGGAGTATGACAATAACCTAGAGGGCATGGAAGAGTATTTTGAAGATAAAAACTTGATTGCAGGCAATGCATCTGAAATGTCATACGATTTTATTTCGGCCATAGACGGACAAAAATATTTTTACTCTGTAGACGAAGTGGGCATAAGCTGTGAAATCTATGAGTACGATTTGGAAAATATGGACGACAGGGCAAACGAAATAGTAAATTCCATAAAAGAAAATGGATTTTTTATAAGCCTAGACACAGAAATCAAAGCAACATTAAGCGATAGCGGAAAATATATAATGATAGTAGGCGGCGACTATACAAACGAAAATGCAATAGACTACATGAATGATTTAAACGAAAGCTTTAAAGGCTTTTATGCGTAAATAAAAAAGGGCGCTCCGATGTGAGCGCCCTTTTTTTAGTGAAAAGTGAAGAGTGAAAAGTGAAGAGTGGTGGTGAAATCCTTCGGATTTTCTAATTGCTTTCAAGCTGTGAAAGTAAGCTTGCTGCTATGCTTCCTGCGGTGCTTAGGCCAAAGCCTCCCTCTTCTACCACTATGGAAAATGCATAAGGCGTGTCTTCGTTTTGGGAAAAGCCTATTATCCATGAATTCGGCTCCTTATCCGCTCCTACCTCTGCGGTGCCTGTTTTTGCCGCAATTTGCATGTCGGCAGGGAATAGGTAATCGCCGTAATAATTTGAAACTGTTTGTCTCATGAGCTTTGATAAATTATTTGCCGTCTCGCTGTCCATAAGCCTTGTCTTTGAAGTGGGGTTATTAAATAAAACCGTGGGGTGTACGTACTCTCCGCCGTTTGCCACCGCGCCTGCAAGCATTAGCATGTGCATGGGGTTTGTAAGAGTTGTGTACTGTCCAACACCTGCCCAGCCTAAATTTACTTGTTCTACATTAGTTAAATCAATAGTGCTCTTTGCGGTGCCAAATTCACCTAAATTAAAACTCTCATTAAAACCAAAATCTTCGGCGGTTTTAGTGAGTTTTTCATCTCCAAGCTCCATTGCGGCATTTGCAAAAAATATGTTGCAAGACTGCCCGTAGGCCTCGTTTATATTAACGTCTCCGTGGCTTGCAAGGCAGGTAATAGTGTCTGCTCCCACGCTCATTTCGCCTTGACAGTTGTAGATTTTGCTGTCCCAGTCTGCCATGTTTTCCATCATTGAAGCCGCCGTCACCGTCTTAAATATTGAGCCCGGAGTGTAGCTTGATGATATGGTGTTATCAAGGAACACGCCTTCGTACTGCGCATCCTCTGACAAGTTAGCAGGCACGTTCATAGGGTCATAGGTGGGGGTGCTTACCTTGCATAAAATTTCGCCTGTTTCATAATTATATAAAAGTACAGCGCCGTTTTTTCCGTTTAATGCACTGTAGGCTATGGAATTTAAGCTTGAATCTAGGCTAAGCTTTAAATTATCGACAGGCAAAGGCATTGCGTTAAGCCCCGTAATGGGATTATAACCCACAAGCTCGTAAAGCATGGTGCTTTGTATTCCCGTGCCTATATAACCACTGCTGTCGCCTAAGGTGTGAAGCGTAGATTTTCTTATCGACTCATTTTCGCTATAAATACGTGAGCCGTCCTCGCTTGTTGCTAAAAGCACATTATTTCTGTCCACTATGTCTTTAAGTTCTGCCGTTGCCGTGTCTGCGTAAATATGTCCGTTATAGGGCTGGGCTATCCATTTGCCGCCCTGCGTGAAAACATTGAATAAGAGGTAGGACATGCCAAAAACAAACCCTGCAAGCAGTATATAAAGCACTAGAGAGCGTCGTCCGGTTGTTTTCATCTTTTATTTCCTCCTTCTTGCGGCATAGACCCTTTCGTCCGATGCCTTAATAAATGCAAGCAAGCCCCATACAGACATCATGCTAGTGCCGCCCATGCTGATAAAAGGAAGGGTTACACCTGTAAGCGGCAAGACGTCTGTTGCGCCGAATACATTAAGTGCTGTTTGAAATAAAAGCAAGCCTGCCGCAGAACATGCGGTGATGGAGTAAAAAGCCGACCTAGTCTTTGACGATACCGACTTTGCATAAAGCACAAAAAGGCAAATTGCAAGCATTACTCCCAGTGCTAGTAAAAGCCCTAGCTCCTCGCTCATCAGGGCGAAAACCAAGTCGTTTTCCGCCGCCGCAACGTGGTGCAGGTAGCCGTTTCCAAGCCCCATTCCAAAAAGGCCGCCGCTTGCTATATAGGTGAGTGCCCTTACTTGTTGATATCCCAAACTATCGTTTATATGGTCCCACACATTGAGCCAGCCCTCAAAACGCTGTGCGACATAGGGCATAAAGTAGATGATAAGCATTGCGCCGAAAACCGCCGCCGCAATTATAAGAGCTATGGTTCTAAGGTTACCTGAGCGCATGAACGATATAATTAAAAATGTCATAAAGAAAATGCATGCACTGCCAAAATCTCGCATAATAAATAAAAAGCCCATGCAAATTCCTGCAAACAAAATAAATTCACCTATGTTTTTTCTGGTTTGAAGCCTGTCTAGGGTGGAGGCGCCGACTATTATAAAGGCTATCTTGATAAGCTCAGATGGCTGAATGCTGACAGGTCCTATCATTATCCAGTTAGTAGAGCCGTTTATCGTAGAGCCTAAAACAAGGTTTGCGACAAAAAATAGTATAGAGCCTATGGCAAAGACTAAGCGAAATTTCATGACCCGTTTAAGGTCTGCCATAAACCAAATTAAAAAAAGAAAAATTACTATGCCTATTCCAAGGGCGGTAAACTGTGTGACAACGTCTAAAACCGTCCTGCCCGAAAGCAAAAATAAACCAATGCCGCTTAAAAGCAGTGCGACGGTTTCAACCTCAAAGCTCACCCTGTTTAAAAAGCGTGTGGATAAGTAGTAAAATGTCCAAGAAAGGGCTAAAAGCGCGACTAAAATTACAAGTGCATCAGGCCTGAAAACGCCAGTGCCAAAACATAGCTGAAAACCTAAAAATATATGAACTAAACTAGTCAAAAGCATGGGGATAAGCGAGGAAGATTTTCTGCTATTAAAGGTTTTATAGCGCTTTTTAGGGTCTGCGTCCGCTGTGTTTAAAAGCTTTAAGGACGACATGCCTATATTTAAAACATCGCCTATTCCAATAAGCTCGTCCTTTTCTACTTCCTCACCGTTTAGGGTAAGCCCCATTTTAGAGCCCGTGTCGCTGACAAACCAGCCCTCGTCCCGCCTAAAAAGCACGGCATGGTCACGAGACACGCTGTTGTCGTTAATTCTTATGTCGCTACTCCTGCTTCGCCCTATGGAATTTTCCCAGTATACAACAGGATAAATATCGTCTGTATACACGTCTTTTAACACGACAAGAGGGGTTGTGTATCTTATGCCACGCCTAAACGACGCATAACAGCTCCACACCACGTAAATTGTGACGAGTGCGGTAAGCGCCCTTATCATGAGCATTAAAAATGTGATAAACGGCGAATTTAGTATAGCATCTACTATTTCATACATATGAAACTCCTTTTAATTGAGAATGGAGGCGAAAATCCTCCGCTTCAAATTTAAACTTCATTTATCTGTGTGATTTCATCCATGGATTTAAAAATGTGCGAGCTTTGCACAAAGCCCCTTACCATTGAAAGAGGATAAACCCTTGCATTTTTTCCTATCACAGTGCCGGGGTTTAGTACTGTGTTACAGCCAATTTCTACATTGTCGCCCAAAATAGCGCCAAATTTTTTAAGACCCGTGTCCACTTTTTCACTTACAGATTTTATGCTGACAAGGCTTTTGTCTTGTTTTACATTAGACGTGATGGCGCCTGCTCCCATATGTGCCTTGTAGCCTAAGACGGAGTCGCCTACATAGTTGTAATGAGGCACTTGTACATTGTCAAAAAGCACGACATTTTTAAGCTCTGTAGAGTTGCCGACAACGCAGTTTTCTCCAACTAAAACACTGCCTCTTATAAATGCACCGGGGCGTACCTCGGTGTTATGTCCTATGATGCAAGGTGCTGCGATATAGGTGTTAGGGTAAATTTTAGCCGAATTTGACACCCACACGTTTTTTTCGACCTCTATATACTGCGACATATCAAGGCTTTTTCCAATTTCAACCACCATATCACTGATTTTGGGTAAAATTTGCCAAGGATACTCACAGCTTTCAAAATATTTTTTTGCAAGAGTTTTTGTGCAGTCTAAAATTTCGTTAGTTTTTAAAAGGTTTTTCATAATAATACTCCATTCCGCCGCTGTACGTCGGCATAAAATTTAATTAAAGTGATAACACTCTTACGTACAGCACAAGGAATGACAAGAGTATTATTCGCACATCGCACGTTGTAACGCAGTTACAAACTGTGCGGTGCATAAATTAGAGATAGTTTGAACTTGTTTCAAACTAATCTCCAATCAAATTTTGTTTTCTTTATATAGCGCATAGGCTTTCATTATAGCCACCTGCGTTTTTGAGTCGGGTATAAGGTCTTCCATTACCATATTAAAGGCTTTTTCTATGTGGATTTTTTCTATTTCAATAAATTCGTCCTCGTCTAAATCCATGTCTAAATAGCTCTCGGCCCTGCACGCCCAAATTCTTATTATTTCACCGCAGTAGCCCGGCGTGGGGTAAAGCTTCCCTAGATAAGTATATGCCGAAGCGGTAGTCCCTGTCTCTTCTCTTTGCTCTCTTTTCATTGCTTCAAACGGGTCTTCGCCCGGTTCAAGCTTTCCTGCAGGTATTTCAAGCACCACCTCTTTATAAGGATACCTAAACTGCCTTACAAAAAATACCTCGTCCTTGTCGTCTAGCACTAAAACAGACACTCCTCCACCGTGGTGAACCACTTCTCTTTTGGCGTTTTGTCCGTTTTCAAGGGTGACCTCGTCTAAAGTTACCTTGATGATTTTGCCGTCAAATATGGTTTTGCTGTCATTTGTTTTTTCAAAAAGTTTCATAAGACCTCCAATTTTAATTGAGAATTAAAGTTTATAGTTTGTTAAAATTTTTATATTTGCTAATTTACATAATATATGATATAGTTTATATTACAAAAAAACATAGGAGAGTTAGTTATGTTAAAGAAATTAATTTATATTTTGCTTGCATGCACATTGTTAATGGGAACTGCTGCGTGCAATTCCAGCTTAGGAGAGGCTTCTGCAACCCCTGCACCTGAGAGCGAGGAAAGCGCAGACCCCACACCAGAGCCAACACCTGAGGAGGAGAGCGGTGAAGAGTCAGAAAGTGAGGAAGAAGTCGAAGTGCCCGTAATAGAGGGCGAGGAGGAGCTTAGCTACTCAGAAGAGCTTCCAATGCCTACAGGCGACGACGAATTTGTAAAGGCGTTTAATGAAAACCCCATCGACGCACAGTACATTGCAGAAAACGAAGAGGACTTAAGCACTCAGTCTCAAATGGAAGTCATTGGCATGGCTACAGCACACTGGGAAACTCAGATGAATTATACATACACCAAGGTGCTAGGCTTACTCGATGAAGAAGACACAGAGCAGTTTGAAATTGAACAGCAAGCGTGGATAGGCGAAGTGCCGATTTATCTTGACCAATTCCAAGAGGACACACAAGACTTAGGAACTGCGGGTGCGATGGAGTACTCATACAGAACCATGATACTTTATAGAGAGCGTGCAATAGAGCTTTTATCTGTAGAGTATGAAAAAAGCGGTGAGATAGAACTTGTTTCCATAACCGGTGACGCCGCAGGTTAATAAAACTTACATTAAAGAGCTTCTTTTGCCATTTTTTTAAGGCGGAAGAGCTCTTTTATTATAAAGAAAATTGCAATTACAGCGGCAACAAAGTTAGAAGCTGCATAAGCTATATATATGCCGGTAATATCCATAAGTGGGGCTAAAATTGCGATAAATGGCGCTAAAAGCAGGCCGTATCTTAAAAGTAGCAGTATTGTGGTAAGCACGGTTTTGCCGATGGACTGAAAATATTGTGAGCTTATAAGTTGTAAACCCATTAAAGGAATCATAAGCATATACCAGCGAGTTGCGACCATGCCTGCATCTATAAGCGCAGGGCTGTCTGCAAAGGGCCTTACGAGTATATAAGGGGTGAGCATGCAGGCTACAAACAGTGCCGTGGACAAAATAAAGCTGTAAATTAAAGATAATTTAAGCGAGTTATACACCCTGTCGTAATTTTTTGCGCCAAAATTAAATCCGCATATTGGCTGATTTCCCTGCGCTATTCCGTTTACGAGCATGTTATAAACAGAAAAAATTGTGGCGGCTATGGTAAATGCGCCTATGTCTAAATCTGTTCCATAGGAAACAATTTGGATGTTAACATAAGTGTTTACCGCCGTTGCAAAAATTTGAACATAAAAAGAGGGAGAGCCGACTTTTAAAATTTCAAGCAAAAGGCCTTTTGTGTTTTCTCCGCTTTTTTTAAAATGGAGTTTTGCAGGCAGATTTTTTGCCCTTGCAAAATAGTAAATGATATAAGCTGTAAGCACAGCCTGAGAAATTACGGTGGCTATTGCGGCGCCCGCAACTCCTAAATTTAAGGCGTAAATAAAAATTGGGTTTAAAATTATGTTTAATATTGTGGTTATAATGATAATTCTCATGGTGACACTTGCCTTGCCCACCGCCCTTAATGGGCTTGAAAGGCAGTAACCCGGAAGTCCTATAATGCCGCCTACCACGATTATAACTATGTACTCTTTTGCCATTTGGTATGCGCTTTGCGGAATTTGCATAAAGCCTAAAATAGGGTCTAAAAAAATTAAAAAGATAATGCTAAAGGCCGTAAGGCTTATAAAGATGTATTTAAATGCCAAAAAAAGTATGTCGTTTGCGGTTTCGGGTTTGCCCTCGCCAAGTTTTATGGAGATAAGAGAGGCAGCGCCCACACCTATTAAAAGGACAAAAGCCATTTGAAGCACTTGCAGTGGCATGGTAATTCCGACGGCGGTAAGTGCGTACTCGTCCACACTTCCTACAAATATTCGGTCTATAACATTTAAAACCGCTCCGCTTAGCATTCCCATTATGGCAGGTACGCTTAAGGTCCATAACAATTTTGATATTTTTTCGGTGCCTAAATTCGTGTTCAAGGTACTCAAAACTCCTTTATTGTGAAATATACACTAGCATTATATCATAAGTTCGTGCAATATTAAACAATTATTTTGTAGCAAAAAATGAGAATCAGTGTTATAATTAGATTGAAAGGAAGGTGTCTACATTTATGAAAAGAATAGCCATAGTTATCTGCGTGCTAATTTTAGTCGCAAGTGGGGTTGGCGTTTATGCGTATATGGAGAGTAGAACACCGACGCCGTGGCCTCAAAAAATAGTCACGGGTAACGAAAAAAACGAGGTGCTAAATGTAAAGCCATTTAAATGGAACGGTGTTGCGGTCAACTGTCAATTTACAGGCATAAATTTTGGAGAAGAGATGTATACCTCTACCGATGTTGTAATAACCGAAAGTGATACTGTAGAAAGCTTCGGAGTGCAAGATTTGACAAATTATGATATGTGCGCAGATGTTTCGTTGGAAACTACAGGTGAAATTTATTCTATAGAAAATTTTGATAAAGATTTAGCGATTGCGGTAAAACTAGCAGAAGACGAAAGAATATTCATATATGTAAATATTGAATATAAACCGGAAACCGTAAAAGAGCTTGCGAGCGCCTTTATGGTAAGTGAGCAGTTGAGTTTTGAAAAACCAATTCACTATTATGTCGGAGAAGAAGAGAAAGTGCATCAAATTCAATTTGAAAATGTCGATGGACAAAAGATTTATGATGCTATTTTTAGTAACGAAAACGCCCAGTTTGTACAACTACCTGAAGACAGTGTAACTTTAACAGAAATATATGCAAACCTTTCGTGGGCTCAAGAAGATGATTTGAAAGTTGTACTAACTGATAATGGTTATGTTTCTTTTACCATGTTCGGCAATGAATGGAGTTATGAAATCGGTCAAGAAGAAATGGATAATTTTACAACTTATTTAGTAGAAGAATGCGATGGAGTAGAACTTGTGTTTAAATAATAAATCAAGTTAGACCCTCGAAAAAAACCGAATACCCGACCTTACGGTATTAAGTGGCCGTAGGGTCGGGCTTTTTATTCTTTTTTACATAAAAATTACTTTACGTATAAGACTATATGTGGTAGAATATATTAATTAGGAAATTGCGGAGGGAAAGAAAATTATGCTCATAACAAGGGACAAGTCTTTTTATAAAACCCTTATTGCACTTGCTGTGCCTATAGCGCTTCAAAATTTGATAACTTTTGCGGTGGGATTTGCCGACAATCTCATGATAGGCTCTTTGGGCGACAATGCAGTGGCTGGAGTTTATATGGGCAACCAAATACAAACGGTGCTTCAAATGTTTACGGTGGGAATAGAGGGCGCAATCCTTATTTTGGGCGCTCAGTACTGGGGCAAAAAGGACACGGGTAGCATTAAAAAAATTATTGGTGTCGCATTTAAATTTGCGCTTGGCTGTGGCCTTCTCTTTACACTTGCTGCAACAATTTTCCCGCATCAGGTGCTAAGCCTTTTGACAAACGACATAAATGTCATAAAAGAGGGCGAAGTTTATCTTAGAATAGTAGGTTTTTCGTATCTGCTTTTTGCATTTACGCAAATGTTCATAGCTTCTTTAAGAAGCGTTGAAACGGCAAAACTAGGGCTTTATGTGTCTATTATGGCGCTTTTTGTAAACATAGGTCTTAACTATATATTGATTTTCGGTATACCGGGCGTAGTTCCTGCAATGGGAGTAAGAGGTGCGGCGATTGCGACTGTTGTATCAAGGGTGGTAGAGTTCTTATTTGTTTTATACTATGTAAAATTCAAGGACAAAAAACTTTCGCTGACCCTTAAAGACATAGTCAGCCACGATAAATTAATATTTAAAGATTTCATAAGATACGGTCTTCCTGTTTTTGGAGGACAAGTCGTGTGGGGTTGCAACATGATTGCAAACACGATAATTTTAGGCAGGTTTTCGGCCGAGGTCATAACGGCGACGGCGGTAACAGGCATGCTTCACAACATGATTTATATTTGGATGACAGGTCTTTCGGGCGGTGTAGGAATAATAGTCGGAAAAACCGTCGGAGAAGGCAAGGTTGAAAAGGTAAAGGAAATTTCCAAAACTGTGCAGATTATGTTTGTTATAGTGGGATTAATTTCTTCTGCGGTGGTATTTTTATTAAAAGACGGATTTATCTCGCTTTACGACATAAGCCCCGAGGCGATAGAGTACTCAAAGCAGTTTATAAATGTAATAACCATAACAATTATAGGCACTTGTTATCAGGCGGCTTGTCTGTTTGGCCTTGTAAAATCGGGCGGCGACATAAGCTTTGTCTTTAAAAACGACACGATATTTGTGTTTTTGGTGGTAATACCCTCGTCTGTGATAGCGCTCATGCTAGGTGCCGCACCGTGGATAGTGTTTGCCTGTCTAAAATGTGACCAAATATTAAAATGTTTTGTTGCGGTAGTGAAAATAAATAAATATAACTGGATTAAAAATCTCACAAGAGATACGGCTAAAAATTAATTTTATAGAAGGTGGTAAATATGAATATTGTAAAAGTAGAAAATTATGAACAAATGAGCACTTTGGCGGCGACCGTGATAAGTGCACAGCTTCTTTCAAATCCTAAATCGGTTTTAGGGCTTGCCACGGGCTCATCGCCCGTCGGAGTTTATGAAAATTTAGTAAAAGAGTACGAAAAGGGTCTGCTTGATTTTTCTAAGGTGAGAACGGTTAACTTAGACGAGTATTACGGACTAAGCGGAAGTCACCCTCAAAGTTACAGATATTTTATGGACAAAAATCTTTTTGACAGGGTGAATATCAAAAAAGAAAACACACATGTTCCAAACGGAATGGCACAGGACATAGACAAAGAGTGTGACGACTACGAGGCGCTTATAAGCAGTATGGGAAGAGTGGATTTACAGCTTTTGGGAATAGGGCATAACGGGCATATAGGGTTTAACGAGCCCTGTGACAGCTTCCCAAGGTTTGTACATAATGTAGAGCTTGCGCCCAGCACGATAAAGGCAAATGCAAGACTGTTTGAAAATGAAGAGGAAGTGCCGAAAAAGGCGATTACAATGGGGATAGGCACTATACTTAAGGCAAAGAAGATTTTACTTATAGCAGGGGCAGACAAAGGGGACATAATAGAGCGTGCGATGTACGGCAAAGTTACAACGGACGTGCCTGCTTCGGTTTTACAGTTTCATCATGATGTAACTATAATCAGGGTATAGTGAACGCATTGTATGCGTTCAAGTGAAAAGTGAAAAGTGAAAAGTGAAAAGTTGTGGTGAAATCCTGCGGATTTTATAACTATTAACTATTAACTATTAACTATTAACTATTAATTATTAATTATTAATTAATAATAATTATTAATTAAAAACGGGGGGGATTTGGGTGGATTTGATTTGCACCTATGTAGTGGTATTCGGTGTATTATTTGTTATACACAACATGTTTTTTTTAAGACTTACAGAAACAATTTTCGGAGTAGAAAATACAAAAAAGAAAAAAATAATTTTTGGTTGCCTTGCGGCTATAATAGGAACGGTGTTTTTGTGCTTGTTCGGCTCTATGTCGTCTTTAGGCTATGTTCTTATGCTTTTGGTGTACACTGCAATGATAGGCGTGTATTTTAAAGGCAAGAGTATAACGACCCGTGTTACCTGTATACTGACGTTTAATATACATATAATGGTGGCACGTGCAATATGTTCATCGGTGGTTTCGATAATTACGGGGAAAACCATTTTAGAAATTTCGCAGGACATGCAGTGGTTTTGGGCAATACTGATACTCACAACTGTTTTAAGCACGGTGTTTACGGCGGTAATCATCAAAATAGTTCCGGCAAAATATTTAAAAGCCATGACACGAAAAGCGGAGCAAATGGCGGGTTATATAGCAATTTGTTCTGTTGCCAATATTTATTTAATTTTTAACGGAAGCGTATATGTAGAGGCTTTGAGTTGGGGTGGCTTAATGGCGCACCAAATCATAGTTGCACTTGCGTGGCTTTTTGCAATGTATGTCGGAATGTTCATGATGGTGGGTTTTGATATTTTAAGGGACAATAAAGACAGGCTTGAAGAAGATTTAGTCTATAGAGAGGCGATACTAAATAGGGCCTTGTCCATAGTGGAAATAGACTGTATAAACGACAAGGTTTTAAGGGTGCTAAACAGAGGTAAAACAGTGCCGATTAAAGAAAATATGACCTATTCTCAGTATTTGCAAGATAATGCGATATCTTACATACACCCACAAGACTTCCACGACGTAATAGAAAAAGCTTCTATAAAAAACATTTTAAAAGTGGCTGATTTGGGTAAAAGAGAGTTTGAATTTAATTATAGAGTAAATAAAGACTCAAAGAGTCGCTGGCTGCGCTCTGTTATTTCGATTAACAACTTGGCAGATAGGGGCAAGATAACTGCAAGCGTTATGATGGAAGACATTCACGAAATGGTGCTAAAACAAGAGCAGTTAAAAGAACAGGCGGAGATGGACCCACTTGTAAAGCTTTATAATAAGGCAACGGTCGAGAGCATTATTAAAGAGCATTTAAGCCTTGTGCAAAAAGGTGCGCTTTTCTTGATTGACCTTGATAATTTTAAGGGCATAAACGATAACATGGGTCACGCCTACGGAGATAAGGTTTTAAAAGAAATTGCAGAGAAAATTTCTGCTTGCTTTAGAAAAGGCGATATCATAGGCCGCATAGGCGGAGATGAATTTATTGTATTCTTAAAACAGGAAACACCGGAAGTTGAGCTTATAAAGAAGGGTCAAAAGATTTGTGAAAGCATAATCAAAACCTATAAGGCGGATAACGGCGTGGCGGTCACGGTGTCTTGTAGCATAGGCATAGCCTTAGCCCCGCAAAACGGAGGCAGTTTTAAAGAGCTTTATAAAACTTCAGACATAGCGATGTACCAAAGTAAAAACAAGGGTAAAAATACATTTACTGTATATAATGAAAACATGAAAGAATACTCCCCTAAAGAAGACTCGGGGAGATAGGATTTTTAATTGAGAATGGAGAGTTGAGAAATAAGGGTTTTTGTGTAGGAAATGCTGTCTACATTGTGCTATTTTAAAGCTCTCAACTACCATATATGGTGGCAAAAAAATAATTTCATATTTTTCTAAAAAAAGCTTGCAATCTTCTATTCATTGTGGTATTATATTTGAGCGTGACTGCGACAGATATGCGATGAAGCGGGAGGTTGCGACTTTTATTAGTCGGTTTTTCCGCAGAGTATGTCCGATTTTAAACCGGGCGAAAAC
The DNA here is from genome assembly GCA_964370635.1 of uncultured Eubacteriales bacterium. Classification (GTDB taxonomy): domain Bacteria; phylum Bacillota; class Clostridia; order Oscillospirales; family Acutalibacteraceae; genus SIG603. The sequence goes on along the minus strand of CAYJJU010000005.1, from coordinate 37,778 downwards.
ATTTGAAAATTTCGGGAACCAAAGGCCATGGGGCTTTTAGGCCCATAAAGATATTTAAAATGTACCAGTGGGTTATTTTAACCGCTTTTCACCCCGGAATTCACAGTTTTGTGAAGGCCGGTTTTTTACTGCAAGTCAGTGAAACACCCGGAACGGTGTGAACGAGTATATAACTCTGCCCGCCAACTACTATAAAAACTTTAAGGAGGCGATTACAGTGGCAGTCAAAGAAAAAATCAGAATTAGAATTAAGGCTTATGATCATCAATTGGTGGATCAATCCTGTGCTAAAATTGTAGCAACAGCGAAAAGAACAGGTGCAAGGGTTTCAGGACCGGTACCACTACCAACTGAGAAACAAATCATCACTATCCTACGTGCTGTTCATAAATACAAAGACAGCCGTGAGCAATTCGAGATGAGAACTCACAAAAGACTTATCGACATTCTAAGACCTAGCAATAAGACCGTAGAGGCTCTTATGGGACTAGAGCTCCCCGCAGGCGTTGACATTGAAATAAAACTTTAATTTCAACCTACCTAGACGGAGGGTCATGTTGCAAAAGTTTAACTTTTGTAACCAATAACCTAAAAAAGAAAGGAAGCTCATTATTATGACAAAAGCAATCATCGGCAAGAAGATTGGTATGACACAAATCTTCGATGAAAAGGGTAAAGTAATACCCGTAACTGTTGTTGAAGCAGGACCGAACGTTATAACACAAATTAAAACAGTTCAAAATGACGGATACGACGCAGTTCAAGTAGGTTTTAAAGATCAAAAACCTCAAAGACTTAACAAACCAATGCTAGGTCACTTCAAAAAAGGTGACGTTGCACCGAAATCTATTTTAAAAGAGTTCAGATTCTCTGACATTAGCACTTACAATGTAGGTGACCTAATTAAAGCAGACACATTTGAAACCGGAGATAAAGTAGATGTAACCGGTACAAGCAAAGGTAAAGGTTACTCAGGCGTTATCAAACGCTGGAACTTCTCAAGACTTAAAGAATCTCACGGTACAGGCCCTGTTCACCGTCACGGCGGTTCAAACGGTGCTAACTCAAGCCCATCAAGAGTTTTTAAAGGACTTAAAATGGCAGGTCACTTAGGTGCAGAGAAAGTAACAGTTCAAAACCTTTATATTGTTAAAGTAGATGTAGAAAATAATCTTATCGCTGTAAAAGGTGCAATCCCAGGTCCAAATGGTGGAACGGTTGTTATCAGAAACAGCGTTAAAGCATAAGGGAAGGAGGAATAAGAATGCCAACAGTTTCAGTTTTAAACACAAGCGGTAAAGAGGTTGAAAAAATCGAATTATCAAATGAGGTATTCGGTGTAGAGCCAAACATGCCTGCTATGCACATCATGGTTAAAAGCTATCTTGCAAACCAAAGACAAGGTACACAATCAGCCCTAACACGTGCTGAGGTATCAGGTGGTGGTAGAAAACCATGGAGACAAAAAGGTACAGGTAGAGCAAGACAAGGTTCGACAAGATCTCCGCAGTGGACACACGGTGGCGTTGTTTTCGCTCCAAAGCCAAGGTCATACAGCTTCTCTGTTAACAGAAAAGTAAAAAGACTTGCAATGAAATCAGCACTTTCAAGCAAAGTTCTAGACAATAACATGATTGTTATAGACAGCTTAAGTTTTGATAACTACAAAACAAAGAAAATGATTGAAATTCTAAAAGCTTTAGGAAGCGAGAAGAAAGCAATTATCGTGCTTTCTGAAAATGACGAAAAAGTTATTGCTTCAACAAGAAATATTCCTGGCGTTAAAACAGCAGGAGTTAACACACTTAACGTATACGACATCTTAAACGCAGATAAATTTATCGTTGTAAAAGATGCAGTAGCAAAAATTGAGGAGGTGTATGCATAATGACAGCTCAAGAAATTATTGTTAGACCTATAATTACAGAGAAAACAATGGCAGGTGTCGCAATTAAAAAGTACACCTTTGAAGTTGACAAAAAAGCAACTAAAATCGATGTCGCTAGAGCGATCGAAGAGCTTTTCAGTGTAAAAGTACAAAAAGTTAACACTCTTCATGTAAGAGGACGTATGCGCCGCCAAGGCCGCACACAAGGTTACACAAGAAGCTGGAAAAAAGCAGTTGTGACACTTACACAAGAAAGCAAAACTATCGAATTCTTTGAAACAATGGTTTAATTAATTTGATAGGGCACGAATGGGGAGACTCCCCGCAAAGCCAAATTAAGGAGAGTGAAAGAAATGGCTATAAAAACCTATAAACCGACTACCAATGCAAGACGTAATATGTCAGTTACAGATTATAGCTTGCTAAGCAAAAACGGACCGGAAAAAAGTCTTTTATCAAAAATAAAGAAAAATGCCGGTAGAAATAGCTATGGTAGAATTACAGTTCGTCACAGAGGTGGCGGAAACCGTAAAAAATATCGTATGATAGACTTCAAACGTCAAAACGACATGCCTGCAACAGTTTTGGGTATAGAATATGATCCAAACCGTTCAGCATTTATAGCACTAATTCAATATGAGAATGGTGTAAAAAGCTACATTACAGCTCCACACGGCCTAAAAGCCGGTGACAAAGTTGTATCGGGTAAAGATGCCGACATTAAACCAGGCAACGCTCTACCGCTTGCAAATATACCAACAGGTACATTTGTTCATAACGTAGAACTATATCCCGGAAAAGGCGCTCAGCTTGCAAGAGCTGCGGGCATTATGGCTCAGCTTATGGCTAAAGAAAACGGAATGGCTCTTTTAAGACTTCCATCAGGAGAGCTTAGAAATATACCGCAAAACTGCATGGCTACAATAGGACAAGTAAGTAATATTGACCATGAAAATGTTAAAATCGGTAAAGCCGGACGTAAACGTCACATGGGTTGGCGTCCAACTGTTAGAGGTTCTGTTATGAACCCGAATGACCACCCACACGGTGGTGGTGAAGGTAAATCTCCAATAGGCCGTGCAGGTCCTGTTACTCCATGGGGTAAACCAACACTTGGCTATAAGACAAGAAGCAATCACAAAGCAAGCGATAAATTTATCGTAAGACGCAGAAACGGCAAGTAAGGCGTACAGAAAGGAGCTAAATTAATATGGGCAGAAGCTTAAAAAAAGGACCTTTTGTACAGCCGGTGTTGCTCAAAAGGATTCAACAAATGAATGAAGCCGGAGAGAAGAAAATTATCAAAACATGGAGCAGAGCATCTATGATATTTCCGGATTTTGTAGGACACACAATCGCAGTCCATGACGGACGCAAGCATGTACCTGTATATGTGACTGAAGACATGGTAGGACACAAACTAGGTGAGTTTGCTCCAACCCGTACTTTTAAAGGTCACTCAGGTTCAAAAACCAGCAGATAAGGCGAAAGGAGAGTATATAAAATGGAAGCAAAAGCAGTATTGAAATATACCCGAATTTCACCAAGAAAAGTTGGAATAGTGCTAGATTTAATCAGAAATAAACCTGTAGATTTAGCAATGGGTATCTTAAAACACACACCTAAAGCCGCTTGTGAAGATCTTGAAAAGCTCTTAAAAAGCGCAGTGGCAAATGCAGAAAACAACTTTAATATGGACAAAAACAGTCTTTATATTTCAGAGTGTTTCGTTTGCCCAGGTCCAATTCTAAAAAGAATTAGACCAAGAGCTCAAGGTAGAGCATTTAGAATTTTAAAAAGAACTTCTCACATAACACTAGTTGTTAAAGAGAAAGAATAAGCGGTAAGGAGGTAAACTATGGGACAAAAAGTTAATCCACACGGTCTTCGTGTAGGTGTTATTAAAAACTGGGATTCTCGCTGGTTCGCAAACAAAAGTACTTTTGGCGATACTTTGGTAGAAGATTATAATCTACGTAAAGTTCTTAAAAAACAACTTGAATCAGCAGGCGTTCCTAAAATCGAAATAGAGCGTGACTCCTCTAAAGTTAGAATTCACATTCACTGTGCTAAACCCGGTAAAGTTATCGGAAAAGGCGGTTCTGAGATAGAAAAACTTCGTCTACAATGCGAAAAAATGCTTGGAAAATCAGTTGTTGTGAATATCGTAGAGGTAAAACAACCCGATTTAAACGCTCAACTTATTGCAGAAAACATTGCTCAACAGCTTGAAAAAAGAATTTCTTTTAGAAGAGCTATGAAACAATGCATAGGCAGAAGCATGCGTCTAGGCGCAAAAGGTATAAAAACTCAAGTATCAGGTCGTTTGGGTGGCGCGGAAATTGCAAGAAGTGAAAGATATCACGACGGCACTATACCGCTACAAACAATCAGAGCTGACATAGACTACGGCTTTGCAGAGGCAGATACAGCTTACGGCAAACTTGGCGTAAAAGTATGGCTTTACAAAGGCGAGGTATTAAATGACAGAGCTAGGGAAGGAGGCCGCAAATAATGTTACTTCCAAAACGTGTTAAATATCGTAGAGTTCACAGAGGTAGACTTACCGGTAAAGCTTTACGTGGAAACAAAATCACTTACGGTGAATTTGGCCTTCAAGCCTTAGAGCCGGCATGGATAACATCAAACCAAATCGAAGCTGCTCGTATCGCGATGACTCGTTACTGCAAACGTTTCGGTAAAGTTTGGATAAAAATATTCCCCGATAAGCCAATCACAGAAAAACCTGCAGAAACTCGAATGGGTTCTGGTAAAGGTTCACCTGAGTATTGGGTAGCGGTTGTAAAACCAGGCAGAGTTATGTTTGAGCTTGCAGGTGTTCCTGAGGCTACAGCAAGAGAAGCTATGCGTCTTGCAGCAAACAAACTGCCAATCAAATGCAAGTTTTTAATTAAAGAACAGGAGGTATAAGAGTATGAAAGCTTCAGAAATGACAAAATTATCGGCACAAGAACTAACTGCAAAGCTAACTGAGCTTCAAGCAGAGCTCTTTAACCTTCGTTTTCAGCTAGCAATTAACCAGCTGGATAACCCAATGCGTATCAAGGCGGTTAAAAGAGATATTGCCCGTGTTAAAACTGTTATTCGTGCAAACGAGTTAACAAACGCATAAGGGAGGAGGACTTACTGTGAGCGAAAGAAATACTATGAGAAAAACAACTGTCGGACGTGTAGTTAGTGACAAAATGGATAAAACAGTAGTTATAGCTATTGAAGACAGCGTAAGACATCCGCTTTACAACAAAATCATTAAACGTACTGTTAAAAGAAAAGCACACGACGAGAAAAACGAGTGTGGTGTAGGTGACAGAGTTCGTATAATGGAAACTCGTCCCTTATCAAAAGATAAGAGATGGCGTGTGGTTGAAATTGTGGAAAAAGCAAAATAATTTTTGCAAACAATTTAGGTGTAAAAGGGCGGGAGTCGGAAATTTCCGCTTAGCGGTTTAGCCCACTATAGGGTTACACCCGATGAAAATCGAAACAAATGTTCAGACACAAAGGAGGAACTCACTGTGATTCAACAGCAAACTTACCTTAAAGTTGCCGACAACACAGGAGCAAAGGAGCTTATGTGCATCCGTGTTCTTGGTGGTACAGGCAGAAGGTATGCAAATATAGGCGACGTAATCGTGGCTTCAGTTAAAAAAGCTGCACCCGGTGGCGTTGTAAAAAAAGGTGACGTAGTTAAAGCCGTAATCGTAAGATCGGCATTTGGCGTAAGACGTGACGACGGTTCATACATCAGATTTGATGAGAATGCAGCCGTTCTGATTAGAGAAGATAAAAACCCCAGAGGTACTCGTATTTTTGGGCCAGTAGCTCGTGAGCTTCGTGACAAAGAATATCTAAAAATTCTGTCTCTTGCTCCCGAAGTACTTTAAGCGGAGGTGTCATTATGAAAAGTGTTCATGTAAAAACAGGTGATACCGTTGTTATCCTAGCAGGTAACGACCGTGGAAAACAAGGCAAGGTTATGGCTGTGTCCCCAAAAGAGGGCAAAGTTATAGTTGAAAAAGCAAACATAGTAAGCAAGCACGTTAAACCCAGAAAAATGGGCGAAGCAGGCGGCATAATTAAAGCTGAATCTGCAATATACTCTTGCAAAGTACAAATTGTTTGCCCATCTTGCAAAAAGCCTACAAGAATAGGCCATAAAATAGATGCAAACGGCAAAAAAGAGCGTGTGTGCAAAAAATGCGCAAAAACACTTTAATATAGGAGGACATAAGAAATGGCAAGACTTAAGGATATTTATAAAGCCGAAGTTGCTCCTGCACTTATGAACAAATTCTCATATAAAAGTGTTATGGAAATTCCAACGCTTGAGAAAATTGTTATAAATGTTGGTGCTGGTGAAGCAAAAGACAATACGAAGATGATAGAAAACATCATTGGAGATTTAGCAAAAATTACAGGTCAAAAACCTATTATTTGTAAGGCTAAAAAATCTGTAGCGAACTTCAAACTTCGTGAAGGCATGCCAATCGGTGTTAAAACAACACTTAGAGGCGAAAAAATGTGGGAGTTCTTGGATAGATTATTCAACATCGCCCTACCCCGTGTTCGTGACTTTAGAGGAATTAATGCAAACTCGTTTGACGGTCGTGGTAACTATAACATGGGTATACGTGAGCAGCTTATATTCCCTGAAATTGACTATGATAAAATAGACAAAGTTCGTGGAATGGATATTTGCTTTGTAACAACAGCGAAAACAGACGAAGAGGCCAGAGAGTTTCTCTCATTAATGGGCGCTCCGTTTGCTAAATAAGGAGGTATAACTGTGGCTAAAAAAGCGATGAAATTAAAACAGCAGAGAGAGCAAAAATTCTCTAGTAGAGAATATAATCGTTGCAAAATCTGTGGCAGGCCGCACGCCTACCTTCGCAAATTCGGTATTTGCCGTATTTGCTTTAGGGAGCTTGCTTACAAAGGCCAAATCCCAGGCGTAAAAAAATCAAGCTGGTAATATAGCAAGGAGGAAAAAATCATGCAAATTACAGATCCAATTGCAGATTTGCTAACCCGTATAAGAAATGCGCACTCAGCAAAGCATGATACGGTAAAGGTTCCCGCTTCAAACATGAAGAAGGCTATTTGCCAGATTCTTGTTGACGAAGGTTACGTTAGAAGTTTCCAAGTTGAAGAAGACGGAAAACAAGGCATAATCAAAATTAACTTAAAATACACAGCAGGCGTTGCTGCTATCAAAGGACTTAAAAGAGTCTCAAAACCAGGTCTTCGTATTTACTCAAATGCGACAGAGCTACCAAAAGTTATGAAGGGACTAGGCGTTGCCATAGTTTCTACATCAAAAGGTGTTCTTACAGACCGTCAAGCAAGAAAAGACAATATCGGCGGCGAAGTTCTCGCCTTCGTATGGTAAAGAAGGGGGTGCAATAACATGTCCAGAATTGGAAGAAAACCCATAAATATTCCCGCAGGCGTTGACGTTAAAATTGATAACTGTGTTGTTACGGTAAAAGGTCCAAAAGGAACTCTTACTCAAAAAGTCAGTCCCAACCTAAGCATTGAGATTGAGGGCACAGAGATTAATGTTAAAAGACCCAACGACGAGAAAGTAAACCGTTCACTACACGGACTTACAAGAACACTTATTGCAAATATGGTCATAGGTGTTACTGAGGAATTTAAAAAAGAGCTAGAAGTTAACGGCGTCGGCTACCGTGTTCAAAAACAAGGTAAAGACTTAGTTATGAATCTAGGTTACTCTCACCAAGTTATAATGAGTGAAACAGACGATGTTAAAATCGAAGTTCCATCTCCAAACAAAATTATAGTTCACGGACCTGATAAGCAAAAAGTTGGTCAGTTTGCCGCTGTAGTACGTGAGAAAAGACCACCCGAGCCATATAAGGGTAAAGGTATTAAATACTCAGACGAAGTTATTCGTCGTAAAGAAGGTAAAGCCGGTAAAGGCTCAAAATAAGATAGGAGAGTGTAAAAAATGGTTAAAAAGATTGATAAAAACCAAGCCAGACTTCGCCGCCATAAAAGAGTGCGTGGCAAAATTTCAGGCACAGCAGAGAGACCTCGTCTTAATGTATATCGCTCTTCTGCTAATATATATGCCCAAATCATTGACGACACAAAAGGCGTTACAATTTGTGCGGCATCTACATTAGACAAAGAGTTTACCGGACTTGGTTCAAACAAAGAAGCTGCAAAACAAGTAGGCTTAATGCTTGCTAAAAAAGCAGCCGATAAAGGCATCACCAATGTGGTCTTTGACCGCGGTGGTTACATCTTCCACGGCCGCGTCAAAGAGCTGGCCGACGGCGCCCGTGAGGGCGGCCTGAACTTCTAAGAAGGAGGAATAAAAATGGCTAGTAAAATTGACGCATCAGTACTTGACTTAAAAGAGCGTGTAATCGCTATCAACCGTGTATCAAAAACTGTTAAAGGTGGACGTATATTCAAATTTGCAGCACTTGTTGTTGTAGGTGACGGTAACGGCACAGTAGGTTTTGGTATAGGAAAAGCTGGCGAGGTACCCGACGCAATAAGAAAAGGCATAGAAGATGCAAAGAAAAACTTAATTAAAATATCTCTAAGAGGAACCACAATTCCTCACGAAATTATGGGCGAATTTGGCGCAGGTAAAGTTCTACTTAAACCTGCTGCACCCGGTACCGGTGTTATCGCCGGCGGTCCTGTTCGTGCCGTTGTTGAGAGTGTTGGTATTAAAGACATTCGTACAAAAGCTTTACGTTCAAACAATCCTTGCAATGTTGTTAGAGCAACAATCGAAGGACTTAGAAACCTACGTACAGCAAAAGAAGTTGCCGCTATCCGTGGCAAATCTGTAAAAGAAATTTTATAAGGAGGTTGCACTTAAGATGGAAACAGTAGTAATTACTCTAAAAAAGAGCTTGATTGGCTGCAAAAAAGATCAAATTGCAACCGCTCATTCCCTAGGCCTTAAGAAAATAGGCAACACAACAACTCAACCGGATAACGCTCAAACACAGGGCAAGGTGAAAAAAATTGTTCACCTTATTGCGGTAAGTAAATAAGGAGGTGCTATAAATGAAGTTGCATGAACTAAAAGCAGTTCCCGGTTCAACAAAGGTAGCTAAACGCGTTGGACGTGGACATGGTTCAGGAAACGGAAAAACAGCCGGCAAGGGTCATAAAGGTCAAAAAGCAAGGTCCGGTAAAGGCTTCCGTGCAGGTTTTGAAGGCGGTCAAATGCCGCTACAAAGAAGAATTCCTAAAAGAGGATTTAACAATCCTTTTGCTAAAGAAGTAACATCTATCAACTTAACTTGTCTAAACAAATTTGAAGACGGTGCAGTAGTAGATATTAAAGCTTTAGAAGATGCAGGTATTATCAATACAAACGCAGGTTTGATTAAAATACTTTCATGTGGAGAAATCTCCAAAAAACTTACCGTTCAAGTGAACGCCTATTCTGAGGCTGCAAAGGCAAAAATAGAAGCAGCAGGTGGGAAGGCAGAGGTGATTTAAGTTGTTAAGTACACTTATTAATGCCTGGAAAATTCCCGATTTAAGAAAAAAAATACTTTTCACACTTTTCATAATAGTTGCATTCCGTTTCGGTTCTGTAATACCGGCACCGTTTTTAGATGTTAACGAGCTTCAATCACTTATGAGCTCGGCTGCATCAAACGGAACCGCATTAGGATACATTAACATGCTAACCGGTGGTGCGTTTGCATATGCAACACTTTTTGCAATGGGTATCACACCGTACATCAATGCTTCAATTATTATGAATCTTCTAACCGTCGCTATTCCGCCGCTTGAAAGAATGGCAAAAGAAGGCGAAACAGGTAAGAAGAAAATTGCGATGATAACAAGATATGTGACAGTGCTTTTAGGACTTATCCAAGGTACAGCATTCTACTTCTATCTACACAATTCAAACATCACAATATTTAGAGAAGGTGCCTCAATGTGGTTTAGTGCCATAGTAATCATCTTTGTGTTTACAGCAGGTACAGCTCTTATAATGTGGATGGGCGAGCAAATCAACCAAAAAGGTGTTGGTAACGGTATATCTATAATCCTCTTTGCAGGTATAGTTGCAAGACTTCCTGTAACAGGTGGTCAACTTATGGAGTACTTAAACCTTGCGATTGCAGACCCAACAAATGCAGGACAATTCTTTGCGTTTGTTCCTCTATTTGTAATTTTATTCTTGTTTGTAATATGGGTTATCGTGTTTATGAACGATTCAGAAAGACGTATCCCTATACAATATGCAAAAAAAGTTGTCGGCAGAAAAATGTATGGCGGACAAAGCTCACACATGCCTATTAAGGTAACAATGAGCGGTGTTATGCCCGTTATCTTTGCCTCGGCTATTTTGTCAATACCGTCAACCATAGAGTTATTCGTAACTCCAACAGGCTTCTGGGAAGGCTTCTTTGCAGCCCTTTCAAGCTCAGGTTGGCTATACTCGGTAATTTACTTTATATTCATTATTGTGTTTGCATATTTCTATATGACAATGCAGTATAACCCAATTGAAATGGCTAATAACTTACGCCAATCAAACGGAACTATCCCCGGCATTCGCCCCGGCAAGCCAACTTCCGATTTTATAGCAAAAATTTTAAACAAAATAACACTAATTGGAGCACTCTTCTTAGCTTTTGTTGCATTATTACCTATAATATACGGAAATGTTACAGGCATGCAGGCCTTGTCAATGGGCGGTACTTCGATTATAATTATGGTAGGTGTAGCACTTGAGACTGTAAAACAAATTGAGTCACAAATGATGATGCGCCACTATAAAGGATTTTTAGATTAATATAAGTTTGGGCGGTGGCTCTTAGAGCTGCCGTGCCACTTACCGAAAGGATGTAGGGTATGAAACTAATATTATTAGGTGCACCGGGTGCAGGCAAAGGCACACAAGCAGAAATAATCTGTGAGCATTTAAACATTCCGACAATTTCTACGGGTAACATTATCCGTGAAGCGATGAAAAGCGGCACTGAAATGGGCGCAAAGGCTAAAGCTTTTGTAAACGAGGGCAAACTTGTTCCAGACGATGTTGTAATAGGCATCATCAAAGAGCGTCTGTCACAAGATGACTGTAATAACGGTTTTATCTTAGACGGTTTCCCAAGAACCATTCCACAAGCCGAGGCTCTTGATACTATGGGCGTTGCTATCGATAGGGTTATAAGCATTGAAGTAGCCGACGATGCGATAGTGTCCAGAATGTCCGGACGCCGTGTCTGCCAAGACTGCGGAAGCTCTTATCACTTGGTTTATAAAAAACCTGCAAGTGAGGGAGTATGCAACAGCTGTGGCGGCACCCTTACTCAGCGCAAGGACGACCACCCAGATACCGTCTTAGAAAGACTTGAGATTTATCATGAACAAACAGAGCCTTTAAAAGACTACTACAAAAAACAAGGTAAACTTGCTTTAGTAGAAGGCCAAGAAGAGCTTAGTGAGACAACAAAACTTACTTTAGAGGCGCTAAACGCTCCGCTAAACTAAGGAGAAATTTATGATAAGTATCAAAAGTGACCGTGAAATTCAGATAATGAGGGAAGCGGGAAAAATTTCGCAAAAAGCTTTAATGCTTGCAGGAGAAGCTGTAGAGCCGGGCGTATCGACCCTGTATCTTGATAAAATTGTCAGAAACTATATAGAAAAATGCGGAGCTACTCCAAGTTTTCTAGGCTATGGCGGTTTTCCGGCAAGTGCTTGTATTTCGGTAAATGATGTGGTAATCCACGGCATACCGTCAAAATCTGAGGTTTTAAAAAACGGCGATATAGTTAGTATAGACGTCGGTGCGTACTTTAAAGGTTTTCACGCAGACAATGCATGGACATTCGCCTGTGGAGAAATTAGCGAAGAGGCGCAAAAGCTTTTAGATGCTACTAAAGAGAGTCTGTTTGAGGCCATCAAAATGGCTAAAGACGGAAATCGCATAGGCGATGTAGGCTCTGCGGTGCAAAGGTATGTTGAAGCTCGCAATTACTCGGTTGTACGAGAGTTTATCGGCCACGGAGTAGGTGCGAAGTTACACGAAGATCCAAGTGTTCCAAACTATGGTACGCCGTCAAGAGGTGTAAGACTTCAAAGCGGAATGACTATTGCTATTGAACCCATGGTAAATATGGGTTCGGCCGAGGTTAAGGTTTTAGGCGACGGCTGGACTGTAAAGACTGTGGATAAAAAGCTTTCCGCCCACTTTGAACACACTATTGCGATAACCCCAAACGGTCCTGTTATTTTAACAGAACTTTAAGAGGTGCAAAGTGAATATACAAATAGGGCAGATAGTGATGTCACTTATGGGTCATGATAAAGGTGATTTTCAGGTTGTACTTTCTTTTGAGGACAAATTTTTGTTTTTAAGCGATGGCAAAAGAAGAAAAATGGAAGCCCCAAAGAAAAAGAAATTAAAACATGTAGCACTTACGAAAACGGTTTTAGCGCCTGAATGCCTTAAAACCAATCGACAAATACGAAACGCCTTGTCAAAGTACAGGCATGAAACGTTATTAACGGAGGTTTTATAATGTCAAAACAAGACGTAATTGAGCTTGAAGGCATAGTAAAAGAAGCGTTGCCAAACGCAACATTCCAAGTGGAACTACCAAATGGACATGTAATTTTGGCACACATTTCAGGTAAACTTCGTATGAACTTCATACGCATTTTGCCCGGTGACAAAGTAACTATTGAAATGTCACCATATGACCTTACAAAAGGTCGTATAACATGGCGCTCTAAATAGTGCCAAAAGTAAGAATAATAAAAAAAGAGTTTTAGATAAAATTCATCTAACAGTAAGAAAGGATGGTCAGTAATGAAAGTCAGGCCTTCTGTTAAAAAGATATGCGAAAAATGCAAAGTAATTAAGCGTAAAGGTAAAATCATGGTTATCTGTGAGAACCCTAAACACAAACAACGCCAAGGTTAATTTTGCAGGCAATAAAATTGCCAAGCTAAGGAAAGGATGGTCATAATAATGGCTCGTATTTCAGGTATAGATTTACCAAGAGATAAAAGACTTGAGATTGCTCTAACTTATGTTTATGGCATTGGCCGTAAAACTGCAACTGAAATTTGTGAGGGTACAGGAGTATCAGGAGATATTCGTGTAAGAGACTTAAGCGATGAAGATGCAGCTAAATTAAGAGAGTACATTGAAGCAAACTGTAAAGTTGAAGGTGATTTAAGAAGAGAAATCGCTTTTGATATTAAAAGACTAATAGAAATCGGTTGCTACAGAGGTGTTCGTCACCGTAAAGGTCTACCGGTAAGAGGCCAACGTTCAAAGACTAATGCGAGAACTCGTAAAGGTCCAAGAAAAACAATGGCTAACAAGAAGAAATAATGGAGGGATTAATTAAATGGCAGCAGTAAAAGGTTCTAAAAAGACCGCAGTCAGAAGACGCCGTGAGCGCAAAAACATTGAGCGTGGAGCTGCACATATCCAGTCCACATTCAATAATACTATCGTAACGATTACAGACGTACAAGGTAATGCTATTTCATGGGCAAGCGCCGGTGAACTAGGATTTAGAGGTTCAAGAAAATCTACTCCCTTTGCGGCTCAATCAGCAGCAGAAACAGCAGCAAAAGCAGCTATGGAACACGGTATGAAATCAGTTGAAGTTTATGTTAAAGGACCAGGTGCAGGACGTGAAGCAGCAATTCGTGCCCTACAAGCAACAGGTCTAGACGTTAACATGATTAAGGACGTAACACCTATTCCACATAACGGATGCCGTCCTCCAAAGAGAAGACGTGTATAATTATAATTAAAGGAGGATATTTGTAATGGCAAGAAACAGACAACCTGTTTTAAAAAGATGCAAAACACTTGGCATAGAGCCAGCTGTTATGGGTTACAACAAATCTACAAGAAGAATTCCAAAGCCTAATAAAAGAAAACAAAGTGAATACGGCTTACAACTAAATGAGAAACAAAAAGTTAAATTCATTTACGGTGTACTTGAAAAACAATTCTCACATTACTATGAAAAAGCAGTTAAAAGAGCAGGAATTACAGGTGAAAACCTACTTCAATTCTGCGAAAGAAGACTTGATAGCGTAGTATACAGAATGGGACTTGCATCAACAAGACGTGAAGCAAGACAACTTGTAGGCCACGGTCACTATACTGTTAATGGCAAAAAAGTTGACATTGCATCATATTTAATTGATGAAGGCGACGTAATTGCTTTGTGCGAAAAAAGCAGAAGCTCTGCTAAGTTTAAAGCTATAATCGAAACAAGAGGCGCTATTCCTGTAGCAAACTGGTTAGATTATAATAAAGATACTCAAGAAGCTAAGGTTTTAAGACTACCAAATCGTGAAGACATAGACTTTGACGTTGATGAAACACTTATCGTTGAGTTTTACTCCAAATAATGCCCTTTAAACTAAAATACCGCATGTGCAAGGAGGAACGCAAATGATCGAGATAGAAAGACCAAGAATAGATATAGTTAATATTTCCGACGACGGAAAGTACGGGAAATTTGTCATAGAGCCTCTTGAGAGAGGTTTTGGAACAACTCTTGGAAATAGCCTTAGAAGAGTACTTCTTTCAAGCTTGCCGGGCGTGGCGGTTAAAACGGTGAAGATTGATGGCGTTGTGCATGAATTTTCAACTATTCACGGTGTTAAGGAAGATGTAACCGAGATAGTTTTAAACATCAAGGGTATAGTTGCAAAACTACACTCTGACGGCGCAAAAACCGTTACAATTGATGCGCAAGGTCCTGCACAGTTAACTGCAGCTTCAATTAACGTAGACAGCGAAATAGAGATTTTAAACCCTGAACTTCACATTGCTACCTTAGGCGCAGATTCAAAGTTTTATATGGAACTTGTATTTGACAAAGGTAGAGGATATGTTTCAGGCGAGAGAAATAAGCAAAATATGCAAAGCGGTGTAATAGGCGAGCTTGCAGTAGACTCAATTTATACACCGGTTTTAAAAGTTAATTTCAGCGTTGAAAATACACGTGTTGGTCAAAGCATCGATTACGATAAATTGACACTAGATGTATGGACAAACGGAGTTATAAATGCACAAGAAGCAGTTTCTCTTGCCGCAAAAGTCTTAACCGATCACCTTAACCTCTTCGTAGACCTTTCCGATAAAGGAAAGAGCGCTGAGATTATGATTGAAAAAGACGATAACGGCAAAGAAAAAGTTTTAGAAATGACAATTGAAGAGCTAGACCTATCGGTTCGTTCATTCAACTGCCTAAAACGTGCAGGAATTAACACTGTTGAAGACCTCATCAACAAGTCTGAAGAAGACATGATGAAGGTTAGAAACTTAGGACGCAAATCACTTGAAGAGGTTATCTGGAAGATGGCATCTCTAGGATTTAATTTGCGTAAGGAAGATGAATAAATCTGTTTAACAGATACTAATATTTAGGAATAGGAGTGATATTTCATGCCGGGAACAAGAAAACTCGGAAGAGACACTGCTCACAGAACAGCTATGCTCAGAGGGCTTGTCACATTCTTCTTTGAGAATGGCAAAATAGAAACCACCGATACTCGTGCTAAAGAAGTACGTTCATTGGCGGAGAAAATGATAACTATAGCAAAGGTTGACAATCTTACAAATAGAAGAACAGTTATGGCTTTCATCACTAAAGAGGCTGTAACAAACAAACTATTTAAAGAAATTGCACCAAAATATGTAGAGAGAAACGGCGGATACACCAGAATTTCAAAATTAGGCCCACGCCGTGGCGACGCTGCAGAAATGGCAGTTATCGAGCTTGTCTAATTAACAAAAACCACCCGAAAGGGTGGTTTTTTTAGTGAAGAGTGGTGGTGAAATGCTACGCATTTTTTTATTAAAACTATCAACTACAAATGATGTCTGCTGTAATGAAAAATGTACTGCTGTGCCATTCCGGCGGTTTTGCCAAAATCCTCTGCCGATAAATTTGGCAAAAGCTCCTTCATGGCCCTTATCATCCACACGTCCATGGGGAAGCACTCTGTGCGGTAAAAGCCGTATAAGAGGGCACATTCGGCAACTTTTGGGCCTATGCCTTTTACAAGCTGTAAGGCGTCTCTCGCGGCGTTTATATCCATACGCCTAATCTCTTCAATGTTAATCTTGCCGCTTTCTAGCAAGGTTGCGGCACTTATTAAATACTTTGCCCTAAAGCCGCTTTTAATCACGGCTAAGTCGGCTTCACTGCATTTTGCAATCACGCTATATTTTGGAAATAAATAGCCAAAGTCTGTCTTTTCTCCAAAATTTGTGCAAAGCAATTCTATAATACCTTTAATTCTAGGAATATTATTATTCTGTGAAAGCATAAAAGAGCATATGGCCTCCCAGCTGTCCTGCTTTAAAATTCGTATGCCTGGCGCAAATTTTGTTATGTCCTTAAGCTTTGGGTCGAGTTTTGCCATGTCTTCCTTTATTTTTTCATAATCGGTAAATAGGTCAAAGTAGTTTGCCCAAGTGCTTAAAAATTCTTCTTCAGCACAGTAAAACCGAATTTTTTTGTCGTCCTGCCAAAGTTTTAAATGCTTGTCTAAGGCGATGCCACTCCAAAACTCGCCGTCTTTTTTCCACCTAAACGCCTGCCCGCAGTCAAGCGTCTCCTCTAAATCAAATATTTTGTCAATCTCAATAAATCCGTCTTTTACTTCATATTTCATCTGTTTTTATCCTCTGCCTTTATGTGTATGTCGGGTTTTCGTCCGCTTAAATTTTCAACAGCATGCTCAATAGCCAGCTTTAGGTCGGCTGTCGGCTTAGTTTTATTTCTATAGTCAAATAAATTACAAAACTCGTCAATGTCCTGTCTTATGCTTGCCATATGCTTCTTTGCAAGTGTACGGCTTACGCTTAAAAATTCCTTATTCTTCTTGCTTACATGCGACAGTAAATATCCAAAGTGATGCGTGCAGATGCCCTTTTGCTCCTTGTAAAGCCTTTTAAAGTCGTCGTCTTTCTCGTAAAGACTTATAAGGCAGGAAAATAAATGCAGCATATGCTTATCCAAATTTTCGCAAATAAAACAGCTCTCGCCCCTTGCAATCACGCTTGCAAGTTGCCTCTTTAAGCTAAGTTCATCGCTTAATTGTTCTTTGTCCACCTGCGCTAGTAGTGTCTGCAAAATTAGTGCGACAGATAGCCTGTTCCCCTTTTTAAGCATCATGTCAAAATGAGCCTTACAAAAGCCTGAGGCGTTTGTCTCGACCCTGACGTCGGGCTGCATCATTGCGGCACCCGTGATGTAAGTTGTAAGGTGTTCCTCAAGCATATCACGCATAAAGCAGAAAGGGCAGTCGTGATACTCTTTAAAAATGTCGTTTATGGGTATGGAGCATAGATCTTCTCTCATAAAGCCTCCAGTGTATTTTTATACATTATTAATATTGTGTTAAGAGCCATATCAGGGTAGTTTAAGTGTAAACTTAAAACTGTCTTCAATAAAAATTATAGCATATTTTAAGGTTTTTGCAAGACTTTAGTGTCGAAAAAGTCGGAAAACTTCACATTCATTAAAATTCATCAATTTAGTCTTAAAATAGGGGCTTGACAAAGAAATTTTGCCATGTTTTTAACCTATATATAGTTAAGCTTGATGACTTGTCCACAACTAATAAGTACAAACTACTTTACAGTAAAAAAAATATGCACAGAAATGAAATAAATGTCGGTTAACATAAAAAAGGGTAAAAAATCAAATGTTAAAAATCAAAATCAAGCAACATTGCGGACTTTTCCACACTTTCAACAGAGTTTTCCACAGGAATTTAAAGCCAATAATTCTGTTTATGTAAACTGCAAAAACAGCAAATTTTTTTTATTTTTTTTGAAGCCAAAATGCGTCTTTGAAAAGAATATTTATACATTTATGGTAATTTTTAATGGCAATTTGTCACAATAGATTGCAAAATAAAACTAAATGAAAAATTGTGTAAAATTTTTAGTTTGAACATTTTGAAATTTATGGTATAATAGATACATATATGCGAAAAACACCTATATGGAAGTTGGGGTAAAATTATGAATAACAAAGAAAACTTTGAAGTGCCTAAAGATTTAGTGATAGGGCGTAATGCTGTTTTGGAATTACTTAAGAGCGGACGCACCGTGGACAGCATCTACATACAAAAGGGCGAGCGACAAGGTTCTGTCACGGCGATAATCGCAAAGGCAACACAGAAAGGCATCAATGTAAAAGAGGCAGATGCAAAAAAACTTCAGTTCATGTGCGGAGGCACAAATCATCAAGGCATAATTGCAAGGGTTGCCGCTAAGGAGTACTCCACATTGGAGGAAGTGCTTGAGATTGCAAATGAAAAAGGGGAAGAGCCATTTATTATTTTGTGCGACGAGCTTTCCGACCCTCATAACTTAGGAGCGGTACTGCGCACGGCGGAGTGCTGTGGGGCACACGGCGTGGTAATACTTAAGCATAGAAGCGTGGGTCTTACACACACAGTCGCAAAAGCCTCAGCAGGTGCAATTGAATATATGCCGGTAATAAAGGTGACAAACATGTCTTCCTTTGTCGATAAGCTAAAGGACTTAGGCTTCTGGATTTACTGTGCCGATATGGACGGCAGGGACTGGTGCACGGTAGATTATTCGGGCAAGGTTGCACTTATGATAGGCGCCGAGGGCAAGGGCATTAGCAGGCTATTAAAGGAAAAGTCAGACATCGTTGTATCTGTTCCGATAAAAGGCAATATAGAGTCTTTAAATGTGTCTGTTGCCTGCGGAGTAATTTCATATGAAATTGCAAGGCAGAGAAGTGGAATTAAATCTATTTAAAAGTAATAAATTTGCAAAAATGGAGTATTAATGCTATGAAAAGAAAAGAAAATGAGATATTTCAAAACAGCTCGGGCGCAGGAATCAGAGATGAAGAGCTGATAAATGATCAAGTGGATCTTGACACGGTGTTTGAAGAGATAGAAGGCGAAGCCTTAGAGTTTTCCGAGTATGAAATTGAAGAGGAAGAAAGCTTTGAAGCACCACAAAAGCCACAAAAAGAAAAAAAGAAGAAAAAAGGCTGGTTTTCAAAGAAAAGCAAAAAAAGAGATGAGATGGAAGACCTGTACTACGGTGTGGAGTTTAAACCCTTGCACGAGCTTAAAAAGGGTTATACCAAGGACTTGGATAAAAATGAAGCGCCTGCAAGCAACACCTATACAGAGCTTTTTGACAATACCTTAAATCTTGAAGAAGAAGAGAGCTTTAATAAAATTAGGGAAGAGCGAAGAAAAAGGGTTTTGCATGCGGTGGAAACCGCAGGTGTCGACGAGGAGCAACTTGCCGACGAGTTCGGCGTTGTGGCGCCAATGCCCGTGACATCTTTTGCGGCAGACCCATACACAAAACAGCATGGAATAGCGGGACTTGACGAGGGCGACGAATTCCAAAAGGCGATGAATAAAAGCGCAGAAAATGAAACGATAGAGATAAAACTTAATATCTTAAACGACACGATAGAGCTTCAAAAAAGCGTACAATTTCCAAAGGTTGACGAAAAAGAAATTGAAAAGTTTGTGGTCGAAAAGACGGTGTCAAAACCGGAGCCTAGCTACGTGGCGCCGCCTGTGTTAAAAGAGGAAGCGCCGCCTAAAAAGGCAAGCGAAACAGTAAAAGAGGCCGACCAAAGCATTTTCCCCGTACTTGACGACATTACAAGGTATAGGCCAAAACTTGCGCCTATTCACGCAGTAAAGGCAGATTTGCTTCAAAACGCAATAAATAACGAGGCGCAAATTTATCAAGAGGTGCAAGCGCCTGTGGTTAAGCGTGCGTACAGCAGAAAAGCGGAGCCCGTCCAAAGCGAGGAAGAGTCTATAGACGATTACATGGAGCAGTCTGAGGCGAAATCTATTTTCTCAAGCATCAAAAGCGACCTAAACAAATTGAACTTAAAAATTTTGGTGTCGGTTATATCTTTTATTGTGATTTTTATACTTAGCATAGGTTTTGAGGCCGGGGCGGCCACGGCAGACCCAAACAGCAACCCAAATGCATTTTTAATAATAAATATTTTGGTTTTGGGCGCTAATATATGGATGTTTAAAAACTCACTTTTAGACGGATTTAAAAGCCTTTTTGCATACAAGCCCGACTCTGACAGTGCGGTGGCCTTTGCGGTGTTTGCCGTGCTTTTACAAAACATAGTCGCGGTTATTTTCTCGGCCCAAGTTGCGACGGCGACGGCACATATGTATAATTTGCTTGTTATATTTGCCCTTTTAACAAATGCAATAGGCAAGCATATCATGTCAAACAGAATATATAGAAATTTTAGATTTATTACATCGAGAGAGCAAAAATATGTCATAAAAAATTATGAGGGCGAATTTTCTGAAATTAAGTCCGGCAAGGTTATGCATCAGAAAAAAGTAAAATTTTTAAAGAATTTTTTACAGTACTCTTATGGCACAGACCCTGCGGAGAGAATTTCAAAAAAACTTGCACCTTTGGGCGTAATTGCTTCTTTGGCATTATTTGTTGCAGTGTTAGTCCTCACGAGGGACACTTTCTTAGGTTTTAGCGCATTTGCGGCCTCGGCAAGCATATGGGTATGTTTTACCAATCTTATAGCGGTTAATCTGCCCTTATCAAAACTTACCAAAACGGCACTCAGAAGCGGCGCAATGGCGTCGGGCTATGAAGCGGTAAAACACTTGTCAGACATGGCTACGATAGTCATAGACGAAAGCGGAATTTTTCCAAACGGCACGGTGACTATAGACGGAATAAATACATTTGAGTGCGAAAATGCAGACGAGGCACTTTTCATATCGACGGGTGTTGCAAGAGAGGCAGGAGGCACTTTGTCAGATATTTTTGCACAGATTGCAAACGAATATCCGGAAGATTTTCCGAATCCATCGGCGATAAGGTACGAAGATGAAAATGGTGTTTCGGGAATAGTAGACGGCAAAAGAGTCCTTATAGGAAACAGAAATTTGCTTGAGAGCAGAAACGTAGAAATTCCTGAGCAGGTCGAAGACGAGTATATTGCAGGCGGAAAACAAGTGGTATTTGTGGCTTATGCAGAAGAGCTCGTGGCAATGCTTATTCTGTCTTATAAATTTGACAGCAGACGCCAGACAAGGCTTAAAAATCTTGAGAAAAAAGGCATAAGCATAGCGATAAAGGTTTCAAATCCAAATTTAACTCCCGAGTTTATAGGAAACAATTTTAAATTAGACCCTCAAACCATCATAGCCCTTACCGGCGAGAAGGCACATTCGTTTGACGAAGAAAACTCAAACGAAATAGCAAGGGCAAGCGCACTATGTGCAACTAAGGGAAGAACAGATTCCTTTATGACCTTGGTGTCACTATGCATAAACTGCAAGAAGTCTTTGTCCATAACGGTAGCGCTTCAAGCACTAATACCTGTTTTAGGCTTTGTAGTCCTTACCCTTTTGCTAGTATTTCTACCAACTACGCCAATAAAGGCGACCACGATTTTACTATATGAAATATTCTGGCTACTAGTATCGGTGATACTTCCAAAGTTTAGGCAGTAAAAAATAAATGAGGTGTGACGAAATAGAACAATTTTCGTCATATTGACGGACAAATGTAGGGGCGGTCCTATGTGACCGCCCGAAACCTTGGATTTTACCATTAGTTTCGGGCGAACACACAGGTTCGCCCCTACAAAAATTTATATATTATAACGATTACGACACAGCCTCTTTGCATTCTATCTTCTATTTCTCTTAAGCAGGCTGTTGGCGGCTTCCATGCCGAGGGCCGTTAAAAGTGCCGGTATTTCGTTATTGTCATAACTTATGTCTAGCATAAATTTGTCTTCACCCTCATGGGTAGTACCGTCTGTTCCTGCGTGCATGATTAGCGCATGTTCGTCCATTATGTCAAATTCCCATGACATTATAGAGCCATACACCCTCCATCTACTCATATGAAGCACCCATCTTGTTACGGTGAAAGTGAAATCCTTTGTTATTTTACCCACTTCTTGTTCTGCTAAAACTATTGAGAACTTGGGCGAGCCTATAAGTGGTTTTTGCATTATAATTTTGCCAAGCTCCATGTCGTTAATATTATATAGAGTTATTTGGTTTTGCTTTTTGGAGCTTTCTGACACCACTTTATACACGGGTTTTAGGTTTTCGTAAGTCACTTCGTAGCTGTCGTCCCAAGAAAATGGCCTTTTATCCATCAGTAATTTCAATTTGCCACCTCAGAAGAGGCTGTGGCGACAAGGTCCACGCCTGTGTCGCAGATATTTTTAACCACCACGTCTCCAACGCTTACAGGGGCGCTTACACAGCTTTCGTTTATTACTTTCATGCAGTCAAAAATTTTATCCTTAGGAATGTCTGATTTTGTTTTAACGGCAATAACAGGCAAAACTCCGCCTATGAGGGCGACTGTGCTTGTCACGGTTCTTGTCGGTGCGGTAATTTCTTTTTTTGCATATACTTCACCCCTGCGACAAGACTGTCCCGAAACGGCCTTTACCTCGCCGTTTTCCATGCTCACGGTCAAATCGCATCCTAAAGGACATTGTATGCAAGTTAATTTTTTTATTTCCATATTTTCACTCCATCTATTAATCTTCAAGACAGACGGTAATGGTTTTTACGTCCTTGTTTTGAAGGTCTTCTTTTTTTATGACGACAGATTCCATTTCGCCCGGTGCTAAAATTTGCTTTTTCTTTTTGCTAATTCTTTCATCGTCTATATAAAGGCTTACGTATTTATTCTTATATATATTGCCAACTCTAAACCTTACGGTGACCTTATCTGCCATTCTTTTTGGGTCTATGCTTTGAGGAACTGTATACCTCACGCCGTCTTTTGCAAAAAGATTTATAAGTGTTTCGCCTTTGATGTCGACATTATTTATATAAGACACTGCGTTTTTACCTGCTTGATACGCTTCTTCCGACACAAAATCGACAAGGTCGTGCACATGAAGAACATTTCCGCAGGCGAACACGCCGTCTATGCTTGTTTCCAAATTTTCACCGACTTCGGGGCCCGATGTTATGGAGTTCATTTTTACGCCAAGACCCTGCGATAACTCGTTTTCGGGGATAAGCCCTACAGATAAAAGCAAGGTGTCGCAAGGATAAAATTCTTCACTGCCGTCTATTGGCATAAAGTTTTCGTCTACTTTAGAGATTGTGACGCCCTCTACTCTGTCTTTGCCGTGAATTTTTGTAACCGTGTGGCTAAGTTTTAGCGGTATGCCGTAGTCGTCAAGGCACTGAACTATATTTCTTTTAAGTCCGCCCGAATAAGGTTGAAGCTCTGCGACAACTTTGACTTTAGCGCCCTCAAATGTCATGCGACGAGCCATGATAAGGCCGATATCGCCCGAGCCTAAAATGACCACCTCTTTGCCCGGCATGAAGCCCTCCATGTTGACAAGTCTTTGTGCAGTTCCTGCCGAGTATACGCCCGAGGGTCTAAATCCCGGAATGTTCAAGGCGCCACGGCTTCTCTCCCTGCAACCCATTGCAAGAATTACAGCCTTTGCAGAAATTTTTAAAAGGCCATGGGTTTTGCTAATTATTGTGACGTATTTTAGATTGTCTTCATTTGAAATGTCTATTACCATGGTGTTTAATAGATAGGGTATGTCTAAATCTTTTAATTTTTCTTCATATCTATAGGCGTATTCAGGGCCTGTGAGCTCCTCTTTAAATGTGTGAAGACCAAAGCCGTTGTGTATGCACTGGTTTAGTATTCCGCCAAGCATGTCGTCACGCTCAAGCAGTAAGATGTCGTCACTTCCGCCCTCTTTTGCACCTATTGCGGCGGCCAAACCTGCAGGGCCTCCGCCTATAATAACTATGTCATAATTTGTCTTTAAATTTTCCATTATTTATTACCCCCTTTTTGGGTTTTATGGGCAATTAGGTAAGAAAGCTTGCTGTTTTTTCTGACTTCTTCGGGGCTAGTGTTTAGCTCCCTTGCAAGAATGTCTATAACTTTAGGCGAGCAAAATCCTCCCTGACATCGCCCAGAGCCTGCCCTGACACGCCTTTTTACGCCGTCTAAGGTGGTAGCGCCCGGCACTCTGTTTATTGCCGATATAATTTCGCCCTCGCTTATCATTTCGCATCTGCAAATAATTTTTCCATAAGAGGGTTCTTCTTTTATAAGCTTAGCCCTTTCGTCAAAAGGAAGACTGTCTGCCTTTATCACGGCTTTTCTTATGGGATTAAAATTATCTTTTTTAGTAAGAGACAAGGATTTTGCCACCATCTCTGCCATGTACTGGCCTATTGCAGGCGCACTTGAAAGGCCGGGGCTTTCTATTCCTGCCGCATCAAAGAAAAGTGGTGCGGATTCTTTTAAAATAAATTCGTCCTCTTTTGTGTGAGCCCTAAGACCCGTGAAAGAGGTTATTGCCTGCCTTGTTGGCAAGTTTTTCACAGAAAGTGCGGCTTTTTTTATTATGGTTGAAAGGCCGTCTGCCGTGGTGCTTATGTCTTCTTTATCGTCTATATCCTCTGCAGTAGGGCCTAAAAGCAAGTTGCCGTGCACTGTAGGGGACACCAAAATTCCTTTTCCGTAAATTGTGGGAAGTTGGAATAAAGTAAGGCTTGCGGCATTTCCTACGGTTTTGTCACATAGTATATACTCACCACGTCTAGGAATAATTTCAAGTTTATCGGAGCACACCATATTGTGGATAAAGTCCGCATAGACTCCCGCACAGTTTACTATTGCCTTTGCATAAAATGTTTTATCTTCGGTAATAATTTCGTAAAGCTCATTTTGCTTTAAAATAACTTTTACACCGCTGTTAAAGAAAAAATCTACTCCGTTTTGCGCCGCATTTTCCGCATAGCCCGCAGTTAGTTCAAAAGGACAGATTATCCCGGAGGTTTTTGCATAAAGCGCCCCGACCACCTCATCGGATAAATTAGGCTCTATTTCAAGCGCTTCTTCTCTTGTTAAAACAGAAAGTTCTTTGACACCGTTATTTATTCCTCTTTGATAAAGTGCAGAAAGCTTATCTTTGTCGTTTTCGTCAAAACACAAGACAAGGGCGCCGACTCTTTTAAAATCGACGTCTAAGTCGTTTGCAATTTTGTCCATCATTTCATTTCCACGCACATTCATCTGCGCCATTAAAGTGCCATTTTTTGCGTCAAATCCAGCATGCACTATTGCCGAGTTTGCCTTAGAGGTTTCACAACAAACGTCCTCTCTTTTTTCAATCATCGCAACACTCGCATTATATGCAGAGAGTTCACGCGCGATGGCACAGCCGATTACGCCCGCACCGATAACAGCCACATCATAAGTCATACTAAGTACTCCAATTTTCATAAGATTTAATTACATCTTAGATTTTATCACATTTAAGTTTTTATTTCAATCAAAAATGTGTTGACATTAATAAAAAAATGGAGGAAAATAGAGGTGTACACAATAAATATTAGATAGGAGTAAGCATATGGAATTTAACAAGGCTAGTTTTAAGGATTTAGAATTTAACGCATTTGACACAATAGGTAAAAAATGGATGCTGATTACGGCGCAAAAAGGCGATAAAGTAAACACAATGACGGCCTCGTGGGGAGGTGTCGGCGTTTTATGGAATAAACCTGTCGCCTATATTTTTATAAGGCCTCAGCGCTACACAAAAGAGTTTGTCGACAGTAGCGACAGCTTATCACTTTGTGTGCTTCCCGAAGAGTATAGAAAAGAGCTTACGTATTTTGGCACGGTATCCGGCAGAGACGAGGATAAGATAGAAAAAGCAAAACTTAGCATAGAGCATGTTGACGGCACACCGTACTTTAATGAGTCTGAGCTTGTGCTGATATGCAAAAAATTATATGCGCAAGAGATGCTTCCCGACTGCTTTATAAATGAAGATAGTAAAGAAAAATGGTACCCTGAAAAGGATTACCACACCATGTATGTTGTTGAAATAGAAAAATTTTATAAAAAATAAGGTGAATTAAATGAAATTTGGAATATGCACAAAATTTGTAAAAGAAAACGGCAATTACACAGTGCCTCATATGGATTTTATAAAAAGTTGTGGGTTTGAGTATTTTGAACTTCCGCTTAATGCACTTGCAGCTTTAAGTGATGAGGAATACGAAGTTTTTTTAAAGGACAGCAAAGATTTTTGCTTGCCGATAATGGCGTTTAACGTGTTTTTTCCGGCAAATATTCGTCTTAACGGAGAAGATTATGACGAAGAAATATTTTTAAATTACGTAAAAAAAGCGGTAAAAAGGGCGCATGAAGCAGGGGCGAAAAAGCTGGTGCTTGGAAGCGGTGGCGCAAGAAATGTAGCGCCGGGATACCCTGCGGGTAAGGCATGGGACGAAGTGCTAAACTGCATAAAACTCATAGCGCAGGAAATGGAAAAATACGAAATGATGCTTCAAATAGAGCATTTAAATCTAGCAGAGTCAAATATAATCACAAGTTTTGAAGAAAGCAGCAGGCTTAGCAAAAATTTAAAGTTAAAAAACGTAAAAAGCATACTCGATTACTACCATTTCGCACTTGGAAACGAAGACTTAAGCCTCGTAGAAAAAAGGGGGCAATACATAGGCCATGTGCACTTTGCAAGGCCACTTGGCAGGGTGTACCCCGATATTTTAGACATGCCCGATTTTTCAGAGTTTTTTGCCGCTTTAAAAGACAGCGGATATAAAGACAGCTTTAGCATGGAATGTGCATTTTTAGACATGGAAAAAGAACCCATCCAGTATAAAGATGTACTAGATGAGTTCAAAAGAAGACTTTGAGATTAGCCGACCCCCAAAAGTTAGACCTAAGACTAACAAATTGGAGGTCGGTATTTTTATGTCATCATAACTAAACTCAGTTTTCTTTTTTTCTGAGTTTTAGATAGACAAGTATTAAACTAAGGCTTAAAAGTATCACTATACCCAAAATCATTATGGCGCAAATCATGAAAAATGCGTTTGGCAAAATTAGTATTACGGGGTCTGTGCGCCAGTCAAAAATCCAGTAGTCGTTGTTAAAGGCAATTTCGTGAAAAGTCACAAACACCCACTGCCAGTTAAGCGCTATAAGTGCGCCTAAAACCGAAGGTATCAAAACCGTGGATACTCCCGAAATGAGGAAAAATCTTTTTTGCCTTTTAATAAATTTGTAAACCACTGCGGCAATCGCCAAAGGTGCGCTTACAAAAAATATAATTTCAAACAGCCCAAAAATTACCTTTACTTCTTCAAAATGTATGCGACCTGTTTCGGACATCGGGAAATCAGGCATGTTAAGGCTGTCTGGACCCCATAAGTTATTGTAGTCGATAAGTATCCTGTAATTTTCTTTAATGTCATCAAACGGCACGCCCGAGGCGTCTACCACGCCAAAACTTTCGGCGGTCATGTCGTAAAGTGGCGTAAAATTAAGTGTAACTATTACTGCAAAACCTATTATGAATATCATGCATATGAGAGATGCAAATATGTCAAAAAATTTACTGTCTAATATTTTTTTCATAATCCTCCAAGGCCTTTATCCTGCAAGATGTGCAAGCTCTTCTTCTACCACAAGCATTATAGACTCTACATAGCCCTCGTCTTTAAAGGTTTGCATGTCAACGTTTGCCATGATTTCACTGTATTCAAGGTCTGTCATGCTCTCTGCCATGAGCTCAAAATATTTATCCGTTGCAAATTCTACTCCTTCTTCTTCTACCATTCTGAAAATATCCATTGCGTGAAGCGTTGCAACTCCGTAAGATATATAGTAAAATGGCGCCTCGAAGTTATGTGGTACGTCTGCCCATGAATAGCCCCAACTCATGCTGAGAGGCCTGTATTTTGCCTCTACATCAAAGAAAATTTGGTTAATTTCGTCGACGCTAAGTTTATGGTCAGTGGCATAAATTTGTTGTAAAAAGTCGTCAAATATGCTTGCATCTATGATTGCACTGAGTTTTTTTGCAATGTCGGCAAAAAGTATTTCGTTGTCATCAAAAATTTCTTCATATGAAGTTTGGTACATGAGTACTTCAAGCCCTATCGCATGAACTTCTGCGAGGTCAAAAATCACAGAAGGCTCGCCCGAAAAGTCGATAGTATTGTAATACGCCTCGGTATAGTGGCCGAATTCGTGTATAAGAGTTTGCACATTATATGTTGCGCTTTGCCCTAATAAAAACATGAGAGGCGCATCATATAGGTATAAATCCGAGCAAAATGCGCCGTTATAGGCGTTTTCTGCATCTTCTGTATAAAGCAGTAGATTATTATCCATCATATAATCAAAAGGCTCTTCAAAAAGAGGAGATACTTCCAAAAGATTTTCTTTTACCATGCTTACCGCTTCGGCTGTGTCAATATCAAAGTAGCTTTGTGCATACATTGCCATGCCGACGGCTTCAAACAAGGGCGCGACAAATTCGGACACGGCGTCATTAAGCTCCATGGCGTCTTGCGGAGTATAATCCCTGCCAAAACCTTTATCATACATATAGTCTGCGTAATTGTCATAGCCTTCAAAAACTGCAATTTGCTTTCTAATCTCTACTAAGTCTGAGAAAGTTGTGGCAAGCGCCTCGTTTCTTAATGTAGACAGGGCATAATAAATTTCTTGAAGCTCTTCTTGGGCAAGGCCTGCGACTTCGCTTTCGTCATACAGCATGTCGATATCCCACACTTTGCCGCCGTACTCATAGGTATAAGCCTCTATATATTTTTCGTTATACTCTTGAACAAGCAAGGCCTCTTCTTCTAAAAGGGCAACATGCTCATCGCTTTTTGCGCCGTTTTCTAAAAGGTCGTCTGCGTATTCCTCGCCTATGAGTTCTCTAAACTGCTCCATATAAGGGCCTTCAAGAACCGCTAAATAGGCTTCTTCCGACATGGTTGTAGCCGCAATGCGATTTTCTGTTGCCTCTAAATCATTTGCTTCGTACTCTTCGTTTGTTCTGTCAAGAGAGTAGTGTGCATTTGCAATAGAGCCATTGGTCAGCATTTCATAGGCAAGCATGTCGGTCTCGGTTTGTTTTTCGACAATTTGATTAAAATCTGTTGCCGTTTGGCCTAATTCTGCAAGCTCCTTAAAGGCGGTTTCAATTTTATCCATGTCTGCCGATTCGTAACTTAGCGTGTTAAAATCTATGGGATCTGGCACTATGTAAGTAAAATATTCGTTTTCAATGTACTGTCCGTCTGTGCCTGTGATAGGCGCAAGTAAATCGCTACAAGCGGTAAGCATAAGCAGGGCAAGGATAAGGGCGACAAGTTTAGTTTTTTTCATATTTATCTCCATTTCTTTAATTGATTTCATCTATATAATTTTACATCAATGTCAAGTTCTTGTCAAAAGCACGACGCTTAAAAATTTGTTTTATTTAGCAAGTCAATTAGGCTTTCTATATTTGTGCTAAAATGCAAGGGTTTATTTTCATAATAATAATCTAAATAATTTTGTGCCTGCACGATTATAGTTTTTAAATGTTTTTCTATGTACTCATAAATCATTTTATCAAATAAATTATCCTCAAATATTCTATACTTTTCAATTCTTTGATTATCTACGGGGATAATTTTTCTAAAGTGCAAGCCGTGCCTGTTTTTAGGTTTGGTTTGAGGGCGAGGCGGCAAGGGAAAATACATTCTTTTTTGTTCACTAGCAGATATATTTGATCTTAAAGGTATAGCAAAAATCTGGCGTTTATTGTTATATTTTAATTTTAGAATCAATACATAAGGTCTGCTAGTCTTATCTAAAATTTCTGAGTCGATTTCTTTGCATAAGTTAAAATAACTTGGCTTAATCTTAACTAATTTCATAATGGAACCTTTCTAAAAAATTAACCTCCCTTTAGTTAAAAGAGAGGTTAATGCTACAGTTGAATAATATTCTAAATTTTTATTACCCCGTTATTCCCGGAGGTAAAACATACAGGTAAATAATATTCTTTCCGTTATTTACGGGTAGCAATAATATTATATGCTAACTATTGCAAATATATTATAAAATACTTGTATGCATTTGTCAAGTTCTTGTCAAAAGCACGACGCTTTCTATGTGGAAGGTTCCGGGGAATAGGTCGCAGGCACTTATTTTTTTTGGAAAATAGGAGTAGTCCTTAAATTTCTTTAAATCTCGTGCTAGGGTTGCGCAGTCGCAGGAGATGTACACTATTTTTTGTGGGCTGAGGTCGGAAAGCGTGGATATAAGCGCCTCGTCACAACCTTTTCTTGGCGGGTCAATTATAACAACATCGGGTTTTTCTCCTCTTTTTTTAAGTAAATCGGTGGCAGTAGAGGCGTCACCACATATAAATTCTGCGTTTTCTATTCCGTTTATTTTGGCGTTTTTCTTGGCGTTTTCTATCGCCTTAGGTATAATTTCTACACCTATAAGTTTTTTTGCTTTATGTGCCATGGATAGGCCTATAGTTCCTGCTCCGCAGTATAAATCCATCAAAATTTCTTTGCCCAAAAGCCCTGCGTACTGTGCGGCCTTTTCATAAAGCTTTTCTGCTTGATGCCTGTTTACTTGGTAAAATGAGGCAGGAGATATTTCAAATTTTAAACCGCAAAGTAGGTCTTCTATGTGGTCTTTTTTGTAAAGTGTTCGGTAATTTTTGCCTAAAACCACGTTGGTTTTTTCTTTATTTATATTAAGTGAAATTCCTGCAAGGCAGGGTAAATTATCTCTTAGCATTGCAACCAGTTTGTCGGCATGCTTTAAGCTGTCGCCGTTTATCACTATGCACACCATAAGCTCGTCGGTTTTTTCGCCATATCTTAAATATAGATGCCTTAAAACGCCTTTATGACTTTTTTCATCATACACGCTGTCGCCAAAATCACAAAACCACTGCCTAAATATGTCTTGAGCAATGTCCATCTCTTCCTTTTGCAAAAGACAGGTTTGCATGTCTATTATCCTGTGGCTGTGCTTTGCGTAAAATCCCATGATAAGCTTGCCGTCCTTGTCAAGACCTATGGGAATTTGTGCCTTGTTGCGGTATCTATCCCTGTTTTTTGCAGATATCATCTCGTCAATTTCCACATTTTCAAAACCGCCTATGCGCTCTATGGTTTCCTTAACTTTGTTCTTTTTAAGCAAAATTTCGCTATCGTAGCTTATATGTCTATAAGTGCAGCCGCCACATTTTACAAAATAAGGACAGTCAATTTCCACACGGTCTTTAGATGGGGTCAGAATTTTTTCTATAATTCCAAAACACAAATTTTTTTGCGCCTTTACGATTTTGCACATAATTACATCACCCACGGCGGTGTTAGGAACAAACACGGCGACGCCCTCAAAGCGGCCTATTCCGACGCCTTCAGAGCTTGTTGCGGTGATTTCTAAATTAATTATATTATTTTTATAAAGTTCTTTTGGGAATATTTTTTTATCAGACATTTTTGCTCCTTTTATTAGTTGACCACATTTTGAGCATTGCCGTCTATAAAGGCACTCAAATTTTCTGCTACTACATTTATGAGCCTTTTCCTCGCATCTTTAGACGACCACGCTATATGTGGTGTGATGTAACAGTTTTTTGCACTCAGCAATGCATGGTCTTTTTTTGGCGGCTCTTCGCTTAGCACGTCTACTGCCGCCCCTGCAATTACCCCCTCGTTAAGCGCTTTTGCAAGCTCGTCTTCGTTAATTATAGCGCCACGTGCGGTGTTGATTATCACTCCGTGTTTTTTCATTTTTGAAATTAAATCATAATTTACCATGCCACGGGTTTCTTCATTTAGGGCGCAGTTTATGCTTATTATGTCGCTGTTTTTAAATAAATCTTCAAGGCTTTCTGCCTGAGTTTCAAAGCTTAAATCTTTTTTGCTTTTGCTGTATATCAGCACATTCATTCCAAAGGATTTAGCCATTTTTGCCAAGGTTTTTCCTATGTTGCCGTAGCCTAAAATGCCTAGGGTTTTGCCCTCTAAGTCAAAAATCGCCAAATCTGAGTTTGAGCGACTTATGCTTTCCTCCCATTTGCCACTTTTTACAAGCTCGCTATGGCGTGATACGTGGTTTGTAAGCTCTAAAATAAGCGCAAAGGCGCACTGTGCCACCGTGTTTACGCAGTAAAATGGCACGTTAGACACGGTAATGCCCCTGCTTTTTGCAAATTTTAAGTCTATGGTGTTAAAACCCGTGGAAAGAGTTCCTATATATTTAAGTTTTGGAAGTTTTGACAAGACTTGCTCGTCTAAAATAATTCTGTTTGAGATAATACAGTCGGCGTCTTTTGCTCGCTCTATCACCTGAGAGGGAGTGCAGTCGTCGTAAATTTTGACCTTACCCAAATCGTTAATTTTTTGCCAAGAAATATCGCCCGGATTAGTGGTTTTGCCGTCTAGAATAACTATGTTCATGATGTTTTTCCTTTATTTAGCGTTTTAATAAAAAAATTATAGCATTTTATATGATTTTCAGCAATATAAATTTGATAAATTCTTGATTATATAGAAAAAATATGCGATAATAATATTATCATTTGCAATAATACGGTATTTGGAGGAAAATAGCTTGACTAAAGAATATTTTTTTAAATATATAAACGGCAAAAAAATAGGTTTTTGCGGCATAGGCAGGACAAACATGCCTTTGATTGATTTATTTATAAAGCACGGCGCAAAAGTAAGCGTGAGAGACAGGCGTGAGAGCGCAGGCGAATACGAAGAGGAGCTCGTAAAAAAGGGTGTTTGCATGCACCTTGGAGAAACTTATCTTGAAGAAGTATATGAAGATGTTTTGTTTAGAACGCCCGGAATTCCGTGGTTTTTGCCCGAGCTTGTAAGGGCAAGGGAAAAGGGTTGTGTCGTGACAAGTGAGCTTGAGATTTTTTTGGAAATCTGCCCTTGCAAGACTTATGGAATTACAGGAAGCGACGGCAAGACCACCACGACCAATCTAATTGCAAAAATATTTGAGGCGGACGGCAAAACGGTTCACCTAGGCGGAAACATAGGAAATCCCCTATTAAACGACATAGACAAGGTTAAAGAGGGCGATGTGGCGGTGATAGAGCTTTCAAGCTTTCAGTTAATTTCTATGCGAAGAAGCCCCGATGTTTGCGTGGTGACCAATCTTTCGCCAAATCATTTAGATGTGCATAAAGACATGACAGAATATATAGACGCAAAAAAACAAGTGTTTTTACACCAAAGTGCGTTTTCTAAGACTGTTATAAATCGTGACAACGAAATTACGGCAAACTTTAAGTCTGAAATACGTGGAAAATGCCTGATGTTTTCCAGAAAAGAAAAAATAGAGCATGGTGCGTACTGCGAAGACGGAAAAATATTTGTAGACGGTGAGTTTTTAATAGACAGAAAAGAATTAAAACTACAAGGCGAGCACAATACAGAAAACTTTATGGCGGCAGTTTGCGCCGTTTTGGGAGATGTAAAAAAAGAGAGCATAATTAATGTCGCCAAGACGTTTAGGGGAGTTGCCCACAGGACAGAATTTGTAAGAGAGCTAAATTTAGTGCAGTATTATAACGATTCAATAGCCACAAGCCCCTCAAGGGCGATATCTGGAACGCTTTCTCTTTATGATAAAAAAATAATAATGATAGCCGGAGGAGCGGACAAAGGCATAGCCTTTAATGAGCTTGCGGAAGAAATTTGTGAAAAAGTAGGAATTTTGATTTTGCTCAAACCCGAAAAAACCTTAGACGGTTTTAAATCGCCTGCCGCCGAAAAAATAAGGCAAAGCGTTTTAAGCGCCAAAATTTACAAAGAGGGGGAGCCTCTGATTATATCGGTAAACGACATGCAAAGTGCCGTAAGTGCCGCACAAAAACTGGCAAAAGCAGGGGATATAGTGTCCTTGTGCCCTGCCTGCACGGCGTTTGATATGTATAAGGATTTCGAAATGCGAGGAAACCATTATAAAGAAATAGTAATGAGCCTTTGAAAAAAGAAAGGGGGAGTCATTCGTGAAAAAGAAAAAATATCCACCCCAAAAGAAAAAGAGCATAAAAAAGGTTTCACAGTACTCTTTTGTGGAAAAAAGAATTATTAAAACCTTAAACGAGTACGAAGAAAGGGAGTTCTCATCAAGAGAGCTTTTAAGGCTTACAAAACTTTCCGACAAGTCTGAGTTTTACGGCGCCTTGAGAGAGCTTGCCAAAAAGAAAGTTATAAGCCTAAATGCAAAGCACAAGGTAAAGCTTATCCCAAAAAAAGACAGTGCAAAAGCGGTGCTGGTGTCGCTGTCTGGAGGCTTCGGTTTTGCGAGGTCAGAAAAATATAATGAGGACATTTTTATTCCCGGCAGGCATTTAAACTCTGCCTTGGTGGGCGATGAAGTCATTATTAGCGACATAAAAAAAGATGAAAAAGGCTATTTTGGAAAAATAACAGGCATAGAAAAACCTGCAAAAGACACCACAACCGCCACTATACTAGGGACGGACAGAGGGTATTACGCAGTGCCGGACGTTTCTATACGCTATAATCTTTTGGTTCATAAAGAAGATTTAAACGGCGCACAGAACACGGATAAGGTTCTCATTAGAATTTTAAAAGACGGTAGGGGCGAGTGGACAAGGGCGAAGGTTTTGGAAATTTTCGGTAATTCTCAAGTGGCAAGAATTTGCGCAGACGCAATAATCGCACAGCAAAACGTGCCCATGGTATTTAGTGACGAGGTCTTAAAAAACGCCGACGAGGTTTCAAAAATTTCGATTGATGATGTAGAAATATCAAAAAGGCTTGATTTAAGAGATGAAAATATTTTTACAATAGACGGGGCGGACGCCAAGGATTTAGACGATGCGATAGGCATTAAAAAACTTGATTTTGGCTATGAACTTTCGGTGCATATAGCCGACGTTTCGCACTATGTAAAGGCAAGGACCCCGCTTGATGAAGAGGCCATGAGCCGTGGAACATCGGTGTATTTTGCAGACAGGGTCATACCGATGTACCCTGAGGTTTTATCAAACGGCGTGTGCTCGCTAAACAGTGGCACGGATAAACTTTGCTTTAGCGCAATAATTAAAATGGATAAGGACGGCGAGATAATTAATTATGAGTTTAAGAAAGCCGTAATAAATTCAAAAGTGCGTGGCGTGTATGATGAAATTAACGAAATTTTTGACGGCACGGCGGACGAAGCGACCGTAAAAAAATATAAGCCAATAGAAAATGAGCTAAAAATAGCAAGAGAGCTTGCATTAATTCTTAAAAAGAAGGCAAAACAAAGGGGCACTATGGAGATAGACAGCGGAGAGAGCAAATTTGTTCTCGATGAAAACGGTGTCTGCATAGACGTAATTCCAAGGCCTATAGGAGAGTCGCAAGAACTAATAGAGCAGTTTATGATAAGTGCAAACATAGTTGCCGCAAAAACTGCCGAAAAATACGAGCTGCCGTTTTTATACAGGGTACACGAAAGTCCCGACCCTAAAAAGGTAACGGATTTTGGCGTGGTGCTACAGCTTTTAAATGTTTCAAGCGATAATTTATTTAAAGGCGAGCTTACAACTGCCGATTTTGCCGAGATTTTAGATAAATCAAGGGGCAGTGAAGCCGAAATTGTAATTTCAAAAATGCTTTTGAGAACCATGGAAAAGGCAAAGTACTCACACATTCCAACAGGACATTTTGGCCTGGCGCTTAAAGACTACAGCCATTTTACCTCCCCGATTAGACGTTACCCCGACACCGTAATTCACAGAATTTTAAGTGCTATGGTAGACGGCGAGAGGGGCATAACGAAAAAATACGGTGAGTTTGTAAAGCAGGCGGGAGTTAGCTCTTCGGCAAACGAGATAAGGGCGCAAGTGGCACAAAGAGATGCGCAGGACTGCTACATGGCAGAATATATGAAGGCGCATATCGGAGAAGAGTATGAGGGCATAGTAAGCGGTGTCGTAAAGACCGGCGTGTTTGTAAGGCTATATAACAATGTAGAAGGCTTTGTGTCGGTAGACGATTTTGCGGAATATGCGTTTGAAAAAGCAAGCGAAATTAGCTTTAAATGCCGAAAAACAGGCAAAGTTTTGACCCTAGGCACAAAAATAGACATAGTTGTAGCCTCGGCAGATGTCGCCGGCGGAAGGATAGATTTCATGCCAAAGTAGGCATGAGTGGCGTGATTTTCACATATTATTTTATAAAAATATAATAAGGTGGAAAATTATGAGAAGACTACTTTTTTCGGCGCTCATGGGTGTACTTGCCCTGTTTGTAGTGCTGTTTACCTCAAGTTTTACGGGCGTCATAGTCCCGATAAGCGCGACCTCGCTTGTGATAAGCGCCGTCTTAGGAATAGCAGGAGTTATAACACTGATAATTGTGGATTTGCTGTTTTTTTGAAAATTTAAAATTGCGACTCTCAATTGTGCATTAAAAAAAGGATGTGATAAAATGGTTTTTATTAACGCTCAGTATCTCGACGATAACTTTGAATTAAAAATTGGAGATATTGAGATAGATGACGGAAAAATTATAAATATAGCCCCAAAAATTGCCTACAAGGAAAGCGACATGGTAATTGACTGCGAGGGATTTAAACTTGTGCCGGGCTTTGTGGATATTCACGTGCACGGCTGTGTAGGTCACGACGCAAGCGATGGCGACAGTGACGGCGTTTTGCAAATGGCAAGCTACCTTTTGCAAAATGGAGTGACAAGTTTTTGCCCTACCACAATGGCAATGTCTAAAGAGGAAATAGAAAAAAGCCTAAGGGCAATTAATAAGGCAAAACTTACCGCAGAGGGCGGAGCGACCATACAGGGAATAAATCTTGAAGGGCCTTTTATTTCAAAAGAGAAAAAAGGCGCACAAAAAGAAGAGAGCATAATTCCTGCCGATGTAAAGCTTTTTGAGAGATTTCAAGAGATAAGTGGTGGCAACATAAAAATTGTGGACATAGCTCCCGAAATAGAGGGTGCAAAAGAGTTTATAAAGAAATTAAAAGGCAAGCTTACAATTTCTTTGGCCCATAGCACGGCAGACTATGACATGGCGGTAAAAAGTTTTAAAGACGGCGTAACGCATGCCACTCATCTATTTAATGCAATGACAGGATTTGCCCACAGGGCGCCGGGCGCTGTCGGTGCCATATTTGACACAGACACAGTAAATGCCGAAATAGTATGTGACGGACAGCATATACATAAGGCGGCGGTGAGGACGGCCTTTAAACTTTTGAAAGACCGGATTATAGTGGTGAGCGATGCCATGCGTCTTTGTGGCTTAAACGAGGGTGACACGGGCGACTTAGGTGGACAAGAAGTCGTTGTGAAAAATGGAAAAGCCTGTCTTAAAGACGGCACAATTGCAGGCTCGGTCACAAATTTACACGAAGAGCTTTTAAACCTCGTAGAGTGGGGTATACCATTTGGGGAAGCGGTAAAAGCAATGACCTTGACGCCTGCCAAGGCGATAGGCAAAGATTTTGAAATAGGAAGCTTGACTATTTCCAAAAAAGCAGATATAGTTGTATTAGATGAAAATCTTAATATAGTAGCAGTATACCATTAAATATTAATCAAAAGGAGAAATGAATATGTATTGTCAACATTGCGGAAAAAAATTAGACGAGAGCGGCGTGTGTGCCTGCCTTGAGTCTAACGGGCAAGAAACAAACCAAGCGGCACAAACTGAAGCGCCACAAGTAGTGGAAAAAGTAGTGGAAGAACCGGCAAAAGAAGCTGCCCCACCTCCACCGCCACAAAATTTTGGCGCAGGGCAAGGCTTTAATAATGCCCCGCCTCCACCGCCACAAAATTTTGGTGGACAGCAAGGCTTTAATAACGCACCGCCTCCACCACAGCAAAACTTTGGTGGACAGCAAGGCTTTAATAACGCACCGCCTCCACCTACACAAAATTTTGGTGGACAACAAGGCTTTAATAACGCACCGCCTCCACCT
>CAYJJU010000004.1:94077-131302 GCA_964370635.1 uncultured Eubacteriales bacterium | reverse complement strand
AATTTTCGGGTCTTTACAAAGTGCCCTTGCCATTGCTACACGTTGGTGTTGGCCGCCTGAAAGCTGAGTAGGGTTTCTGTCTAACAGTTCTTCAAGCCTTACAGTCTTTGCAACTTCCTCAACTCTTTTATATCTCTCTGCCTTTTTTATTTTTTGTTGTTTTAGTGGAAAAGCTATGTTGTCACGCACAGTTAAATGAGGATATAACGCATAACTTTGGAAAACCATTCCTATATTTCTGTCTTTTGGCTCGACCTCATTTACTAGTTCATCAAAGAAGTACACTTCACCCGATGTCGGTTTTAATAGCCCTGCTAAAATCATAAGTGTGGTAGATTTGCCACAGCCTGATGGCCCTAAAAGTGCGACGAATTCGCCCTCATTTATTTGAAGGTCAACTCCGTTTAGCGCCGTGTTTTTTTGTTTTTTATTTATTGTATATTACTTTGATACATTTTTCAAGTTAATCATACTAATTTTTTACCTCCTAAATTGTTCATTTTCATAAGCTGTCTTTGAGAAATCATATAGAAAAGTGCAACGGGCAGTGCAAAGAATATTGCAAGGGCTGCCATAACTCCATAATTTACAATTTCACCGTCTGCCATGAGCATACTTTGCATGAGTTTTGCAAGCGTTGTAAAATCTGTTGAGAATATCAGAATTTTAAACAAGAACCATTCTGAATACGCACTTAAAAATGCAAAAATCATTATTACACCTATGCCATTTAGCGCCTGTGGCAAAATTACTTGTTTAAAGCTTTGAAATCTTGTACAACCGTCTACAAGTGCCGCCCACTCATAATCCCATGGTATGTCATCAAAAAAGCCTTTGAGTATATACACTTGATTTGGTAGCATAAGCGCCGTACAAATTATAACTATACCCCAAAATGTATTTGCCATATTTAAGTATATCGCTATAAAGAAAATTGCAATCATTATTGTACTGCTTGGAAAAGAATTTAAGAAAAACAAGGTTTTCATAAAAAATCTTTTACTGGGGAAATTAAGCCTTGAAAATGCGTATGCTGTGGGAACTGCCAAAATTACATTTAATATAGTCACAACTATCGCAAATACTACCGTAAACCCAAGCACTGGCCAAATAACTGGGACAATTGTCGACTCTATGTCTATCTCCTTATAGAAAAACGCCCAGTTATCAAGTGTAAATTCTCCTGTAAGTCTGTTTATTACAGAGGTTTGAATTAGCCATGCAAAAAAGTATATTACAGGCGCTGTGATAAGTATTACTAGGCTGTGTGTTAAAAGACTTCTACGCCATTTATTATATTTACTCAAAACATTTTCTCCTTTATCGTTTTAATCAATTCTTGACGGCTTTACCATGTCATCAAAATTAAACAGCTTAAACATTATTAAAACCAATACTATAGATATCAACACTACAAACAGTGCAATTGCCGCACCATAACCATAGTCTAGCCTATCAAATGCCGTTTGATAGGCATATAAAGACAAGGTGGAGGTCTTCATATTTGGGCCTCCGTCTGTTAGAAGCAAGATGTACATATATCCTGAAATTAGTGAAATTGCATTTGTCACAGTAAGGTACATAATAGGCCATTTTAAGGATGGCAAAATTATTTGACCCACTATGCCAAGCTCACTTGTTCCGTCTATTCTAGCCGCATTATAATAACTTTCAGGTATTCCGTTTATCGCCGCAGAAAGTATAATAACTCCGTTTGCACCGCTTAAAAATCCTGTTGTTAAAATTACAAGTAGTAGTGGTATATTATTAAACCACGCTATTGGTTCTTGTGATAGACCAGGTGCCATCACAAGTGCATTTGCAGCACCGTCTTCAGTTGGTGAAAACACACCCTTTATAACTATAGCATAAATAATGCTTGGCAGTGCATTCATCGCAAGCCATACTGTCCTGTATACATAACGTAGCATTTTGGTTTTCACAAAAAACTGGGTCAGCACAGATATAAGTAGGGACATAAACATAACAAGTGCAAGTGCACCTATTACATATATTAAAGAGACTCCCAAAATCCCTAGCAAGTTAGGATCTCTTAGTATTTTCTCATAATTTTCAAATCCTATAAAAGTCGGAGTATATCTTATATCAAATTCAGTAAATGTAATTACTATAGAAAAAAGTATAGGCAATATAAAAAATATAAACACAATTAGCCCAAAAGGGAGCAAGAACCAAAGAGGATATAATTTTTTTGATAGTTTCGTTTTATTTTTCAAGTTTTCCACCTCAATTAACAAAACGAAGTGAAACCTCTAAAGATTTCACTTCATTTAAGTATTTATTATTTGTAAAGTAATTCTTCAGCGTCGATATTAAATTCGATTTCTGCTTTCATGTTTTCCCACGCCTGTTCAGGTGAGATTTTGTCTACGATTATAGCTTCAACCTGTGTTCTGTAGTAGCTGTGGTAACCGCTTGCAAAATCTGGGTGAGGAGAACGTAGGTTACAGTAATCCGCCATGTAAGCTATGTCATTTAGGAATTTGTAGTCGTCCATCTCAGCTAGGTCAAATGCAGATTTCACAACACTTGGTTTACCTTGGTCATACATTGCCGAAACTGTGTTTTCAGGTGAATAGGCAAGATTAATTGCTTGCATTAGGTAATCAAGTTTTTCACCTTCAACTTGTGGTGAAACAAACAGTGAACGAACTTTCATTGCCGCACTACCGCTATCCCCTTCGTTTACCGCTGGGAATAAAGCTTGAGTAAAGTTTTCTTCATAATAAGCGTGAAATTCTTCTTGGCTCATATTTGAGTTTCTTTGCCAGTATCCAAATCCGCTAACATCTGTAAAGAACAATGCCTCGTTTTGATAGAAAGTTTCGTATGTACCCTCAAAGCTTGGAAGTGATTCAGGTGTGACGCCACTTACATTTACTAGGTCGTCCCAAAGAGTAAACACGTCAATCCACTCGTCTGTTACTATTAGTTTATTTTCTGTAGCATCATAGATGTCAAAACCGAATGCATTAGCAACTGTGAATGAAGAAGCATTGTCGACACCGTCCATCATAAAGCCGTATTTTGCAAGACCTTGATCCATAGCATCTTTCGCTGTGTCTATCATGTCACTAACTGTCCACTCGCCATTCATAACTTTCTCAGGCCAAGCTGCAATTTCTTCGTCTGTCCAGCCTAAATCTTTTAGCATATTTTTGTTTGCGTAAAGCATGTTAGGTGCTGTGTCGATGGGTATACCGTATAGATGTCCTTCATACATGCTTACATCTATAACGTTTTGATAAATGTTGCCCTCTACGTTTTCAAGCTCTGTAAACCAGTCAACTGGCTGTACTAGACCGCCTTTTACCGCTTGTCCTATAGCTGTTTCTTCATCTAGGAATAAATCTGCTTCTACTCCGCCTGCCGCTTGCATTGCAAGTTCGTCAATTTCAAGCTTTGGTAGGTATTCGATTTCAAACTTAACTGTTCCACCTAGCTCTTCTTCAAGCATTTTAAAGCCGTTTACTATCATACCGTTTCTGCTTACATTTGCTTCTTCTTCAGTGATATTGTCTGAGTCGAAACGGAAAGTATAATTAATAGTTTTTACATCTGTACCGCCTTCTGATGTAGCTACATCTTCACTGCTACTTTGTGATGAAGAAGACGAACTTCCTTCTGCACCCTCGGTACTTGGGGTTCCACAAGCTGCAAGTGAGAAAGTAGTAGCTACTACTAAAGTCGTTGCAACAATGCTTTTTAACGCATTTAAAATTTTCTTGCTCATTTTTTAACTCCTCTTTCTTAATAACTGTGTTGTAATTTCCTTTTTATATAAAACGCTCATCGCGATTTATAAACTTCTTAATTTTTTTCTATTGCTTCAATTAGTGGTAAAAGTTCTGACATGTTGTTTATTACATAATCTGCTCCAGCATTTTTATATGTAGCCGTTACTTTTTTTCTAAGCTCATCTTTTTCATTTTTTGAAAGCGCAGTGTATTCTTCTTCGCTTAAGGCTAGTGCAGAACTACCTTCTATAATTCCAACTGCAATAAGTCCTGCGTTTTTGCCCTCTTTAATGTCGGCTACTGTGTCGCCCACTTTTATCGCAGCACTTGTAGAGCTTACTTTCATCGCCTCCATGTTTTTAAAAACCATGAATGGATACGGTCTGCCACATCCGCCTACATCGTTTGTTGTAAAACAAAAATCAGGTGAATATCCATTTTGTTTAGCATTTGGAATTACGATGTCCATCATCTCTTTTGTATATCCCGTTGTACTGCCTATTTTGATGCCCTTATCTCTTAACAACTTTATCGCATCTAATACATGAGGAATTGGATTTGCAAAATTATGTACAACATCTAAAATTCCGTTTTCGCTTTTTTCATACACTGCGTCTATGTCTTCTTCTGTAAATTTTCTGCCGTGGATTTTTTCCCATTCTTTTGAAATCCTGTCCATGTTTAGCATATACTTCACATGATCACGCTTTAGCATTCCCATAGGCTCTCTAACTTCGTCGTTTGTTACATCAATATTAAATGCCCTAAATGCATTTGCAAACGCCTGCACAGGTGCAAAACATCCATAGTCTACCGTGGTTCCTGCCCAGTCGAAAATAACCGCTTCAATTTTTTTCATAATCTACCTCTTAACTACTAAAATACTCTGAAAATATACCGCAAAGTTTATTCATATCGTCGCTGTAAATTTCACCTATATTACCTATTCTAAAAGTGTCTGCATTTGTCACTTTTCCAGGATATATTGCATATCCTCTTTCTTTTATAAACTCATACATCTCTGAGAAATTAAATTTCTTATTATCAGGATAAAAGAAAGTCGTAATAATTGGACTTTGGTGAACTCTATCGACA
The DNA here is from genome assembly GCA_964370635.1 of uncultured Eubacteriales bacterium. Taxonomy (GTDB): domain Bacteria; phylum Bacillota; class Clostridia; order Oscillospirales; family Acutalibacteraceae; genus SIG603. The sequence continues at coordinate 126,449 of CAYJJU010000004.1, read as the reverse complement.
TAAGTTTTGATTCCTAATCCTTCGAGTCCGTCTATAAGGATTTTATTATTCTCACGGTATCTTCTTTCACGTGCTGTGACACCGCCCTCAATTTCAAGTTCTTTAAGAGCCTTAGAAAAAGCTAGCACTACATGTGTAGGAGAGGTAAATCTCCACTTCCCGTCTTTTTCCATCTCCACCCATTGGTCGTATAAATCGAGTGATAGGCTTGTAGATTTACCTTTGCATTTTTCTAGCGCCTCTCTTTTACATACTATAAAAGAAAACCCTGGCACACCTTGTATGCATTTGTTTGCAGAGCTTATGATAAAGTCTATATCAAGTGCCTTTACGTCTATATCTATACCGCCAAAGCTTGACATTGCATCTACTATAAATGTACATCCTGCATTTTTTGCCACCTTTGCAACTGTATTGATATCATTTAATATACCTGATGTTGTCTCGCAGTGCACCATTATTACATGAGTAATTGAATTATCGTTTTCTAAGATTTTTGCAATCTCATCTGCATTTGGTTTTTCATTGTAATGACAAGTGTAAACTTCATAGTTTCTTTTTGCCTGTTTTGCAGTTTGTACCATTCTCTCACCGTAGGCACCGTTTGATATTATCAAAATTTTGTCCTCTTCTCCCACAGCACTTATGATAACAGATTCAACCCCAAAACTGCCGCTACCTTGCATTAAAACGCTTGTATATTCATTTTCATCCACATGTGCAATCTTTAAAAGATTTGCTCTTATTTCTTGAGTAATTTCTTTATAGTCATTATCCCATGTGCAGTGGTCGACCATCATTTCGTTTTTTACACCTTCACTTGTAGTAAGTGGCCCTGGTGTAAGTAATTTATAATTTATCATGCCAATCGCCTTTCCTTTTCGCTTGTTTTGTGATGTCTAGAGTTTAGCTTGACAGTATTAAAAAATTGCACTGCACACGGTAAAACTTTAGTTAAAGTATCTATTCGCACTATATTTATCCATGTAGAATTTCTACATACATTTGATATGACAACCATATTTTTCCCCAAAACCACCTCTTAGCTCTACCCTTTTCAAGGTAATTTTTCTACAAAACTATTGACTAGCATGTTTTTAAATGTAACATTCAAATTTTTAATATTGATTAAATAGAATTAATATTTAGGTAAAGCAATTGCTAAATTTGAATAAAAAAAGACATCTTGTAAAATTTTAGTTAAATCTACATTTTATGTAGATTTAGTACCAGCTTTGAAATAAAAAAGTAAAAGGACAGACAACAAGCCTATCCCTCTACTTTATTTTAGTATTTTCGTTTACTCTATATTTTTAAAGGCATACCTTAATATGTCAATCGACTTGTGAAGTTCCTCGTCGCTGATAATAAGAGGTGGTGACAGTGTCAAAACATTCTCGCCCGACACTTTAAAGCTCAGGCCTTTTTCTAAGGCTTTATACAGTATTATTTCAGCCTCTTGACTTGCCTTTTCTCCATTTTCATACCTTAACTCCACGCCCACAAGTGCTCCAATTTGTCGCACTTCATAAATAAGCTTACTGTCAAATCCCAATATATTTTCTTTTAAGATTTTTCCTATTTCATTTGCCCTATTAAGTAAATTTTCTTCTTTGATAGTTTTTATTAACTGGAGTGCCACGGCACTTCCCATTGGATTTTTTTCAAAAGTAAAGTGACCCATAGACGTTTTATCACATATGTCAAATTTTTTATCTGCAATAACCGCAGAAAACGGAATTAAACCTCCACCAAGACCTTTACCAAGCGTAAGAATATCTGGTGTCACTCCAAACTGCTCAAATGAAAACATAGTTCCACACCTGCCAAACGCCGTTGGAATTTCATCAAAAATCAACACTGTATCATTTTCATCACAAATCTGTCTTATTCTTTGTAGGTATTCTTTTTTAGGTATGTTTACATCGGTACAACGCACGGGCTCAATCAAAATCGCACTTACATCGCCTTTTTTACATTCATTCTTTATAAAATCAAGCGTATTTCTATTTTCATCTTCATCGCTTGTAAACTGTGGAAAGTTAACACAGTAATCAAGAAGTGGATGCATTTCATTTTTAAAGTGCTCGGTTCCACCTGCACATATGGTCAAAAAACTTGCACCATGAAAAGAATTGTGCGCCGACAGTATTCTGTGCTTTTTTGTATAAATTCTGGCAAGCTTTAATGCCGTTTCATTTGAGATTGCACCACTCGTTGTAAAAAGCACCTTATAATTATCATGTGGCATTAATCCCACCAGTTTTTTTGCACAATCAGTCGCAATGTCATTTGAATATCTTCTTGGCGAAAAAGAAAGCTCTTCCAACTGATTTTTAAGCGCCATGGTAAGACTTTCATGGCTATATCCAAGCTGATGAACGCTGTTGCCTTGAAAATCTATTATCTTTCTGTCATCTCCGTCTATTATGTAAATTCCCTCACAAGCCTTCACTGTATTTAAACACGGTGTAGAAAGCGCTTGTCTTATAAAATATTTTTCATCGTTTTCAAGCGCTGCTTTTGTATTTTCCGATAAGTTATCTCTTTGCCAAATTTCTCTTAATGCACTGTTATTTGTGTCGCCCTCTGATGTTTTAAAACTCATATTAAACCTCTAATTTATTCTGTATTTTATCATGAATTTTAAACCCTTATTATTAAATAAAAAAACAAGTCACAGTAAAACTTCAGTAAAAGTTTTCTCATGAGCTTGTTTTTCTTATGTAGAAAATCTACATTATTTAATTTTCATAGTCAAAAGATTTAATTTCTTGTGATTTTACCTCTATTCTTTTAGAATATTTTTCATAGTCGGTAATAAGTATTCCCGTGTAAATCATGTCTATAACAGCAATTTGTGTGCACCTTGAAAAAATTGCATTACCGTATAAATACTGCTCACTTCCTGTAGCCAAAATTATGTCCGCATATTTATTTATCATGGCATTTTCAACATTTGATATGCATATGGTTTTTGCACCTGCCTTTTTTGCTGAAAACAGTGCATCTACTGTAATTTTTGACACACCGGTATAAGATATTCCGATAGCGACATCGTCTTTGTTTAAGTTTCTGGCATCAATTTTTTGCAAATAAGGATCACTGTTATAAATAACGGTAAAGCCCATATATGTAAGTTTAGTTTTCAAATCATCTGCAACGCAAGATGAATTTTCTACGGCAAACAAGACTATATTTCTTGCATTTATTATGCTGTCTATAGCTTTTAAAAGCTCGTACGATGACAGGTTTTTAAGCAAATCTTCAAGATGTTTTATATGTGTTGTGATTACTTTAGCAGGCGTGTCCACAAGTTTGTCGTTTTCATTTACCGAAAAAGACAAAACGTTCGCACGCTCCACCTTGCCCTCATTTTTTAATCGTTCCGCCATTAAAAGTTTCTTTACTTCCTTAAAGCCCTTATAGCCTAAAGCATTTGCAAACCTGATTATCGTAGGCTGGCTGACATCCGCTTTTTTCGCTAAATCTTCTATAGACGAATTAACTATGTCAAAATCATTTGATAATAGCACATCTGCCACTCTTTTCTCTGATTTTCTAAGCGATTTATATTCTTTTCTTACTTTAAAACTAAACGTATCTCCCATATTTCTCCCCATGCAATAAGTATTAATCTTGTAGTTTTTCTACATAATAGTCATTTTAAAAACTTACTTTAATTTGTAATTACACCTAAAACAAACTAAAAAGTTTTTAATATTTACATTTTAATAATTATATCAGATTAAAGTGTCAAAGTCTGTAAAGCTTAGGTTAAATCTACATTATATGTAGATAATTTAATTTTATTGCACACAAGTATGCTTTCGCCACGGGATAGTTTTGCTTGCGCTGTAGTTTTCTCGCGCGGCACAAAATTTGTCACTATATAAATCTTCCTCGTGAATTATCCCGTCGGGGCTCCCGACCGAGTTCAAACCCATCAACGCACAGATGACATCCAAGAAAACACACTTGAAAAATTCGCTTTTTAAAAACAAGAAAAGTGCTGAAAACACCCCTAAAAAGGGTCATTTTCAGCACTTTTTTCGTATGACATCCAAATGTATCACACCTTCTGGCGCAGAGGATGCGACTCGAACGCACAATGCCTTTCGGCACACCACATTTCCAATGTGGCTCCTTACCATTAGAATACCTCTGCATTTATTAATTTGTTACCGACATATTATACATTAAACTCCCAGAAAAATCAAGGTTTTTCTGGGAATTTAATTGTAGTGTATAAATTAACCGTCATACAGTGCAATTTTTCCTAATGTACTAGCCTAATTAGTAGATGCAAATCCATTACTGTTATGACATTGTCGCCGTTTATGTCTGCTGCTTGATACCTAGCGCCTTCTAGTTGAGTTAATGAAATTATTTTCTCCATAATTAGCTTTATATCCGAGGTATTTACAGTTCCTGTAGAGTTTATGTCTCCCAAAACTACCATTTGATATTCGCTATCTCCATCGACTACTTTATATCCTGTTTCGCAGACACCGCTTGTTACAGGGTCGCCTTCAAAATCGAAGACTTCTGCACCTGTGTTTTCTATGAATTCGCTTACAAGTTGAGAACACGGGGTTTCTATGTAATTTGAATCTACTTCGTACCCTTCAAAATTTCCGCCCTCATCCTCTTCGTCTAAGGCTACTAGGCCAAGATTTATATACGATATATAATAAACCGAGTTGCTATATTCGTAAAATGCACCGCTTTGTCCAAGGCTTAGTATATTTCCTGGGAAAGTAATGCTTTGATTTTCTTCGCTGTTATTATTTTTTACCATTAAATTAGTGTTATTTTCTTTCCACAAAATCAGTCCGTCGTGACTCACTGCGGCGTTTTTGCCTACCATGTCAAAGCTCTGTTGCACGCTCGTATTATCTATTTTAGCGGCTACTTGATTTTCTATTTTATAAATTGAATCATCAATTCCCACATAGATATCCTCTGACAACATCGCCCTAGGCGCAACTGATGCAGTAATATTTGTCGTGCCGCTTTCCGAAAAATCATTTACATCCACTGCGCTCAAACTGTTGCCTTGATGCACATATAACTTTTCGCCAAAAACTTCCATGAAATTTATACCGGCTGCAAAACTTAGGCTTTCACGGCCGTCGGCGCTTACCCTATCGACCGCATTTGATGAAAATGAACTTACACTGTATGAATTTCCAATATAGTCTGCCGAAATATGCAGAAAATTATAAATGCTCTTGCCTAAATAGAAATTTTGTAGCACTTCTCCTGTGTCGGTGTCTATTTCCTTGACTAAAGTATCCGACCAGTTATAGTCGCAAAAAATAAAATACGAGCCACCCCTAAACACAAATTTAGTCGCAATGTCGGTAATGTCGTACTGTGCCATCTTTAGGCCACTCGAAGTCGACCAAACAAACTCAGGGGTACCCATGTTCGGCATAGTTACCGTGTAAATATTCTCCCCTTCATCTTCAAGCATTAGGGGAATATCCGCAACATTTTCGTTTTGTGAGACTCTAACTAGGACTGCGGCTTCAAAATTTTGCACGGGAATACCGCCCCCTACAAAAATTAAAAAGCACACAAATAAAACCGATAAAGCACATACTTTACCTATACATTTTTTCACTGTCTCCACCCGCCTTTAATAAAAATTATAAATTTTTACTAAATTCGCACCCACAGTAATTTTGTCTATACAACCCGAATTTTTTTGATAACTCAACCGATTTTTGATATCCGCCCTTTTTCTTAAAATCAGACGGAAGCGAAAGCACTCCGTGCTCCTTCTCAAGGGTGAGCGAAATTTCGTTTAGCATAACTGCATTTTTCATAGGACTTATAGATAAACTGCTTGTAAAATACTTGCAATTTTCGTTCTTTGCGTGTTTTACGGTTTCTAAAAGTCGCAGTTTAAAGCAAATTTCACAGCGCTTAGAGCCTTCTTTTAAGTTTTCCATGCCCTTTACCGCATTCAAAAATTCTTCCTTGCGCCAATCGCTTTCGATTAAAGTTATCGGATATCTTGTTTCCATTTTAGAAAGCATTGAGGTCATTTCCTTTTGCCGTTTGAAAAATTCCTCTTTTGTATCTAAGTTCGGGTTATAAAACAGGGCAAAAATCTCAAAATAATCGCTTAAATACTCTAGCACATAACTGCTACATGGAGCACAGCATGTATGCAGCATAAGTTTTCCACCTTTAATAAAATTTTCATCTAGTAATATTTTTTCAAGTTCATTTGAATAATTTTTTGTCATCACTTAAATACTCCGATATTCTGTGCAAATTTAGTATATATTATTACTAATTATAGCATGAAGCGCTATATTTTTTCAATAAAAATAATATATTTGTATAACTTTATAGTAATCTCTTGTTCGCCATATGCCAAGTAGTTTAATATAAATAAAAATTCGGTATAGAATTTAGCGCTTGCTATACCCTATACCGATTAATCATTTTTACTAAAGTATGTGTTAAAAATTTAACTTAAGTCAAGCAGTCCGTACTTGCTTATCTTCATTGTTGACGTGTCAGACAATGGGTCATCGGCGCCTATGCTCACGCTTACTTTAATTTCTATGGTGACAGAATTATGCTCTTCTACTGCCGCCACTAAGTCCTCAGGCATTTTAATGTAATATGGGGTGTTTGTAAAGAGGCTACCACTGGAAGAGACCCCTAAGTCCTGCCCTGTGTCTATGTCCGCTTTGTTGAATATATCGCCTGTAATCTCAGTGTCTACAGTACCGTCATTATTACTGTCATACCATGCTTCAATTTGAATAAATTTATTGATTGCAGTGTTTTCATCGACAAAGACAAAAGGAATTTGTTTTTCTTCGTCTGTTAGTGTATCATAGTCTAAACTCTCGTCTAATGCAATCAAAATTTTGTTTTGCATAGCCGCATCGTCGATATTTTCTTTAAATTCTATGGTAGGAGGGCTTTGCGCCGCGCGATATGCACTTATCATAGTATTGACAAAAAGCTGGGCCTCATTGGTATTTCCAGACACTACGCCACTATGTCCGGCACCTGTATATGTGACATTGCCCTTTGTATAAATATAATAGTTGTTAATTACATCGTTATAGTTGTTGTTATACGCTGTATAACTGGTTCCCTCAGGTGACAGGCAGTACCATACAGTCACATCTTCAGCGTTTACATTTAGCTGTGTCCATTGATAATGGGTACTACTGACCGTCAATTTTGTGCCTACACTACCGCCAAACTCACTGGTATTTACATTGTAAGGATAAGATGTAATTTGTCCTTTATTCACCTGAGATACTGCGGTTGTAGATATCATCTGACCAAAACTGGGAGAGTCTACATTTGTGGGTTTTAAAAGATTTGCAGTGTCGGCGTTTGGAGACCTTGACCTTGTAATCATGTAGTTAGAATAGCCTTGCGTTTGATGCACATACTCCTCTTTTTGTGAGCCGGGTTCATATGCAATATCATACCCTGCATCTTTTATCTCTTCTAATGCATTTCTGTACTCGAGGTTTACTAAATTTTCCGATTCATAACCTGCGGCAGTTATTCCGTTGCTCTCACCTGGGGTTGCATATTTTGAAACAAAGTTATACTGCGAAAGTCCAAAGCTTGTGTCTGTTACACCATATCTGTCAAGTCCTGTGGCACTTCTCATAAGTGTGTTAAAGAAATATCCAGAAAACCACACGTCCCGTTGTTCTGTGCCCGACATTGTTGGGTAGACCGGATAGTAATACGGCTTGCCTACGACATCTATTTGATTAGGTATAGGTATAACCTCTGTCGAAATATTATCATGACTGAAAAGCACTGCCTTGCCTGAGTCTATGTATGCATTTATCGCCTGTGCAGAATCAGGGTCAAAGCCGTTTAGTGGGTCTAATTTTCCGTATGACTCTTGAAAGCCTATAAAGAGCATGTCGTATCCATTTAAGTATTCTAAGAGTGCTGCTTCGTCTTGATAAACATTTAAATCGTTTATGGACACCTTTTCTACAGTTATATCATAAACGCCTGCTTCACGCATGTCGTTAAAATAAGTTGTGTATGGAACCTTATTAATAGTAGCACCTGAACTATCGCCTGCAATTTGTAATACGTCTATCTCTATCATGATTTTAGGCTTTTTATAGGTAATACCCTTGTCGGTTGCTATTATTCCGTTGCTCCCTACTTTTTCTATTTTTAGTTGCCATGTTATAGCTCCCTCAATGTTTGCAGGCACTGCCCTTGAGACTGTATACGTATTGTTTGCAAGTAACTCATAATTAGAAACAGCTCCGCCACCATACTCTATAGTGCTCACGCCCGATACTATTTCATGGTCTGCATATCTGCCGTCGCCGTCTGCATCAAGATACAGCGACACTTCGTATTTAGTTTCATAAGGCGTTAAATCTGTAGGATTTAAAATTCTAAAAGTGTAGCTAAGCGTATCGTTTTCAATCAAGCTACCTGATAGCAAATCATCAATCCCCGTGTACTCGGTGGGTCTGTAGTTTTTCGCTTCCGTTTCATATACAATGCTTGGCTTTGATAAATTTGCGTATGTTGTAATGGCACTTGTAGGCGCCTGCGATTCACTCATCACATTCGGCCTTGCTAGCGCTCCTATGTCGGTAGGGTCAAGTGGGTCACCCATTAAAAACTCCCACATTTTAGAGGAGTTATCTACTCTCTCGTCGTTTAAAACATGTGCATCTGTATCGATTTGTGGAGGCGTTATATTGCCTATATCTGTGCCAAATTCCATGTCTCTTCCGGCTTCTGTTACCTTGACATCGTTAGAATATAAATATGTATACCCTTCACTTGCAGTGGCGTTTATTTTCACCCTAAGTCTGTATGTACCTGCCTCAGATAAATTGGCCGTGTAATTGTCGCCGTCTTTTGTTGTTTCTATATCCACATAAGTGTCACCTTCAACTCTTTGCCATGTTGCCTCAGTTATTGCCATGTCATTACCTGCTGAAGGCTTAGTTATTTTGTAAAGCTCGGCGCTTGCGGAAATTTGAGACACGCCCTTTTCTTCACTTACGGTAATCGTACTATCATAAGCACTTGTAAAGAGATAATGTTGTGTATCACCTGTTTTATCATTACTTCCAGGCGCAATTTGGCCGGTATAAAATGTGGTTGAATCTGCATCTGCCGGAGCAGCGGTGCGTATCCAACCTGTGCGGTTTGATGAATACACTGTTTTATTGTCACCATCCGTTACCGTTGCACTACAAATTATACGGTTAACCCACTCTGGAACATCATAGCTCATTTGAATTATTGATGTATATACCCCAGTTGCGGTAAAATCGCTTATAGTATACCTACGTTCATATCTGCCTGAATATAATAGCGTACCGCTATACTCAAGTGGTTCTTCCCATAATGTGGCAGTATATTCTTTTCTTCTCCACTCCCAAGTAACCGTAGCACCCGCAGGCACAAGTGATGGGTCAAGTATTGCCTTTGCCGTGCCTACGTCGGGTTCTGCGTCTCTATCTATGCTATACTCAAATGTTATGGGCAAATACTCCTCCGCCTTCACGGCTTCGGTCTCTGCTTCTATATCATAAATAACATTGCTCGACACATCTACGGTATTACTTTTCGCACTTTTACTCTCACCGTTTTCCAAATTTGTAAAAGTTACATTACAATAAAACTCTCCTGCATCGTCATCGTTTATAGTATAACTTGACGTGGTTTCACCCTCGATTGCTACTTCATCATCATACCACTGATATGAAATTCTGTTCGGGTAAATATCCTCGTTTAACGGCATGCTTATAACTTCAAGTTTGCCGCCGTCGTTTTTAATTTCAATTTCTATATTCGTTAACTGACTTCTATCTGTCGTCATAAGTTCATCAGAAATAATTATAGGAAGTCCTGAGTCTACAAATGCCTGTAGCTCCTCTATTTTTGAATAGGTTAGGTCATAACCCGAGGCACGAGCCAAGGTGCCTATTTCGGGGTCGTCTACATTTGTAGAATTTGCCTTGATATAATATGCAGCATATTCTGCATACGTAATTTTCCCCTGCTCATCTATATCAATAGGCACTTCTATGTCCAATGTGCCTTTGGGCAAATAATAATCTACATCTAAAAGCCCTACTATATCATTATATATCGAGATTATATCGCCTATATTTGTATAAATTAGGCGGTCCATGCTATCGTCATTGTAATTTGTAAACGTTCCCTCTGTTGTTCGGGTTGTATTAAAGCCGTTTAAGGACGAGCCTATATAGACTATGTCGTATTTTTCTATAACCTCGTCTATAACTCCGATAAACTCGGTTATAGCCATGGTGGTTATATTAATTGTCACCCCGTCTAAATTAATAGCGCCACCAAACCACCCTTGCACATCGGCAGTTGTTAACTCATTTCCTCCGCCTACGCTCTTATCTTTAACACTGCTACCCATCTGCGACACCGTTTGCGAGACTATTGGCTGTATTTCTAAAACTTCAAGTTCTGTTTTTCCTTCTACTTCTTTTTTATATCCATAATTAACTATATGCCTTATATGATTTGCAAATGTTTGTTCTACGGGAAGGGTGTCGACTCCTGTAAGTTCTCTAACCGCATTTTCATTGTTGATATCGGACAGCACTGTAGCAACTGGATTTGAAAAATCTTTCATAAACCCTGAGTCTAAAATCGTGCCATTGTACAAGAATTTGCTAAGAGAAATATCGTTTGCAGTCATTGTATCTACATAGGCTTCGACTATTGATTTTATAGCATTACTCACAACAAGCGGTTTTTTGTCGTTTATATACGCCGACAAATCGGGGGTCAATGTTCCAAGGTCCGTGCCAATCGTGCCGCCTATACCTTGCGACACCATTATTAAATCTGCTGTGTCTACGTCTTCCTGTGTTACCTGTGACGCAGTTTTAACCGTGACCGCAATCTCCATGTCCTGCTGTGTCAAAGACGCATCTAGGACATATTTAATAAACCAGTCATTATTTATAAATGTGCTTACATAAAGCTTTGAATATTCGATATTCGAAGAAAGATGCTCGGCCTTTTCGTCTATGTACGAGGAGTATTCGCCCTCTCCCTCACCGACATATCTATATGCCGCCTCGGTTGTTTTAAAATATGCATCGCTCCTGTTTTTTAGGTCGGTATCCTGTGTAAATCCGCCATGCACTGCAAAATATGGCGCAGTAGATGCCTCGTGAGTGGCACTGGGCGCACCGTACTCAGTTATGACAAAATAGTTTTTAGCGGTTTCAGGGAATGATAAATCAAAGGAAAAATCATCGCCTAGTATTCCCACGTATTCATAAGACGATATGGACGCATCTTTTACTTGATAAATCGCTATGCCCTCATTTTCCTGTGCATACTCAGACAGTATTGCTTCTTGCTCCTCTGGGGCATCGTCACTCATGCCTGCAATATTAAAGGCCGAGTCAAAACTTGGATTATAATAATAAATATTTTCGACTAAAGGACTTTGACCGTACACTAATCTATCAATTATTTGAAAGGTGTCACCGTCTGTTAACTCTAATACTACATTACCTGTGAGAACATAATCGCCATAGCGGTCAAACTGAAAATACAAATTGTCCTCATCCTGTGTCGTGTATCTTTCAAATCTTTCCTTGCCATCTATATCGGTAAGCTCTAAATACCTGTCATTTTCGCCCACTGTATCAAACTGCCATGGGTAAATTTCTTTATACTCCTGTGTGGTAATAGGTGCTTCATTTGGAGTAGCCGAAGCTAGACCTGCGGGTAATCCATTAATAAATGCGTCTAGCTCTGCCTTTCTTGCATCAAAACCGTCTATTATTTTAAATGCATCAAAATCTATTGGCTCTGCGCCGTCTATGTAATAGCCGATTTCACCGTTTGCTTCCGTTTTTCCCTCGGGTAAAATTTCCAAAATATTATAGGCCGCACCGCCTGTAATATTTGTTTTTAGCTCTTCTATTCCCGAAAATGACTGGAACAAGGCAAAGCCGTTTTCATCTCTTTTAGAAGGCTCTGAGCTTGCCACTGCCGAATAGGCAAAAAACGCGGTAGCGGCCGTTATCACTAAAAGCAATACGGCTAGGTTTAGTCTAGATTTTATTTTGTTTTTTATATGTCTATGATTATTCATTAAATTAACCTCTTGTAATTAAACTTATATAAGTTTATGCCAGAATTTCAGGATTATTTCTAAGCGCAACACTTTGTATTGCCTCATGTGATTTGCCCTGCCTTGTAAAATTAAGCGTAATGTTAATTTCCTTTGCCCTACTAGTCCCTTCATCATTAAACTCATTAAAGCTTACATGAAACTCGGACACAAATTTTGCAAGTATCGCCTCTTCGCCGTCAAATTCATAATAAAGTATGTCGTCTCTTAAAAAGAAAATATCTGTGCCGTCTATAGTCAAGGTGTCTGTAGTGTCGTCAAAAGAAATATTATCCTCACAGTCAATGACATATTCTTGAATTTGGCTCATCGAAAGTTGGGACTCATACTGCAAACTGACATAATAATTTATGGAGGAAAAAGTCCTTGCGCCCGTGGTCATAAGCGTCATTGCGGCTACAGAAATAAGTCCTAAAATTGCAACGGCAACTATGACTTCAACAAGCGTGAAGCCTTTATTTTTGCCAATTTTTTTGTTCTTTTTCAGTTTCATATTTCCTCCTCCTTATATTGTGCCCTTACTTATTAAGTTCAAAATATCCCGTACTCGGATAAATTGTAATTTTATAACCTGCATTAAAGTCAATTAAATTAACATCTGTGCCCTCTATCGCACCGGTTTCACTGTTAAAAGAAATTGCAAGCGGTTCAGTGCCAATCTTATAAAGGGTGTCGCCCGTGCTTTTTAGTTTATAAATAATACCTAAATTTTCATCGCCAAGTATTTCTTCCTCAAAATCCGTGTCGTTTTGATAAAGCCTTACAATGTATTTTCCGTCTTCAAGTGAAATTTCCAGTTTTGAATTTACGCCTGTCATGGCTTCTATCTTGCAAGATGATAACAAGGCGTTTACGGTTTGTGAGGCTTCCCTCGACTCATTTCTTAAAAGTATGCTCGAAGAAAACGATAAGACGGACATAAAGACGCCAATTATGGCAAGCACTATTATAAGCTCTACCATGGTAAAGCCTTTATTATTCTTTTTCATTTGGCGTCCTCCTTTATTTTTATGAATTGGATTTGCTCCAATTATCGTAATCCACAAGCTCGTCTAAATTCCACGCGCCCGTTCCATAGCTTTCATGTTGCTCTTCACCCGAGGCAAAGCTCAAAAAGTCTCCTATGGCCGTGCCGTTATTTGTGGCAAGCAAGGCCTCTCTTACGGCCTGAGAATTTGAATTTACCGTCAAGCTACCACTTACTAAAACACTTCCATCTGTTATAATTAGTCCATCAAAATCTGTGTTTACGGTGATTGTTCCCGAAAAATCAGGGTGGGCAACTATAAGCGGTATATCTTCACTGCTTGTAAAAACATAATCCGTATTTACAAGCAAGGCTACTATTTCGCCTGCCGCATTTCTAAATTCCATAGTAGTGTTTGCGCCCATAAAGTCTCTTACGGCGTTCCCGTCTACTATATACTCATACACTCCCTCACTTGAACTCTTGTCCGCAGAAAGTGTTTGGGTTAAATGGTCATAAATTTCACTAAAGCGTGAGTAATCTGTAATAGTCTGACCCTTTAACAGCTCAAACTCATCTAGGCTGGGCTCGTTGAAAAGCACGCCCGATGCATAAGTGGTTGCCACAGGCGCACCGCCAAGCTCTTCAAAATATGTGTTCATGTAAGTGTTTAATATTTCATTGTTGGTTTCATCGTTATAATAATCTTCAAAAAAACTTACCGCATCTTCCACTGTAGGAAAGTCGAAGAAATAGTATGCAATATAGGTATCACCGTCTAAATGGTGTACTTCTTGCCTCAGTGAAGTACTGGTTAGATTATATTTTTCGTACTTCGTAACGGCTTCAGCGCTTAAAGCCAGTGTAGGTAAAGCGTCATTTATATCAAACACATGGGGATTAGTAAAGCTAGCACCGCTTTCTTCCACTAAATCACCCACGGGAATTAAATATGCAATTTGATTGCTTTTTACCGCCAAAGATTCACCCGTGCCAGCACCTGTGTTTGCGGTGCTATTATAACCGCCGTATCCGCCTACAAAGCCCCTACCTGCAAGTATAAGCTCGTCAACACCCTCTAAATTGAGCGTGTTATTGATGCCGTTTACCAAAATAGCACTGCTTTCACTTGCTGTGTCTATGTCATCGTTATAACCTATATAAGTGCCGTTTACCACGACATTGTTTTCTTTGTCTAAAAGCAAGTCATCGTAAACATAGCTTGTTCCGTCTAAATTTAAATTTGAAGTGTCCATGCTTATCTCATTTGACCACATGTCAACATTTTCGCCTACTGTAAGTGTGGAATTTGTCAAACTGACACCGCCGCCACAAATAATAGTTCCAGCATTAAGTGAAAGATTTTCATTTTGCAAATTAATACTGCCTGCATAAAGGCTTCCGTTTATGGTGGTCGTTCCATAAGTATTTAGTGTGTCGCCCACAACAAAGGCAAACTCGGGTATACTTGACACTACATAAGGGGTGTAATTATATTCAAACTCCGGCATATTTACCACTATATCTGTTTGAACAGAAGTGGTAACTCCGGTGCTTTCTTGCGTGTGTGTTATTTTAAAATCTTTTAGAGTTATCGTTTTATCCACATCAGAAATTTCAAGCTCTCCCGCCGTGGCAAGAGAGGATAGAGGAAAACTCAGTCCCTCACTCTCTAAATCTTCAATTCCCGTTGCGTATATAAAATAGTCCTCAATCGCCCTATAGCTATATAAAGTAGTCGTATCGTTTGCTATAAAGATATTTTTCGTTTCTAGTTCTTCAAACTCGTAAGCAAACAGATTTTTTTTAAAGGCTTCGTGAAAAATCTCGGTTAGGCTTTTTTCACCTGTGCTGTTTAGAGCAGAGAAATTTACAAGCACCTCGGGGTATGACTTTACTATTGAGGCATTCACGGCCTCTTGTATTCCTGTTCTTACTATGGTCATTGCAGTTTGTGCGTCGTAAAAATTTTGCTCTCCCCTGCGCTCTGCGCTTTTAACAAGCACGCCTGTATAAGTGGTAAAAAGCAAAATAGAGCCTAAAACCATTACAAACAACATAGTTATGACAACCATTACTATACTTGAACCTTTATTCTGTTTTAATGACTGTATAGCATTTTGAAGTCTGCCGTTCATTTGTTTCTCCTTATCTGAGTTTTGAGGTATTTAGTGTGTGTATTGTGTCGCCTTTTGAGTCTAATATTTCTATTACTACATCAAACATTCTATATATTTGCTCTGTGCTTACAATCTCGTCCGAGGTGGGAATTAAATCTGTTGTTCCCGCAACCGCTCCTGCCCAAGGGGAGGAATAATAGGTTGAAACGCCGTTATACCACCTAAATTGTGGGTCTGTCTTTACACCTGTCGCAAGATTTTCGCCTGCATTTGAGAAAATTTTTGCATATTCCACCGTTTGGGCTATCGCCTTATAAGGTTGTAGCAAGTCAAGCCTTGCCCTGTAAGTATTCTCTTTTGTCGTTAAGTCTGCATCACTTAGCGTGGGGTCTTTTTGCTTTATTACATAAAAATTTATGGGTAGGCGCTCTGTGCTTTCTATATTATTCTCAATTCTGATTACATCGTCTAAAGCACTTGCGTCCCCGTCGTAAAACGGGTGATATAATAGGAAAATTGACGGATATCTGCCCTGCTCCTCGACATTAAAGGGAGTGAGCAATATGTCAAATGTTTTAATGCATTCAGAGGGGTTTGTGTCTGGGGTATAAATTTTTGAGGGAATAGTAGGCGTAGTTCCGTAAGCAAACGCATACTCATATTCATAAATCACCCTTGCAGAGATAAGCGTTACATCCGGGTCGGGGTCTATGTCGTTTACCTGTATTGTTATTTCTCTTTCTGCATAAACAAAACTGGTTAAATATTCTGCATTTGCTATTGCACTAATTTCCTCAAAAGAAATTTTATCGGGATCGTTTGATGCAGTATAATCGCCGTCTATATATTTATTTTGCGCAAAAAGTGCGTCCATGGACTCAAACTGCGCAATTTCTTCGCTGTTGATATTTTCATACTTGGCTATGGCTGTACTTTCTGCAATATTTCCTGCGGTAAAAGTAAGTCTTGCGTCAAAATTAGACATGCCATTTACTAAATTTTCAAGCTCTATTACATACTCATTGTCGTTCGTGGTTACTACGTCGCCTACGCTGTCTTCATCGCCTAAAATTTCTGGGGTATTTAATATATCGGCAAAGTTTTCTACCTCTATAGACTCTGCAATTGATTGAGCCACAAGTGTTGCCTCGCCCATTTTTCTACTGCTTTCAAAGGTGTTGGTAGACACTATAAATATGTTAATAAGCGGAATAGCGATTATTCCTAAAATCGCTACACCTATAAGGAGTTCCACAAGTGAAAAACCTTTATTCTCTTTTAAATTTTTAATTAGTTTTTTCAAAAGCAAGTCCTCCTTTTTTTAGTTTCGTGGAAACCTAACGGGCGACGAAACGTCGCCCCTACAGCCATCAGCCTGTCTCTTCTTCTTCCTCTGTAACGGGTGCTGCTTCGACTTCGTTATATCCAAAAATTTCTTCATTTCCTAAACTTACATTTGGCATATCAATTGGATTATATGGTGCGCCCTCATAGTCTATGAAAAATTTTGAAATGGAATAAGTTCCCGATAATTTTGCGGTCCCCGGGTCATAAGACACCGCAACACTGTTTAGTATTGTGGGATTGCCGTAATTATATATTGAGTCTATAGAATTTTTCAGTTGGTTGTATGTCATCTCGGCCGTGGCATTTAAAGACACCATGCCCACACTTGCATTAACAACACTATACTGCTCTACCCCGTCAATAATTTGCGGTGCATAGCACTCAAACTGTGAAACTATGGTCTCGGGAGAAAAGCTTACATCGCTTACAGTGACACCCGTGCTGTCCTGCCAGTCAAGTGACCAGACCAAAAATTCTTCGGGTAGCACTTTTGACGGATAATAATTTAACTCGCTTTGTATCTCTTGTTTAAACTTTTCTGTTTCAGAAACATAGGTTTCAAAATTCTCTTGGCTATCACGAAGCGCTTGAACCTCGGGGGCAAGCAATGAAATATCAGTCTTTACTTCCTGAGTCATTGTAATAAAATTATTATTGACAAAAAAGTAGAGTACTGCAAATATTGCAATTCCTGCTAAAACTATAATAAGTTTTAAATCACGTCTTTTAATTCTCATAACTTTCCTCCTTATTCCTCAACTTCGCTTTCTTGTGTGGACTCTTCTATTACTGCAGTTTTATACTCACAAGTGATAGAAAAATCTACCTGAGTCACTCCTGTATTTTCGTCTGTTGTCTGTGTTGCGGCAGAGACATTTATGACCTCCACGCTTTCAAACTCTCTTAAGTTTGCCATAGTAACTGCGACTTCCTCAAAAGTTTGCACCGTTACATTAAGCGTTATGTTTTCATTTGTGCAAGAGGCTGAAAGTGCAAGTAAATTTCTTGGTACTTTGTCTTCAAGCTCTTCTAAAAATGCCACTAAGTTTTGGTTATTATCCTCGCTAAGGGTGGCTACCGCCATGATGTTTTCATGCATTTGTTTGTACTGAACATAGGCATCTCGTGTAGGCTCATTCGACTTAAGCTCTAGATACTCCATATTTAGCCTGTCAAGGTCTCTTTGCTCGCTTGCGTACTCAAAAAACGAAGTGGCAGACAGCGCAACACCTGCGACGACGGCAAAAATAAATATTAATATACTGGTCACAAGCGAGTCTGAGCTTCTTGTGCTTCTAACCATTTTATGTTTCTTTACTAAGTCGCCTTGCAAAAGATTTAGGGGATTTATAAGGCTTCCTATTGGAGAGATATACGAAATAAAGTCCTCTATATTCTCTACACTTTTTTCAAGGCTTGGCACATAGCTTAGGACTTCACAGTTTATAGAGCTTGCGCTTGATATTGCCGTTTTTAGGCCATATATGTCTGCGCATATGCCAAGAAGGACAATTCTATCTACTTTTAAGCCCTTTTGGCTGGATGTAAAAAACTCTAAACTTCTGTTAATTCCTGCAGTAAGCCTTAACATTGCACTTTGTATTTGCTCAGGGGTCAGCGCAAGTTCTAGCCAGTTGCCTTTTTTGCTTTGCTCTAATATTTTTACATATTCATCTTCTTCAAGCTCTGCATTTCTTAGCACAGCCGACACAATTTCGTCGCCGCCAAAAGGCAGGTTACGCTGTAAAAGCAGTGTGCCGTTTTGAATGAAGCTTGCTGTTGAGTTTTTAATGTTCATGTTAAGATACATGACAATTTCTTCACTTTTTATTGATTTAAGGAGTTGATACTGAGCGTTTGGCGCATAGTCTATCGCATTTACAGACACCTTAAGCGCCTCGGCCAGTTCAAAAATACTCTTTACTATTGTTTTGGGCACAGCAGTAAGCATTACTCGCATTGTAGAGCCAGCCTCTGAGGGCTTTAAAACAGTATGAGTAATGTTAAAATTTGTTATGTCTATCGGGAAATACTCGGAAGCATTAAGCGAAATTACGTCTGCAATTTTATTTTCTTTCATACTAGGCAGATTGACTTCCCTACTTACAACCTTTGATGAATTAAAAACGAAATTAACTTTTCTAATATCACCTATGCCGTTTTGCGACATTGCCTCCTTTATTTGGTCGGCAAGGTAGGTAGGATTAGTAATCTGTCCGTCTGAGAGCACATCGCCTACATGTTCAAACCTAAAGCTTTTAGTAATCTTAAAGCTTTTTGCACTGCCTGACGACACACAAACGCTGACAAATCTTTCCCCAATTTCAATACTTAGTAATATTTGAGCCATTTTTTAAACCCCTTTTTTGATTAATAATCATTAACTAATAACTATAAAAGCAACATGCTAAAATAAAAATCTATTATTATTTGTCCGTACAAAAGGCTTATTATTAAACCTATAGATAGATACGGCCCTAGTGCTAAATCTCTTTTCGCACCAAAAAATTTCATCCTTATTAAATGTATTATCGACGCTATAATGCATGCGATAAAAAACGAAAATACGGTGGGCAATAGTCCTAAAAAAATACCTGCAAAAAACATAAGTTTTACATCTCCGCCACCTATGGCACGTCCACCTGAGATGAGCAGTAAAAGCAGTAAAAAACCGCTTACAACGACAGCGCCAAGTAAATAATCTTGTAAGTGTGCAAAATCCAGCGCTAAATTAATTATTCCTAAAATTCCAATAAATATATTAATGTTAAAGGGAATTTCCCTTGTTTTTGCATCGATTATAGAAAGTGCCAAGAGGGCCGATGCAAAAAGCCAACTTAGCAAAGTGTAATAACTAAGACCAAAATTCATAAAAATCAGTATAAACAGAAAACCGTTTATCGCTTCGGTTAAGGGATACCAAAGCGATATTTGGTTTTTACAGTCTTTACATTTTCCTCTTAAAAATATATAGGAAAATATCGGAAAAAGTTCATACCATTTTAGTCTTTTCTTGCATTTTGGACAATATGAATGTCCAACTACCACACTTTCTCCCTTAGGCATACGATAGATTACAACATTTAAAAAACTGCCTATGCAAATTCCCAAAAGCCATACTAAAATGTACATATAAAGTGTGATAAAATCCATAGTGTAAACCTTTCAAAGTTTAATTAGTCAGCCCATTTAGTAGTAAAATCTGGATTTGGTACAACTGTAATATCATCGCCATCTACTGTTATTGTCCATACTACATTAGCGTTTGTGGCAATTGTGCTACCAGCTTTTAATTTTGGTACATCTGTAGCAGTATTAACTGCATTAACATTTAAAAGTTTGTAAAGTTCATCTTCTACCGTAGCTGCAGCAGTCACCGCCGTACCAACTGTTACCGCATACTCCAAATCTCCATTTTTTGTATCCCATGTTAATGTAGCTGTTGAAGTAGTTTCTCCTGTTCCAGGTGTTGGCAATTTCACCGTACCATCGGCTATAAGAACATTAACCGCTGTTTCTATGCTTGTAGCTGTTGACATGTCTGTCGATACTCTTGATTCCTCTACGAAGCGTAAGTATTGTGGCGCTAGAACAGCCGCTAGGACAGCTATGATAGCTATAACAATAATTAGCTCAACCATTGTAAAACCTTTATTTGCTTTTTTTGCTTTTAATCTTTTCATTACATTTTGCATTTTAGTTCATACTCCTTTTAAGGTAATTTTAATTTTTATATATAAACCCAAGTCCCTTAAAATCGGGTTTAAATCTAATTTTGTGGTGGTTCTGCGGAAACCTTACGGACGACGAAACGTCGCCCCTACATTTTGAGGTAAGAAGTAATAGTTAATAGTGAATAAGTTATGGTAGGTTTATAATCAAAAAATGCGAAGCATTTCACCTTAATTATTCATTATTAATTATCAATTATTAATTACAATCACATATTCCCAAGTCCGTTCATCATTTCCATCATAGGTAGCATTACCGCCATTACTATGACACCGACTACTAAGGCTAGAACCATTATTATTACGGGCTCCATGATTGCTATTAGTGCTTGTACCGCTGTTTCTGTCTCTTCTTCATAATAGTCTGCGGTCTTTTCCATCATTCCTTCGATATCGCCCACTTCTTCGCCTATTTTAATCATATGCTTTACCATGGGTGGGAAAATCCCTGCCCTTTCCAAAGGCTCTGAAAACGGTGTGCCCATTGCGACATCGTCTTTAGCAGAGATTAAGGCATCCCTAAAAAGCACATTCGACATGGTGTTTGATACTATGTCTATCGCCTCGATTATCGGAATACCTGCCGCCATCAGCGTGGACATGGTTCTGCAAAGTCTTGCAGAAGAAGTTTTTGTTACCAAGGACTTTACAAGTGGTATTCTCAGTTGCATTCGTGCTATAGCATATTTTCCCACAGTTGAGTCCACAAATACCTTGCCTGTAAAAATTAACAGTGCAAGCAGTCCTAGGACTATATACCAGTAATCTTGTAAAAAGTCACTCGCCGCCACAACTATCTGAGTCAGTGCCGGAAGCTCTGTGCCAAGGTCTGTTAGCATGCTTTCAAACTGCGGTATTACAAATGCAAGTAAAAGCGCTATAACGCCCATCGCAATTACAAGTATTGCCACGGGGTAAATCGTAGCCTTTCTTGCCATGGCCTTTACCTTATTGTCTTTTTCAAACTGTATTGCCATTCGCTCAAACGCCACTTCCAAGCTACCCGAGGCCTCGCCTGCTTCCACCATGGTTACAAAATACGGTGGGAATATTTTATCGTGCACCGCCATGGCTTCTGATAAAGAAGTACCAGACTGTATGCTTATTTTACATTCATCTATGGCTTTTGATAGCATTGCATTTTCTGTTTGCTCTGATAGCATTTCAAGGGCACTTGCAATGGGAACGCCTGCATTTACTATACTTACAAATTGACGGCAAAAGACGGATAAATCCCTCACCTTTGGCTTTGGCTGTACAAAAGACAGGTTTATATCCCTATTTAAAGCACTTATTTCGCTTACCGATATCGGAATATTTCCCTCCGCCTTGATAAGGGCGACTGCCGCTTCCTTTGACTCCGCCTCCACCGAGGATTTTATCTCTTTTCCGCTTCTATCCATGGCAGTATAATTAAACGTCGCCATCTCTTCACCTCTACTTTTTTATTAATTTATAATGGAGAATTTATGCTTTGTGGAAACCTTGTGGCAAGAGCAGAGCCCTTGCCCTACTATTAATTATTAATTACTAAAACATCATTCTTTTTCTTATCGCCACTCTGTCTTGTGCGTAGGCTATGGTATTTTCTGCCGAAATTAAGTCTTGTTGATACAGTTCATAAAGCGCATCATCCATGGTTCTCATTCCGATTTTTTGGTTGGTCTGGATTGCAGACTGAATTTGGAAGGTTTTTGCTTCCCTTATATTGTTTCTAATTGCACTGTTTGTGAGCATTACTTCAAACGCCGCAACACGTCCGCCGTCTATTTTCGGTATAAGCTGTTGCGATACCACGCACTGCAAAACGTCTGCAAGCTGAGTCCTTATTTGCTGTTGCTGTGCAGGCTCGAACACGTCTATAATTCTGTCTATCGTGTTTACAGCGCCTATGGTATGTAGCGTTGATAAGACAAGGTGACCTGTTTCGGCCGCAGTAACCGCAATTGAAATAGTTTCAAGGTCTCTCATCTCACCCACGAGTATTACATCAGGGTCCTGTCTTAAAGCGCCCCTTAAAGCATTTGAAAAACTCAGGGTGTCGCTTCCTATTTCACGCTGATTTATTACAGATTTATCATGCCTGTGAAGATACTCTATAGGGTCTTCTACAGTGATAATATGATGGTTATGCCTGTGGTTTATAACATTTATTAAACTTGCAAGTGTTGTGGATTTACCGCTACCTGTTGCGCCCGTTACAAGAACAAGTCCTCTTTTTTTGTCGCACATTTCGACAAGTGCCGGAGGAAGTCCTAATTTTTCGGGCGAGGGTATAGTCATGTTAACTACACGGGCGGCAATCGCATACGAGCCTCTTTGTTTAAATGCGTTTATACGAAACCTTCCCATTGAAGGCGCCGAAAAAGCAAAGTCGAGCTCTCCCTTTTCCTCAAGTGTGGAAAGCTGCTTATCGCTTAAAGCCTCTTTGCAAAACTCGTAAATCTCTTCACTTTTCATTCTCTCTTCCGACATCGCAATTAGCGTGCCGTCTACCCTTGCCATTGGGGGAAGCCCTACGGTAATATGCAAATCAGATGCATGCATATTTACCGTCTTATCAATAAGTTCAAAAAAACTTGCCACAAATATCAACCCTCTTCACTTTAATAAATTATTCTTCAATAGAAACTTTTTTCATCTCCGCTATGGTAGTTATTCCGTTTTTAACATGCCTTGCAGCACTCATTTTAAGCGTGTTCATTCCGTTTTTAATTGCAAGACTTGCAATTTGCTCTGTGCTACCTTTGTCTGTAATAATTTTACGAAGCTGTGGCGTCATTGCCATGATTTCATAAACACCTATACGCCCGTAAAAACCGCTTTCATTACATTTTGGACAACCCACAGGGTCAAAAACTTGAATCTCTTCATTTTGGGAAACATGTAAAATTTGCTTTTCATACTCCGTTGCCTGCCTTGGTGTTTTGCAGTAAGAACAAAGCCTTCTTACCAGTCTTTGCGCTATGACACCCACTATGGAATCCGCAAGCAGGAAGGATTCTATATTCATGTCTAAAAGTCTTGTTATCGTAGCCGCCGCCGAATTTGTATGCAAGGTGCTTACAACAAGGTGACCTGTGATTGATGCCTGCACCGCAATCGATGCCGTTTCATAGTCCCTTATCTCACCTATCATAATAATGTCGGGGTCCTGCCTTAAAATAGAGCGCAGTGCCGTCGCAAATGTAAGCTCTGCCCTTGGGTTTACCTGAACTTGATTTACGCCAGAAATATTTGCCTCTACAGGGTCTTCAACCGTGATTATATTAACCGTTTCATCGTTAAGCTCTGAGACCGCAGTGTATAAAGTAGTGGACTTACCACTACCTGTAGGGCCTGTTACCAGTATAATTCCGCTTGGATTTGAAAGTATTGTCTCAAAGGTCTCAAGCTCAAAATCATACATTCCAAGGTCTGTTTTAGTCATGGAGAAAGTAGAGCTTGTCGCAAGACGCATAACAATTTTTTCACCAAAAGTCGACGGAAGCAAAGATACACGAATATCATAGTCTGTCTTGTCGACCATCAAGCTGATGCGCCCGTCCTGTGGCTTTCTTTTCTCTGAGATATCAAGGCCTGCCATAATTTTTACACGTGTGGCAATTGCCGGTAAAAGCCTTATGTCGTAAAGCATTTTTTCAGAAAGTGCACCGTCTATTCTATATCTTATACGCACCTGTTTTTCAAGTGCTTCTATGTGTATATCACTCGCCCTTTGACGCGCGGCCTGCTCAATTATTGAGCGAACAAGCTGAACTATCGGTGCATTTTCAAGCTCGCCTTGTTGCGCCGCCTCTGCCGCCTCAATTTGCTGCATTTGGCTTTCACGCTCTTTTGAGTATTGCTGAGCCGCCGACATGGCTTCACCCGTGCCAAAATATTTATCTAAAACTGCGTTAATTTCGCCTAAGGTCGCAATTTTTCTCTCTATCATGCAGTTGCTTATTATAGACACGTCGTCCTGTGCAGTCACGTCTAAGGGGTTTGCCATTGCAAGTACAATTGCCGTGCGACTTTCATCGGTATAGGCAACGGGTAAAACGTCGTACTTTCTAAGCATAGTGCCGCTAAACATATTTATTAAGTCGGGGTCAATCCTCACTCCACGAAGCTCAATTCTGGGTATTCCAAGCTGAACCTCAAGGGCCGATGCAATGTTATCATCGCTCACAAACCCCATAGAAATAAGACAGTCGCCTAAATGTTTTTTATTTTTTTTCTGCATTTCAAGGGCTTGCTTAAGCTGATTTTCAGTGATAAGTCCTTGCTCAATAAGTAAATCGCCCAGCCTAAAATGCTTTGGAGCGGCATTTTCCATTTTCCATTCCCCTTTATAAATTGTATTGGTAAACATATTTTTTTATATTATTTGCGTATTTAATACATTATATCATTTCAAAAAGCAAAAATCAAGTATTTAAATATTAATTTACACTCTAGATTAGTTTACATAATATTGTTTTTATTGTAGTAAATTATTGAACTGCATCTTGATAAAATTCTTCTACTTTGATATAATAAACTTATAATTTATAGTATTTACTATATCAGGGCTTAATAACCACATTTTTAGCAATTTAATATTTGAAAGGATAAGAAATGCATAATATTTTATACGAAGTAAAAAATGGATTATATGTCAATATTACAAACAAATGTCCATGTGCATGTACTTTTTGCATTAGAAACACAAGCGAGTCGGTGGGAAAAGTAGATAGCCTATGGCTTTCACACGAGCCGAGCATGGAAGAAATTTTTGATGAATTTAAAAAAGTGAATTTAAGCGATTATGATGAGCTTGTTTTTTGTGGATTTGGCGAACCCACCGAGCGTCTTTTTGACATGATAGAAATTTGCAAGTTTGTTAGAAATATTAGCGACATACATATAAAGCTTAACACAAACGGGCTTTCTAATTTAATTAACAAGATGAGCACTGAGCATTTATTTGAAAATATGTTTGATACCGTGTCCATTAGTTTAAACTCGCCAAATA
Source organism: uncultured Eubacteriales bacterium (assembly GCA_964370635.1). Lineage (GTDB taxonomy): Bacteria > Bacillota > Clostridia > Oscillospirales > Acutalibacteraceae > SIG603. The sequence goes on along the minus strand of CAYJJU010000004.1, from coordinate 101,104 downwards.
AAGAAAAATATTTAAACGTAACAAATCCATGCTTTGGCGAAAAATCTTTTGAAGAGATGTTGAAATTCTCGCAAAATGTTAGTAAATACGTAAAAAACACGGTATTTACAGTGGTAGACACTATACCCGAAGACGATATAAATGAAAGCAAAAAACTAGCAAAAGAGCTTGGGATAAATTTTAGACTTAGAAACTATTATAGTTGATTGTAGGGAACGGTCTTGACCGTTCCGCATGGTCACCACGAAATTTATTAAACAAAAAAGGCAAGAGCAGAGCCCTTGCCCTACAACGGAAATTGTGGTTTTGTCAAATATATAATCAAAAAATGCGAAGCATTTCACCACAACTCTCAACTAATAAAAAAATCCACCCCGAAGGGTGGATTTCTTTATTATAGTGAGCCAGTTAAATCTTCGATATAAAGAGTTCTTACGCCACCGTCTTGTACAGGCGCTGCTGCAGGTGCAGGAGCCGCTTGTGGTGCTGGAGCCGGAGCCGCTGCTTTTGGAGCAGGTGCTGGAGCCGCCGCTTGTGGGTTATCTCTTGTTTCAAAGAATTTTAGAGCAACTTGTGGGAATAGCGCATAGCTTAGAACATCTTCTTCGCATTTTGCTTTATCGCCAAGCTCTTTTTTGTAGTTTTCAAGCTCTGGAGTTAGAAGGTCTGCAGGACGGCCGGTGATAACTTCATCGTCGCCTATGCATTGTTTACGAACGTCTTCATTAACTGGTGCTGGAAGTTGTCCGTACTCGCCTCTTAAAAGACCTTTTGACTCTTTAGTAACCATTTTGTAACGTCCGCCTGAAATAATGTTAAACACGGCTTGTGAACCAACAATTTGGCTAGTTGGAGTAACAAGTGGTGGGTAACCAAAGTCTTTTCTAACTCTTGGAATTTCAGCAAGAACATCATAATATTTATCTTCAGCATTTGCTTGTTTTAGCTGAGAGATAAGGTTTGAAAGCATACCGCCTGGTACTTGGTATAAAAGTGTATTTGTGTCAACACTTAATACTTTTGGATCTAGGTGGCCTTCGTCTTTTAGCTTTTGAGCAACTTTTCTAAAGTGAGCCGCCGCATCAGAAAGCTTAGCAAGGTCAATTCCTGTGTCTCTGCTTGTACCTTTTAGTGTTGCAACCATAGATTCTGTTGCAGGTTGAGCTGTACCGTTAGCCATTGGAGAAAGCGCACAGTCAACGATATCAACACCGGCTTGAGCGGCCATAAGGTTTGTCATGTCGCCTGTACCTGATGTGTTGTGAGTGTGAAGATGGATAGGAATTCCAACTCTCTCTTTTAGTTTTTTAACAAGGCTAAATGCATCATAAGGAAGCAATAAGTTTGCCATGTCTTTGATACAGATAACGTCTGCACCCATTTCTTCAAGTTTCATAGCAAGTTCTACGAAATATTGCTCACTGTGAACAGGGCTTGTTGTGTAACTGATAGCAGTTTCACAAGTACCACCGTAAAATTTAGTGAATTTCATAGCAGCTTCCATGTTTCTTGTGTCGTTAAGCGCATCGAAAATACGGACAACATTTATGCCGTTTTCGATTGATTTTTTGCAAAATTGCTCAACCATATCGTCTGCATAGTGCTTGTAACCTAGGATATTTTGTCCTCTTAAAAGCATTTGAAGAGGAGTTTTTGGCATAGCTTTTTTAAGCGCCCTAAGTCTTTCCCATGGATCTTCATTCAAAAATCTCATACAAGCATCAAATGTAGCTCCACCCCAGCACTCTAAAGACCAATAACCTGCATCGTCAAGAATTTCACACGCAGGAAGCATGTCTTCAATTCTCATACGAGTAGCAGCTTGAGATTGGTGAGCATCACGTAGGATAGTATCAGTAATTTTTAATGGATTTTTTGCCATAATCTCGTTCCTTTCATCGGATTAATACCGAAGAGTATTTATTATTATTTATGAAAACAGTGCTAAGAACACGCCTGCTGCAACCGCTGAACCGATAACACCGGCAACGTTTGGTCCCATAGCATGCATTAGTAGGAAGTTTGTAGGCTTCTCTTTTTGTCCCACCATTTGTGAAACCCTTGCAGCCATTGGAACGGCAGAAACGCCTGCAGAGCCAATAAGAGGATTGATTTTGTCTTTTACAAATAGGTTCATAAGTTTTGCAAGTAAAACGCCACCTGCTGTACCTATAGCAAAAGCAACAACACCCATTACCATGATTTGAATTGTTTCAAGTTTTAAGAATGCTTCAGCAGTTGCAGTTGCACCAACTGAAATTCCAAGGAATATTGTTACTATATTCATAAGCTCGTTTTGAACTGTCTTGCTAAGTCTTTCAACAACACCGCTCTCACGCATTAGGTTACCAAGCATTAAAGCACCGATTAGCGGAGCCGCCGATGGTAAGATAAGCGATACGAATATTGTTACAATGATAGGGAATAAAACTTTCTCTGTTCTTGTAACTGTTCTAAGTTGCTTCATTTCGATTTGACGCTCTTGTTTTGAGGTCAACGCTTTCATTATTGGAGGCTGAATAACAGGAACTAGTGCCATGTATGAGTACGCCGCAACTGCTATTGCACCTAAAAGATGCGGAGCAAGTTGGCTTGTAAGATAAATAGCCGTAGGTCCGTCTGCACCACCGATAATACCAATAGAGCCTGCCTCTGCTTGAGTAAAGCCCATTAGTGTCGCACCTATAAAGGTTGCGAAAATTCCCACTTGAGCCGCTGCACCTAAAAGCAAGCTTTTTGGATTTGCGATTAGTGGTCCAAAGTCTGTCATAGCACCAACACCTATGAATATAAGTGATGGGTAAATTCCAAGTTTAACTCCAAGATATAGATAGTCAATAAGTCCTACGCCGTCACCCGCTGCGAAAAGCTCCCAGTGAACATGACCCTCTGCAAAAAGCTCGGGGTGGAAAAGTCCTGCGCCCGGTAAGTTTGTTAAAAGCATACCGAAAGCTATGGGAAGTAGCAGTAGTGGCTCGAATTTTTTGACAATTGCAAGATAGAGTAAGAAACATGACAGAGCTATCATAACAAGGTTTAAGGGATTATCTGATATTTGAGCAAAACCGGTTTGCTCTAAGAAATTTGTAATAGCTTCCATTCGTTTTGCACTCCTTATTTATTTATATTATATCTTAAAATCAAATTAAGCTATAACGCAAAGAAGTGTTCCGCTTTCGACAGTTGCGCCTTTGTTTACTGCAACAGAAGAAACTTTACCTGCTTTTGGTGCTACAATTTCATTTTCCATTTTCATAGCTTCTAAAACCATGATAACTTGGCCTTCAGCCACTGTGTCGCCAACACTTACATTAACTGCAATGATGTTGCCAGGCATTGGGCTGTTTACAGATGCGCCGCCGGCTGCTGGTGCTGCTACTGGTGCAGGTGCTGCCGCTACAGGTGCAGGAGCTGCTGCTACTGGTGCGCTGCCGCCTACTACTTCTTCAACTGTTACTTCGTAAGTTGTTCCATTAACATTAACATTATATTTTCTCATAAAATTAGATTCCTTTCAACTTATAACTTTAAATTTTTCTTATAGAGTGAATTTTTACATGTGAAACATCCGTTCCCATATCTGTTGCAATCGCACTGCCAATTGCCGCAACCAAAGCTTGTTTACTTGTCGGTGCGCCACCTGATATTTGCGAAATTGAATGAATTTTCAAGCGTGAAACATCCGTTTTAAGGTCTTCCGCTATCGCCGCACCAATCACTGCAAGCAGTTGATTTTTGTTGGCAACAGGCGCTACATTAGTAGGCGATGCGGTAGCTACTGCAGGTTGTGGAGTAGCGACGGTTGGTTTTTGCTCTGGAGTTTTGACAAAAGCTTTAATTATAGACGTATATATTTTAATGATAAATATAAGCGCTACAAGACAAACAAAAACTGTCGAAATTCCCATTACAACGACCAGCCAAATAGGCACAGCTCCCATTGAGTTACCTCCTTTCAATATTCTGTCATGAACAAATAGAACTGATAATATTTTTAAAAAATGCCATTTTACGGCATTTTATCAGTGTCATATATATAATAGCATATTAAGAAAGTATTTTCAATAAATTTATGAAAAAAATTTAACATATTAAAAGGCATAGCCTCAGCGTGTCAAAAAAGCCCTACTTTTTTGACACGCTGTCGGACTGTCCAAAAATCCGCAAGACAAGGAACAAATACTTGCAAATGACCGAATAATACGAGGGTATATGAGAGAAATTTGAAAGTGTTTGTGACGCTGGAAGCAAAAAACGAGCCAAGCCGGCTCGTTTTTTGCGTTTGCGGTTTTTTCGACAGTCTGAGGCATAGCCTTTAAGCCATGCCTTTTATATGATTTAAATTGATAGTAGCATGATTTTCATGACCTAGTTCTTCTAATTACTCATAAATCCAGTAAAACTCTCCAAAGCCATCTATAGTCAAAATATGATTATCAAAATCGTATACGGCTATACTGTCGTCTAAAAAGTCGTAATCTAGGTGAACATTTAATCCATCTATAATAAAACTTCCTGTATGCAAATCTTTTTCTGACTCAATGGCAAAATATCCTAAATTATCAAATCTTGCAAAGTACACGTCATCTTCCGACACCCAGTCCCTTAAAAGAAGGTCGTCAATAGACTGAGTATCAACTGTAAATTCTATAGGCCCCGAAGCTTTATAAAACAAAGTGTCATAAAGCTCTATTTCAAGATAATCCTGCACCGCATAATAAAGACCGCCATAAATTTGGCCATCTTCGCTTACAAAAGTTACATCGCCATCATAATCATCAACACTAAATGTTCCATACACATTTTCTGTGGCTGTAGACCTTACATATGTCATGTCATCAAATAAAGCATACTGCATTGAGCCGCCTTCCATATGCCAATAGCCCTCTACAAAATTCATAAAGTTTGGCCTGTCAGAAAATTCTTCTTCGCTTTCGCTTTCTGATAAATCGCTAGAACTCTCACTACTGCTTTCATCTTCTGATAAATCGCTAGAACTCTCACTACTGCTTTCGCTGTTTGATGAAGTATTTACCGCCTGCATATCCTTACAACCGACAAGCGCGAATATCGCAATCAAGGATAAAATTAAAATTTTTTTCATAAAATGACCCCCAATCATGTTAATAAATTTATTTTATCATATGTAGATAAAAAAGTAAATTAACTTGCAAAATAATAAGAAAATAAATTTTTAGGCCTAAATCTATTTACAAGCCCTAATTTAGGGTGTAATATTAAAATATAATAAACTAATGGAGGTACTTATGGAGTACGACGCATTCGATGCAGGGGTCGATATGGACGGATTAAGGGTGAAAAATGACATAAAAATTTTAGTTTGCTACATACTTAAGAGTGTTAATGCGCCACTTTCAAAAGGGGATTTAACTAAAATAATGATGGAAAAAGGTCTTGCAAACTACTTTGAAATTCAAGAGGCCATAGCTTCGCTTACAAAAATGAACAATATAAGCATGGATGGAGACGAGTTATGCACGATTAACGAGCAAGGCATAGAAATTGCAAATCAACTTGATAAAATTTTACCTTTTACCGTTAGAGAAAAAGTTACGGAGGCTGCATTTAATCTTTTGGCAGAGGCAAAAATAAAAAAAGAGAACAAAGTTGAAATTGAAATGACAAAAAACGGTTATGATGTAACCTGTCATATTTCAGGCGGTGATTTTGATTTATTTAAATTCACGCTTTACGCACCGGACATGCTTCAGGCAACGCTTATAAAGGAAAATTTTTACAAAGACCCTGAAAGCATATATAAACTTTTCCTTTGTTGGCTTACAGACGTAGATGTAATTTAATTTCAAAATTTCCCTCACATTATTTTTGCAATTTTGTAAAAGATATTTGTGGGGGTGATTTTTATGTTTCCTTTTTACTGGAACACATCTACAAATGGTTCGCCTTACGGAATGCTTTTAACCGATATGCCGGGACACGACCGCACGCTTGACAATTTGCCACCGGAAGTTTTAGAAGCAATTGAGCTTAGGCGATATCAGTTATCAAGTAACAAAGACATCAAAAACCTTATAAACGATTTGGAAATGAGAAAGTAAATTTGCGCAAAAAAGATATAGCGTTATGGCACAGTGCAAATATTAAAAGTTTTACTCCATTTTTTTCAAAAAATGGTGGGTACTTAGGGCAACGCCCTGAGTCGTTTTCCGCAGAAAACGAAAGCTTTTGCCTTAGAAGCGTATTTTTAAAAGTGAAAAAGTTTTTTAATTACCTTTTTATAGAACTTTTTAAAGTAGGGGCATTTTTGATGCGCAAAAAAAACCGATTAGCCTGAGCTAATCGGTTTTCATTTATTATTTTATTTAAGATAGATTAAGATAGATTAATCAAAATCTCTGTTTAGGTTTTGATCTTGGTTTGAAGCTTTAACAGAAACTATTGAAGCTACAACTTGTGCTGCTGTTATAACTGCGAACACTGCTGTCCATGTGTCAACCATAACAACTGCGCCTGCAAAGTTTTGTGTTACAAAAGTAAGTATTGCAGCTGCTACAAGAGGTATTAATGTAATAAGTTTAATTCCTAGTGCGCCAGCGTTGCCGCCCATGAAGTGAGCAATAAGAACATATGCACCGATTACGATTGTTGCAATTGCAAGTATTAGGTTAATTACTGAGAATTTACCATCGTTGTTGCCATCAACATCAATTCCGGCACCTGAAGCTAGTGGATTTTCTTCGTCCTCAATTTCAGTTGTTCCTTCGTCTTCGTCGTCTTCGTCTGTTATGTCTTCGATTTCTACATTTTCATCGTCTTCGTCGTCTGGTGTAGGAGCAGTTGGAGTAGTTTCGTCTTCGATTTCTTCAACTTCGTCGTCACCTTCGTCGTCACCTGTTGCGCCGCCTGTGCCTGTTGTGTCGTCGCCGCCTGTGCCTGTTCCGCCTGTACCTGTACCGCCTGTACCTGTTCCGCCTGTACCTGTTGTGTCGTCGCCTTCGTTTCCGTCGCCTTCATTTCCGTCGCCTTCGTTTCCATCGCCTTCGTT
>CAYJJU010000004.1:54052-93977 GCA_964370635.1 uncultured Eubacteriales bacterium | reverse complement strand
CGCCTTCGTTTCCGTCGCCTTCATTTCCGTCGCCTTCGTTTCCATCGCCTTCGTTATCGTCGTCTTCAACATTTACAGTTAGTGTACCAACAGTTACGTTTAGTGTAAAGTTATCAGAATTAATTTCTGCTGTAATCTCGTCGCCGTCAGCACCGTTTGAAACAAGTGTTATAGCGTCTTTTGCTTCACTTAAAAGTGCAGCGCTAAGTGATGTATTGATTATGAAAGCATTTTGACTTATAGCATCGCCCTCATCAATTGTTTGGTCATAAACTGTTACGTCTAGTGGAATTGCTGTGATGTTTAGAGCGTATGTGCCATTTACAAGCTCATAAGTTCTTCCGAATAATGTAGCACTTACAGTAAATGTAACATCGCCACCCGGTACATCTTTAACTACAGAATTTCCACCAAAGCTTACACTTAGATATTTGTTGTTTAGTTTTTCAATTTCGTCCTCTAGCTCGGCTAAAGTCATTGCGTTCATGTCTGCTAAAAGTTCTTGAAGTTTAACAAATTCTTCTGATAATTTATTAATTTCAGTGTTTAGCACTTCTTCTGCATCATTTTTTAAGCCTTCTGCACTGCCTATAGCATTCATAACGAATTCTTCCATTTTTGATGTATCAAGGCCTAGTTTATCCATGATATTTGAGAAAGTTTCGTATGCATCTACTGCTTCCTCTGGTAGGTAAGACATGATTACTTGTGCTAGTACTATGTCTGAAAGCGCTGTAAGTTCAAAGTTTTTAACTTCTACTTTTGCTGCATCTACCAAAGCGATTAGTCTTTGTACATAGTCTATGTCAGACACGCCAAATGGAGTTTGGTCATACTCTTTTGTAAGACTTCCTAAGTCAACTTCTACAGGGAAAGTTTCGTCTAAATTTTTAATTAAATCGTTTACAGCTTTCTCTGCTTCCGCTTTTAGGGCTTCGTATTTTTCTTCAAGGCCTAGATTTTCAAACTCTTCAGTTAGTTTGCTTATAGCCTTAGCGATTTCGCCTTCAAGCGCTTCTAAAGCCTTGTCTGCAAGCTCTTTAAGTTTTGCATCTAGTCCTTCTATTAGGGTATCAAATGCATCGCCTACATAGCCATTAACTATTTCTTTAATTTTGCCAAGGTCTATAGAATTAAATTTGTCTTCTATAGTACCGATGATTTGGTCTACTATTTCACTTGCATCGCCTTTTGCTTCAAGAATTTTATCTCTTAGCTCTTCTGCATCTGCAATTAGATCATTAATTTCTTCTACAAGTTTGTTGTAGTCTTCTATGCCTTTGTCTTTAAGCTCTTCAACTTTTTGGGCTATTTCTTTTGCAAGCTGGGTGTATTTTACGATTTCATCTTTAACATCGCTTAGAGTTTCTTTAATCTCACTTGCAATTTTGCCGTAAGTTGGGTCAGCGCTCATGCCTTTAATTGTTACGTCATAGTTAGAACTTAGTGTGTGCTCTGTAGCACTATTAAGTACATCTGCTGAAAGCTCTGCTAAAGCCGCATCGCTTAGAAGTAGATAGCTTAGTGGGTTTACAGTCACATAGTGGTCAGCCATAAGTTGTGCTTCCATTGCTCTTGGGTCATACTCAGGGAATAAACCGCCGTTGTCTGTAAAGTCAGCCGCTGTTTCATCATAATAGATAGTAACAGGAAGCTGTTCTACACCTAGTGTAAAGTTAGCTACGTTTACATGTGGAGCTACCGATAAAGTAACATCCATGCTTGATAGCACTTTTGTAAGGTCGATTACAGGGTCAAATGATAATGCGCCAACAATAATGTCTGCAGCCCAATCGCCAACCATACCTGCAATTATACTATTTATATCTATGTTTGATGTTCCTATAGTACCCTCTAATATGTCAGGGCTAATGCTTAGCGCATCTTTTAGAGTTATGTCTGTTGTTATTGTTATTTTAAGAGTTAGAGTTGTGCTGTCGCCTGCGTTAATAGTGTTTGCAAGTGTGCTTCCACTTTCAACAAGCTCTAGTTTAACATTTGCTGTAGACAGTTGACGAACTATCTCCTCAATGTCTATGCCAATGCTTTCGTCTAAATTGTTTACAGAACCAAGAACTGAATCAATTTCACCTAGTATATTATTGATATCGTCCCCTACGCTACCTGGTAATGGTAGGCTGTCTGGAACATTTAAGCCACCCATATCGATGTTTGTTAAGTCTATCATCATGTCAGGAAGCTTTACAAGTAGTTTGTTAAGCTCGTCAGATAGGTCTGTAAGCACATCGTTTGCAAACTCAACACCCTCTTCTCCGCCATAATCATTAAATGATTTTCCGTCGTAAGGTTTTTCATATGTTCCAAGGTCAACATTTGGGATTATGTCTGCAATAAGGTTTGAGAAAGCCGCATTAATTTCGTCCATTGCGCCGTCTATAGCCTCTTGTGCCATGTCATTAAGTCCTTGTGCACTAAGGTCTAAACCTGTTTGTTCGCTTGAAAATTTACCATAGTTTGTATAGCCTTGTGCTGTATCATCAGCATAGAATGTTATGTAAGAAAGCACCTCTGCACCAAAAATGCTGTATGCATCTTTTTTAAGAACTAGCATAGAAGCGAGCTCTGCCTCAACTGCATTAAGCACTTCTTGTGATGCACCCTCGATAACTGCAAATAGGTCTAGGCCTGTTTGCGCATCGGCTAATGGTTCACTTGAGAACACTGCAAAGTTTGGTACTGCTGGTAAAGTAGATGTGTATTGGTTTTTTACATATACTTGAACTTCGGGTATTTTATTTACTGTTAGAGATTGTGTAAATGTAAGGTCATAGCCGACATGCTCATTTCCACCACTTAGAGAGAACATCTCGTATTCATCGGCGATTTTTAAAGAAAGTGTGTATGTGCCTGCATCTTTAATGTCTGTTTTGCTATCATTTAGTGAAACGCTTGCACTGTCTATTTTTGCATTCATATTAACAATAGCATCATTTCCAACTACGTTTGCACTCACCCATGCTTTAGCCGCAGTTTTAATTTCTGCTGTTGCTGCAGCAAGTTGTGATGAACCTGTGTAAGCTGTTGCTGTTTGATTTGAAAGAGCTGGTGTAGCAGTTAATACTCCAGGAGGAGTGAATGTACCGTTTGTGTATCTTACATTATAATTAGAACCAAGATTTACATCAACTGAAATTTTGCCTGTTGTTGCATCTGCTGTAGTTGTAGCTGTTCCGATTAAATTTTTGATTTCATTGTGTAAAGCACTATTGCTTGCCACTACACTGAAATCATTGTTTATGTTTGCGGCACTTGCAGTTGTTACGATGTCATAATCGCTTCCGCCTGTAAAGTTGCTCCCCGTTACATCATGTGTTATAACTTCAACGTCTTGTGGGGTGATTGTGAAGGAGTAAGAATCAAGTGAGTAAGTATCGGTTGATTTGTATGTGTACTCAAAATATCCACTAAACCATCCTGTTGATATCCATTTTGAGTCATAATTCTCAACCTTAAGTTGAGGTGTTATTGTAATAGCCTCGCCTGTTACATTTGTGTAATCAGTTGTACTACTCTGTACTAATAGGTCGCCTTTAAATATTCCGGTTGCCTTAGTGCCTACATTAATATTATCAAAAGCATTAAAGCTCATGGCACCGGTAGCTCCAAGCGCTATTTTTAATGCAGTTTTTAATGTAGATGACATATTTAAATCATCGACAAAATCGTCTGCAACACTCTGTGTGTTTTTTACACTTGCCAGCGCATCGCTTCCCGTATAGGTAATGGACTCGCCGCCTCCCGTGCCTGACTCCGCATAGGCCGGTATTGCTGTGAATACTTGAGAGAAAACCAAAATCATTGCAAGTAACATGCTAGTGATTTTCATGCTTTTTCTCGTTTTAGTGGGTGTGAATCGTCTCTTCATAACTTTCCCCTCTAACCTTTCTTTCTTAAATAAATAATAATAATGTCAAAATTTTACCATAAATGCAAGGATATTGCAAGCTTTATTTATGGGCAAATTTTTGCTGTATACATGTAAGATACGACATGGCGCAAAAAGGTTCACGATTTCTTGGTTTTTTTTGAAAAAAATGTAAATTTTAAGTTTTTTTTCAAAAAAAAGTAAAAAAACCGCCAAAAATTTTACCACTTTACTGCGTCAAATCTATTTTTTTGCCGATTTTAGCGCAAATGCCATTATTACCTTGAATTCTATTTGATTTTATGATATAATATTTCAAATTTTTCATTTGAGAGGGGTTATAATTACATGAAACTAAACGGCGCTCAAATTATAGCGCAAATACTCCTAGAACAAGGCGTAGACACGGTTTTCGGCTATCCCGGCGGAACAATTTTAAATGTCTATGACGTTTTATATGAGCACAGCGATAAAATACGGCATATACTCTCTTCCCATGAACAACATGCGGCACATGCGGCAGACGGTTATGCGAGGGCAACAGGCAAAACAGGCGTGGTTTTTGCAACTAGCGGACCGGGTGCTACAAACCTTGTAACCGGCATAGCCACTGCGTTTTTGGACAGTATACCCATGGTAGCGCTCACTTGTAATGTGCCAAGCTCCTTAATAGGGAGTGATGCCTTCCAAGAGGTGTGTATAACCGGCGTGACAATGCCCATAACTAAGCATAATTTCCTTGTAACAGACATAAATGATTTAGCCCCTGCATTAAGGGATGCATTTAGAATAGCTTCCACCGGCCGTAAAGGCCCTGTACTTGTCGACGTAACAAAAGACGTCACTTCTCAGCTTATTGACTTCACTCCCTGCCCCATTTCCACTCAAGAAACACCTGTGAGTGAATGTGATGTGGATTTAAGTAAAGTAGCTGAACTTGTCAATAACGCAAAACAACCTGTCATTTACTTTGGCGGAGGCGTTGCAAGTGCGGATGCAGGCGACGAGCTAAGAGAACTACTGTGTAAAGCAGATATACCTGCCACCTATACCATGATGGCTGCAGGCGTTTTAAACCATGACGACAAACATAATTTAGGCCTTATAGGAATGCACGGCTCGGTAGCTTCAAACAAAGCCGTAGACAGCGCAGACCTAGTGCTTGCACTCGGCACAAGGTTTAGCGACAGGGTTGCACAGAACATGAATAAATTTGCAAAAGATGCTACTATTATTCAAGTAGACATAGATAAAAGCGAATTTAACAAAAATATATTAGTAGACATAAGCATAGTAAGCGATGTAAAAGCCTTCCTTGTAAAGTTACTTCCCTTGACAGATGCAAAAAGTCGCACGGAGTGGAATAATCAAATTGATGTATGGAAACAGGTAAAAAGCGGCTCCTTAGCCGACGACTGTGACCTTCACCCCAAGGACATAATATCTAAGGTATGCGATTTTACAGACAAAGAGACCATATATGTAACAGATGTAGGCCAGCACCAAATGTGGGCGGCACAGTATTTAAAGCACCAAAACACCAAGAGCTTTATTACAAGCGGTGGACTTGGCACCATGGGATTTGGCTACGGCGCATCAATTGGCGCACAAATTGCATGTCCTGAAAAAAGGGTAATCCACTTTACCGGTGACGGTTCTTTCCATATGAATTTAGCAGAGGCCTGCACGGCCGTCAGCCATGAGCTCCCGATTATTACGGTAATCATGAACAACTCGGTTTTAGGCATGGTTTACCAGTGGCAAAGAGTTTTTTATAAAGATAGATTTTGCTCCACCACTCCTGAGAGAAAGACAGACTTTGTAAAAATTATCGACGGGTTTGGCGGTAAGGGTTTTAGGGCGACTACCATAGAAGAGTTTGAAGAAGCCTTTAAAGCTGCTCTACTTTACAAGGGTCCCGTTTGGATAGAATGTGTTATTTCAAGAAAAGAAATGGTGCTTCCCATGATACCCACCGGCGGCACAGTTCACGACATGATTATAGGTTAAGGAGGGAATTTATGAATAGACATAAAGAAAATTTAAAGCGAGAAGTCATAAGTATTTTCGTCGACAACCATGCAAATGTTTTAAATCGTATAGTAAGCCTTTTTGGCAGACGTGGTTTTAACATTGACTCCCTCACCGTATGTGCGACAGACAACGAGGCACTTTCGAGAATTACCATAGTTTTTTATGCGACAGATCAAAGTTTGCACCAAATAATTACTCAAACCGAAAAATTAGAAGTGGTGCGTGACATATTTGTTTTAGAAGATAATACAAGCCTTTTACGTGAAATTCTGCTTGTAAAGCTTGCATCAAACGATGAAGTTCGCTCATCGATTAAAGAAATCACGGACATTTACCGAGGTAAAATTGTGGACCTGTCAAAAGATAGTTTAATTGTCGAATTGACAGGCGCCCCTGAAAAAATAGATGCTTTTATGAATGCAATTAGCGATTATGAGATTATAGAAATGTGTCGCACAGGCGCTACAGGTATTCAAAGAGGCAAGCCACAGGGAACAATTAGTTAAATTTTTTATTATAAAGGAGTTTTTGAAAATGATTAAGAAGTATTACGAACCCGATTGCAATTTAGGACTATTAGACGGCAAAACCGTCGCAGTTTTAGGCTTTGGTAGCCAAGGACATGCCCACGCACAAAACCTACACGACAGCGGTGTAAACGTTGTTGTAGGCCTAAGAAAAGGCTCACCAAGTGTAGCCGAGGCCGAGGCTGGCGGACTAAAAGTCATGGAAGTTGAAGAAGCAGCAAAAGCCGGCGATGTCATCATGATGCTCGTTCCCGACGAGCTTGCAGCAAGCATATATAAAAACCAAGTCGAAAAACACCTAAAAGACGGCGATGTTTTGGCATTTGCCCACGGTTTTAATCTACACTATAACCAAATTATTCCTCAAGCTAACATAGATGTAATCATGATAGCTCCAAAAGGACCTGGACACACAGTTAGAACTCAATACCTTGAGGGCAAAGGTGTTCCTTCACTTATCGCAATTCACCAAGACGCAAGCGGTAAAGCTAAAGACATTGCACTTGCATATGCAGCAGGTATAGGTGCCGGACGCGCAGGAATACTAGAAACAAGCATTAAAGAAGAAACAGAAACAGACCTATTTGGTGAGCAAGCCGTTTTATGTGGCGGTGTGACAGAGCTTATGAAAGCCGGTTTTGATACTCTTGTAGAAGCGGGATACGAGCCTGAAATGGCATACTTTGAGTGTATCCACGAAATGAAATTAATCGTTGACCTAATAAATAACGGTGGATTTGAAATGATGAGATACTCAATTTCAAACACAGCCGAGTATGGCGATTACAGAACAGGCACGAGAATCATCACAGAAGACACAAGAAAAGAAATGAAAAAAGTTCTTTCTGAAATTCAAGACGGAACATTTGCAAGCGAATTTATTCAAGAATTCAATGCAGGCGGTAAAGCTAAGTTCCTTGCCACCAGAAGAAACGAGACCGAGCATCCACTTGTAAAAGTAGGACAAGCCTTGAGAAAAATGATGAGCTGGCTTAAAAAATAATTAAATTTTAGGGCGGCCGTTGGTCGCCTTATAATTTTAATCGGAGGAAAAATATGAAAAGAAGTGACAATGTTACAAAAGGAATAGAAAAAGCCCCTTCAAGAAGCCTTTTCTATTCCATGGGATACACAAAAGAGGAGCTTGAAAGACCGCTTATAGGCGTCGTGTCGGCTCACAGCGAGATAGTGCCAGGCCATTTTCATCTTGATAAAATAGCAGATGCGGTAAAGGCAGGCATACGCTCGGCAGGCGGCACGCCTATACTCTTCCCTGCCATTGGAGTATGCGACGGAATTGCAATGGGGCATCTTGGAATGAAATATAGCCTTGCAAGCCGTGAGCTAATCGCAGACAGCGTCGAAACCATGGCAATGGCCCATGCGCTTGACGGACTAGTACTCGTTCCAAACTGCGATAAAATCGTGCCCGGCATGGTAATGGGTGCGGTGAGAATGAACATTCCCACAGTAGTATGCTCGGGAGGACCCATGATGGCAGGAAGCGTCGACAGCGAAGAAATTAGCCTTTCAAAAATCTTTGAAGCGGTAGGAGCTAGAAAATCAGGGCTTATCGACGATGAGAAACTTCAGGAATTTGAAGAGGGTTGCTGTCCGGGTTGCGGCTCATGCGCCGGAATGTACACGGCCAACAGCATGAACTGTCTGTGTGAAGCTTTAGGGCTTGCCTTACCCGGAAACGGCACTATTCCAGCCGTAGAAAGCGGAAGAGTTCGCCTTGCTAAATATGCTGGAACTGCAATTATGCACATGGTTGAAAACGATATCAAGGCAAGGGATATAGTAAACGAACGAAGTGTTAAAAATGCACTTGCCTGTGACATGGCGCTTGGTTGTTCGTCAAACTCAGTACTTCATCTTCTTGCAATAGCAAATGAGGCAGGTGTTAAACTTGACCTTAATATGTTTAACGAAAAAAGCGAAACCACTCCAAACCTTTGCCACCTTGCCCCCGCAGGCCCTAGCCATATGCAAGACTTAAATGCGGCAGGCGGAATTTCTGCGGTTTACAAAGAGCTTTCCAAAAAAGGCTTAATCGACTTAGAGGTCATGACAGTTACAGGCCAAACTTTGGGTGAAAATATTAAAAACGCAAAAAAAAAAGATGAAAACACTATAAGATCCATTGACAAGCCATATAGCCTTACAGGCGGAATTGCCATCTTATTTGGCAATATCGCAAAAAACGGCTGTGTAGTAAAGAGAAGCGCCGTAGCAGCTGAAATGCTAACACACGAGGGGCCTGCAAGGGTTTTTAACAGCGAAGAAGAAGCAATAGAGGCAATTTTTGGCGGTAAAATACTTGAGGGCGACGTAGTAGTAATTCGTTACGAAGGGCCAAAAGGCGGCCCCGGCATGCGTGAAATGCTAAGCCCTACCAGCGCTCTTGCAGGAATGGGACTTGATAAATCGGTTGCACTTATCACAGACGGCAGATTTTCGGGTGCAAGCCGAGGCGCATCTATAGGCCACGTAAGCCCCGAGGCGGCACAAGGCGGACTCATCGGCCTTATAAGCGAGGGCGATATAATAGAGATTGACATACCAAATTATAGTATAAAAGCAAAAGTAAGCGACGAGGAATTTGCAAACCGCAAAAAAACCTATATAAGCCCCGAGCCTAACATTAAAGCAGGTTGGCTTTACAGATACGCACAACTAGTAGACAGCGCAGATAAAGGCGCTATTATGAAGATGGAGTTTTAAGTAGGGTTGCCCCTGTGGTGGTGAGTGATTGGTGGTTGACTGTGTTTTATACTAAAATAACATTTCACAATCATGTTAAACTTATTTATATTGCAGTTTTATTCATTATTTCTGCAATATCTATTGCTTTTTATGTATTTTTATGCTATATTAATGCATATCAAATATTAGAGGAGAATACGAATATGAAAAAAATCTTATCACTTATTTTATGCGTCTTTATGCTTACATTTATGCTTTCAGCTTGTGCATCGGCGGAAGATGACGAACTTGTAATGTACACAAACGCAGCTTTCCCCCCATTTGAATATATTACAAATGGCAATGAAGTTGCAGGTGTTGACGTTGAAATTGCAAACGCGATTGCGGCAGAACTTGGAAAAACACTTAAAATTGAAAATGTAGACTTTGACGGAATTATCTTAGGAATTAACAATGGTCAAGCCGACATGGGTATAGCCGGCATGACTATAACAGAAGAAAGACTTGAGTCTGTTAATTTCTCAATCCCTTACACAACATCAGTTCAATACATTATTGTTAAAGAGGGTGCAGATGTTACTACTATTGAAGATTTAGCCGGAATGAAAATTGGCGTTCAGAGAGGAACAACAGGCGACTTTATCGTAAGCGACGAAGTAAACGGTTATGAAGATGAAGATGGAAACGACGTTATGGGCGTTTTACAGGACACCGATGCCGAGGTTATTCAGTTTAAATCGGCTCCAGAGGCTGCTTTAAGTCTTACAACAGATAAAATTGATGCAGTTGTAATAGATAAACTGCCTGCAGAAAATATCACAATAGAAAACGAAGGCCTTCAAACTTTCGAACTGACTTATAGTGATGGCTCTGTTACAGTTGAAGAATATGCCGTTGCAGTTGCAAAAGACAATGAAGAACTATTAAATTCAATTAACGCTGTAATTGAAAAACTGGTTGCAGACGGCTCAATCGATGCTTGGATAGTTGAACATTCAAATGAAACAACTAACTAAAATTTAATAAATTTATTTAGCAGGGCGAAAGTTCTGCTAAATTTTATATGGAGGAATTTTCTTGGATTTTTTTTATAACATATGGAATTGGTTTTTGGATTTTATCGGTCCTACTTTCATAAAAGACGACAGATATGTGCTTTTTGTAGAAGGTTTTATGAACACAATTTCACTGGCTATTTTATCTACTATTATGGGTGTTACGCTAGGTATTGTTGTCGCAATACTTAGGGTTCATCACATACAAACAGGTAAACTAAAATTTGTCGATGCCATTTTGCGTGCCTATATTGCGGTTATAAGGGGAACGCCAATAGTCATACAGCTTATGATTATTTACTATATCGTGTTTGCAAGTGTCGACAGCGACTACACTTTATTTGTAGCAGTTTTCGCTTTTGGATTAAACTCAGGCGCTTATGTTGCAGAAATTATAAGGGCAGGTATTTTAGCCGTTGACCCAGGCCAAAGAGAGGCCGGTCGTTCTTTAGGCCTTTCACAGGCTGCTACAATGAGAGTTATTATTTTGCCGCAAGCAATTAAAAACATATTGCCAGCCCTTGGAAATGAGTTTGTTTCCATACTTAAAGAAACATCTGTTGTGGGACTTATACCGCTTATGGACATAACAAAAGCAGGCGATTTGGTGCGTTCTCGCACATATGAAGCCTTTGTGCCACTGATTTTTGTAGCACTTATATACTTTATTTTGGTCATGGGCATTTCCGCCCTTGTAAAAAGACTCGAGAGGAGGTTTGCAAAAAGTGATAGACGTTAAAAACTTATCTAAAGCTTTCGGCGAAAACTCAGTTTTAAAAAATATTAGCGAAACCATTAACCAAGGCGAAAAAGTTGTAATTGTAGGGCCATCCGGTTCTGGAAAAAGCACTTTTTTAAGATGTCTTAATCTTTTAGAAAAGCCAACTGACGGCGAAATTTGGTTTGAGGGAGTAAATATTACGGATAAGAAATGCAATATTAATCAAACTCGTCAAAAAATGGGAATGGTGTTTCAGCACTTTAACCTCTTCCCTCACCTGACAATTCTTAAAAACATAACTTTAGCGCCTGTTCTTTTAAAGCTGCAAACTGAAGAAGAGGCTACCAAAAACGCAATGAAACTTTTGGAGCGCATCGGTCTTACCGACAAGGCCGACACTTACCCATCTATGCTATCAGGCGGTCAAAAGCAGAGAATTGCCATAGTGCGTGCACTTGCAATGAACCCTGATGTTATGCTTTTTGACGAACCTACTTCTGCCCTTGACCCCGAAATGGTAGGCGAGGTGCTTGAACTTATGAAGGAACTTGCAAATGATGGCATGACCATGGTAGTTGTGACCCACGAAATGGGCTTTGCAAAAGAAGTTGGAACAAGAATTATGTTTATGGACGAAGGACAAATTAAAGAGCAAAGCGCACCACAAGATTTTTTCTCAAATCCAAAACACCCAAGACTTATAGAATTTCTATCTAAAGTATTATAAAGAGTTGAATTTGTCGATTTATAATAAAAAAATGCGAAGCATTTCACCACAACTTTTCACTCTTCACTTTTCACCTAAAAAAATCCACCCTCATTTTCAGAGGGTGGATAATTTTTATCTGTTTAGTGGATGATTACAAAGTACTGTTCTGCCGCCGCCTAAATCTTTAAGCTCTGGTCTGTCTTTTCTGCACTCATCTGTTGCATAAGGGCAACGTGGTGCGAACTTACAGTAAGATATTGAATACTCTTTATCTTCCATGTCAGGTAGTACTAGGTCTTCTTTCCATTTGTCGCCAACTCTTGGAACCGCATTCATCAGAAGCTCTGTGTATGGGTGAGCTGGGTCATCCATGATTTCTTTAGCATCGCCGTACTCGATTAGGCATCCACGGTAAAGTGTTGCTATATAATCTGATACGTAGTAAGCCGTAGAAAGGTCATGTGTGATGTAGATAAATGATACATTGTATTTATCTTTAAGTTCTTTAAATAAGTTAACAATGTTCATTTTCATTGAAGCATCTATAGCCGCAACAGGCTCGTCCGCAATGATGATTTTTGGACGTGTGATAAGCGCACGTGCTATTGAAATACGTTGCAGCTCACCGCCTGAGAACTGTGACGGATATTTGCCTTTAACAACTGCAAGTGACATACCGACATTTTTTAAAGCTTCGTCAACAACATTAGTTGCATCTGCCTTATTTTTTGCGATTTTTAGTCTAAGTGCTGTGTTAAATAGGTATGAGTCAACTGGCTTTCTAGCCGAGAATGCCTCATATGGGTTTTGGAATATAGGTTGTACATCAAGCTTGAATTGTTTTGGGTTATAATTCTTCTTGTCGGCGTAGTTGTGGCCTAAAAGATGAATATGACCGCCATCGGCTTGGTGCATACGTAAAATCATTTTACAAAGTGTTGATTTACCGCAACCTGACTCACCAACGATAGAAAGTATAACAGGCTTATCGTTATCAATGCTAAAGCTAACATCGTCAACGGCTGTCAGTTTCTTTTTACTAAGCATACCACCTATACTAAATATTTTAGTAAGGTTTTGGACTTCTAACAATTTATCAGCCATAATTACACTCCTTTCTCTAATAAGTGACAAGCAGCAAATCTGCCCGGTTTAACCTCGATAAAATCGGGAACTTCTTTACGGCAACGATCAGACGCTTTAGGGCAACGTGGTGCAAATCTACAACCATCGGGTGGATTTGAAAGTGCCGGTGGACGTCCTGGAATACCAACTTTTTGGCTCTTATCGCCAAGTTTTGGTAAAGCCGCAACAAGCATTTGTGTGTATGGGTGAACAGGGTCATTAAATATTTCCTCTGTTTTACCAAGTTCTATAAAGCTTCCTGAGTACATGATACCCATTCTGTCTGTGATTTGATAGTGAACACCCATGTCATGAGAAACGATAACAAATGAGTTTTTAAGTTGTTTTTGAAGACGCATAAGCATCATCAAGATACCTCTTTGAACAACAACGTCAAGCGCTGTTGTGGGCTCATCAGCAAGAACAAGACCAGGTGACATAAATGTCGCAAGAGCTATGATAACACGTTGACGCATACCGCCAGAAAGTTGGAACGGATAGGCATCTAGCACATCAGGAGATAGGCTTAGCTCTTCAAGGTAATCTGCAACTCTTTTAAGAGTTTGCTCTTCTGTTTCGTTTGCTCTTTCAGCTTTTGGAATTGAATCTAAAAACTGAGCTTTAAGTTTCATAATAGGGTTTAGAACACTCTGTGCAGCTTGAGGAACATAAGCTATGTTATGCCACCAAGTTTTTCTTATAGCACGTGTGTTGGCGTCTGAAACATATTCATATTTCTCGCCGTTTCTTTCGCCACTTAAAGTGACTTTACCACTGTTTATTACAAGCGGATACTCTACTATGTCGTATAAAACTTTAAGTAGTGTAGTTTTACCGCAACCGGATTCACCGGCAATACCAAAAATTTCGTTATCTTTAATTTCAAAGTCAACCTTGGTTATAACATGAACGTCACCGTCCATGGTTTTATAAGAAGTGGATAAATTTTCAATCTTTAACATTATGACTTACCTCTCTTCTTAGCTTGATAGTCGTTATACCCTGTGATAAGCATAAATAAGCCTACAAAGAGTACAACTGTAGCAACGATAGGTGCGCCAATCCATACCCAGTGACCTAGGAAGATAGCGTTGTAGTTTCTTGCCCATTGAATCATATTACCAAGAGAAACGAAGTTCGCTGGTGATAGACCCATAACAGCAAGGCTTGACTCAGTACCGATAGCTGCAAGTGTTGCGTTCATAAAGTTTGACAGTGACCAAGTTAGTGCAAACGGAAGAATTTCTGTTACAACAACTTGTACTGTGCCCTCACCTGAGAACCATGCTGTATGAATAAAGTCACGCTCTCTAATGGTAAGTGCCATTGAACGAATTTGACGGCTAGGCCATGCCCATGCAAACATAGCAAGAACAAGTGCCATCAAGAATGTAGTAGAACCACTGCCGCCTCTCATTAGAGAAGTCATCAAAATAAGAATTGGAAGTGATGGGATAACTATAAAGGTATCTGTAATAGTTGTAAGTATACGGTCAACAGCGCCGCCTGAGAAGCCGGCTAGAAGACCTACAAAAACGCCTAGACATGTACCAATAGTTGCAACTATAAGACCCATGGTAAGTGAGTTATGTATAGACTCAATTAAAAGCCACATAACGTCTTGTCCCATACTTGTAGTACCAAGTGGGTTTTGGGCGCTTACAGGCAAGTTATTTGAATAACTGTTAAATGTGAATGGATTGATATGTGGTATGTAGTAAATTACAAATCCTATGATAAAGAATATGCTTGTAACTATAATACCTAGCTTAAAGCGGCCAGACGCATTTTTCCAAAATCTTTTAAATCCTGTCATAATTCATCTTCCCCCTTAACTATATCTGATGCGTGGGTCTATAAATGGATAGATAATATCAACAACAAAAGTAGCAATAGAAATTGCAACGATAGAAATTGTGATACAGCCTAAAATCATGTTATAGTCCGACTGTTGTACTGCACCTTGCATAAGTGAACCAACGCCTGGGTATCCAAAGATGATTTCTGTCATAATTGAACCACCAAAAACGCCGCCTAAACTCATGGCAAGAGCTGTAATTTGTGTTAAAATAGAGTTTCTGAATACATAGCTTTTACCTATAGTACCTTCACTAAGTCCCCTAAATCTTGCAAACTGTACAAAATCTTCTTCTGCAGTAGTGCCTGATAGAGATTTCATAGAAATAATCCACCAGCCTGTACCTAGCATTATCATGGTAACAGCAGGTAAAATTGAGGACATAATGAGGGAGCTAAAGAACTGACCGGCGGTACCGCCTGTCAAAATCGTCGACTCCATCGGGAACCACCCCAGCACAAATCCAAAGAATATCTGGAATATAAGTGCTATAATAAAGTAAGGTATCGGATAAATACATATCGCGACACTCTCTAGTATTTTGGAGGAGCGTTTATTTTTTCTAAAACCTGCTAGAAGACCGATAGTGTTACCTATAGTCCAAGCAAGTAGTGTTGTCGTAAGTGCGAGCCCTAATGTATAGGGTAAGTTTCTACCTATAATTTCCATAACAGGAGTTGGGTAGTTCATAAGTGATGGTCCAAAATCAAAACGAAGTAGACCGTTCCATAAGAATGAACCATATTGCTCTAGTAGTGACCCCTCAAGACCAAATTGAACTCTAAGCTGGGTACGCAAGGCATCCATTTGTGCTGGGTCCATCGAACCTGAAAGTGCTTGCATTTGAGATATCATACCCTCGACTGGATCTGATGGGAACATACGAGGAATGAAAAAGATAAATGTAACGCCTATCCAAATAGTTAATATACATGAAGCTAGTCTGATAAAAAAGTATTTACGGAATTTCACGGTTACACTCCTTCCTAATATAATAAATTCACAAAATCATAATAAAAATGGAAGAAGTGCACTCCAATGGGAGTGCACCTCCCCACGCTAATTTAGTTTACAAGAGCTTAAAATTAAGCAGTTGTTGTTGTGTTTGCTGTGATGTGTGGTGTAAAGAATTTGAATAAGCTCCACCACCACCAAGGACCATTGTAATCATTTTCTGCTGATGGGTAACCAGTCCAGTATGTTGAGTTTGTTGGAACAAGCTTAACACCTGAGTGGAATCCGATGAATACCATGTCTTCGATAGCAAGTTTAATAAACTCAGTACCTAGTTCAACAGCTTCAGGAGAAGTAGGGTCAACTTTAGCTAGTTCATGAATGATGTCAGTAGCTTCTTGGTTATCCCAACGAGTACCTTGACCTGAACCTGTTTCACCAACTGGTACGATTAGGTCATTTGCCCAACCACTGATTTGTGAGTAGATATCAGTTGTGATACCGCCTGTTGGCCAGTAGCCAGCGATTTCATATTGTCCAGTAGAACCGTTTGTGCCCCATGTAGCTGAGCTTTCACCAGAGATGTTGCATGTTAGGCCGAACTCAGTTAGTTCTTGGTAAGCAGCTTCTGTACCACGGCCAGCTTGAGGCTCTGTGCCTGATAGGAAAGTCATATTGATAACAAATGGCTCGCCCTCGAAGTACCAACCGTCAGCTTCTTTTGTAAGACCAGCTTTGATTAGTAGTTTTTCAGCAGCTTCTGGATTATATAGCCAGCAACCTACGCCGAACATGTCAAGAATTGTTTCGTCATCATCAGGAATTTCGTATCCTTTTTCATCTTCTAGATACTCAACCATTCTGTATGCATATTGGTCGTCGAAAACTTTAGTTGTTGTGCCGTCGCCTAGGTCAAGCTCAAACTCTTTAACCCATTCTAGCATTGGATCATAGTATGTATCAACCATAGCAGCTGTAGCTGTTAGGATTGGGAATGGTGACGAACGTCCGATACCACCAAATACGTTCTTTGAAATATCATCAAAGTTCATAGCTAGTGCAATAGCCCAACGGAAGTCAGCATTATCGTATGGTGCGCCTGCGCCCATTGAGAAAGCAATACCTTTTGAGCAAGGGTCATCAGATGTTGCATATGGGAAGTCATTGTACCATGCGCTAACATTTGGGTTCTCTATTAGAGCTTCATAGTCTTCTGGAGTAACCTCAACCATGATGTCAACGTCATTGTTAATCATAGCTAGCTGACGTGTCTCAGCACTTGCAAAAGATTGGAATAAAACGTAAGGAGCATTTGGCTGACCTTCAATTATACCAACTGAAGTGTTTTGCCAGTCTTCACGTAGTTTGTAAAGAATCCAAGAACCGTTCTCGTCGTATCTGTCAACTGTGTAAGGACCAGATACTACAGGCTCTGAGTCTGCAAATGTTGTGATGTCTTGATCTTTATAGATATGCTCTGGCATTGGTTTAAAGCTGTTAGCATAAATTGTAACACCAAATCTTAGAGCTATTCTTGGGAAAGACTCGTTAGTAACAAGTTTAACTGTGTAATCATCAACTGCTTCAACTGATGCGAAAACTTGATTGTAATAAGTATATTGTGAGTGGTTCTCATTTTCCATCATAGCATTGAATGTGAAAACAACGTCATGTGCATCAAGTACTTCGCCGTCTGACCATGTCATGCCTTCACGAATTTTAATTTCGTGCTCTGTGAAGTCAGCGTTTGAAGTTGGTAGGTCAGCCGCGATATCGCCGAATTGCTCACCTGTGATTGTGTTGATTTCCCACAAGTGGTTCCATAGTAATTGGTGAATACCAAAACCTGAAGAAGTACCTGTCATGTGAGGATTGAATTGACCGGGAGTGTCTGTTGGGTTTTGAGTCTCAACTATTAAAGTCTCGGCTCTAGGTGTGCCAACAATTGTCATACCTTCTGAGTCGCCGCAGCCTGTAAAGCCGATAGCTATAACAGAAACTAGCATTGCAACTGCAAGTAAAGATGTGATAATTCTTTTTTTCATACTGTATTTGCCTCCTAATAAAATTATAATTGGGCTAAGTTAAACCCATGTTCAAGCTTTGGCAAAATTTAGCTTTAAAGCAATTTTTGACTTCGGTGTAGTTTGAGAGTACACAACCTGTTACAAAATGTAATCGAATGCGTTACAGTTTGTAACAAAGTCTATATGTAGTCATAATAACTAAAAATTTAAAACTTGCTACTTGCTTTTTCGTTGCCGATTATATCATTTCGGGGTTAAAAAGTCAATGCATTTTTAAAAATTTGTACGGAAAAAAATTGTTTTGTAAAGGTCAATTGACAAATTGCACAAATATGAACTTTATGATAGTAAACAATGACTAAATTGTGAATATGGCAATTTAGCAGCTTCAAAACTTCGACAATTTATTCACAAGCGACACCCAAGCTTTTTTAATGAAAATCTATATAAAAGGAAACGGAACACGGCAAAACCGTGTCCCATTTATTACAATTTGTCATAGTTATAAGGGGTTACCTCGACTACTAGCTATCTTTCAATCCTCGTCCTCTACCTTAGGGTAGTTGACTTTAACTTTAATCTCGGTTGCTCTTTTATTCTCTACCTTGGTGACTAATATACTTAAATTATCAAACTCAAAATTGTCTCCCACCGAGGGTATTTTGTCTATGTTTTCAATTACCCAGCCGTTTACGGTGGAAGCCTCGGTTTCGTCTACTATTTTAAATTCTTCAAAAAGCTCGTCAAGGTCTACCGCTGTAGGCACTAAATACTCGCCTGAACCTAAGTCTATCATACTAGCTTCCATCTCGTCATGCTCGTCCCAAATCTCGCCTACAAGCTCTTCGAGTATGTCTTCTAAAGTAACTATCCCCTCTGTTCCGCCAAATTCGTCCACTATGACCGCTAGATGAAGCTTCTTCTTTTGAAAAGTCTTCAAAAGCTCTGATATCTTCATCGAGGGAGGGACAAATTCCACGGGTTTTATTATACTATTTATAAGAGTATTTTCATGCATCATGCGATTATGAAAATCCTTTTCATTAATTATACCCACTATACTATCAACAGTACCCTCATAAACCGGAAATCTTGAGTATCCTGTCTCTCTAAACATTCTGAAAATTTCGTCGGCGCTGTCTGTTATATCAATAGCCACCACGTTAATCCTCGGTGTTACTATGTCCATTACATCTAAATCGTCAAACTCTATGGCGTTTTTAATAAGGTCACGCTCGTGCTCCTCTATTCCGCCTACTTGCTCTGCTTCTTCAACCAAGGTAATAATCTCATTTTCTGTGATTGTAGTAGTTCCCTTGATTTTAAACAACTTTCCTATGGCGGTTTTAAATTTTACAAGCAAGAAATTAATGGGTTTAAACACCATTATAAGCACATTCATGACAGGTGCCACCGCCATTGAATAGCTCTCAGGGCTTTCTTTTGCAAGACTTTTTGGCGTTACTTCACCAAAAATTAGCACGACTACAGTCATTACTACCGTTGACACTGTTGCGCCGTTTTCTTGAAAAAATCCGACAAACAAAATCGTCGCCAAAGTAGCCGCAGCAATATTTACTATATTGTTTCCTATTAATATAGTAGATATAAGCTCATCATAGTTTTCCGATAGCTTGTATGCAAGCCTCGCGTTTTTTACGCCCTCTTGCGCCATGCTCTTAATTCTTGCCCTGCTCATCGAAGAAAATGCCGTTTCTGTCGATGAAAAAAATGCCGAAAGACCAACTAAAACAATAAGTATAGAAATTAACGTTATACTGTGCTCATCCATAATGGATAATATCACTCCTTAAATAAATTTTCAGTTATTATACCACATATTCATATTTTTGGCAAGTATTGCTAAATTCTGTCCCTTGCGTCTATGTCTAAATATTTGATAAATTTGCCATTTTCAACCTGTGCTACCTTATTATAAAGCGCTACCGCAGGGCAAATATGCCACGGCAGTGCAAAAAGCTCTGTGCCAATTTCTGGCATATACTGCAGGTCTTTATCATCAAGCTGCAAAACCATGTGCTCCTCATTATGCATTATGGTTTTGGCATATTCCATGCCGAAAATCACGGCACGAATGTCCTTTGAATCGCAAGACACCGCCTTTGTTCCTAAGTCTATGGTAAAAGTATTTTTTGTAGGGTGGCTAATAACCCTTGTGAGTATCGCCGCCCCGATATTGAAGTCCATGTCGGGGTAGGATTTAGCATATCCATAGTCGTGTAAAACAAGCGTTCCAGGGCTAAAATAGGCATTTTCCATGGTTTTTACATGGCATGGGAACGACGGAGTGCCACCCAAGACAAGAATTTCACAGTCCGAAAGATTTTTTAGCACTTCTCTTAACGCATTGTCCGTCTTTTCAACCTCATACATCCTTTGAGAAAAACTTTTTTCATGCCTATGTCCATCATAGCAGTGCAAGCCCATGAGCTTTACAGCATCTATTTTTTGGCACTGCGCATAAAATTCTTCAAGCCTATCAAGATTTACGCCTGTCCTCTCTTGCCCTAAATTCACATCAATGAGCAAATTTATGGGATTTTCTTTGCTAAAACACTCGGATAAAAGCCTTACTTGTGTAAGGTCGTCTGCCACGGCATAAAATTTTGTTTCCTTGTAGCTGTCGCATAAATTCTTAAAACGCTTCATATTAGGCCCCACCAAGGGATAGGCAAGCATCACATGTAAAGCACCGCAGCTTGCCACCATTTGCGCCTCTACTATTGTTGCGGTTTTAAAGCGCATTATGCCCTTTGCCATCTGCATTTTTACCAGCTCACTGCATTTATGCGTCTTTATATGAGGCCATAAATTTTGTGCGCCACCTGCCATTTCTATCATTTTTGAGATGTTTTTCTCAATTAAATCTGTGTAGAAAACAAGGCCGGGCGAGCAAATTTCATTTTGTCTATCAAAGTCGTACATTACTCTATTTCCACCAAGCACTCAATTTCGCAGGTAATTCCGCCGGGTAGAGAGTTTGTCCCTATGGCAGAGCGTGCGGGAAGTCCCTTTTCTTCTCCAAAAATATCTAAAAGAAGCTGGCTTCCTCCGTTTACGACTTGCGGTTGATTTGTAAAATCGTCTTCTCCCCTAACAAATGCAAGCACTTTTACAAATTTTTTAATTTTATTTAAGTCGCCTAAGTAGTTATGCAGGTTAGAAATGACATTTAGCATGCAGTTATATGCCGCCTTTTGCCCCTCTTCAAGAGATATTTCACTGCCAAGTTTTCCTTTAATTACAGTGCCCTCGCCTATATCGGGGCCACAGCCACTGCAATAAAGCAGATTTTGCCCGAATGGCATTACGGGTGTGTAAATCCCGCCTTTTGGAGGCGGTGGTGGTAAAGTGATGTTCATTTCCTTTAGTTTGTCGTATACGTTCATGGTTTTTTCTCCTTTAATTATATAAAAATTTTCCATTATTGGTGTTATTAAATTCCTCGTTTTCACGTATAATCCTGCCGTTTATCATCATGAAATCAAGGCCGGTTGCAAGTTTTTTTCCATTTTCAAAGCTTGCATTGTCTTTAAATTTTTGAGGGTCAAACATAATTATGTCGGCATAAGCACCCTCGTTTAGGACTCCCCTGTCACGAATTCCCATAAAACGTGCCGGCATTGAGGTCATTTTTTCTATTGCCTGCTCCATTGTAAGAATTTTTCTCTCTAGCACAAATTCACGTATTATCTTTGGAAAAGCACCGTAAAGCCTTGGATGCACGGTGTCTGTGTCTGCATAAAGTGCGTCGGATATCACCGTAGAATATGGAAGTTTTGCAATTTCGTCTATGTCGTTTTTGTCTATGCTCATTATTATTATCGTGGTTTTTCCGTTCTCTTCGTGCATTAGTTTTGCCGCAAGCTCTGCCCCGTCTTCATAGCCGAATTTCTCCGCCGCATCCGACACCGACAAGCCTACCAGCTTTACAAACTCTTCTTTTTCTACCGCACTTATTATCATCTTGTCCCAGCCGAGTCCGACGACATAGTTGTCCCAGTCCTTATAGTCTATAAGGCTAGCCTTCCTAAATTCCTCTACACCCTGCGCAGTGCCTAGCCTTTTTAATGCACTTTGCAAGTCGCCTTTTACAAAGCAGGGCGGTAACATCGTGGTAAGCGAGGTGCTTCCGCCTTCATATGGGTAAAAATCACAGCTTATCTGTAAATCTGTACTCCTTGACAGGTTGATAAAATCTATCGCCCTAAATATTTCCTTTCCCCAGTTTTTCATTCCACAACTTTTGAAATGGCTTATTTGAAGTGGCACTCCGACAAGTCTTGCTATCTCTACCGCCTCTTTGACGCTGTCTACCATGCTGTTACCCTCGCCCCTTATGTGTGCGGTTATTGGCTTATTATATTTTTTTAATGGCATTAAAATTTCTGCCATTTCCTCTACACTGCTGTAGCACTCCGGTATGTACATTATGCCAAGGCTTGCCCCAAGTGCGCCGTTTTCAAGCGCATCTTCAACTATGGCTTTCGCTTTTTCAATCTCTTCCCTGGTAAACGGGGTGGCAGAAAAGCCTTTTACCATCATTTTCACGGCGCCCATGCCTATCATAGTGCCTAAATTAATTGTGGGTGGGCTTTCCAAAAGCTTTCTCTTATACTGCAAAAAACTTTTTGGCAAGTCACCATTTACCCTTCCTATCACCGCTTGATGAAAGTCGTATAGGTCACGCGAATTTTCTTTTATGGGAAAAATACTTATTCCGCAGTTTCCGACCACTGTAGTCGTGATGCCCTGTGCCGTTTCAAGCCTGCCAAAGTCCTCGTCGATTAAGACCTTTGCGTCACAGTGCCTATGTATGTCGACAAAGCCTGGGCAAACTATCTTTTTGTCTGCATCAATCACCTTCACATCTTTGTCAAAACACTTGATACAATCGGAAATTTTTTCAATTTTTTCGCCCCTTGTCAAGACATCTCCTATAAAAGGCTTGCTTCCCAAGCCGTCATAAATAGTTGCATTTTTAATTAAAATTTGCATACTTACCTCGCAAGTTTAGAAATTGACGTGTGCTGAGAAAAGCCTTCTGTGTAATAAAGGATGAGCACATCATCACTATTTTTTATAAGCTCATTTATGTCTTCATTGTAAAACCTTAAATCCACTACATTAATTTTATCGTAATATGGAATTAAAAAAGGAATAAAAGCGTTTGCTATCGAGTCCTTTATTATAGTAATTTCTTTTCCCGTGTTATTTTTTGTCTGAATTTCTATTAAAGCCCTGTTGTGACCTGTAAAGTATAGGTACTTGTCTTTCTCTGACAAGAATTCCTCAAAATAAATTGAATTATACGTTTCATTTATTTCAGGAATTGTAACGGCATAATCATACTCATAAGAATTTAAGTCATACCGCAAAACCGTGTCAAAATCACTTCCCCACATCGAGGTCTTTGAGTAAGTTGTGCCTAAAAACTCATCACTTATTTCTAAAACTTCATAATCATCAAAAATCTCAAGCCCCAGTTTTTCTGATATTTCTTCAAAGGCTATATACGCCCCGTTTGTTGTCCAGTGATGGTCGGTTTTATAGTAAATATATTCATCATCGCTATCTTTCAAGACAGGTGTAAGGTCAATATACTTGTCACCTAGTAAAGCTTGCGCATTTGACTGGAATTTCTCCTCGTCGAAAGGCAGATACGCATTTTGCGGTAGTTTATCCTCTAGCACAAAAGATGCCGACGGCACTACCGATGCCACAATATTTTTATCCTCATTATTTTGTATAAAAGAAGATACCGAGTCAAGTGAGATTTGCATGTCCTCTTCGCCTACTTCAATTTTTTGCAGTTGATATCCATCAAGCCCTAAATATACTCCGTTTACTTCCTTATACCCTATGCCCTGTACTATTTCAGTCCTTGCGCTGACAAAAAAATTTCTAAACGGTGCGTGGTCGTTTAAATAAGTCTCAAAATCCTTTGTCCACTGCGCCTCTAGTAGGCTTTCAATCGAAAACTCTGGAAAGCTTTCAAGCACCCTGTTTTCCTGCTCGGAAAATTCTTCTTTAGGGAAAAATATCAGTGCAGAAAGAAACGCAAAAATAAATATTAAAAATGTAAAGGTGAAAATTTTATAAGATGTTGATTTTTGCATTATTTCTCCTTAAAACCTAAAATATAAGAAAGGATTAAAAGTCTCGCTGACCAAAAAGACCGTGCAGATAAGTAAAAGCGAAAATATAACAATCATTGAAGCTATATTATAACAAACTGTGTTCTCATAAGATTTTTTTATCTGTAAAGCAGTTTTCTTTACAATCGGAGTAGCACCTATTATGCTCAATATTATCAGCACAAGTGATGACATAAAGAAGTATATAAACGTGCTATCAATAAACACATTTGTGTTTACACCAAATGCCTTTACAATAAACTCAAAGCAAGGCGAAATGTCGTCATACGCCAAAAATAGAAGTCCTATAAACATAAAAACATTTGTGTAAATCCTTGCAAAAATAGCAGGTATTTTAGAAAGTGCCTTTGATAAAAATGCTCTTTCCATGACTATTAGCACACCGCTCCAAAGTCCCCACAGGACATTTGTAAAGGTCGCACCGTGCCAAAGTCCTGTTAAAAACCAGACAAAAAAGAGGTTAAAATACGTTCTTCCCCTTCCTTTTCTGTTTCCGCCAAGTGGAAAATACACATACTCTCTAAACCAAGTGCCAAGCGACATATGCCATCTGCGCCAAAATTCCGTGACGCTTTTTGCGATAAATGGGTAATCAAAATTTTCTATTAGCCTAAAGCCGAACATTTTACCAAGCCCTATCGCCATATCGCTGTATCCCGAAAAATCGAAAT
The DNA here is from genome assembly GCA_964370635.1 of uncultured Eubacteriales bacterium. Taxonomy (GTDB): domain Bacteria; phylum Bacillota; class Clostridia; order Oscillospirales; family Acutalibacteraceae; genus SIG603. Next base: position 69,522 of record CAYJJU010000004.1, on the reverse strand, counting down.
ACAGTTGCATTGGAAAAAGAAAAATGCCAAGCCACGCGGTCATTACCGAGATTTCATTTGACGGCAAATTTTGAATATGCGTCCAAAAATATCCCAAATTATTTGCAATTAACATTTTTTTGGAAAGACCAATAACAAACCTTATTACGCCTTGTGAAAAAAGCTCAAAGCTTTCTTTGCGGTTTTCCATTTGGTCTTCTACCGATTTATACCTTACTATAGGCCCTGCGACAAGCTGTGGGAAGAGTGACACATAGGTAGAATAGGTAATAAAATTCCTCTGCGCCTTGACTTCACCCCTGTAGCAGTCTATGGTGTATGACATGGACTGGAAGGTGTAAAAACTAATTCCAAGTGGCAGACCGAGTTTTAAAAGCGCCATATTTCCGCCAAATAATGTATTTACATTCATTATAAAAAAATCTGCGTATTTAAAGGTTGCAAGCAAGCTTATATTGATAATAATGCTTAAAATCAAGGCGGTTCTTTGCATGGCTATGCTATTTTGTTTTTTGCCCTTGTCTATAAAAATCCCGCAAAAATAATCTACGGTAGACGAGAACATCATAAGCAAGATGTAAATGGGCTCTCCCCAAGCGTAAAAAACCAGGCTTGATACAAACAATATCAAGTTTTTTATTTTTCTTGGAGAAATATAATATATTAGTATTACTATAGGCAAAAAAACAAAAAGAAATAAAACACTGGAAAAAAGCATTTACTTACCTTTCTAAGCTCAACTGCTTAAAACATTCTTCATGGCGCTTATCGCCGCCGCTTCCATTTCACTGTCAAGGACCGTGTACATTATATAGTTTCCTACTTGTGTGATTTTTGTATTTTCTACTTTTTCATACTCTTCCGGTAGATAATCTGCATAGGTGGTTCTTATTTCTTTCATGTTTGAAACCGAAGCTTCCACCTGCGTATTTAGTGTCGCAACATCTTCAGCGGTTTTTGCCTGTACGATTACTATCTCGTTTAAAGACGTGCTGACCGATGATGAGTACGCCGCAACGGACTGTGTAATTTCAAAATCCACATCGCTTAAATGCTCTGCCGAAATTCTTCCCTCATCAGAAAAAGCCATGGCATCAGGCGCAAGGCCTATTTCTTCCCCGATTTGTGTGCACAAATCACCTGCTAAAACATCTGTTTTATAGCTTGCATCGTCTGAGTTTCCACAGGCTGTGGCAAACACAGTTAATGAAACAAGCAAGACAATTAATAAAATTTTTTTCATTTAAAACTTCCCCCGATTACTGATATTTATGATTTTTAATATAATCTATTTCCATTTGTAACGCCGTTTGCGACAAATGTAGTCCATCACCATTATGATAGTCTTCGGCCATTTCACCGTTTTCATTCATAAAAATTGGTGCAGTGTTTAAAAATTTAATCTCCATTTGCTCGCACATTTTTGCAAACAAATAATTTGCCTTATTAAGTCTCTCGTTTGAAATGCTGTCCGAATACTCATAAGACTGTGCAACTGGAAACACCGATTGCACCATGATTTTTGTGTCGGGCGATTTCGCCTTTATCTCATTAATAAGTTTTACATATTCGCCGATATAATACTGGACATCGTCGTCAATATAAAAACTTACTCCGTTAAGACCTAGCGTAATCACCATGTATTCCGGCTTATAAATCCCTGCCGCATCGCTTATAAGCAAGTTTTCATTTACGCCTGTATTTGGATTATGTACATTAACTTTTCCTATATCTTGATTCACATTTGTAAGCATCAAAGTGCCACTAGACGGTGTCCAAACATGTTTTGTTTCCTTGCCTTTTGGAAGCACTCCGTAATGATAAAGCCCATAAGTGGTGGACTCTCCTACAAATACTATGTCGTTTATGTATTCATCGTCTGCCTCTTCGCTCTCACCCAAAATTGTTCCCTCAAACATGTTTTCAAGAGAAAACACTCCCGGTGTAAAGTCTATGCCCTCTACAGATAAATCTAAACCCTCCACTTTTCCGCCGCTCTCTGTGTCTTCGCTTTCAAGCTGAGGCGTCGATGTCGAGCCTAAGATATTATCGTCTGTTTGCGCCTTGGATGCATTGTCACTAGACACTATCTTATCCACCTGTACTACTGCAGGAGGCTTAGAAAATAAGCCTGCCATTACGCTAACGACTCCGACAACAAGCAGCACTGCACTGGCAAGGCCTGCAAATGCAAAGAAGTAGACGGGCGGTTTTTTCTTTTTTCTTTTTGAATATCTTCTTCTATCCATATCTGCCACCGCCATCTTATAGACTAGATTTCTCTATGGCTTCCCATAAGCCGTTAAGATAGGTAGCACCGAGCGCCCTGTCATAAAGTCCGTATCCTGCTCGCCCTGTTTCACCCCAAATCATTCTGCCGTGGTCAGGCCTTATGTATCCCTTAAATCCGCCGTCATAAAGCGCTTTCATCACGGCATACATATCTACCGAGCCACAAGACGAGGCGTGCGCCCTCTCTTCAAATCCATCTTCACTCACTGCAACATTTCTCATGTGCACAAAATGAATTCTCCCCATTTTAGCATATTTTTCTGCCATTTTAGGCAGGTCGTTTTTGCCACTGCAACCGAGTGAGCCCACACAAAATGTAAGGCCGTTATGCTTGCTATCCACAAGTTTTAAAAACCTGTCTAGATTTTTTTCGTCAGTAATTATCCTTGGCAGTCCGAAAATTCCCCAGCACGGGTCGTCTTGGTGGATTGCCATATATATGTCGTTTTCTTCTGCCACGGGAATAATTTTTTCTAAAAAGTATTTTAAATTATCCCAAAGTGTTTCCTCGTCTATTTTTCTATAGGTGTTAACAAGCTCTTTAAGCTCTTCTCTGCTATAGCTTGCATCCCAACCCGGAAGCGACATATCGCTTTTTACTGGGTCTACACCCTCGACATCTTTATGATAATAGACAAGAGAAGTCGAGCCGTCTTCTAAAACATGCTCTAAATCCGTCCTTGTCCAGTCAAAGACCGGCATGAAATTATAGCAAATCACCTTTACACCTGCTTTTTTAAGGCGCCTTATGTTTTCACAGTAATTTTCAATAAGCTCGTCTTTATTATTTCTTCCAAGTTTAATGTCCTCATGCACGGGCACAGACTCTATTACATCGAAGTTAAGCCCTGCGTTTTCGGTTAAATTTTTAAGCCTTTGTATGCTTTCCTCTTTCCAAACTTTGCCGGGGGCTACGTCATACACTGCCGTTACTACCGAGTGCATTTTTGGTATTTGCCTTATATTTTCAAGGCTTACCTTATCATCTTCTCCATACCAACGAAAACTAAGCTTCATAATCTCTCTCCTTTAATTTATTAATATATTTCCCTCTTTAGCGGTCTCTTTTATCTCACAACCGAAATCTTCTAAATATTTTACTACTTCATCATGCGGATGACCGTACGAATTGTCTTCCCCGCATGAAATAACTGCAATTTCAGGCTTTATGCTTTCAAGCATCTCTTCATAAGTGCTTGTAGTAGAGCCGTGATGTGGCACTTTTAGCACCTTTGCCTCTAAATTCATGCCTTTTTCTATCATTAAGTCTATCGCCGCTCTTTCGGCATCGCCTGTGAACAAGAAACTTTGCTCAAAAAGACTTATTTTCATTACAATAGAGTAGTCGTTTAAATCCTCATACTCCTCTTCACTAAATGGCGATAAAATTTCAATTCTTGCATCTGTCCCCGTGTCTATGCTATCTCCTGCCTCAAGGTAAGTTACCGGCACGTTAAATTCTATCAAGGCATCAAGCATGGTTTCATAACTTTTGGTGGTGGGCAAAAGCGAGTCCGGTATGTCCGATGTGTAGAAGTTTTCTACATCGTAATTTTCAATTACCGTTGCCATGGCTCCGATATGGTCGGCGTGGGGGTGGCTTGCGACTATGGCATCAAGTTTTTCGACGCCTATACCATCTAAACTTTCAAGCAGCGTGTCCGCCTGACTGTATTCACCGCTGTCTATAAGCAAATTAAAATATGTTCCGTCTTCATTTGGTATTTGCACAAGGGCTGCATCGCCTTGTCCCACATCTAAAAAATGGGCATTTATCGCGCCCTGCTTTAATTCAGGGCCACTTTGAAGCTGTTCAAAAAGAGGCATAAATCTATATGCGCCAACTACGATTACTGTTAAAATAAACAATATAAAAATAGGCATAGTTGCGCTTTTATTTGTAGTTTTTTTTGACTTTCCCATCGATTCACCTCTTTATAGCTAACTTTAATAATTCTACCATACAAACGCCTAAAAATAAAGTAGAACTTTTTACATATTTGTATTTATTTTTTTCTTTTTGTCGTATATAATTGTAGTATGTGAAATTAAATAAACAAAGGAGTATTCATCATGATATATAAAACACTAAAAAGTGGAACAGACATAAGAGGCGTTGCAAGTGAGGGTGTAAGTGGTCAGGAAATTAATTTGACAAATGAAGTCATTTCCGCCATAGCCAACGGCTTTTTACGCTGGTGCGAAAAGAGCCTTAGCATCAAAGCAAGGGACTTAAAACTAGCCATGGGGCACGACTCCAGAATTTCGGCAGACAGAATTAGCGCGGTAATTAAAGAGGTATTTAAAAATGCAGGGGCTACGGTTTACGACTGCGCACTTGCCTCCACTCCCTCTATGTTTATGGCGGTAAAAGAGATTCCATGCCATGCCTCTCTACAAATTACCGCAAGCCACCACCCGTTTAATCGAAACGGATTAAAATTCTTTACAGAAAATGGCGGTTTAGAAAGCTGTGACATATCTGAAATTTTAGAATTTGCGCAAAACGGCGACACCGCTCCCTTAGCCGACGGCGGAGAGATTATTAAATCTGACTACATGAAAAAATATGCAAAAAATTTGCGTGAAATGATTAAATCTGGCATAAATGCAGAAAATTATGAGAAGCCACTTGACGGCTTTAAAATAGTCGTAGATGCAGGAAACGGCGCCGGTGGATTTTACGCAAGCGACGTGCTCGCCCCCTTAGGCGCAGACGTAGGCGACAGCCAATTTTTAGAGCCCGACGGAATGTTCCCAAACCACGTGCCAAATCCCGAGGATAAAGAGGCAATGCACTGCGTGTCCTCTGCAACCGTAAAGGCAAATGCCGACTTAGGTGTAATTTTTGATACAGACGTGGACCGTGGTGCGGCGGTCGATGAAAACGGCGTGGAAATTAGCAGAAACGCACTCGTTGCAATATCCTCTGCAATAGCCTTAAAAGGAAATGAGGGTGGAACAATAGTAACGGACTCCATAACCTCCGACGGGCTTAAGGATTATATAGAAAACAAGCTAGGTGGAGTGCATCACAGATTTAAAAGAGGATATAAAAACGTAATTAACGAGGCAATAAGGCTAAATAACGAGGGAATTAACTGCCCTCTTGCGATAGAAACCAGCGGACATGCCGCAATGCGTGAGAATTATTTCCTTGACGACGGTGCATATTTAGTCACAAAAATCATAATTGAAATGGCAAGACTAAAAAAAGAGGGTAAAAAACTCTCTTACTTAATAGATGATTTAAAAATTGCAAAAGAAGAAATAGAGCTTAGATTCCCTATACTTTGCGATGATTTTAGACCTGTTGGCGAAAACCTAATAAACTCGCTTGAAGCATGGGCGCTCGAAAATAAATTCACCGTAGCATCCGATAACAGAGAGGGCATGAGAATTTCTTTTGATGAGAAAAATGGCGACGGCTGGCTTTTGCTAAGGCTTAGCGTGCACGACCCTATCATGCCTTTGAATATAGAGAGCAATAAAGACGGTGGAGTAAAGAAAATAGCCGCTCATCTTCTAAGCTTTTTAAGACATGCCGACACAAACAATGTGGACATAAGTCCTATTGAAAAATTTTTAGGAGCAACAAATTGAACAATAAATTTTTACCCATAACGAAAAAAGAAATGATAGACAGCGGAGTGCTAGAATATGACTTTGTGTATGTAAGCGGAGACGCCTATGTAGACCACCCATCTTTTGGCACTGCGATAATTTCAAGAATACTTGAGGCAAACGGATTTTCCGTTGCAATAATCGCACAGCCTGACTGGAAAAACAAGGAAAGCATTAATATTTTCGGAAAACCAAGGCTTGGCTTTTTGGTATCAAGCGGCAACATGGACTCCATGGTAAACCACTATTCCGTGTCAAAGAAAAGGCGCAAAAAAGACTTTTACAGTCCCGGTGCCGTAATGGGAAAACGCCCCGACTACGCCACAACTGTGTATTCAAAACTCATACGACAAACTTATAGCGACATACCTATTATAGTAGGCGGAATTGAGGCAAGCCTTAGACGACTTGCTCATTATGACTACTGGTCGGACAAAGTTTTTCGCTCTATACTTTTAGAAAGCGAAGCGGATATCGTATCATACGGCATGGGCGAGCGCAGTATAGTGGAAATTGCAAATGCGCTTAATAGTGGCATACCTGTAAGCGAAATTACATTTATTAAAGGTACGGTTTATAAGGCAAAAAACGCAGATAATATAACAGACGGCATAAAACTCTCCGCCTTTGATAAAATTACTACAAGCAAAGAGCTTTATGCTAAGAGCTTTTACAAACAGTATTCAAACACAGACCCATTTACCGCAAAAACTTTAATAGAACCATATGCAAGTGACTTATTTGTGGTGCAAAACCCACCCCAACCTCCTTTAACACAGGAGGAAATGGACGCTGTGTACGCCCTGCCTTATACAAGGGATTACCACCCATCATATAAAAGCATGGGAGGAATACCTGCGATTGAAGAGGTTAAATTTAGCCTAATTAGCAACCGTGGCTGTTTTGGCTCCTGTAATTTCTGCGCCCTCACCTTTCACCAAGGGCGAATTATTCAAACAAGAAGCCACGACTCACTGGTAAGCGAAGCAAAAATAATGATAAAAGACCCTGAATTTAAGGGTTATATTCACGACGTCGGTGGACCTACGGCAAACTTTAGAAAACCTGCCTGTAAAAAACAGCTTAAGGCAGGCGCATGTAAAGATAAACAGTGTCTTTTCCCCACTCCATGTAAAAATTTAGAGATTGACCACTCCGATTACTTAGAGCTTTTGCGAAAACTCAGAAATTTAGACGGCGTAAAAAAAGTGTTTATACGCTCAGGAATAAGGTTTGACTACTTGATAAACGATAAGGACGAGGGCTTTTTTGAAGAGCTTGTAAAACATCATATCAGTGGCCAATTAAAAGTAGCACCCGAGCATGTGTCAAACCCTGTTCTATCAAAAATGGGTAAACCACAAAACAGTGTCTATAGGGCATTTACAAAAAGATATAAAGAACTTAATAAAAAGCTTTCAAAGGACCAATATGTTGTACCATATTTAATGTCCTCGCACCCAGGGTCTGAGCTTAAAGATGCGATAAGGCTTTCCGAATATTTAAGGGATTTGGGCTACATGCCCGAGCAAGTGCAAGATTTTTATCCCACCCCGTCTACAATTTCAACCTGTATGTACTACACAGGTCTTGACCCCAGAACACTTGAACCTGTATATGTTGCAAAAACTCCTACAGAAAAAGCCATGCAAAGGGCACTTATTCAGTACCGTGACCCCAAAAATTACGACATGGTGGTAAAGGCATTAATGTCTGCAAAGAGAACGGATTTAATCGGAAATGACAGCAACTGCCTTATAAAAATGCGACACTCCGACAAGCGTGCAGGCCTTGTAAACATTGCAAGTAAAACAACTAAAAAACCTAAAAAAATGTCGAAACTAAGTCGACAAAAAAAGCTTTCGAATAAGAAAAAATTAAATAAAAAATAGAGGTAATTATGCAATCAAAAAACAGAGAACAATCATTTACCACCATGACCCAACTCGTGTTGCAGTCGCATATCAACGGTGCAGGCAGACTCTTTGGAGGCCAGCTCATGGCGTGGATGGACGTTGTCGGTGCGATTTGCGCCAAAAGACATGCGGAATACGACGTGGTAACAGCCAGTGCGAAAAATTTGGAATTTTTTGAGCCTGCAATGCCAAACGACATAGTAAATCTAACGGCAATTTTGACATCTGTGGGCAAAACTTCAATGAAAATAAAAGTAATGGCAAATGTTGAACCCTATGACCACGGGAGACGCCCACACAAAAGAATTTGCGAGGCAGAATTTACCTACATCGCAATGGATGAAGAGGGCAAAAAACATATTGTGCCACCAATAAGCGGAGAGGACAGAGGTCACAGTTGATGAAGAAAATTAACCCCTTACAAAGCATGCTTGATAATAAGGATGAGGTTAAATTAAAAAGCATATTGATACTTATAAGCACCTTGGCTCTACCTTCTATTTTTGAGCAAATTATGGTCACCATGGTGCAGTATATCGACACCGCAATGGTAGGCTCTTTAGGAGCGTCTGCCACGGCCGCCATAGGAATTACCGCAAGTACAACTTGGCTTTTTAACGGAATTTTAAATGCCGTGTCCATAGGATTTTCGGTGCAGGTTGCGCAAAAAATAGGCGCTAAGGACTTTGGTGAGGCAAAGCATATAGTCGCACAAGGGCTTAAATCCATAGTGATTTTCGGTGTATTTATGTCGGCTTTAGCCCTGTCAATTTCAAACTTTCTACCGACATGGCTTGGTGCTAGCGCGGACATACACACTCAGGCAGTGCAGTATTTTATGATAATAGCCGCCGCCCTTCCTTTTAATATGTGTGTCATGATGGTGGGTGCTATAATCCGCTGTTCTGGCGACACAAAAACACCCATGATACTAAATTTATTTATCAATATAATAAATGTAACACTAAACTTCTTGTTTATCTATCCCACAAGAGAGCTCGAAGTTTTCGGCATTAAAATTATCATGTGGGGCGCAGATTTGGGCGTTATTGGTGCGGCCCTAGGCTCTGCAATTTCACTATTTATAATTAGCTTTTTATTTGTACTAGTCCTATTTAAAAAATCAAGCTACATTAAACTTTCAAAAGACACAAGCTTTAAATATTCTGCAAAAACCCTCAAAACTGTCGTGCGACTTGGTACACCTGTGGCACTTGAGCGTGTTACAATATCGGCGGCACAAATTTTAATCACAGGCATAATAAGCTCCATAGGAACAGTCGCAATAGCGGCCAACCACTTAGCGGTAACTGCCGAGGCGGTAAGCTACCTTCCTGCGTTTGGAATAGCAACGGCAGGCACTACTATGATAGGGCAGGCTATAGGCGCAAACAGGCAAGATTTAGCCTTTCGATTTGCAAAGCTCATTAATTTTATAGGCATAATCATAATGACTATAGCGGGCATTTTACTCTACATATTCTCAACCCCACTAATGAGCATTTTCACAGCAGACCCCGAGGTCATTGCCCTTGGCTCAGAAGTATTAAAAATAGTGGCATACGCACAGCCGTTTTTTGCAATGTCCATAGCAATTTCAGGCTGTCTAAGAGGAGCGGGCGACACAAAGGCACCGTTTGTAATAACGCTTATTACCATGTGGGGCGTCAGAATCGTGTTCTCCTATCTTTTAGTATCAAGTTTAGGCCTTGTAGGCGTATGGATAGCAATGGCACTAGAGCTTGCCGTTAGAGGCATTTTCTTTGCATACAGGCTATATTCAAAAAAATGGCTTAAAGGAAGCGTATAAATTGAGAATTGTGTTGTAGTGAACGCATTTCATGCGTTCAAATTGCTATATAAAAACAAACTACCATTATCAAATTTTGATAGTGGTAGTTTGTTTTTTATAGTTTTTGATTATTTGGCATTGTTATATAGCGATATTATCTCTTCAATAGTTTCCTCAGGGGTTTTACCCTCTGTGTAAATAGTAAATCTAGCAACTTGCTTGTTTGTGTATGAATTAATAAATTTGCGATTCAGTATTTTTTCTGCGTCTTCATCTCCAATTCGCTTATCAAGAATTTCTAGCGATTTTTGAATATCGGCACAAGGCAATAGCAAAAAAACATATTCTTCTTCACTCATCAAATTAATAAATTCTTCTACTCTTGATTTTTCTTCATATACACTCTGCCCGCCACCAAACTCAATGACAGCATTATTATTCTTTGAAAGTGCAATTTTAACTGCGTTTAGTTCAAAATCTTTTTGATATAGATACCAACCTTCAATTCCTTTCAAATCAAATTCTGCCTCGGCAATTTCATTTGAATACCCCATTTCAGGATATAAATATTCACGTTGTTCATCCATGTCAAAATGAGTCATCTGTAATTTTTCGGAAAGTTTTTTACAGATAGTAGATTTACCCGAACGTATCGGACCGATAACTATTATATTTGAATTCATGTCATACCTCCCATTATATCAATTTACTAAATCATAACACAGATAAAATTATATTTTAACTTAATGTATGCTTTACCAATTTTAGACAAACGGCAAGAGCAGAGCCCCTACGATTTCACCTAATATACATACAACAAAACATCACCTCGTCAAACGCTTATACTAAGTTCTAGACTTTATATTCCATAATATGACTTCGGTGTGAAAACCCTAATTTTTCATAAAAAGAAATTGCTTCAGAATTAAAATTCCAAACCATTAACTCAACACTAGTCGCTCCTTGATTTTTTGAAAGACGAACAGTTTCATCGAATAACTTTTTTCCAATACCATTTCTTCGATAGTTGCTATCTACGCACATATCTTCAATATAGGCGACCAATCTAGGTTTAAGAAGTGGATTATTTGAAGGTTTGCGTATAGTTGTTACACAAAATCCTACAATCTTACTGTCAATCTCACACACTATAGAAATAGTATTTTCATCATTCATGAGAAAATCAAAATAGCTTTTCTCAAATGGATCAATATCATTATAAATGTCGGGTCTATTTTTATAGTGCAAATCGTGCACTTGCAAAACTAATTTTGAAATAGACTCAAAATCTTCACTTTTGATTTTTCTTATATTCATACTAAGCTCCTCATTATAAACAATCTTTACTAAATCATAACACAGATAAAGAAATATTACAAATAAAAAAGCAAGACGTGAATTTCTTCACGCCTTGCATTTTTTGTTTTAATGAGTACTTAACTTAATCTCTATTAAAATTGAGCTGTTTTGTTGTCTTCATCGTCTTTTTTTCTTACGAAGAACATAACGCCTGCTTGAACTAGAGCTACTACTGCGAATACTACGCTGTAGATATCAAATACTATCATAGGTTGAGTAAAGTCTTGAGTTAGAAGTAGTAGAACTACGCTGAACACTGCCATGATGGCTAAGCCTAGGCTTGTGAATAGACGTTTTTTGTTCTTGCTTTCTTCTTCTTCTTGAGTTTGATACTCTTCTTTTCTTGGTCTAACTACTAGGTAGCCAAGAGCTAGAACGATTGCTACACCTGTCATGATTAAGTCAAACAAGCTCCATGCTCTGCCTGAGGCTAGAGGTGCTTCTTCGTCTTCTATTTCAGTTGTGCCTTCGCCGTCGTCTAGCGGTGCATCTTCGTCTTCGATATCAGTAGTTGTTGGCTCTTCATCGTCAGGAGTTTCATCTAGAGGAGTTGGCTCATCTGGAATAACTTCTACTGCTGGAGCTGTAACTGTTAGTGTACCTGGGACGAATGTTACTGTGTAGTTTGGATTTGTTCCAACTTGTGAACCTGTTAGTTCGTAAGTTTCGCCTGCAACGTCGCCTGCTTCACGAGTGATAGCATAAACGATATCTTGTGCGCCGTAAACTGTACCGGCTGTTACGCCTGCTACGAATGCTGGGTCTGCATCGCCTGCTACTTTAGTTGCATCTGCTACTGTAAATGTTACAGGAGCTGGTGTAACTGCTAGAGTTGCTTGAGCGATAATTGGATCATAACCGTAAACTGTAAATCTTGCTGTGAATGGTACTGCAGCAACGCCTGTGATGCTTGGAGCTGTAGTTGTAAATGTTGTGCCACCGTCTGTTGAATACTCAACAAGAGTTACATCGCCACTTATGTCATCGCCGTCTTGATTTGTAACTGCGAACATTGCAGGTGATGCTGTAATTGGTGTTGCATCATAAACTTTTGCTACAGGTGCGCCTGCTGCGTCTATAGTTGCTATACCGCCTATGCTGTTATCAACTGTCAAATCACTTGTATTAACTGTGAATACATAGTTTGGATTTGCTGTGAATGTTAGCGATATAACGTCTTCGTGTGTGTCAACTGTTTCTACTAGAGTAGCTTCATCTGCTATGCTGATACCAAAGCCGAAGCTTGCGATATCCTGTGGCAGTACACCGGTAGCCTCAAGAGCTGCGTCTGTGTATAAAGCTGCTTTTTGTGCATCAGTTGTAAGTGTTTGGAATGGTGTAATTAGTCCTGCTAGTGTGTAGTCAACTGGTCTTTGTGCAATTGTTAAATCAACACTTGCCTCAGTCATGTTGTTTTCATCACTTGCTAGTCTAACCATAACTTGTAGTCCTGTAGCGCTGTCGGCTACGTCGCCGCCTGTTGTTGATAGACCATTATCTGCTACTAGATAGTTTACAGGTAGTGAAAGTAAATCTTCAACTGCTCTTGCGATTTGGTCGGCTGTTACGCTTAGTGCTACGTCGTCATAAATTTTGTTGAAGTCCGCAGAATACTCTGACGGAATTTCTATTACTTCTGGTAGATAGATTTCAAGTGAACCATCTGTTAAAGTAATGTCGTAGTTGTTTGTTACTGGTGTGCCTGTAGCGTCAGTAATTGTTACATCGGCTAGAGTTGCAACGTGTGGATATGTGCCTGGGAATGTTTCAGTTACGCTTGATGTTGAAACGACTCTATGATCTACTATAGATGTACCTGTTTCTTCAACGCCTGAAACTGTTTGTGCCACGCCTGCTTGATACTCAACTCTTGAGCTGTTAGCTGTTAGAGGTAGGTCAAGCTGTGCAATGTCAACTGTTACGCTACCTTGTGTAGGTACATAACCTTGTGCTGTTACTTCATAGAAGTAAGTAATTGTTCCACCGTTATTTTCAGTTGCGTCTGTTCTTGTTGGGAAGCCTGCAGCTGTCAATGTTTCAGTGTAATTACCTACCGCATTACCATACATGATAGTTGCAGTTTGGCCATTTGTTGTGCTTGCTGTAACTGATGGTGCATAAGGTGTTGCGTCATATGTTTCATTTACATTTGTTGCGTTGATTAAGCTCTCATCTTCGTCGACAAATTCATTTGCAACAACTGTTAGTGAACCATTTACTAGTGTGAAGTCGTAGTTGTTGTTAGCTGTGTGGGTTATTGTAAATACATCTGCTGTTGTATCTGCATAAGTATAACCTGTTCCTGTTCCATCACCTGTTGGAACTGTGTTTAGTAGTGTTGCTACGTTTGCTGCATCATGATTTACATTAATGTTTAGTCCTTGTACATCAGTTGCTATAATGTTGCCTGCAGTTTCTGTGTAAGACTCTGCTGTGCCTAGTGCTTCAAGATATTCTCTTTGCGCACTATTTGCTGTTAGAGTTACATCTCTTCTTGCAATGTCAACTGTTACGCTACCTTGTGCAGGTACATAACCTTGTGCTGTTACTTCATAGAAGTAAGTAATTGTTTCACCGTTATTTTCAGTTGCGTCTGTTCTTGTTGGGAAGCCTGCAGCTGTCAATGTTTCAGTGTAATTACCTACCGCATTACCATACATGATAGTTGCAGTTTGGCCATTTGTTGTGCTTGCTGTAACTGCTGGTGCATGTGGTTGAGCATTATAAATTGTGTCAACATCTACTTCTGTAATTAGAGTTTCGCCATCAGTGCCAACAAATTCATTTGCAACAACTGTTAGTGAACCATTTACTAGTGTGATGTTGTAGTTGTTGTTAGCTGTAAAGCTTACTCCAAATACATCTGCTGTTGTATTTGCAAAGTCATAAGCACCGTTGCTAGGTGTTATTGGAAGTATATTTGCAAGTGCATCTGGGTCTTGTAGATTAGTAACGCCTATTGCTAAGCCGTTTCTATCTGCCTCGATAATATTGTGTGCGCCGGATTCAGCGACACCAGCATTAGTTATGCCTTGCTCTAAATACTCTGCTGTTACATCGTTTGCTGTTAGAGTTACATTTCTTCTTGCTATAGAAGTTGATACTGAGCTAGAAATGTCCTCATAGCCGTTTGAAGTAATTGTATAGCCATAAACTATTGGGTCTAAGTTTAAGTCTGCATCTAAAGTTGCATCTATTGTTGACGGTAATGTAAATGTTGCTGTACCGTCTGCAAGTGATGTTGCGCTAACTGTACCTGTACCATAATCTAAAGTAAAGCCTGTGTTAGGCACTACATTGCTTAATACAACTGTAGGTGCGTGTGAATTTGAATCATAAGTTACATCTACATCATTGTTTGCTAAATCCGTTTCATCGTTTATAGATGCTTTATCAACATTATGACTTCCTGTTGCAAGTGCAAAGTTGTAGTTAGTCGATGATAAGTTACCTGTACTTTGTAGAGTAATTGTGTACCCTGCCGCATTTGGAAGGTTGTCTTGTTGGTAAGTTGTAGAATATTGGTCTTGAGCTATTGTGCCTGTTAGACCGATATTGTTTGCATTATCAACTGTGCCTACAAATCCACTAAGTGTATATCCATATCCATCTGTTGGAACTGGATCACCGTAAGTAACATCTGCATGTGTTGGTGTTACTGTTAGTGTTGCTTTGTTAACTGTTAGGGTATTGTCTGTTACAACAAATGAGTTTTGTGTGTAACCAACTAAACCTGTAACCGTGTACTCAAAGCTAGTTGTACCGTAATCTGTTCTTCCTACTGTCGCTCTCTCTACGCTAGCGCCTGTTGGAAGTAAACCTTTGTTTGTTAAGAAAGTTTCGATTTCTGCTGCTGTAACTGTGTATTCTCTATCAGTATATGTGTGAATTTCTGAATATACATAAGCTTCTAGCTCTTGCTCGTTTGGAATATTTTTTAGCCAGTTTGCTGTGAACTTAAGATTTCCGTAAGTTCCTGTGCCTACTGTTGTTGTTGTACCTAAAGTAATATTTGTTGTATCACCTGGTACTGTGATTGCATCTACTAACTCAACTGTCCAACCGTCAAATGTGTATCCATCTCTTGTTGGATTGTTTAGTGTAAAGCTGTTAGTAATGTCGTATGTTAGTGGATTTGGTGTTGTTGCATCAACTGCTCCATCGTTTAGTTCATAAGTGATGTCGTATTCGATTGCTGTCCATACTGCATAGTATGTCACTCCGCCTACTGTTACTATTGTTGATAGTTCGCCTATGTCTTCTGCATCTGCTACTGCTGTTGTGCTTGTTGTTCCCCAGCCTGCGAATGTGTATCCGTCTCTTGATGGTTCAACTATTGCACTAAAGTCGTAGTTTCCGCCAAATGTTCCTTGCGCTGTTTGGTCTGCTACTGGTAATCCACCATTTGAGTCAAACGTTGCTGTGTAACTGTTTGCTGTCCATACTGCATAGTATGTCACTCCGCCTACTGTTACTATTGTTGATAG